>NZ_SDLS01000001.1:0-669989 GCF_004522315.1 Amycolatopsis sp. CFH S0740 | reverse complement strand
GTGCCGGGCGGGACCGGCTGCAGAAACCCGTCCAGCACGAAAGCCTGCATGGCCAGGACCGGCGAGCCGATCGGGACCGCTTCCTCGGTCCGGCCCACCCTGTGGTGCGTCGCGTGGATGGCGGTTTCGGTCGGTCCGTACCGGTTGTGCAGCGCGACGTCGAACTTCTCGAAGAGGTGATCCCGCAGGGTCGCCGTCAGCACTTCGCCGCCGCAGAGCACCCTGCGCAGCGACGGGCACCGGCCGCCCTCGACGGACTCGAGGAATTCCCTCAGCATCGACGGGATGAAATGGCTCAGTGTCACCGATTCGCGCTCGATGGTTCGGGTCAGCCGCACCGGGTCGCGCTCGTCGCCCGGTTCGGCCAGCACCACCGTCGCTCCGTGGGTCAGGGGCCAGAGGATCTCCCATGCCGCGGCGTCGAATCCCAGCGCGGCCTTGTGCAGCACGCGGTCCGCGGTCGTGAGCGGGTCTTCCTCCTGCATTCCGCGGAAGCGGTTGGCCAGCGCTCCGTGCGTGAGCACCGCGGCCTTCGGCATCCCGGTGGTGCCGCTGGTATAGATCAGCAGCGCCGCGTGGTCGGGACGAGGCGGTTGGAAGCCGCTTTCGGGAGCGGCCGCCGGCAACGGTCGCCCGAGAACGACGAGTGGCACGTCAGTCTCCGGCACCTCGACTTCCGCAGTGCTGAGCAGGACCCGCGCGCCGGCGTCGCCGAGCATGTGGGCGAGCCGTCGCCGCGGGTAGGCGGGGTCGAGAGGGAGGTACGCCGCCCCGGCGCGCAGCACCGCCAGCACCGCGGTAACGAACGCTCGTGAGCGCGGCATCAGCAGCGCCACGACAGTCTCCGGCCCGATCCCGTGGCGGCGGACCAGGTGCGCGGCCAGCGCGTCGACATCGGAGGCCAGTTCGCCGTACGCGACGGCGGGGCCGGCGGTGACGAGCGCGGCGTGCTCCGGGTGTGCGCGTGCGGACGTGGCGAACATTTCCGGGACGCTGGGCCGCAACCGCGGTTCGCCGGTGTCGTTGCCCGTTGTCAACGCCCGCGCTCGCTCGCCCGGCAGCAGGACGTCGTGGCGGGCGAGCGGGGCGTCCGGGTCGGCGCCGAGGGACGCGAGGAGCCGGGCCCAGCGCGCCAGCAGCGTCTCGGCCTCGGTTCCGGTGAAGTGATCGGTTCGGTACTTCGCTTGCAGGCGAAGACGTTGTCCCGGGAACACGGTCAGGCTCAGCGGGTAGTGAGTGCTCGTCTGGCCCGCGAGCGAACGGAGACGCAGCCCGGACCCGTCGGCAAGGCCGGCCTCGTCGAGCGGGTAGTTCTGGAAGACCACCAAAGTGTCGAACAGGTCGCGGTGTCCGGCGAGACGATGGATTTCAGGGAGGCCGAGGTGTTGGTGGGGCAGCAGTTCGGCCTGGGTGCGCTGGAGGCAGGTGAACAGTTCCGGTGCGGTCGCCGCCGCGGTGGCGCGGATCCGGGTCGGCAGAGTGGTGATGAACAACCCGATCATGTCCGTCGCGCCGGGGAGGCCGGGCGGCCGGTCCGCCGACGTCGTGCCGAACACGACGTCGGCGCGGCCGGTCAGCCGGGCGAGCAGGATTCCCCACGCGCCTCGGCACACGGTGCCCAGGGTGACCCCCGTCGACCTGGCCAGCCGGGTCAGCGCCTCGGTGGCCGGTTCGTCCAGAACGAGCTCGTGTTCGCGGACTTCGGGAGCGGCGCCCGAGCGGACCGCGGGTGCCAGCAGGGTCGGTTCGAGATCGCGGACCGCCTCGGTCCAGGCCTCCCGGGCGGCGGCGCCGTCCTGCTTTCCGAGCCACGTGAAGTACTCGCGGTAGGGAACGAGCCGCGGCAGGGCCGCCGGCAGTTCCCCGGCGTACAACCGGAACAGCTCTCGGAGCAGGATTGCCAGCGACCACCCGTCGTAGAGCAAATGGTGGTTGGTGAGCACGACCGTGTCGCGCTCACCGGAACACCGGATGAGGGTCAGCCTCAGCAGCGGCGGCCTCGCGAGATCGAAGCGCCGCGCCCGGTCCTCGGCGAGGACCTGCCGGATCGCGGCATCCCGGGAGTCCGCGTCGAGCTCGCGAAGATCGTGTTCCGCCCACGGCAGCGTCGCTTCGGCAGCGATGACCTGCACGGGCTCCCGGACGGTTTCGTGCACGAAGCCCGCTCGCAGCGCGTCGTGCCGGTCGAGCAGGGCTTGGCCCGCTGCGCGGAGCCGGGCGGCATCCAGCGGGCCGTCGAGACCGAGGACGATCTGGAACGCGTACAGGTCCGGACCGGACGTGTCGTACAGGCTGTGGAACAGCATGCCCTGCTGAGTCGAGGTGAGCGGCAGGATGTCGGCGACCCTTGCCGTCGTCATTCGGCGGCCCCCCACAGCTCGCGGACGCGGTCGAGTTCGTTCTGAGTGAGTCCGGCGTGCGTGAAGTCCGCGGGAGTGCGGGCGTCGGCTCCGTCGGCGGCTTCGGCGGCGGAGCACAGGCCGTCGAGCGCGTCGAACCACCGGGTGGCCAGCGCGCGGACCGTTTCCTCGGGCACCGCCTCGGCCGCCCATTGCCAGTGCGCGTGCAACTCGCTGCCTCCGCGTCCGTCCGCGACGTAGCAGTCGAGCTCGATCGCGTGGGCCAGCGGCATGCCCGCGTCGGCGTGGGCACGCAGCGCCCCGAATCCCGGCAGCGGCTGCCAATCCCCGTCGCGGCTAGGGAATCGGCCGAGGTAGTTGAACGCGAATCGCGGACCAGGGTGCTCGGCCAGGCTCACGCCTGCTGGCCCGCCGAGGTACTTCAACCTGCCGAAACCCCGGCCGTGATCGGGGATCTCCCGCAGTTGCCGCTTGACCCGGCGCACGACGTCGAGGGCCGCGGGGCCGCCGGAGAGCGCGCCGTCGAGGTCGGCTCCGGGAAGCGCCAACCGGACGGGGTGGAGCGTCGTGAACCAGCCCAAGGTGCGGTTCAGGTCGGCACCGTCCTCGTCTCTCCCGTGATGTTCGAGGTCAAGGGTCACGGTGTCGTAGTCGGAGGTGTCGAGGACGGCGAGCGCGAACGCGGTGACGAAGAGGTCGGCGGCGTCCGCGGCCAGCCGGGCAGGGGCGGTGGTGAGGAGAGGGGCGGTGCGCTCGCGAGGGAGGAGGCGGCTCAGCCGCCCCGCGGTTGCGGTGGTGTCGCGGCCGGGGACGAGCGGTTCGCCCGCTGTGCCGAGCATCGCCCGCCACAGCGGAAGCTCCCGTGCCCGGGTGTTCGAAGAAGCGTCGGCCGCGACCCGGTCCGACCATTCCCGCAAAGACGTGCCGACAGGGGCGAGCACCGGCTCGCGGTCGGCGCTCGCCGCTTCCCACGCCGACTCCAGGTCGTCCCGCAGGATCCGCCACGAAACGCCGTCGACGGCGAGGTGGTGCACCATCAGGAGCACCGCGCCGCGGCCGGAACCGGTGTCGAACCACACCGCCCGGAGCAGCACGCCTTCGGCGGGAGAGAGTTCCGCGCGTGCTGCTGCGGTTTCCCGTTCGACAAGGGACGCGAATGCCCGCTCGTCGAAGCTGCCCGATGCGTCGACCCGGCGGACCGTGCCCGCCGGGAGGTCCCCGGCCGCGGCGACCACCACGTCCGGGCCGTTCAGGCGCAGGCGCAGCGCGTCGTGGTGGCGTACCAGGGCGCCAAGCACGACGGTGAGCCGCTGGGCGGTCAGCCCGGCGGGCGCGCGGAGCACCACGGACTGCGCGAACCCGTCGATCGGGCCGCCCCGTTCGCGCAACCAGCACAGGATGGGCCAGGGCTGCACACGGCCGACGCCGCTCGACGGAGCAGGCGCGGGCTCGGCGGATGCCGGGGCGACGTCGGCGAGCGCGGCGACCGTGCGGTGCCGGAACAGATCGGTGGGGGTGCAGGAGATGCCCGCGGCCCGGGCCCGGGAGCTGACCTGGATGGCGAGAACGCTGTCTCCGCCTGCCTCGAAGAAGTCCTTGTCCACGCCGATCTCCGGGATGCCGAGCACGTCGGCGACGATCTCGGCCAGGATTTTCTCGCGCGGCGTTCGGGGAATGGCGCCGCCGGTCCCGGCCGCGTCCGGCGCCGGCAGGGCCGCGCGATCGAGCTTGCCGTTGCGGTTGAGCGGCATTACGCCGAGCGGCACGTATACCGCAGGCACCTGGTAGTCGGGAAGCTGCGCGGAGAGGTGGGCGCGCAACTCGTCGGCGGTGCGGGCCGCGCCGTCCTCGAAAACGACGTACGCGACCAGCCGAGGGTCTCCTTCTCCGTCCTGCCGGGCCACGACCGCTGCCCTGGCCACGCCGGGGCAGCCCGCGAGTACCGCCTCGACCTCGCCGAGTTCGATGCGGAAACCGCGGATCTTGACCTGGTCGTCGGCGCGGCCGAGGAAGACCAGCCGTCCTGCGGAGTCCCACCGGACGACATCGCCGGTGCGGTACATCCGCTCGCCCGCCGGCCCGAACGGATCCGCCACGAAACGGCTCGCGGTGAGTCCCTGCCGCGCGAGGTATCCGCGAGCGAGCCCATCGCCGCCAAGGTACAGCTCGCCTGCCGCACCGCGCGGGGCGAGCCGCAGGCAGGAGTCGAGCACGTAGGCCCGGCGGTTCGCGATCGGCCTTCCGATCGGCGGATCGCCTTCCGCGCCGTCGTCCCGCCAGAGCGTGGAGTAGACGGTGACCTCGGTCGGGCCGTAGATGTTCCCGATCCGGACGCCCGGCAGGCGTTCGCGGGCGTCCGCCACCGCCCGCGCAGGCAGGGCCTCGCCACCGAACACGATGATGCCCGGGCGGGGCCCGGACGGGGCAGCGAGCACGCCCGCGAGCGAAGAGGGAACCCCGGCCAGGATCGAACCGGCCCAGCCGGCGTGTTCGCGCTCGGTCATCGCGAGCATGTTCGGCACGATCTCGACCGAACCGCCTGCGACGAGCGCCGGGAACACCTCGAAGAACGACAGGTCGAAGTTGAGCGACGTGGCCGCCAGGGACCGCTGCCATGCGGCGGCACCGAACTCCTCGATCGCCGACTCGACGAGATCGGCGGCCGCCCCGTGCGGGACGACGACGCACTTCGGGCGGCCGGTCGAGCCTGACGTGTAGATGACGTAGGCGGGATGGTCGGGCCGTAGCGCGGTGACCCGGTCGGCGTCGGTCAGGTCGTCGCCGGCCGCGTCCGCCAGCCGGGCCCGGGTGTCCGGGTCGTCGAGCGCCAGGACGGGTGTCCCGTCCGGGACCGTCGGGGCCAGCTCGGCGGTCGTGACGACGATCGCGGGCCGGGCGTCCTCGATGATGAACGCGGTCCGTGCCGCGGGGTAGGCCGGATCGAGCGACAGGTAGGCCGCACCGCACTTCAGCGCGGCCAGTGCCGCGGTCACCAGGGACTCGTCGCGGTCGAGGCGGATGCCCACGAAGGACTCCGGTCCTGCGCCGTGGGCAGCCAGGAGCCGCGCGAGCCGGTTCGCGTCCTGGTCGAGCACCGCATGGGACAGGACCCGGAAGGCGCAGCGCACCGCCGCGCCTTCCGGGTTACGCGCCGTGGCTGCCGCCGCCATGGCAGGCAGGAGCGACCTGCCCGCCGGGCGTCGCGGTCCGGTCCCCAGGCCGAGCAACGTGCGGGCTTCCGCATCGCCGACCACTGGCAGGCGCGCGACCGGCCCTCCGGCTCCCGGGCGGGCGAACTCGCCGAGGAAGCGGACGATGCGGTCGGCGTGCTCGTCCAGCGCGGCGGGGTCGAGCACCTCGGGGTGAGCGTCGAAGTAGAACTCCAGCCCGGTGTCGTCGCCGCGGTGGAAGACCGTGATCGACAGGTCGTCCACCGCGCCGGTGGCCAGGTTCCGCATCTCGGCGGGCCCGTTGCCGAAGTCGACGTTCCACGGGAACGGGATGATGTTGAGCAGCGGCCCGAAGAACCGGCGGCGGTCGGCGGGCCAGCCGAGTTCCGCGTGGAGGTTCTCGCCGCGGAAACGCTGGTGGCGCAGAGCGCCGTTGAGCTCCGCCGAGGTGCTCGCCAGCACGGCGGCGGCCGGCTGTCGCGGATCGACGGCAACCCGGAACGGCAGGATGTTCGACATCATCCCGGGGATTTCGCGCAGCGCCCGCGCCGGGCGCCCGGAGACGGGAAGCCCGAGCACGGCCTCCCCGGTCCCGCCGCGCGTGGCGAACCACGTAGCCACGGCCGCGGTGAGCACGACCGGCCACCGGGAGCCGTGTTCGGCGGCGAACGCGCGGAGTTCGGCGAAACCGGCCGCGGACACGCTGCGTTCGGTGCGGTGGAAGTCCGCTCGCACCGCGGACGGCCGCCGCCCCAGGTCGACCGGGGCAGGCAGGTCGGCGTAGCGGTCGAGCCAGTAGCGGCGATCCCGTTCGGCGGCAGGCGAACCGTCGTAGGCGCGCTGGGCCGCGAGAAGGCCTTCGAGCGGGGGCAGGGGAGTGCCCGCGTCCACACCCGCGCGCAGGCCGCGGTAAATCCGAGCGGTGCGCTGCGCGAGCAGCGCGAAACTCAGGCCGTCGGCGAGCGCGTGGTTGATGCGCTGGTACCAGAAGTGCCGGTGCGGCCCCAGTTTCAGCAGAGCCTCGGTGAACAGCCGGCCCGGCGTCCAGTCGACGGGGCGGTGCAGGTCGCGCCGCATCCACTCGCGCGCAGCGGCTTCCGGGTCGGGGGCCCCGGACAGGTCGGCGGTCTCCGGCAACCAGTCCGCCAGTTCGGTGATGGCCTGGCGGGCGCTGTCGGGCGCGAACGCCAGGCGCAGGCACTCGGCTTCGCCGACCATGGTGCGCAGCGCCCGCACGAACGTGTCGTGGTCGAGTTCGCCGCGGATGTCGGCGTACTCGGCGCAGTTGTAGAACGGGTCGCCGGGCTCCAGCTGTTGCGCGCGGAACACGCCCATCTGGCCGGCCAGCAACGGCATGGCGTCGGTGTGGTCCGGCCCGCGCGTGCGCATTTGTTGAACCTCCCCCAAGCGGTTCTGTGCGTCGCTTTGTTCGCAGAACTCCCCCTGAGCCCGGCCCGCCGGAGAAGGCGGAGACCTGGGCACCGACGCGCAATACGACCGCAAAATCGTCGTGGTCGCTGATCCAATGCTCCGCCACCATAGCAACGGCATCCGTGGGTGACAATCCCGATATACGCTTCGCATACATCGCGCAATTGCGATCGCCGGCGTTCCTTGACGGCTGTTCCCGGCTGTGTCTAAGGTCAGGTCGCCGGCGCCGCGTTCAGGGGAGAGCCAAGGTCGCACTGGCTAGGGGGAATCTCGGTGGCTCTGTTGTCTTTCGAGCAGCAGCAATTGTGGGTGCGCTACCTGATCGACAGGCGTTCCGCCAGCTACAACATCCCGCTGGCGATCCGGATCGCCGGCCCCGTCGAAGTCGGCGCGTTCCCGGCAGCCCTGCACGATGTCGTTGTGCGACACCAGATTCTGCGAACTTTGTACCGCCATACCGGTGACGGCCCGGAGCCGGTCCTGCTCACTGTCGGCGCGGCCCGAAACCGAACATTCGCGACTTTCGAGGTGTGCGGCATAAAACCGGGAGACTCGCTCGAGGAGGCGGTGCGGGAGTTCATCTCCCGACCATTTGATCTTGGTTCCGAAATGCCGGTTCGAGCTCGTTTATTTCAGCTTTCTGCCGTCGCTCATGTCTTCGTCGTCGTGTTTCACCACATCGCCGCGGACGGCTGGTCGATGACGCCGTTCGCCCGCGATTTTTCGCGCGCGTACGCGGCCAGGCGGGACGGGGACGAACCGACCTGGACACCGCTGCCGGTGCATTATCCGGACTACGCCCGGTGGCAGCGGGAGCTGCTCGGCGACCCCGCTGATCCGGAGTCGCTCGCCGGTACGCAGCTGGCGTTCTGGGCGGACTTCCTCCGGGACGCGCCCGCGGAACTGCCGTTGCCGTTCGACCGGCCGCGGCCACGGATTCCGTCGTTCCGCGGTGCAAGCACGACGTTTTCATTGCCCGCCGACGTGCACGCCGCACTAGTGCGCGCGGGCTCCGAAAATCGCGCGGGACTGTTCATCGTGCTGCACAGCGCGGTCGCCTGGCTCCTCCACCGGTTCGGCGCCGGCGAGGACGTCGTCATCGGCGTGCCGGTCGCGAACCGGCCCGACGACCAGCTCTCGGACTCCATCGGCTTCTTTGTCAACACGCTGGCGCTGCGGACGAAACTCCCGCGCACCGGCACGTTCGCGGACCTTCTGCGTTCCGTGGCGTCCGCCGACCTCTCCGCGTTCGACCACCAGGACGTCCCGTTCGAGCTGGTCGTCCAACGGGTCAACCCGCCGCGCTCGGCGGCCCGCCATCCGCTGTTCCAGGCGATGCTGACCTTCGACACGGAAACAGGCCGGGCGGGCGGCGACTGGGCGCTCCCCGGCGCGACCGTCGCGGACGATCCGGTCGACCACGGCGTCGCGAAGTTCGACCTCCTGTTCTCGTTCGCCGACCGGCGCGGTCCCGGCGGCGCCCCGGCCGGCGTCGAATGCCGGATCGGGTACGACGTCGCGTTGTTCGACGAGGACACAGCCCGGCGGCTCGCCGCCGGACTGCAGCGAATCCTGGCAACGGTCGCGTCGCGGCCGTCGGCTCAACTGGCCGAGCTTGCGGTGCTGACCGGAGAAGAGCGCTCGGCACTGCTGGCAACGGGCGTCGGCCCGGAGCACCGGATCCCCGAAACCACCGTCACCGGCCTGATCGACGCACAGGCCGCGCGCACTCCGGACGCACTCGCGCTCGCCGACGAGGACGGCAGGGAAGTCTCCTATGCCCAACTGGTCGCGGAGTCCGGGCGGCTGGCTCGGCGTCTGCTCGCCGAAGGGGTGCGAGCGGGCGAGGTCGTCGCGGTCGCCGTCCCCCGCTCGGCGCGACTGGTGGTCGCGCTGCTAGCGGTCATGCGGATCGGCGCCGCGTACCTGCCGCTTGACCCGGAGCTGCCAGGGGACCGGCTGCGCCACATGGTGGCGGAGACCGGCGCGCGCGTTGCGCTGGTGGCCGAGGAGACGGCCGGTGCCGTGGCCGGCTGCCCGGCCGAGCTCACGGTGTCCGACGAGACGACCGGTACCGGGCCCACCGGACCGCCCGCGATCGCGGTTCCGCCCGGACAACCCGCCTACGTCCTCTACACGTCCGGTTCGACCGGCCTCCCCAAGGGCGCCGCCGTGTCCCACCGCGCGGTGGTGAACCGTCTCTTGTGGACACAGCGGCAGTACCGGCTCACCGGCGAAGACCGGGTCCTGCAGAAGACCCCGGCCACCTTCGACGTGTCTGTGTGGGAGTTCTTCTGGCCGTTGGTCGCCGGTGCGACCCTGGTACTGGCCGCCCCGGAAGGACACCGCGACCCGGTCGCGCTGGCCGAAGTGATCACCCGCCGCCGGATCACCGTCGCCCACTTCGTACCGTCCATGTTGGACGCCTTCGTGGCGGGTCCCGAGCCGGCCGGGTGCACGTCCCTCCGACTGGTGATCTGCAGTGGCGAAGCCTTGGACGCGACGCTCGCCGCGCGCGCCCGGCGGTCGCTGCCCGGTGCCGCCCTGCACAACCTGTACGGGCCGACCGAAGCGGCTGTCGACGTCACTTTCCACGAGCACCAGCCGGGGTCGGACATCCGGTCCGTCCCCATCGGCCGGGCCATCGACAACGTCCGCACGTTCGTGCTCGACCGGCACCTGCAGCCGGTGCCGGCGAACGTGCCAGGAGAGCTGTACCTCGCGGGCGACTGCCTGGCGCAGGGGTATCACGCCCGGCCCGGGCTGACTGCCGAGCGGTTTGTCGGCTGCCCGTTCGGGCCGTCAGGCGCGCGGATGTACCGGACCGGCGACCTGGCGCGGTTCCTGCCGGACGGCGAGCTCGACTTCCTCGGCCGGGTCGACCGGCAGGTGAAGCTGCGCGGATTCCGCATCGAACCCGGTGAGATCGAGACGGTGCTGGCCGCTCACCCCGCGGTGGGGCGTGCGGTCGTCACGATGGCCGGTGCGGGAGGTCCGCGAGAGCGGCTGGTCGCGCACGTCACGATCGACCCCGTACGGGCGCCGTTGCTGGCGCGAGCAGTCGCGCTGCGCGCCGGGCAGTTGCCTGCCGGGCTCGGCCTGTGGGAACCCGGTGAAGACGTCGCGCTGGTCGGTCCCAGTGCCGCGGAAGCGGAGTTCCTGTATCGCGAAACGTTGGACGGCGGCGGGTACCTGCGGCACGGCGTCCGGCTGCCCGACGACGCCGTGGTGCTCGACGCAGGAGCGAATATCGGGATGTTCGCCATCGACGCGGCCGCGCGGTGCCGTCGACTCACGGTGTACGCGTTCGAACCGATGCCCGAGGCGTTCGCCGCGCTCGAGGCCAACGTCCGGCTGCACGGCCTCGATGCGCGCCTGTTCCGGGTGGCGCTCGGCGAAAAACCGGAGGACGAAGCGGAGTTCACGTACTATCCGCACGCGTCGATCCTTTCCGGACGCCACGCCGACGCCGAAGCCGAGCGCGCGCTGATGCGGACCTACGTCGCGAACGTCCTGCGGCAGACCGGCGTCGACGATGTCGAGGCGGAGGTGCGCGCGGACCGCCTCGAGTCGGTCACCGTGACCGCGCCGGTCGAGACGATCTCGCAGATGCTGCGCGCGAACCGGATCGAACGGGTCGATCTGCTGAAGATCGACGTCGAAAAGAGCGAGTTGCAAGTCCTCGCCGGGGTCGAGAACGCGGACTGGGCACGCATCGACCAGGTGGTCGCGGAAGTGTCGGGAGCGGCGGAGGCCGGGCAGGCCGCGGCGTTGCTTCGGCGCCACGGCTTCGCGGTGGAAGTCACCGAGGAGCGCGCGCTCGCCGGCTCCGGGCTGCGGCTGGTGCACGCGGTCCACCCGGCGCGGGTCCGGCCTGCCGGCGCCCCGCCCGAGCCGCCGAGCGCACCGCGCACCGTACGGGCGCTCGTCAGGGAACTGCGGTCCCGGCTCGCCGCCGCGCTGCCGGCCTACATGGCGCCCGCGGAGATCGTCCCGCTTCACAGCTTGCCGTTGACCGCCAACGGCAAGCTGGACCATCGCGCGCTGGCGGCAGCGGCCGAGCCGCGCCCGGCGGGCCGCGCTCCCCGGGGCCACGAGGAAACCGTGCTGTCCGAACTCTTCGTCGACGTGCTGGGGCTGGACGAGGTGTCGGCGGACGACGACTTCTTCGCCCTCGGCGGCCATTCCCTCACCGGCACGATGCTCATCACAAGGATCCGGGACCGGCTCGGCGCGGAAGTGTCGCTGGGCGACCTCTTCGACCGGCCGACCCCGGCTGGACTGGCCACCCGGCTGAGGCCCATCGACGCGCCGCGTCCCGCGCTGCGCCGCCGCGCCCGCCGATAGCCGACAGTGCCCGACGTCTGCGCGGAGTTGTCTTCTTCTGGCACGCCATGGACTGACTCCGGCAGAAGTTCTGCCGAGAATCGTGCGGATTGCCCCGTTCGCAAATTGTCCGACGATCGGGCGCTAACGAGAAAGCAGTCAGCTTCCCGCGGTTTGCGATTCAGTTTTCGGGAACACTTTCCTTGGACAGGGGATCCTCTGCGGGCTTGGCCTCTGTTTATTTGCGCGGGCAAGAACGGGGTTTCGGCAATGCGAAAGTACTTGATCGTCGGTCCGGCGACGCCGATATCCTGGTTCCTGGGAATTCGGTGAACCGGGGCTGCAGCCGGCGGCACCGAGCGAACTATTCGAGGGGGCAACGGAAATGACCGAGAACATCCATCGGCAGGCCACCGTCGTCGGAAAGGCGGCGAGAACGAGGTTGAACGGGCACGAGCCGCTGGTGATCTGGCTGACCGGACTTTCGGGTGCGGGCAAGTCAACGATTGCCAACCTTCTCGAGGAGCGGCTGCACGGAGGGGGAATGCACACCTACCTGCTGGACGGGGACAATGTGCGCACGGGGTTGAACGGCGATCTCGGGTTCGGGGCCGCCGACCGGCGGGAAAACGTCCGGCGCGTCGCGCACGCCGCAGCGTTGATGGTGGACGCGGGTCTCGTCGTCGTCGTTTCGCTCATTTCTCCGTTCGCCGCGGACCGGGAACTGGCCCGTGGACTGGTTGGCGACGGCGAGTTCTGCGAGGTGTTCGTCGACGCCCCGCTGCCGGTCGCGGAGGCACGCGATCCCAAGGGCTTGTACCGGAAAGCCCGGCGCGGCGAGCTGAAGAACTTCACCGGCATCGATTCGCCGTACGAACGACCGCGGAATCCCGACGTCCACGTCGACACGAGCGAGATTTCAGCAGGAGAAGCCGCCGACGCGATACTGGCGTGGCTGCCGGTGACGTCGGGAAAGCCAGGCTAGCCGGCCCGGAACTGGCGCGTTCGCCGCCTCGTCGAAGCGGTCGACCGGGCAGGCGGGCCCGGCCCGAGTCCACTGCCTCGGCGTCGGGCGTTGGCGGTGTCCTCAAGGTCGGCGACGGACGGCGAGAGCCGGAGACGGTCGCACCGCTGGGGTTCGGCCAGTTGCCGGATCGCCGGGCCAGATAGGTCCGATTTCGACGAGTTTTCCAGCAGGCCGGAAAAGATCTTTGGCGTCGAAACCGGCGATGATCCTCCAGGAAAACATCCTTTTCATCCATCGTGCGGTGCTTTTGTGCCGACGGTTTCCCGGTTCGCTTCACGGGCCAACCGTCCGGGCGACCGCGCAATTCGGTCAGATATGCGCCCAGTTGCGGGCTCGTCGTCATCGGCCCCGCGCCGTCGGGACGGTGCCACATCGGGGCTGCCACGGCGTTGCGATATCCGAAGATGGCTGATTTCCGGCGAGCGGGGAATACCGAGCGGGTCGGGAGTGCTGTTCCTTAACGAAGCCTGCCTTCCGGAGGACTATCTTTACCCGGTCAGGGGTTATGTAGCCGGGGCATGGCAAGTGTAATGGTCGTACGGACGCGTCGTCCGCCTTGCGGGCGTTCGGCCGAACTGGGTGGCTTGTGGGGGAATGGTTGTCGAATCGGGGATAGGACAGCGCCCGAAAGCGGAAACGGCTCTTTTGTGCTGCGAAATCCGCGGAATCGGGAGTGGTGCCGCTTCCTGCTGTGCATGGCTCCCCCGCGTCGGGACCGTGAGCACGAGTGCGGGCGGCACTGGTTCCCGGGACGACGGCCGCACTGCGATGGGGGGGATGGCATGACAGGACAGGATTACGTGCCGGTGAGCGGGACGTCCGGGTTTCCGTCCGAGCGGGCGCTGTCCGCGCAACCGGACGTGGTCATGATCGCGGTGGCCGACCTCCTCGACGCCGATTCGCCGCGGACCGGCGGCGTCGACGCAGCGCACGTCCAGAACCTGGCGGAATCGGCGACTGAGCTGCCGCCGATCATCGTGCACCGGGCCACGATGCGGGTCATCGACGGGGTGCACCGGGTCCGGGCCGCGATCGCGCGAGGCGATGACCGGATCGCGGCCCAGTTCTTCGACGGTTCCGAGGAAGAAGCATTCGTCGTGGCGGTCCACCGGAACTCGGCGCACGGCCTGCCGTTGTCGAACGCCGACCGCACGGCTGCCGCCGGGCGCATCCTCCGGTCGCACCCGCAGTGGTCCGACCGGAGGATCGCGAAGATCGCGGGGCTGTCCGGCAAAACGGTCGGAACGATTCGCCGCCGGCTGCCCGTGGCCGTGCCCGTCCAGCGGATCGGCCGGGACGGCCGGAGGCGGCCGGTCAGCGCGCGGGCCGGCCGCCTCCGGGCCGGGGAACTGCTGGACCGCCGTCCGGACGCGCCGTTGAGCGAGGTGGCGGCCGAGGCGGGGATCGCGCTGAGCACGGCACGGGATGTTCGCCGGCGGCTGAAGGCGGGCGAAGGGCCGATCCCGCCGAAACAACGGCGGGCCTCGAAGCCGAGCAGACCCGCCGGCCACGAGGCCGCACCGGTTTCCGTGCCTGCGCAGGCAGGCCCCGGCCAGGTTCTCCCGGACCTGCGCGACCTGGCGCGAGACCCGGCGCTGCGCGCGACCGCCGACGGCCGGGCGGTCCTCCGGCTGCTGAGCCTGCACACGCAGACCGCGGCACACTGGGAGCGGCTGATCGTCCGGCTTCCGCCCTATTCGCGGACGACGGTGGCGCGGCTGGCCCGGCACTGCGCCCGCACCTGGGACGCCGTGGCCCGCCGGCTCGAAGGCGATCGCGCCGTGGACCGGTTTTGAGGACGGGACGGTCGATTCGTGCTAGAAACAAAGAAGGTGGATTATCTGCGCGTTTAGTCGATTGCGGGCGTGAGGATCCGGATCGGAAACCGTCAGGAAAACGCGTCTTGGGGGAATTTCGCGTGAGACAGATCGTGTCCAGTCAGGTGTCCGTGTGTGACCATTCGGAAGGCGAGACGCTATTCCGGATTTCGGGAAGAGTGGCGCTGTCCCGGGGCGGCCGGACCACGCCGGTCGACTCGGCGATGGTGCGAGGGCTGTTCGCCGCGCTCCTGCTGGAGCGGGGCCAGTACGTGACGAAGCAGCGGCTGGTCGAGTCGTTGTGGGACGACCCGCCCCGCTCGGCGCTCGACAATCTGCGGGGATGCGTGTGGCGGCTCCGCCGGATGCTGGCGTCCGTCGACCCCGCCGTGGCGCGCAAGTTGACCACCATCGCCGGGACCCGCGGCGGCTACGCGCTGGCGGTCTGTCCAGGCCAGGTCGACGTGCTGCGGTTCACCGAACTGGCCGAAGAGGCGAGCGTTCGGCTCAGGGCCGGTGACGTCGCCGAAGCGGGAGCGGGGTTCGCCCGCGCGCTCGAGCTCTGGCGGGGACCCGCCGGGCAGGGCTGTGCCGCCTCCCGAGTGCTGCAAGCCCGGTTCCGCGCCCTCGAACAGTTCCAGTTGACCGTCCGCGAGCGGCTGGTGCACGTGAAGCTGCTGCAGGGTGCGTCCGCCGAGGTGATTCCCGAACTTCGCAGCCTGGTCGGCACGGCGCCCAACCGGGAAACGTCGTGGGCCCTGTTGATGCGGGCGTGTTACCTCGCCGGCGACCTCGCGGGAGCGCTGACGACCTGGCGGCACGCCACCGAGGCGCTCGCGGAGGAGTTCGGCTTGGATCCGTCGGACAGTTTCCGCGAGCTGCACGCGTCGATCCTGAATCGGGACGAGGCCGGGGTGCGCAACAGCGTCCTGCAGGCCTAGCGGGTCGGGACGAGAGGGCTTCCGGAGGCGACGCGGCTGCCCGACGCGCCGCCGGAGGCCGTCGCCTGTCCGCACGACAGACTGGCACAGAGCACCGCGACTCGGGAGAACCGCCGTGGTCGCAACACCCGGGCGCCATTTACTCGGGAACGGGCTCGCCGAGCAGCCGCATCCCTGGTGCGCAGGCGGAGGCCAGTGCGACTCGCCGATCCGGGGGAAGGCGGCCGGCGGCGCCCGTGCGAGCCCCGTCGAGAACGTCGCCGGCGACGCCGAGCCAGCCAGGATCCGCCTCGATCCCGAGGAAACCGCTCAGCCGCGCGAGTTCGTCGCGCGGCCGGCCGATCAAGTCCTCGTAGCGCAGGGTCGCGAGCCGGTCCGGCGGGAGATCGGCCAGCGCGGGCAGCCCCGCCGACACCATGGCCGACCACATCCGCCCGAACACCTCGACCGGAATGTCCCGGTCGAGCCCGAAAGCGTTTTCGAAGCCGCCGGTGCACAATAGCGCCAGATCCGGGGGCAGTCGTTTGACGTGTTCCGGGGTGAGTTCGCGAAAATGCGAGACGCCGGCGAGATCGAGGATTTCCGTGGCGAACGCCGCGGTGCGATATCCGCCGTGTCTGCTCATCGAAAGCGCGCAATCCGGCCCGTATCGGTACATGTGGATGAATTTCGCTTCCGGAAACGCCGCGCGCAGGGCGCTCGTCCACTCGAGCGAGTGCCCCGATCGCTCGACGACGACCCGTCGCCCGAGGCGCGTGGCGAGCAGATCGAACAGCGCCGTGTGGTGGCCGGCGGCCGTCCGTGCGGGCCAGCCGGGGACGATCTCCGAGAGTTCGTCGAACAGGCCGTCGGTGTCCTCGGCCAGGTGCGGCAGGGCCATCAGCGCGATCGCGGGGATGCCGCCGTCCTGCGCGGAGAACCGGCCGGGACGGCGGGGGTAGAGGAACTCCGGCAGCGGCGCGTCTCGCCGGATCATCTCGTCGAACACGGGATGGGGATCCGCGAGCAACCGCCAGTACTCCGCACCGGACATCTCTCGGGCGGGCAGGGCAGCGAGCCCGCCGAGGGAGACGAACAGCTCGTTGAGGCTGAGGACGTCGGGGTGCTGGTTGAGGATGCGGGACAGCACCGTGGATCCGGTCCGGCCGGTGCCCACCACGAACGCGACGGGCCGGTTCATCGCACCTCCTGCACCGGGCGGGAGTCGCCGGCCGGCGCGGCGGCGGGCTCCCGCAGCAGCTCGTCGAGCCGGCCGAGCGCGTCCGCGAACGGCGCGGGCGCGCCGACGTTCCGCTCGCCGGTCGTCATGCTGTAGCCCGCCACGGGCGGGAGGACGGCGACGTTCGGCCGGTCGTGAAGCGCCTCGACGTGTTTCCGGTAGGCGTGCCCGTCGGCTCCGCCGGGCGGCAGCGAGGGGACGAGCACGATCGGCGCCGTCGTGCACTGCAGCGAGAGCAGCAGCGGGGAGTCGGACAGCCCGAGCGCCAGCCGCCCGGTGAAGTGCAGGGTCGCCGGGTAGACGATCACCGCTTCGGCCCACCGGCCCAGCTCGACGTGCGGAGCGGCGGTGTACGGCTCGTCGGACCACTCGTCGATCCCGGATTCCGC
This sequence comes from Amycolatopsis sp. CFH S0740, assembly GCF_004522315.1. Lineage (NCBI taxonomy): Bacteria > Bacillati > Actinomycetota > Actinomycetes > Pseudonocardiales > Pseudonocardiaceae > Amycolatopsis > Amycolatopsis sp. CFH S0740. The sequence goes on along the minus strand of NZ_SDLS01000001.1, from coordinate 653,309 downwards.
CCCGGTGACCAGGTTGACCGCGGTCTGGGTGACGAACCGCAGCGCTTGCCGGGTCAGCAGGACCCGAGTCCGGGCGTTCGGGCAGTGGTGCCGCAAGCGCAGCACTGCTTCGGGCAGCGCGGTGACGGCGGGTGCGCCTGTGCCGGCCAGCAGCACCCGCTTGCCGTCCACGCCGGGGTAGCCGGTCATGCCGCACGCTCCGGTGCGCCGGCGGGCTCGAGCACCAGCACCGACGGGGCGTTCGCGGTATCGAGCAGCCGCATCAGGGTGAGGCAGACGCCGGCCCGGCCCAGCAGCAGCCCGGGAATGTTGCCGCCGGTGATGCGCCCGAACCGAGGGCCGCCCGAGGCGAGCGCCTTCACCAGCGCCTCGGCTCGCTGCTTCCGCTGCGGCCGCCAGTTCTCGGCGGCGGGACCGAGCCCGGACAGCACCGGCTCAGCGAGGGTGAACAGCTCGAGGCTGCCCGAGTCGCCATGGCATAGGCAGTGGTTGCCGAGCAGGCCCGCCTCGGCGGTCGCGGCGAGCGCGGCCTCCGCCTCGGCCAGGTAGCGCGGGTCCGGCACCCGTCGATGGGCCAGCAGGCGCGCAATGCCGATCCCCGTCGAGCCGTGGCACCACAGCGTCGGGTGCTCCTGCACGATGCCCGTGAGGTCGGTGAAACCCCGCAGGTCCTGCCATGCGTTCTTGCCGGGGATGCGCAGGCTCATGTCGTGTTCGAGAGCCTCGACGCCGAGCCGGCGCACGCGGTCGTCGTCCAGCACTCGGGCCGCTTCGAGCAGGGCCCAGCCGATTCCGGCCGAGCCGTGGGACATCCCGCCGAGCGGCGGCCCGTCGTCCCGGCTCCAACCGCGTCCGGTTCCGGTGTCCACCGCGGTCGCGGCCAGCCGTTCCGCGCAGATCGCGACGATGTCGGCGAGAATCGGCATGCGGTAGCGGTCGTGCAGACCGGCGGCGACGACGGCGCAGCCGGCGAGGCCCGCGACGAGATCGGCCGAGTCCTCCTGCCGGGCGCAATCCCGCAGGTGGGGCAACGACGACTCGAGCAGTTCGAGGTATTCCGGGTCGCCGGTCAAGTGGTGCTGGTGGGACACCGCGTAGATCGTCCCGGACAGGCCGGCGTAGGCGCCGACTCGGAAGACGTCGCTCCCCGCCGCGCGGCGGCGGAGTTCGTCGACCACCGGACGCATGCTCCGGCGGCTCAGATCCGCGAACCGCTCGTCCTGGTAGAGCTCGGCCGCGTACCCGAAGGTCAGCGCGAGCCCCGCCAGGCCGTCGTAGAAGCTGGTGTTGAGCGGCTGGAAGCTCAACGAGCCGTCGCGGATCCCGTCCGTGCCGATCCCGACCCAGGCGCAGTCGTCGTCGCCGAGGATCGCCTCGTCCGCGAGCCGGTTCAGGGTGCGCCGGGTCAGCTCGTCCAGGCTGGGTTCGGGGACGCGGTTCGGCGCTCCGGACGAGGGCGTCGTCGTCCGGACGGCACCGCCCAGAGTGTCGAGCGCGTCCCGCAGGATCGCCAGCTGCGTGGCCCGGTGGTCCGGGCCCAGCATCGCCAGTTTCCGCTGCAGCGTCTGGCCGCTCGGCTCGGTGAAGAAGTCTTCGGCCACGACCTCGCCGCCCTGGAACAGCGCGGTCGACCCGGGCTTGGTGTGGAACGCGGGGATGTCGGCCCGCAGCAGCTGACGGCGCTCGGCCTCGATCACCGGGACCAGGTCGTCGCGCGTGGTCGCGGCGGTCCACAGTTTCTCCAGCAACTGCTCGGTGGCCAGGCCGTCGCGCAGGTAGTCGGGGTGGAACCGCTCCATGCGGAACAGGTCGTAGCGCCGGGTCGCCCTGGCCAGGAAGCGGACCTCGATGTCGTCGGCCGATCGCAAGAGCGCGGCGAACCGCTCGCGGGACGAAGCGATGGCGTCGTAGCCGTCGAGGAAGCCGCGGACGACCTCGCCGGTGTACCGGGCCGGATCCGCGGCCCGTCCGTCGACCACCGGCCGGTTCCGGGCGGGCTTGGTCTCCTTGCGCACGCCGACGATGTGCATCTGGTCGGTGAAGGGCGCCGCGATGGCCGGCATGGGCCGCGGGGTCAGCTGGGGAGTGCCGCCGCCTATCGCGCTGACGTCGATGCCTGGCGTGACGCCGTCTCCGAAGGTGCGCAGCGGCACGACAAGGGTCGCGAGCACGCTCTGGGCGAGAAAGTCGAGGGCCCTCTCGTTCGCTTTCGCGGACGAGAGGTGCCGGACGGAGGTGTGCTGCAGGATCGTCTCGAGGTCGACGGGCACGGGGGAGTCGCCGACGGCGATGACGTTGGTCATGTGGATGTCGACCGCGCCCAGGACGTGCAGGACGGCCAGCATCGCGCCGATGTGGACGTAGAAGCGGGGCAGGTCCGCTTCGCGGTCGCACGGCTCGTGCTCGAGGAACTCGCACCAGCCGTAGCCGGGCCGGGCGAGGACCCGCATGCTCTTGACGTTCAGGCCGGTCAGTTCGTTGAGCAGGTCGAGCGCCTCGGCGTAGGTCCGCTCCGGGTCGACCGGCCGGGGCTTGTGGACCAGCGCCGAGCCGTCCTCGAATCCGAAGCAGGACACGGAGCGCCCGTGGTTGTGCGGGTCTCCGAGACCGCTGCGGACACCGGTCACCACGACGTGGTCCGACAGCAGCAGCCCCTGGCGCCGGAGCTCGGGAAGGTCGGCGGCCAGCCGGGTCAGCGTCTCGACGGTGTTCGCCAGCCAGTCGGTGCCGTGCTGGACCATCGCACGCGCGAGAACCGGGTATTCGGTGAAGAGCTGCGTGCGGTAGCCGTCCCGCCGAAGCACGACCTCGTTGTAGTACGCGTAGCGCTCCTCGGGCGTTTCCCCCGTCAGCAGGCCGCCGTCCCGGGCGACGTTGAGTTCGAGGATCAATGTCCGGTGGGCGATCTCGAGAAGTCCGGTCGCCAGGCCGTCGACAAGGGTTTCGTGGGCGTGTTCGGTGAGCGCTATCTGATCGAGCGCGGCCTGACTCTCCCATTGTCGTAGTCGATCGGCGTAATGACAGATGAAAGCGTCGAGAAGCCCGGAGAAAAGGAGTTTTTCGTAGGTCTCGCCGTAAAGTGCCGTGACAGGCTCGCGACTGTCCGCGGGTTTCCGTTCACCCGACAGAATGGTGTCGAGTTCCGGGACCCACGCGGTGGCCGCGCCCGCGGCCGAAAACGGTTTGCCGGCGACAAGCGCGGCGAAGGTTTCACGGGAAATCCCGGCGACGGCGAGCCGGCGGGCCATCGTCGACTCGTCGAGGTACGCGGATTCACGCCATTCGTCGACGGCTGCCAGATCCGCGGCGGTCGGTGCGCCCGTCCCGGCGACGTGCCGTTCTCGCAGAAATGCCGCGTGGTCCGCGCGGTAGCGGGTCGTGCCCATTGCCTCCGGGTCCTTTCGGCCGTGGCGTGCGGGCGGGCCGTCGTCCGGCCCGCCCGCACGCGTCGAACACCCTCACGGGTCGCCCTGCGGCTACGTCAGCAGTTGCACTCAAAGGTAAAGGTGCAGATGTAGCCGCTGCTGGGCAGCGCCGCGGTGCGCGCCTCGGCCAGGTCCTCCTGGCCCAGTTCGCCGAAGCCGAGGCCGGCCGGGTGCGAACCGCTTTCGTGGGCGGCGGACTTCCAGTCGTTGATGCTCTGCGTCGGCATGCCGACTCCCTCCATGTGGAATGGATTTTTCCGATTCCGTGCGGCGGGTAGGTTCCGTCGCACGGATCGAAACTAACAACGAAGCCGTGTCCGGCCGGTGTGGCCGGCGTTGGCGGTTCGTATAGGGACCGTATATCTGCAGGTTAATTGGCCGGACGCGACGATGATGATCACGCTGAGGGAATTCTCAGGTACGGCTCGGTACGTTTCCGCGCATGGAGGAGTCTTTCTCGCGGAATCGGGCGCTGCACCGGGAAACGGTGCGCACCGCCGGAGTGACCAAGGTCTACGGCCAGGGAGGAGCAGAGGTACATGCGCTGAGGGGGGTCGACGTCGGATTCGGCGCCGGCGAATTCACCGCGATCATGGGGCCGTCGGGTTCCGGCAAATCCACGTTGCTGCACTGCCTTGCCGGTCTGGACACGGTGACTTCGGGGTCGGTCTGGCTGGGGGACACCGAGATCACCGCGCTGACCGACCGGGAGCTGACCAAGCTCCGGCGCGAGCGCATCGGGTTCATCTTCCAGAGCTTCAATCTGCTGCCGACGCTGACCGCGCGCGAGAACATCCTCCTGCCGCTGGAGATCGCGGGCCGTCGCCCCGACCCGCAACTCGTCGAACGGGTCGTGGAGCGCGTGCGGCTCGCCGACCGGCTGGGGCACCGGCCGAGCGAACTGTCCGGAGGGCAGCAGCAGCGCGTCGCCGTGGCCCGCGCACTGGTGAGCCGGCCCGAGGTGATCTTCGCCGACGAACCGACCGGCAACCTCGATTCGAACTCCGGAACCGACCTGCTGGAGTTCCTGCGGGTCTCGGTCGACGAATTCGGCCAGACGATCATCATGGTCACCCACGACCCGCACGCGGCCTCGTACTCGGACCGGGTCGTGTTCGTGCGGGACGGGCAGTTCGTCCACGAGCTGGGCCGGCCGACCGCGGACACCGTCCTCGACACGATGAAGAAGCTGGAGGGCTGAGCCGGATGCTGAAGCTCACCCTCGCCGGACTGCGCGCGCACCGGCGAAGGCTGCTGCTGGCCGCGCTCGCGACGCTGCTCGGGACCGCCTTCGTCGCGGGCACGCTGGTGCTCAGCGACACCCTGCGCACCAATACCGACCGCACTGTCGCCGGCAACGCGGACAAGGCCGACGTGGCCGTAGTGGCGGACAACCAGCTGCGGAAGCTGGACCAGGCCGCCGTCGACCGGGTCGCCGCGATCGCGGGCGTCCGGCAGGTGCAGGGGCTGGTCATCGGCGACATCTCCGTGCTCGACCGCGCCGGCCGCCCGGTCCGGGATCAGCCGATGGGCTTCTCGGTCACCATGCGGACCACGGCGGTGCAGGGCCGGCTGCCCGCAGGGGACGGCGAGGCCGTGCTGGCCGAGCAGACCGCGAAGGCCCTCGGGTACCGCGTCGGGGACACGATCACCCTGGTCGACCATGCCACCGGCGAGCCCCGTCCGTTGCGGGTCAGCGGGTTCAGCAGCGTTGCCGGGCAGGGAATTCTCGCCCTGCGCGGCGGGATCGGTTTCACCGAGCCCGTCGCGCGGCAGCTGACCGGCCAGACCGGATTCTCCGAGCTGTACGTCAAGGGCGGCGACCCGCAGGGCCTGAAGGCGAAGGTGGCCGCAGCCGTCGGCAGCGGCCCGTACGAGGTGTTCTCCGGAGCGGAGTTCGCCGAGCGGCAGGCCGCGGGCAGCGGCATCGACCCGGTGGTTCTGCGCAGCGGGCTGGTGATGTTCGCTTTGATCGCTTTGTTCGTGGCGATGTTCGTCATCTACAACACCTTCAGCATCCTGGTCGCCCAGCGCACCCGGGAGCTGGCGCTGGCACGGTGTGTCGGCGCTTCGCGCGGTCAGGTGTTCGGCGGGGTGCTGGCGGAATCCGCTGTCGTCGGGCTCGGCGCGGCGGTGGCCGGGCTGCTGGCCGGGATCGGCACGGGCTATCTGGCGTTGCCCGTGATGAGTGCGTTCGGGACGCCGATTTCGCCTGGATCGTTCACCGTGACGCCGACGACGGTGGTGCTCAGCGTGCTGGCCGGGCTGCTCGCGACCGTAGCGGCGGCGCTGCTTCCGGCGGCCGCGGCGACGCGCGTCGCACCGGTCGCCGCGTTGCGGATCCAGGCGGAGCCGCGTACCGAGCGGCTCAACCGGGCCCGCGCGGTAGTGGCCGCGCTCTTCTGCGCCGCCGGCGTCGCCAGCACCGCGGGCGGGCTGGCGAGCAACGGCAAGACGTACCCGCTCGTGCTCGTCGCGTTCGGCGGGCTGTTGTTCTTCGCGGGCGTGATTTTGCTCGGCCCGGTGATCGTCCGCGTTTTCGGGGGTGCGGTCGGCTTTCCGATCCGCCGCACGCTGGGCGTGCCGGGCAGGCTCGCCGTCGCGAACGCGATGCGGAACCCGAAACGTGCGGCCACGACAGTGCTCGCGCTCATCATCGGGATCACCTTGACCACCGGGGTATCGGTGATCACCAGCTCGCTCGAGTCGTCAGTCGGAGTGGGCGTCGGCGAAGCCCTGCCTGCCGACTACATCATCACGCCGCCGGGCGCCGACTCCTCGGTGACGTTGCCGCGGTCGGTCGGCGACGACCTCCGCGGGCACAACGGGGTCACCGAATTCACCCGGGTCCGCGAAGCCCCGGTAGTCGTCAAGGGCGCGACGTCGATGCTGAGCACGATGGAGGGCGCCATCGCCCCGGGCGTGGTGCGGGGTTCGCTGGACGGCTTCGGCCCCGGGCAGCTGGCGTTGCGTCCCGAACGGGCCAGCGAGCTCGGCGTCGGGGTCGGCGGAACGGTGTCGATGACCGTGGCGGGTCATCCGGTGGAGGCGAAGGTGGTCGCGATCGTGACCGGCAATGTCGTGCCGCGGACCCTGGTCGCGCCGGGCTGGTTCGACCGGTTGTTCCCCGGGCGGGGCGATACCAGCCTGCTTGTCAGGTTCGCTCCGGGTACCGCGCCGGACGTGTCCAGGGCGGTCGTCGACGAGGCGACGACCGCGGTGCCGACCGCGAAGATCGTGGCGACCGCCGATGCGAAAGACCGGCTCGAAGCTTCGCTGAACCAGGTGACCGCGCTGATCACGGCCCTGCTGGCGCTGGCTGTGCTGATCTCGCTGATCGGCATCGCGAACACCATGACCCTGTCGGTGCTGGAACGCTCCCGCGAGTCGGCCATGCTGCGGGCGTTCGGTCTCACCAAGCGGCACCTGCGGTTGATGCTGACGACCGAGGCGGTCATCTTCGGAATCGTCGGCGGGATCGTCGGCGTGCTGCTCGGGTGCGGCTTCGGGTTGGCCGCGGCCAGGGTCATCAACGACGACGTCGTGCTGAGCCTGCCCTACGGCCGGATCGCGCTGATCTTGGCCGGTGCGGCGGTCGCGGGGGTCGTGGCCGCCCTCCTGCCGCTGCGGCAGGCCGCGAAGACCTCGGTGGTCGAGGCGCTCGCCGTCCAGTGAAGGTGACCGCCGAGGTCGCCCCGGCGGTCACCTTGCCCCTCCGGCTGACCGTCGAGTGCGGAACCTCCGCACTCGACGGTCAGCGGCCGTAACGACGGTTCCGCCGCGCGTAACTGCGGAGGGCCCGGAGGAAGTCGACCTCGCGGAAGGCGGGCCAGAAGGTGTCGCAGAAGTACAGCTCGGAGTAGGCGCTCTGCCAGACCAGGAAGTTGGACAGCCGTTGTTCCCCGCTGGTGCGGATGACCAGGTCGGGGTCGGGTTGCCCGGCGGTGTAGAGATGCCGGGACACGTCTTCCATGGTGATGGTGTCGGCGAGCTCGTTCAGCGTCCCGGCAGCGGCGTGTTCGGTCAGCAGGGCACGCAGCGCGTCGACGACCTCCTGGCGGCCGCCGTAGCCGATGGCCAGCGTGATGTGGTGGCCGGTGTCGCAGTCGCGGGTGACCTCGACAGCGTTCTTCAGCGCATGCGCGGTGGTGTCCGGCAGGGCGTCGAGAAGACCGGCGACGTGCACCTGCCACCCCGCGTCGGGCTGGGCGAGCTTGTCGGTGATGACCTGCTCGATCAGGTGCATCAGGTACGACACCTCGGCGTCGTCGCGGCGCGCGAGGTTCTCGGTCGAGCAGAGGTAGATCGTCACGTGCTTGACGCCCGCGCGCTCGCACCAGGACAGCACGGTCTCGACGTGTTCGGCCCCGCGCTTGTGCCCCATGCTGAGGTCGGCCATGCCCATCTGCCGAGCCCAGCGCCGGTTGCCGTCCATGATGATCCCGATGTGCCCCGGCAATTCGGCGCCCACGAGCTGTTTCCGCAGCCGGTGCGTGTAAATCCCGTAGATGATTCGCTGGACCGGACCAGGCAGCACGATGCGCACTCCGTTCGCCGTTGTTTCACGCGGGTTCGCGCCCATAGTAGCCAACCCCGTTTCCCTTCCGCGGACACGGTTCCCCGCAGCGGAAACGATGCCAGAATTGTCGGCGTAGGTCGGTTTTCGACTGTCTGGCGGGCCCGTTCTCCACAAAATTCTCAGGAAATGTTCGAACGACATCCAGAGGCTTCGGGGAAATGTCGCTGTCGCCGCCATCGCGATCGGCAGCGTCCGGGAGCTGCTTTACTGCCTGGCGCGCAACCACCACGAGCGCGTAGGTTCTCGACTGGAAGGCATGCGTCGCCGGGCTAGGGGAAGGAAGCCGTTGGACCTCACGGAGCGGCTGGCAGTAGTCACGAAGCTTTTCGAGGCCCACATAAAGGTGCCATTCCCGGCAGGCTTCGACCTGGCGATGCTTGACGCGGACCTAGCCGGTTGTGTCTCCACATGGGTAGTGCAACAAGGTCACCTGGACGACCGGAGATGGAACATTCTCGCCGAATGCGAACAGGACCTCATTCGAGCCATCCCCGAATCGGCCGCCGACAGTCGCGCGTACTGCCAAAGGCTTCTGGACATGGCGGTATTGGTACTCGAGGCGGATTCCCCGTAGCGGCAGCGCCAGCCGACGCACCCCCACCGCGCATGATCCCGCGACAACCCGCCGCGGGATCATGCGCCCAGGATCAGCGACCCTTCTCGTCGGCCCACCACTTCTGCCCAGCTTCCGGCAACGTCTGGATCGGGTCGTAATACGGGTACTTCCGCTGCAACGCCTCCGGGTCCTCGTGCTCGATCCCGGTCCGGTAGTTCTTCGTCCAGTACGAAATCCCGAGATCCCGGTCGTACTCCGCCAGCTGGTGCACCCACCGCTTCCCAACATAGGGCACATCGCACACAATCCGCGGCGTGGCATACCCCGGCAGATACCCCATGATCGAATGCTGCAATTCCTGCGCTTCCCAAACGGCAACCCGCCAGTGCTCAGCATTCGGAATCATGTCGCACATATAAAAATAGTAAGGCAGAATATTAGCCTCACCCTGCAACGCAAAGCAAAGATCCAGAAGCGCAGCCGGAGTGGCGTTGACCCCGCGCATCAGCACGCCCTGGTTCCGCACATCCCGCACCCCGACCTGCAGCGCCGTCCGCGCGGCCTCCGCCACCAGCGGCGTCACCGACTGCGCGTGGTTCACGTGCGTGTGGATAGCCAGGTTCACCCCGCGTGCCTGCGCCGTCAGGGCGACCCGCTGCAGGCCCTCCGCCACCTTGGGCTGCAGCCAGTGCTGCGGAAGCGCCGCGAGGGCCTTCGTCGCCAGGCGGATGTCACGCACCGTCTCGATGTCCATCAGGCGCATCAGGAACGACTCCAACTGCGGCCACGGCACGTTCGCCACGTCGCCGCCCGAGACCACCACGTCTCGGACGCCGGGGGTGCGCTTCAGGTAGTCGATCATGGCGTCCTGGCGGTCCACCGGCTTGAGCGCGAGCTTGTGCTTCTCCACCTGCTCGGTCGAGTTGCCGACGAGGTCCATCCGGGTGCAGTGGCCGCAGTACTGCGGGCAGGTCGAGATCATCTCGGCCAGCACCTTCGTCGGGTAGCGGTGGGTGAGCCCCTCGACCACCCACATCTCGGCCTCGTGCAGGGAGTCGCGTTCGGCGTGCGGGTGGCTGGGCCACGCCGGGTGCCGGTCGCTGCGCACGGGAAGCATGTAGCGGCGGATCGGGTCGGCGTAGAACGCCTCGGTGACCTTCGCCGGGTCGGTGCCCGCGTGCGGGGCCATCGTGTTGATCATCTGCGGCGGCAGCAGCATCGACATCGTGGCCATCTCGCGCTGGTCGGCGACCAGGTCCTCGTAGAACCGGTCCTCCAGCAGATCGCCCATGAGGGCCCGCAGCTGCTTGACGTTGCGCACGCAGTGCACGCGCTGCCACTGGGCGTCCCGCCACTCTGCTTCGGTCACGTCGTGCCAGCCGGGGAAGCGGCGCCAGTCGGGTTCGGCCAACTCGGCGCGGACGTACTCGTACGGCTGGTCGAAGGCGGCGGCAGTCGGCACAGGTTCCTGGATCGCAGTCATCTGTACTCCTAGTCGTCGGGAACGCGTGAAAATATCCTGCCATAACGTTAGTTGACCGTAAATCTTTCTGCACGCTGACCCGGTCTGCCCTGCTCGGGGGACCAGGCGGGAGACTCGGGGAGTGAACGACAGCACCACGCTCCTGCTCGGCGGCCGCGTCTACACCCCGTCCTCGCCCGACGCGACCGCGATGGCGGTTTCCGGCGGCACCGTGGTGTGGGTCGGCCAGGACGCGCCCGCCCGCGCGCTGCACCCGGACGCCGAGGTCGTCGACCTGGGCGGGGCGTTCGTCGCGCCGGCGTTCGTGGACGCGCACGTGCACGCCACCTCCACCGGGCTGCACCTCACCGGTCTCGATCTGACCGCCGTCCGCAGCTCCGCCGAACTCCTCGCCGCGGTGCGCGACGCCGTCGTTCCCGGGCAGGTCCTGCTCGCGCACGGCTGGGACGAGTCGTCCTGGACCGAGCAGCGGCTGCCGAGCCGCGCCGAGCTGGACGACGCCGCCGGGGACACGCCCGTCTACCTGAGCCGGGTCGACGTTCACTCCGCGCTGGTCTCGACCGCGCTCGCGAAACTCGCGCCGGGCGTCGAGTCCAAGGCGGGATGGTCCGCCGACGGCCCGCTCACCCGCGACGCCCACCACCTCGTCCGCGGAGCCGCCCGAGACGCGATCACCCGAGCGCAGCGCCAGGCAGCCCAGCGCGCGTTCCTGACGACGGCCGCCGCGCGCGGGATCGTCTCGGTGCACGAATGCGCGGGCCCGGACATCTCCGGCGAGGAGGACTTCGCCGACCTCCTCGCGCTGGTCGGCCCGACACTGCCCGAGGTCGTCGGGTACTGGGGCCAGCTGAACGGCCTCGACACCGCCCGCCGCCTCGGCGCGCACGGCGTAGCCGGAGACCTCTTCGTGGACGGCGCGCTCGGCTCCCGCACCGCGGCCCTCACCGCGCCGTACTCCGACGAGCCCGGCACCTCCGGCTCCCTCTACGCCGATGCCGGGGTCATCGCCGACCATCTCGTGGCCTGCACCGAAGCCGGGCTGCAGGCGGGCTTCCACGTCATCGGCGACGCCGCCGTCGGGGAGGTGGTCGAGGGGTTCCGGCTCGCCGAGAAGCAGGTCGGCCAGCGTCCCCTCGCGGCGCGGCACCACCGGGTCGAGCATCTGGAGATGGTCACCGCGGAGCAGGCGCGCGCACTCGCCGGATGGGGCGTCGTCGCGTCCGTGCAGCCGCTCTTCGACGAAGCGTGGGGCGGCACCTCCGGCATGTACTCCGAACGGCTCGGCGACCGGGCGGCAGCGCTGAACCCCTTCGCCCAGCTCGCCGCTGAGGGAGTCATGCTCGCCTTCGGCAGCGACGCCCCGGTGTGCGCGGTCGACCCGTGGGCTTCCGTACGCGCGGCCGTGCACCATCACACGCCCGAAGCGCGCCTGTCCGCCCGCGCCGCGTTCACCGCCCACACGCGCGCCGGACACCGCGCGGCGGGCGTCAACGACGGCGTGACCGGCAGCCTCGTCCCGGGCGCGCCCGCGCACTACGCGATCTGGGACGCGGCCGACCTCGTCGTCGCCACCGCCGACAGCCGAGTGCAGCGCTGGTCCACCGATCCGCGTTCGGGCGTGCCGCCGCTGCCGAGGCTGGAGCCGGGCACTCCGCTGCCGCGCTGCCTGCGCACGGTCCGCGGCGGCACGGTCATCTACGACGAGTTCACACCGGCCGCTTAGAGTTCCGGGTGTGGCAGTGAGCGTGGCGGACGCCGATTCGGGCGTTCCGCACAAGACCAAGCGAAAGCGGGCGTGGAAGCCCTGGCTGGCGCGCGTCGCGGCGACGGCGGCGACCGGCTACGGCTACTACCTCAGCTTCGCGCCGCGCCCGCTGTGGTGGCTGGCCCCGATCGCGTTCGCCGCGTTCGCGCTGCTCCTTCGCGGACGGTCGTTCCGCGGCGCGTTCGGGTACGGCTTCGTGTTCGGCATGGCGTTCTTCGTGCCGCTGCTGGTGTGGCTGCAGGACTTCCTCGGCCGCGACTTCGGGCCGCTGCCGTGGCTGGCGCTGTCGTTCGCGCTGTCGCTCTACTTCGGACTCGCCGGATGGCTGATCCGGGTCGTGGCGCGGCTGCCGCTGGCGCCGCTGTGGGGCGCGCTGGTGTTCGTCGCGCTGGAGACGCCGCGCACGTGGTTCCCGTTCGGCGGGTTCCCGTGGGGCCGGGTCGCGTTCAGCCAGCCCGAGGGCGCGTTCCTGTCGCTCGCGTCGGTCGGCGGCGCGCCGCTGGTCGGTTTCGCCGTCGTGCTCACCGGTTTCGGTCTCGCCGCGGTGCTCGGCAGGCTCTGGCGCACGCGCAAAGCCTGGGACCGCGCACTGGTCTGGCCCGCCGTGTTCACCGTCCTTCCCGCCGCGGCCGGGCTCGCGGTGTGGCCGACGATCGGCACCGAGGCCCAGGACGGCTCGCTCACCGTCGGCTCCGTGCAGGGCAACGCGCCGGACATCGGCCTGGCTCTGCAGGGCCAGCGCGGGGTGCTGCGCGCCAACGCTCTCGCCGAGAGCGCGCGGCTGCTGCAGAAAGTCCAATCAGGACAGGCGCCGAAGCCGGATCTGCTGCTGTGGCCGGAAACCTCGACCCCGCTCGACGGCGACGACCCGGGCGTCGACCAGGTGGTGTCGGCGTTCGGGGCCCCGGCGATCATCGGCGCGCTCGTGCGCACCCCGGACGGGGCGGCGGAGAACTCCGCGGTCGTCTGGGACCCGAACACCGGGCCGGGGCAGCGGTACGTCAAACAGGATCTGGTGCCCTTCGGCGAGTACGTGCCCGCGCGCGCCGTCGCACGGCTGGTGACGCCGTTCATCGACGACACCCGCGACATGCGTCCCGGCGACGGCTCCAACGCCGCCCTGTCGGTCGCGGGCACCAAGATCGGCGTGTTCATCTGCTACGAATCGGCCTTCGACGGTCCCGCTCGCGACGCGACCAACGCGGGCGGCGAACTGCTCGTCGTGCCGACCAACAACGCGTGGTACGGGCCGGGGGAGATGAGCTACCAGCAGCTGGCGATGGCGCGGCTGCGCGCGGTCGAGCACGGGCGCGCGGTGGTGGTGTCGGCGGTGTCCGGGGTGAGCGCGCTGGTCGCCCCGGACGGGACGATCACCAGCTCGACCGGGCTTTTCACGGCGGATGCCCTGGTCGGGCGCGTGCCGCTGCGCACGCAGACTACGCTGTCGGATCGAATCGGTGCGTGGACGGAGTACGGACTGCTGGCGTTGGCGATCGCGGGTGTCGCCGGCGGGTTCGTGCTCCGTTTTCGCACCCGGCGCGGCGAAGCAGCGACGGCCGCGAAGACGGGGACCACAGCAGGGGAAGCGGCGGGCTGACTCGCCGGATGCGGAGGAGACGGATGGCGCAGGCGCCGCGGGGGGCCGAAACGATCGAACCGGTGCTGGTGGTGATCCCGACCTACAACGAGCGGGACAACCTCGGCCCGGTGCTGGACCGGCTCCACAAGGCACTCCCGGACGTCGACGTGCTCGTCGTCGACGACGGCAGCCCGGACGGCACCGGCGAGCTGGCCGACGAGCGCGCGGCCGCGGACAAGCGGGTGCACGTGCTGCACCGCACCGCGAAGGAAGGCCTCGGCAAGGCCTACATCGCCGGGTTCCATTGGGGGATGGAGCGCGGCTACGCGACGTTCGTGGAGATGGACGCCGACGGTTCGCACGCGCCGGAGGACCTGCCGCGGCTGCTGGACGCGGTCGGCGACGCGGACCTGTCGATCGGGTCGCGGTACGTGCCCGGCGGCAGCACGGTGAACTGGCCGCTGCGCCGGACGCTGCTCTCGCGCGGGGCGAATCTGTACTCGCGGATCGCGCTGGGGATCAAGGTCGCGGACATGACCGCCGGGTTCCGCGCGTACCGGCGCCCGGTGCTGGAGAAGCTGGCGCTGAACGAGGTCGCCTCGCACGGCTACTGCTTCCAGATCGACCTCACGCGCCGCACCGCGGACGCCGGGTTCGACATCGTCGAGGTGCCGATCACCTTCACCGACCGGGAGATCGGCGTGTCGAAGATGAGCGGCGGCATCATGTCCGAGGCGTTCTTCCGGGTCGCGGAGTGGGGCGTGCAGCGCCGCCTGGCCCAGCTGAAGAAGCTGCTGGGCCGGGGCTGAGCGGCGGCTACTTCAGGACGCGGTAGGTGAGGTGTTCGGCGCCCGGCGTCGACACCGCACCGAGCGGCTCCAGCCGCACCGGCCCGGGATTTCCCTGGGGGAACAACGGGGTTCCGCCGCCGAGGACGATCGGCGCGAGGTGGATCCGCAGCACGTCCGCCAGCCCGGCGTACAGGACCTGCGACGCGATCGACCCGCCGCCCATCACGACGACGTCCTTGTCGCCCGAGGCCGCGCGCGCCTGCTCGACCGCCTGCTCGACGCCGTCGGTGACGAACCGGAACCGCTCGCCGAGGCGCACCTCGCGGGGCCGTGCGTGGGTGACGACGAAGACCGGCGGGGCGACGGTCTGGTCTTCGTCGTAGCCGTAGCCGATCTCGTCGTTCCAGCCCTGCGGCCCGTCGACGACGTCGAAGGTGCTGCGGCCCATCACCACGGCTCCGGTTTCGGTGAACGACCGGTGCAGGATCTCCGAATCGCGCGGCGTCGGCTCGGACACCCAGGCGTGCAGCGGTTCGCCGCCGACGCCGAGACCGTGTTCGGGATCGGCTCCCGGCCCGGTGACGTAGCCGTCCAGCGACATCGAGATGTCCACGACCACCCGGCTCGTGCCTGGCTGCTCCGCGTCGCGCGCGAGTTCGCCGAGCCGGTCCATCGAATCGCGGATCCCGCGTTCCATCCCGCTCGCGACCATGGCGTCGCGGGCCTCGACGCTCGGGAACACCGACCGGGCTCGCAGCCGCGTCCGGCCGTCGAGTTCCTCGAAGATCAGGGTCTCCAGGCTGACCTGGCCGGGCGCGCCCTCGTACTCGAAAGTCTGCACTATCCGCTCGGCTCTCTCCACGGAATGGAAGACGCCGCGGAAGAGGTGCTCGCTGCCGTCGGTATCGACATGCGCGTAGCGGTACGCCCCGCCGGAATGCGGGTCGAACTCGAGGAGCCGCATCTCGACGTCGCGCGGACCGAGCCAGCGGGTGATCAGGTCGGGGTCGGTGTAGGCGCGGAAGAGCTGCGCGGGCGTCGCGTCGAACTCGCGGACGACCTCGACGAACGGGCTGCCGGGCTGGGCGGTGATGGTGGTCGGGTTCATCGGTCCTGCTCCTTGGTCTCTTCGAGAAGGCTGTCGAGGCGGCGGAACTCGCGTTCGCGGGTGAGCCGGTAGGTGTCGATCCAGCTGGTCAGCTCTTCGAGAGCGGCGGCGTTGAGGTGGCACGGGCGGCGCTGGCCGTCGCGGCTGCGCGTGATGAGCCCGGCCGCCTCCAGCACCTGGACGTGCCGCGACACGGCTTGCTTCGTCACCGGGAACGGCTCGGCCAGCTCGTTCACCGTCGCTTCGCCGCGAGACAGCCGGGCGATCAACGCGCGCCGGATGGGGTCGCCCAGCGCGGTGAAGGCCCGGTCCAGCCGGTCCTCGACGTTGTCAACGGACATCTTTATCAACCGATCTCTTTATCAAGCAGTACGTTGACAATAAGCCCGTCGCGTCGCCAGGGCAAGGGTCCGGCGGGATTCAGCTCTTGCGCACCGAGGTCGTCTCGACGTCGACCGTCGCGCCGTTCGCGGCGACCGGCGCGAGCAGCGGGATCGGCTGCCCGGTGTCGTCGACCAGCACGGAGTGGTCTTCGCCGGGGAAGAAGGCGTGCCGCTCGCCCCACTGCCGGAGCGCGACGACGACGGTGAACAGGTCGCGTCCGGCCGGCGTGAGCGAGTAGACCTGCCGTTTGCCGGATTCCGCGGCCTGCCGGTCGAGGACGCCGCGTTCGACCAGGCGGCGCAGCCGGTCGGTGAGGATGTTGCGGGCGATGCCGGTGCGCTGCTGGAAGTCGGTGAACGCCCGCGCGCCGTCCATCGCGTCGCGGACGATCAGCAGGCTCCACCGGTCGCCGACGAGGTCCAGGGTGCGGGCCACCGGACACGACGGGTCGGTCCAGGCCGGGGTGCCGTCCACGCTCGCGCGCCTCCTTGATGAGTTGCTCTTTGAAACCATTCTGCCGTACGGTGCGATTAGTTGCAATTCGCTACTGATTGGGGGACTCATGGGCCTGACCACGGGCCGCCGGACGGTGTTCGCCGCGGTGTGCGCGGTCGCCGTCGCGAGCATTTACGCCGCTCAGCCGGTGCTGGCCGAGATCGGCGCGGACCTGGGCGTGCCGGACGCCGGCCTGGGCTGGATCGTCGCCGCCGGACAGCTCGGCTACCTCGCCGGTCTCGCCGCGCTCGTCCCGCTGGGCGACCTCGTCGACCGGCGCACACTCATCGCCGCGCACCTGCTGCTGACCGCCGTCGGAGCCGGAGTGGCCGCCGCAGCAAGCCAAACCTGGCTGCTGCTGGCCGGCTTGGTGCTCGCGGGACTGTTCGCGGTGGTCGTGCAGACGACGGTCGCCTACGCCGCCGCACTGTCCACTCCGGACGAACGCGGCCGCACTCTCGGCGTCGTGACGTCCGGGGTCGTCATCGGCATTCTCGGCGCCCGCGTCGCCGCCGGAGCGCTGGCCGAACTGTGGGGGTGGCGCAGCGTCTACGTCGCGCTCGCGGTGCTGCTGGTGACGCTCGCCGGTCTCGTGCTGAAGACGATGCCGCCGGATCCGCGCCGCGCCGGCACGACGTATCGGCAGGTGCTGGGCTCGCTCGGCGGGCTGTTCCGGGAACCGCTGTTCCTCTCGCGAGGCTTGATCGCGTTCTTCCTGTTCGCGTCGTTCGGCGCGCTGTGGAGCGGTCTGTCCCTGCCGCTCGCCACTGACCCGTGGAACCTGAGCACCGCGCAGATCGGCCTGTTCGGGCTGGTCGGCCTCGCGGGCGCGCTCGGGGCCGCCCGCGCCGGACGCTGGGCCGACCGGGGACGCGCGAGCCTGGTCACCGGCGGAGCGCTGGTCCTGCTGGCGGTGTCCTGGCTCGCGGTCGGGCAGCCGTCGCTGTGGTTGCTGGGGCTGGGGGTGCTGGTGCTCGATTTCGCTGTGCAGGCAGTGCATGTCAGCAATCAGCACCTGCTCACCGCGGCGCATCCGGACCGCACCAGCAGTGTCATCGGCGGGTACATGATCTTCTACTCGCTCGGCTCCGCACTGGGCGCGACCGCGACGACCACCGCGTTCGCCGCGGCGGGCTGGACCGGCTCCGCCGTGCTGGGCGCGGCGTTCGCCGGGTGCGCGTTCGCGATGTGGGCCTGGTTCAGGGCCGGTGCTCGGCGGCTGTCGACGCGAACGCCTTGACCAGCGCGGTTTCCCCGGCGCTGCGCCACATCAGCCCCCACCGGGCAGGCGGGGCGTCGCGGAAAGGCACGAAGGCGATGCCCGGCCGGGCGAAGTACTCCGCGGCGTGCGCGGCGAGCGGGCAGATCCCTTCGCCCGCGCCGATGACCAGCAGAAGTTCCTGAAACGTGCGGTAGGCGCGCCCGCGGGCGATCGGAACGCCCGCGGGCGTCGTCCACGGCTCGGGCGGCTCCCTCCAGTAGGCGGGCGGCGGGTGCGCGGCGCGCAGGACCGTGTCGCGGCCGAGGTCCTCGAGCGTGACGAACTCCCGGCGCGCGAACGGATGCCCGGACGCGACGGCGAGCACCATCGGCTCGGTGTGCACGACCGGTCCCGTCGTGATCGACGGCTCGGCGACCGGCAGCAGCACCACGGCCAAGTCGGCTTCGCCGGAACGAAGCGTGGCGAGCGGATCCTCGAACGGAGCCTCGCTGATATCGACCTCGCAGCCCGGATACCGGGCCCGGAAGGCGGCCGTGACACCGGAGATCAGATTCGCCACCGCCGGGGCCTCGAAGGCGAGTCGCAGGACGCCTTCGACACCGCGTCCCGCCGCGACCGCGCGCTCGATCCCGGCCAGCAGCTGCCGGTAGGCGGGCCGGATGTCGGCCTCCAGCGTGCGGCCGATCGGGGTCAGGGAGACCCGTCTGCTGGTGCGGTCGAACAACCGGGCTCCGATCCGGCGCTCCATCGTCTTGACCGACTGGCTGACCCGCGCCTGCGACACCCGCAGCCGTTCCGCGGTCCGGCCGAAGTGCAGTTCCTCGGCGAGCGCGAGGAAAACCTCGATGTCCCGGTGTTCCACCCGCGCCTCCGATCGATAACCCAGAGCTTATCAACCGATCCGGACTTCTCCGTTGTTCGCCCAGCTCAGCGGCGGAAAAGTAGACCTCGTCCAGCCCGCTCCACCCCGGAGGAACCGATGTCGCACCCCACCCTGATCCGCGCCGCCGAGGCCGAAGTCCTGTCGGATGCTCCCGGCAGCCTGATCGCCCTGCTGGCCGACTCCGGCGCCACCGGCAACCGGTTCACCGCCAACCGCGCCACCCTGGACGAGGGCGTCTTCGGCACTCCCGCGCACTTCCATACCCGCGCGACCGAGTTCTTCTACGTCCTCGGCGGCGCCCTGCAGGTCCTGGCCGGCGACGAACTGCACACCCTGGAAACCGGCGATTTCCTCGCGGTGCCGCCGACTGTCCCGCACGCCTTCGGCCCGGCCGCGGGCTCCGCCGCCGACGTCCTGGTGGTCTTCACCCCTGGGATGGACCGCTTCGGCTACTACCGGCTGCTCGACCGCGTCGCCCGCGGCGAGGCGGCCCCGAAGGAGATCGCCGCTTCCGCCGAGCAGTACGACAACCACTACGTCGACAGCCCCCGGTGGCGGCAAGCCCGCGCCGACGTGGCGGCCTGATCCGCGCGGCGCGGACCGTCGGCGAGACGCGTGCACCGCCGGAGAGGTGCCGCAGACGCGGAATGGCCCCCGCGGGGGGAGGTCGCGGGGGCCGTTCCTGTTCGGTGGTGGGAGCCAGCTACTGGCCGAGGCTCAAGCGGACCGGCTGGTCCGGCGTCCCTTGAGCTCGGCGAGACGTTCGTTCAGCAGGTCCTCGAGCTCGGGGATGGAGCGGCGCTCCAGCAGCATGTCCCAGTGGGTCCTGGGGGGCTTGACCTTTTTTTGCTCGGGCTGCCCGCCGTCGACGATCTCGGATTCGCTGCCGTGCAGGCGGCACTCCCACACCGTCGGGATCTCGGCGTCGTCGGAGAACGGCACCTCGAACTCGTGGTTCTTGGGGCAGGAGTAGCGCACGGTACGGCGCGGAGCGAGGTCGTGATTGCGGTCGGTCTCGTAGCTGACCGCTCCCAGCCGGCTTCCACGGAGAACACGGTCGGCCATAGTGGGATTCCTTTCAGTCAGCTCCGGGTGGAGCCAGGGTGATGCTCACCCTATGCAACGAACGAGGCGTCCGGGGGATTCCCGGCACGCCATGTCGCTGCTCACGATGAGCTGCGTCACCCGTGGTCTTCAGCTTCCTCCAGAGGGAGTCTTTTCGCCCTCTGACGTGACGCGGATACCGCCTTCTTAGTGCGGATATCCCCCAGTCGGGCTAGTTAGGTTAGCTCTAGGACAACCGTAACTGACCGTGCTGGGCGGCGGCGGGTCCCAGATCCCCCGAGCGGAAGTGGCGACGGCACAGTACCTGATAACGGACCGTGACCGTTTCGGCATCAGACCGTGCTGAAGCTGAAGGTTCAACTACGGAGTGTTCGGTATCTGCCACCACAACGGTGTCTCCGTCACGGAGAATCACGTCGTCGCGGACCCGCGCGTTGAACCGGCCGGGCAGCCCGCACCAGCAGAGCACCTCGACCTGGACCGGCTGGAGCTCGTCCGCGATCTCGAACAGCCGGCCGGCCCCGGGGAACAGCCTGCTGCGGAAATCGGTCGCGATGCCGAAGCAGTAGACGTCGATGCCCGCCTCGTCGGCGAGTTCGGCGAGCTGGTCGACCTGCGCGGGGGAGAGGAACTGCGCCTCGTCCACGATCACGTAGTCCACGTGCTGCCCGCTCGCCCACTGCTCGCGCACCAGATCCCGCAGGTCGGTGCCGGTCGCGACCTCGGTCGCGCGCCGCGCGATGCCGATCCGGCTGGTGATCTGCGGCGCGCCGGACCGGTCGTGGCGGACCAGGACGAGACCGCGCCTGCCCTGGCGCGCGTGGTTGTGGTCGATCTGCAGCGCGAGCGTCGACTTCCCGCAGTCCATCGGGCCGTAGCAGAACTTCAGCCGTCCCCGGGCCGGACCGTTGCGCCGGGCCCCGGCGGGCGGGGCCGCGGAAAGCGCGTCGGTGGGGTCGTCGAGCACAACGTCGTCTGCAGCGGTCACGACGACCGACCCTATCTGGGCCTCACAGCACCTCCGGCGGACGGTTGCCGGCGGCCGCGATCGCGCGCCGCACCGGCACCAGCGCGACGAACACGAAGCCGAGCACGAAGAACACCACGAGCGCGATGATCGCCAGCCGGAAAGACCCGGTCGCCTGCCCGACGCCGGCGAACACCAGCGGCCCGAGCCACGACGTGCCCTTCTCGCCGACGACGTAGAGGGAGTAGTACTGCGCGTCCTTCCCGGCCGGGATCATCTGGCTGAACAGCGACCTGGCCAGCGCGTTCGTCCCGCCGAGCACGAGCCCGATGCCGATCGCGACGGCGAAGAACTGCAACGGCTGCCTCGGCTGCACGAAGTACGCCCCGCCCAGCACCACGACCCACAGCACGAGACTGACCAGGATCGTCCGCTTCGCGCCGAGGCGGCGCGCGAGCAGGCCGTGCAGGACGCCGCCCGCGTAGGCGAGGAACTGGATCACCAGGACCGTGACGATCAACACCTCGTCGGAGAACCGCAGCTCGTCCTTCCCGTACTGCGCCGAGACCGTGACGACGGTGTTGATCCCGTCCGCGAAGAGCAGGTAGCTGCCGAGGAAGGCGAGCGTGAGCGGATACGCCTTCGCCTCGCCGAGCGTCTGGCGCAGTTCGCGGAAACCGGCGCGCAGCACCGAGACGCCGCGCGCGGTCGCGGTCGGGACGTGGACGCGGGGGAGCCGGCGCAGGGTCGGGATGGTGAACAGGGCCCACCAGATCCCCGAGGTCAGGAAGCAGATCCGCACCGCGAGGCCGGTGTCGATGCCGAGGGACTCGCGGCTGAGGTAGAAGGCGAGCTGCAGCGCGAGCGCGAGCCCGCCGCCGAGATAGCCGAACGCCCAGCCCTTCGCCGAAACGTCGTCTCGCTCGTCCGGCGTCGCGATGTCCACCAGGAACGAGTAGTAGACGACCAGCGAACCGCCGTACCCGATGTTGGCGACGATGAACAGCGCCGCGCCCAGCTGCCAGTCCGAACCGGCCATGAAGAACATCAGCGCCGACGCCACCGCGCCCAGCACCGCGAACCCGCCGAGGATTTTGCGCTTGTTGCGGCTGCGGTCGGCCACCGCGCCCGCGATCGGCAGCACCAGGACCTGCACGATCGTCGCCACCGACAGCAGGTAGCCCCACAGCGAACCGGCGGGGAAGTGGAGGCCGAACAGCGACACGTCGCAGTGGTTGAGCTTGTCGTCCGCCCCGGACGCGTTGAGACAAGCCCTGTCCCCGTTAAGGGTGATGTTCTGCTTCGCGTCCGCGGCCGCGACGGTGCTCATGTACAGCGCCCCGAACACCGTCGTGACCGACGAATAGAACGGCGAGTTGGCCCAGTCGTAGAAGTACCAGCCCCACCGTTCCCGCTTGCTGTCCCGGGTCTCGGCCAGCGTCATCCACGACTCCTCGAATCGGTGCGAATCTCCAGGTCGCGCCGGACATTACTGCCGCGGGGGCGACCGGTACCGCCGAAGGGGGCAAACCGTGTCCGGTTCGTCGCTTCCGGTTTGCGCCACGCCGCGCGGCGGAACGCGCGACACGCCGGGCCGGGCGTGTCGCTGCCGCGATTTCCGGGCGTGTCATGTGAGACTGCTGAGCGTGGTGTGACTCTTGTGGTCGATGGGTCACGTGCTTAGTGTGCGTGGCATGACCAACCGCGTTCGCACTGCCAGACGGGCCGCCGCCAGAGCCTTGCTGCTCGTCGTCGCCGTCCTCGGCATGGAACTCGTCGTCACCGGCGCCGCCTCCGCGGACCCCGCCTCGGGCACCTGGGCCAAGCTCCGCATGTGCGAGTCGAGCGGCCGCTACTCGATCAACACCGGCAACGGCTACTACGGCGCCTACCAGTTCGACCTCCCCACCTGGCGCAGCGTCGGCGGCCAGGGCCGCCCCGACCAGGCCAGCCCCCGTGAGCAGGACTACCGCGCGCTCTACCTGTACCGGATGCGCGGCTGGCAGCCCTGGGAATGCGGCGGCATGCTCGGCCTGTCCAACGACGGCGACGCCCGCAGCAAGCGCGTCCCCTCCTGGGAAGAAGCCGCGTACATCGGCGGCGGCGGACTGCCGGCCCCGCCCGCGCCCAAGCCGCAGCCCGCCCCGCTGCCGGGACCGCCCGGCGCGACGCCCGCGTGGCCCGGCCTCGTCTACGCCTACGGCGACTGCGCGCCCGCGCTGCGCACGTTCCAGCTGCGGATGAACGCCTTCGGCTACGGCTTCACCGGCACCGGCTGCTACTACGACAAGACCCGCACCGCGGTGCTGGACCTGCAGCGCGCCAACGGCATCAACGACTCGGGCCGGCTGGGTCCGAAGACGTGGAAGGCAGCGTGGGAAGGCAAGGCTCCGCGCTGACCCGCCCCGCTTCCGCGTAGCGCGCGGCGAGCTGCCGGAACGCTTCTTTCAGTTCGGCCGGGCCGACGACCTCGACGTCGGCGTCGACCCGGCCGAACGAGGCGGCCAGCCCGCGCCACGACCAGGCGCCGAGGCTCACCCGGCACCGGTCCGGCCCGAGCGCCTCGATGACGCCGTCGGCCAGGTAACTCGCCGCTTCCGTCGCCGGGAGCCGCAGGATCACCTCGCCGCGGCACGGCCATTCGCCGGACAGATCCGTCCCGCGGAACCGCGCGGCCACGAACGCGGCGACATCGGACAGCCCGCGCTCGGCGAACTTCGGTCCCGTGGGCGTGCGCGGCGTGATCCGGTCCGCCCGGAAGATCCGCCAATCCTCGCGATCGAGATCCCACGCGACCAGATACCAGCGCTGGCCCCACGTGACGAGATGATGCGGCTCGACGCGCCGGGGCAGCGTATCCGTTGGCGCGTAATCGAACCGCAGCACCTCCCGGGCACGCACAGCGGCGCTCAACGCGACGAGGGTGTGCGGATCCGCGCTCGGCGCCGGACGTTCGACGGCGGTGAAGCTCAAGGCGTCCGCCCGGTGCCGAAGCCGCGCGGGCATCACCTGCCGCACGGTCTGCAACGCCCGCTTGGCCGCCTCCTCGATCCCGGCGCCGGTCGCCGCCTGCAACGCGATCGCCAGCGCGACCGCCTGGTCGTCGTCGAACAGCAACGGCGGAAGCCGCGCACCGGCATCCAGCCGGTAGCCGCCGTCCGGCCCCTTCGTCGTGACGATCGGATAACCGAGCTCCCGCAACCGATCCACGTCCCGGCGCACCGTGCGCGGGCTGACCTCCAGCCGCTCGGCCAGCAGAGCACCCGGCCAGTCCCGCCGAGCCTGAAGCAACGAAAGCAGCGACAACAGCCGCGCGGAGGTCTTCGGCACGTCGTCGATCCTGCCTGAAATAGCGGTCAGCTCCTGTCCGCTACTTCCACGCACCCCGCTCGCGCAGCACCTCGCGCAGCAGGTCCGGCCGATCCGTGACGATCCCGTGCACGCCGAGGTCCAGCAGCGTCCGCATCTCGTCCGCGTCGTCGATCGTCCACGTGTGCACCTCGAACCCGCGCCGCACCGCCGACTTCACGAACGCCTCGTCGACCACCTTCAACGGCCCCTGCCGCACCGGGACCTGCGCGAGCCAGCCCGCTGAGAACCGGCTGATCTGCAGCAGCGGAGCCCAGCCGTTCGCCCACAGCAGGAACGCCGACCGCGGCCCCATCGCGGTCAGCAGCTCCGGCCCGGCCAGCCGGCGCAGCCGAGCCAGCCGGGAGTCCGAAAAGGACGCCGCGGCGACCCGCCCGACCGCGCCGGTCCGCTGCAGCGTCCGCACGAACGGGACCACCGCGCTGTCGGCCTTCACGTCGATGTTGAAAAACGCCTCCGGCAGCTCTTCGAGGAGATCCTCCAGCCGCGACAACGGCGCCCGGCCGTCGATCTTGACGTCCTTGAGCTGCGCCCACGTCTGGGTCGCGATCGCCCCGCGCCCGTCGGTCGTGCGGTCGAGCGTCGCGTCGTGATGGACGACCACCACCCCGTCCGACGTGGCGTGCACGTCGGTCTCGAGATAGCGGTACCCCTCGGCTGCCGCGCGCTGGAACGCCGGCAGCGAGTTCTCCAGCCCCTCCAGATCGCCGATGTGCCAGCCGCGGTGGGCGAAGGCGCGGGGGAGCGAGTCGGCGAGGTACGGAAACGGTGGGCGCATGCTTCCAGTCTGCGCCATCGGTGTGGCCCCGTCGTGAGAACGTGATGGACAGCTAGAGTCCGGCGGGTGAGGGAACTGGCCGAACACGCCCTGACCGGCGACGAACGCGTCGTGCCGCGCCGCACGAACGCCCCGAAACACTGCGGCTGGTGCGGACGCCGCCTGCCCGAAGCAGGCAACGTCGGACGCCGCAGGCGCTACTGCGGGCAGTCCTGCCGACAGCGCGCCTACGAACGCCGGACCGCCCTGCAGCGCAGCGGCCTGCCCGAGGACGCGGTCGTGCTGTCGGACACCGAGATCGCCGCCCTGCAGGACCGCCTCTTCCAGCTGCGCTGCGCCGCGGAGGACATCGTGACGGCTGCTCAGGACGGCGCGTCGGCGGGCGAGCTGCGGCAGCTCGCGGAGGACATCGCCGCGGCGGCGAAGGATCTCGAACAGCTCCGCTGATCTTGTTCTTGCGCTGAAAAGTGCCTCCTGACCTGCTGTCTATTTTCTCTTATGCCAATTGACACAAGTTACGCTGGTGCTCTAGCGTTCCCGCCATGGACGAACCCCGAGGGCGAGGCAGGCCCCGCAAAAACCCCGCGGCTCCGGCCCGCTGGACGCCCCCGGAAGGCTGGTCGCGGCTCGTCGCCTGGATCTCGCCGGAGGAGAAGAAGGCACTGAAACACGTCGCGGTCGAAGCGGACGTGTCAGTGGCAGACCTCGTCCGGTCGCTGGCGAGCGGACTGGCCGAGGGCGTCATCAGCCACGAGGAACTACTGGGGCACATCAGGAGAGGCAACCAAGTCATGGAGAAAATCCCCACGCTCTTCGAACGCGACGAGCGTTTCCAGGTGGTCGACCGGCCCCGCGCCGAATGCGCGTGGGTCTTCGACGGAGCCGGAGTGGGGACCGAGAAACTCGACGGCACCAACGTCCGCCTGACCGTCCGCTCCGGCCTGCTCGTCCGCGTCGAAAAGCGCCGAAACCCGAACAAAACCCAGAAACAGCAAGGCATCGTCGACGGCTGGTACGTCGACACCGACGAAACGTCCGCCGACGACAAGTGGATCCTCGCCGCCGCGGGAAACACCGACGTCTCGCAATGGCCGGACGGCGAGCACCCGTGCGAAGCGCTCGGACCACGCATCCAGGGGAACCCGCTGGCGCTGCCGGACCACCTGTGCGTGCCGTTCGACTTCCAAGCGCCCACGGTGCTCGACGTCCCGCGCAGCTACCAGGGACTGCGCGAGTTCCTGACCACTTTGGACAGCAAATTCTCGCCAGGCCACCTCGCGGAGGGGATCGTGTTCCACCACCCGGACGGGCGGAGGGCGAAGATCAAGCGCAAGGACTTTCCTCGGGGTGCGACCGCGGCCTGAGCGTCTCGGGCAAGCTCCGGCGGACGGTCCGCGGCCGGACGCGCTCGATCAGCCCGGAACACAGCCATCTCCGAAGCGTGTCGAGGCCATCCTGCGGACATAAACCCGCTTCCGAGCGTGCCTGCCCTCTGCTCCGTCCGGTGCGCTGGTTTCCGGCGCACCGGACGGACTTGCCGTTCCTCGACTCCCGGCCCGACGGTCGAGCCGCGTGAGCGGAGCCGTGGTTCAGGCGTGCCAGGCACAGGGGAGTGGCAGCCAATTCCCCCGCACCCCGGGCGCAAGCCAGCGCGCGGATCCACCTCGGCGCATCACCGCATCCTTCGCGCCGCTACCTCCGAGGGGACCCCGCACCTGCCCGAGACCCGAGCTACGACTGCGGAAGTTCCGCAGCTTTCGCCAGGTTCTCCAGCGACGCCGACAGCTTCTCCGCCGTAATGGTGCGGGCACGGGCGTTCCGCATCGCGTCGTCCGGGTCGAGGTTCGACCAGTCGTAGGTGTGCGTCACCTCCGTACGCGTCTCGTCGAGCGGGTTCAGCTCCCAGCGCCACAGATGCCCCGGAGGCTGCTTGCCCGGTTCCGACGGACGCCACGCCACCCGGCGCGCCTCCTCGAACTCCACGATGTGGTTCTCCCGGACCCAGCCGTTCGTGAGCGTCGTGGCGAACACGTCGCCGACCGCGTGGACGCGTTGCCCCGGCTTCGACTCGGCCAGGTTGTCGTTGCCGTCCCAGCTCGGCTGCTGCGACGGGTCGGCGATCAGCTCGAAAATCCGCTCGGCGGGGGCCTCGATCTCACGGCTGGCGCGCACGACGCGCGAGGGTTCGTCAGTCACGCGCTCATGCAATCACATCGGCCTCCCGCGCAGTGCCTTCTTGCGGAGCATCGTCCCGAGCCAATCCGTTGAGCGCCCGATAGGTCCGGTTGCTCGCGGCGGCCGCTCGCTGTTCGCGTCCGGTCGCTTCGATGTAGTTCTGGCTCGTCGCCAGGCTCGCGTGCCCCAGCAGCGACATGATCTCCGACGCGGTGGCACCGTCTTCGGCCAGCCGCGTGGCGAAGGTGTGCCGCAGAGCGTGCAGATTCGCGCCCGTCGGCACCCTGTCGTGCAGGCCCGCCCATCGGTAGCACGACTTCACCAGGTACTCCAGCGCACCGCGGCCGATCGGTTCGCCCGCCCGGTCCCGCAGCAGCGGCTCGCTCGCCGGGAATCGCCGCCGGGGGAACCGCCGGCGACACGAAGCCTGATAGTCCTCGATCAGTTTCGCCATCGCCGGTTGCACGGGGATCGACCGGTCCCGGCTGCCCTTGCCGTGGACGTGCAACCGCAGCTCGCCATCTCGCCCGACCACCGACCGCGGCGTGAGCGCGCGCATCTCCGCTGCTCGCAGGCCCGCGACCAGCCCCAACGCCAGGACCAGCACGTCCCTCTCCGGCCAGGGATCCCGCGCACGCCGGGCACCGTCGGCCGCCGCGGTGAGCAGTTGTTCGGGAGTTTCCTCGCCCCGCAACGGTTTCGGCGTGAGCGGGGGAGTCTTGGGCCGCGCGACCGCTCCCATGGGGTTGCCGGGCAGCAGTCCGTCCGAGACGCAGAAGGTGAGGAACTGGTTCCACGTCGACCAGGCCCGCAGCACCGAGCTTTTCGCGTGGTTGTCGGCAAACGCGCCGAAGGCAGCCCGCAGCACCGGCGCTGTCAGCTCTTCGACGTCCACCTCGTCGCGCCCCAGCTCCGCCAGCAGGAGAGCGGTGATCCCGGCGAGGTCCCGCCGATAGGCGGCAGTGGTGTGCGGCGAGTCCTTGCGCGGCCGCCGTGCCGCGAAGAACGCTTGCTGTGCCTCGGAAACGAGCATAGTGATCTTGTACCGCACAGCACCGACAATTTCGACGCTACCCGTTGTCTGATATATGATGCATAATAGGGATTATGCATGAAACATGGCTGTGGGAGGGGTTCTGCCGGGCTTGAGAAGGGGCTGAATCCCCTTGGGGGACAGCGCTTTCCGATCGGCCCGTTCGAGTCTCGGAGCGCCCTGTGCGTTCCAGGATCTCGCTGTTGAGGCCGACTTCAGCGGCTTGGCTGAGCCTGACGTCGGACCTGACCGGCGACGTGTTCGTCTGGTCGAGTGGATCTTCCGACTGCCTGAGCCAGCGTCGGCGGGTTCGGAAAAGTTGTTGTGCTCCAACCTCAATGTCCTGCCAGTCGTGCTTAATTCGTCACGGTGACGAATTAAGCACGACTGGGACGGCAGTTCCCGTCGGGGATCTCGGGTTGCCCTCCGGCGGAGTCGCCTCGGGTCTGGCCAGAGAGCTCCGTCAACGACGTGCACTGAGGAGGCAGCTGAGCCAACGAGCACCCGAACGCCGCGTCGATGCGTGCAGAGACAAGTCATACGACCACATCAGCGCCCTCAGGAAACCTCTCCTCAACCTGCCGGTCTGCAGGTCAGCAAAACGCCGATAATGTACATTATGTCAAGTAAGCGGTGAGACGGCGTCCGACGCCACTCGCCCGCCCGTACGCGCTCACCACACCAGCGGGCCGTTGATGTCCGTGTAGGTGCCGGTCGGTCCGCTGGTGCCGATCTGCGCCATCCGGACGATGATCTCCGCACCCTGCTCGACCGGCTGTCCTCCGCGGCGTCCGTTGATGTCCGTCTGCGTGTAGCCAGGCTCGACGGCGTTGATGCGGATCCCGGGAAACGCCTTGGCGTACTGGACGGTCACCATGTTCACCGCGGCCTTCGATGCCGGGTATGCGACGCCGGGGTACGCGTACTGGTGCGTTGCCTCGTCCGTCATCCTGCCCAGCGATCCGAGCGCGCTGCTGACGTTCACCACCACTGGCGCGGACGATCGTTGCAGGAGCGGCAGAAACGCGTGCAACACCCGCACGACGCCGAAGACGTTGGTCTCGAACGTTTCCCGCATCAGGTCGGCCGTCGTTTCCGCTGCTCCGACCGATTCCCCATCGCTCTTCAGTTCGACGGCGATGCCTGCGTTGTTGACGAGAACGTCCAGTCCCCCGTCGGCCTCGATGGTTTTCGCTGCGGCGAGGACCGATGCTTCGTCGGTGACGTCGAGCTGGACGGTTCGTGCGCCGAGTTCTTCCGCGGCTCGTTCGCCGCGGGCGGCGTCGCGGGCGCCGACGTAGACGGTGTGTCCGGCAGCGACCAAGCGGCGGGCGGTTTCGTAGCCGAGTCCTTTGGTGGCACCGGTGATGAGTGTTGTGGTCATGGCGGCGAACGTATGTGCTGGAGCGCGGACCAGGTCAAGCGTCCGGTGGCAGGATGGGAGGATGCCGCTGCCTGAGCCGACGACGCACGACTGGTCCCGTGATCACGATCCTGACCACTTGCGGTTGATCCGGGAGAACCCCATGCGGTACGCGCCGACCGGAATGTGTCATCTGATTCTGGAGGTGCTCGCTTACGCCGCGGACGAGGCCGAGGATCGCGGCGCGGGCCGGGCGGTCGTCGAATTTCACCCGGACGGTTCGGTCTCCGTCTCGGACGACGGGCGCGGGACGCAGATGGCGGTGGGCGACGACGGACGGCCGGTGCGGAAGCCGGTGATGGCGACGAAAGACTTCCGGTACTTCGATTCTCCGCCCGCCACTCCCCTCCCGGACGGGCATCCGCGGTACGGGATGTCGGTGGTCGCGGCGTTGAGCGAGTGGTTGGTGCACACGAATCGGCGGGCTGAGGGCGCGTGGACGCAGCGGTATCGCCACGGCGTTCCGGCGGACGAGCTGGTTGCGGTGCCGTCGGACGGGACGACCGGGACGACCGTGCGTTTCCTTCCGGCGGATGGGCTGGGCGGCGAGGTGTCGGCGGAGTCGGTGCGGCCGCTGGCGGAGCGGTTGAGCCGGGTGCTGGTGGTTGAGGTCTAGTCCACTCCCCTTGGCGGGCCGTGGCTGATGCGGCGCAGGGTGGGTTCGAGACGGTCGAGGTCGCTGGTGGTGATCAGCTGCCGTTCGTCCCACCAGGTCGCGCCGGCTTCGGCCAGCGGGGCGATCAGGTCGCGGGCTCGGGCCGGGTCGCCCGGGGAGGCACCGCCGACCACGAACTCGAACTTCTCCCCCGCGCCATGTTTTCGGGCGTAGGCCACGACATCGCGGACGTCTTCCCCTGCCGGGGCGACGCCGTGGGTGGCGTTTTTGAACAGCGGGGCGACGCCGTCCCAGCGCGCGGCGCGGCGGACGGGCTTGCGGTTGGGCCAGACGGCGGCCAGCCAGACCGGCGGGCGCGGTTGCTGGATAGTGGCGGGCCGGAGGGTGACATCGCGGACTTGGTAGTGCTTGCCGTCGTGGTCGACGGGGTTTCCGGACCAGTAGCGGTCGAGGAGGCCGAGGCTTTCGTCGAGATGTTCGGCGAGGACGACCGGGTCGGTGGGTTCGCCGAAGCTGCCGAACTCGTCCTGGATCGGTCCGCCGAGGCCTGCGCCGAAGATGACGCGTCCGCCGCTGAGGGCGTCGAGGGTGGCGACCTGGCGGGCGAGGTGCTCGGGACGGCGGCGGGGCACTGCGGTGACGAGCGTGCCGATCTTGAGCGTGGAGGTCGCGAGCGCGGCCGCGGTCAGCAGCATCCAGGGATCGCCGAACGGCTGGCCGCGGCGGATTTCCTTGTCGTGGACCACGTGGTCCCAGAGGAACAGCGCGTCCCAGCCTTCTTGTTCGGCCGCTGCCGCCACTCTCGCCACGGTCCGGGCATCGGCGAAGTCGCCGAAGTTCGGGATGTTGATCGAGAACCGCATACCGGGCATGGTCCCGGCGGAAGTGGCGGTGCGGCAAGCGAATTAAGCCCGGTTCGGCGGGTGTTGGGGTGGCAGGATCGTCGCTGTGCTGGGTTACGAGCGGGTCGGATCGCCGGACAGTCTCTTGGTGATCCTCAGGGGTCCGAGCGGCGCGGGGAAGTCATCCGTCGCGTACGCGGTGCGCAGAAGGCACGGGCGCGGGATGGCTGTGCTCGGGCAGGACGTCATGCGGCGAGAACTGCTGTGGGAGAAAAAAGACCTCCCCGGCGGTCTGGCTCCGAGCTTCATCGCGCACTCGGCGGGGTTTCTGCTCAACGCGGGATCCCCGGTTATCGTCGAGGGCATCCTCAGCGCCGCCTCCTACGGCCCCGCGCTGCGGGAGCTGATCGCCGCACACCGCGGCCGGACGCTGGTCTATTTCCTGCAAGTGGAGCTGGCCGAGACGTTCGCTCGCCACGCCACCCGGCCTGAGGCCGCGCAGTTCACGACTGCCGACATGGCCTCGTGGTTCGAGCCTGACGATCGGCTCGGTCTCCCTGGCGAGGTCGTGATCCCGCAGACCTCTCCCCTCTCCGGCACCGTCGACCGGGTCTGTCGCGACGCCCGGATCTCAGACCGTTGACGCAAGTTGTGAATCAGTGGTTCACTTCTTCCCGTGGCCTACCGCAGAACGCCCAAAGTCCAGGAGCGCCTCGACGCGCTCCGGGAGACCATCCTGGACGCGACAGTGCAGCAGCTCGCCGAGCACGGGTACTCCGGTTGTTCGGTAGCCGCCGTCGCTGAGCGGGCCGGGGTCGCGGTCGGGACGGTGTACCGGCACTTCCCCACCAAGGCCGATCTGGTCGTGCGGGTCTTCCGGCAGGTCGTCTCGCGCGAGGTCGAGGCCGTGCGGTCCGCGGCGACGGGCCCGGTCGATCCGGTGGCTCGGGTCGTGGCGGTGTTCGAGACGTTCGCGTTGCGGGCGTTGAAGGCGCCGCGGCTGGCGTATGCCTTGCTGGCCGAGCCGGTGGACGCGGTGATCGACGCGGAGCGGCTCGAGTTCCGGCGGGTTTTCCGGGACGTCGTCGCCGAGCATGTCGCCGAAGGGGTCCGCGCCGGGGTGTTGCCCGCGCAGGACGCGGCGGTCAGTGCGGCGGCGTTGGTCGGCGCCGCGGCGGAGGTGTTGATCGGCCCGCTGACCAGCGGCGGGTCGGCGGAGGTCAGCGAGTTGAGCACGTTTGTCGTGCGGTCACTGGGAGGTTCGGATGCCCGCAACGCATGAGGTCGTCAATCAGGTTCCGCCGCTGGAGCACGACACCGCCGCGGATCCGGCGCTGGCGGAGGCGGTCGGGCGCACCGAGGCGGCGTGGGTCGTCGACGAGCTGCACGAGCTCGGGCGGCTCGCCGGCAGTGAGCAGGTGCAGGAGTGGAGCCGGCTGGTCAACGAGAACGAGCCGGTGCTGCGCACGCACGACCGGTTCGGGCACCGGATCGACGAGGTCGAGTTCCATCCGCATTGGCACGACCTGATGAGCGTCGCGGTGTCGCACGGGCTGCAGGCCGCGCCGTGGCGGGACGAGCGGCCGGGGGCGCACGCGGCGCGGGCGGCGAAGTTCTATGTCTGGAGCCAGTCCGAGGCCGGGCACACCTGCCCGATTTCGATGACGTACGCGGCGGTTCCGGCGTTGCGCGCCAATCCTGAGCTGACCGAGAAGTACGAGCCGTTGCTGGCGTCGACCGAGTACGACTTCGGGTTGCGCGAGCCGGGCACGAAGCGCGGGCTGATCGCGGGCATGTCGATGACCGAGAAGCAGGGCGGTTCGGACGTCCGTGCCAACACCACCGCGGCGCGGCCCGCGGGCGACGGCAGCTATCGGCTGGTCGGGCACAAGTGGTTCACCAGCGCGCCGATGTCGGACATGTTCCTCACGCTCGCGCAGGCGCCCGGCGGGCTGTCCTGCTTCCTGCTCCCCCGGGTGCTCCCGGACGGCAGCCGGAACCCGATCCGGTTGCAGCGCTTGAAGGACAAGCTCGGCAACCGGTCGAACGCGTCGTCGGAGATCGAGTACGACGACGCGGTGGGCTGGCTCGTCGGCGAGGAGGGGCGCGGGGTCCGCACGATCATCGAGATGGTCAACAACACGCGGCTCGACTGCGCGCTCGGCAGTTCGTCGGGGATGCGGCTGGGCGCGGTCCGCGCGGTGCACCACGCGACGCACCGGTACGCGTTCGGCAAGGCGCTCGTGGACCAGCCGTTGATGGCGAACGTGCTGGCGGACCTGGTGATCGAGGCGGAAGCGGCGGTGGCGGCGTCGATGCGGCTCGCGGCCGCGGGCGACCGGCGCGACGACGAGCAGGAGCAGGCGTTCCGGCGGCTCGGGCTCGCGGTGACCAAGTACTGGGTGTGCAAGCGGGCTCCGATGCACGCGGCCGAGGCGCTGGAATGCTTTGGCGGCAACGGGTATGTCGAGGAGTCGGGCATGCCGCGGCTGTACCGGGAGGCCCCGCTGATGTCGATCTGGGAGGGGTCGGGCAACGTCGCGGCACTGGACGCGTTGCGCGCGATGGGACGGCAGCCGGAGTCGGTGGCCGCGTTCTTCGCCGAGGTCGAGCAGGCCGCGGGCGGGGACGCGCGGCTCGACGACGCGGTCGACCGGCTCAAGAAGGATCTGTCCGATGTGGACGATCTGGAGTTCAGGGCGCGGCGGGTGGTCGAGTCGATGGCGTTGGTGCTGCAGGGTTCGCTGCTCGTGCGGCACGCGCCGCGCGCGGTGGCGGACGCGTTCTGCGGCACGCGGTTCGGCGGCGACTGGGGGCTGGCTTTCGGTACTTTGCCCGCTGGAACCGACACTTCCGCGATCATCGCCCGCGCTCGCGTCTAGTCCGCGTGTTTCGCCGGACGGGGCGCGGCGGCGGGGGCTACTGTCGCTGCCCGTGACCGAACCTGTTTACGTAACCGAGACGCGGACCGCGTACGACACCGTCGCCGAGTCGTACGCCGAACTGCTGAAGGATTTCCTCCAGTCGAGCACGTGGGACCGGACGATGCTGGGCGCGTTCGCGGAGCTGACCGGCGAGGGGCCGGTGGGCGATCTGGGCTGCGGGCCCGGCCGTCTCACCGGGTACCTCGCGTCGCTGGGCTTGGACGTCTTCGGCGTCGACCTGTCCCCCACGATGGTCGAGGTCGCCCGCCGGACGCATCCGAGCCTGCGCTTCGAGGTCGGCTCGCTCGCCGCTTTGGATCTCGCCGACGGCTCGCTCGCCGGGGCGCTCGCGTGGTATTCGCTGATCCACACGCCGCCCGAGGAGCTTCCGGTGCTGGCCAAAGAACTCGCGCGGGTGCTCCGGCCCGGCGGCTGGCTGCTGACCGCGTTCCAGGTGGGCGACAACCAGCGTCGCCGCATCGAAAACGCTTACGGCCACGACATCGCCGCGGACGCGTACCGGCTGGATCCGGATTTCGTCGCGCAGCTGCTCACTGACGCCGGTTTCGTGGTGGACGCGCGGCTGGTGCGCAAGCCGGGCCCGAGCTACGAGGCGACCGATCAGGCGTACTTGATGGCCCGCAAGGAGGGCTGAGGAAGGTCCACTGGGGACAGAAGGGGACAGGGACTTTCTCCCTGTCCCCTTCAACATATAGCGCACCCCGGGGCTTGCGGCAAGGCCCGGGTGGTGCTCCACAATCGTCCGCCGGAGCCACTGCCTGCGGAAATACCGCGGGCGGGAAGCGGCTCCGGTACAGGGGACGCAAAGTTCATGGTGGACGTGATCGTGGTGGGGGCCGGGCCGGCGGGCGTCATGCTGGCCGCGGAGCTGCGGCTGCACGGGGTGCGCGTGGTCGTGCTGGAAAAGGACGCGGATCCGCCGAAGTACGTGCGCGCGCTGGGGATGCACTCGCGCAGCATGGAGGTCCTGGACCAGCGGGGAATGCTGGAGCCGTTCCTCGCCGAGGGGTCGACGCATCCGGCCGGGGGTTTCTTCGCGGGGATCGCGCGGCCCGCGCCGGAACGGCTGGACACGTCGCATCCGTACGTGCTGGGGCTTCCGCAGCCGATCACCGACCGGTTGCTGGCCGAGCACGCGGTCGATGCGGGCGCGGAGATCCGCCGCGGGTGCGAGGTCGTCGGGCTGAGCCAGGACGACGACGGGGTGAGCGTTTCGCTCGCCGACGGCAGCGAACTTCGGGCGCGGTATCTGGTCGGCTGCGACGGCGGGCGGAGCACGGTGCGCAAGGCGCTCGGCGTCGCGTTCCCGGGCGAGCCCGCGCGGCGCCAAGTGCTGTTGGGCGAGATGGAGGCGACCGCGGATCCCGCCGAAATCACCGCGCGGGTGATGGAAATCCGCAAGACGCAGCTGTGGTTCGGGGTCGGGCCGCTGCGCGACGGGATGTTCCGCGTGGTCGTGCCCGCAGCCGGGGTGGTCGAGGACCGGGAGGAGCGGACGCCGACGCTGGACGAGGTCAAACAGCAGCTGCGCGAGTACGCCGGAACGGATTTCGGCGTCCACTCCCCTCGCTGGCTCTCGCGGTTCGGGGACGCGACCCGGCAGGCCGAGCACTACCGCGTCGGCCGGGTGCTGCTCGCCGGGGACGCGGCGCACGTGCACCCGCCGCTGGGCGGGCAGGGGCTCAACCTCGGCCTCCAGGACGCGTTCAACCTCGGCTGGAAGCTCGCCGCCGAGGTCAACGGCTGGGCTCCGGAGGGACTGCTCGACACCTACGAGGCCGAACGGCACCCGGTCGCGGACGCGGTGCTGGACAACGTCCGGGCGCAGGCCGTGGTGATGTCGCCCGATCCGGACGGGCGCGCGATGCGGCGGTTGCTGACCGAGCTGATGGCCTTCGAGGAGGTCAACCGGCTGCTGCTGGAGAAGGTGCTCGCGCTCGACATCCGCTACGACTTCGGCGAAGGGCATCCGCTGCTCGGGCGGCGGATGCCGGACCTGGCGCTCAAGCGAGGGCGGCTGTACGAGCTGATGCACCAGGGCCGCGGGCTGTTGCTGGACCAGAACGGGCAGCTGTCGGCGGAAGGCTGGGCGGACCGGGTCGACCGCGTCGTGGACGTGAGCGAGGACCTCGACGTGCCCGCCGCGCTGCTGCGTCCGGACGGGCACGTGGTCTGGACCGGCGAGGATCAGGGCGAGTTGGAGAAGCACCTGTTGCAATGGTTCGGCGCGAAGCGATGAGGACGTAGCGGGGCGGGTTTCCCGGCTTCCCTGGGGGTGCCGGGAAACCCGCCGCGGTCACGGATGGACCGGACCGCCCCAGCAGTCCTGTTTGCCCAGCCGCACCGACGTGTTGGTGTAGACGCCGTCGGCGATGCTGTCCTGCATGATCGACCGCTGGTCGGACGGGCGCGGCCACTGGTAGCACCAGTGCTGGGCGAAGTAGCCGCCCGCCGCCTGGATCGGGTCGAAATCGCAGATGCCGTCGGTCTGGATGCAGTAGCGGATGGAGCGGACGCCGTTGAAGTCCGGGCGGCCCGCGCCGAACGACACGTATCCGCCGAACGGCGAGGGCAGGCCGGTGCCCGGCGGGAGCGTCGCGCTGATCCCGGTTCCGGCCGGGCCGGGCGGCTGCATCGGGTCGGCGAAGAGCTTGGCGCTGAACTTCGCCTTGTCGACGCCGAGCTGGTCGTCGGCGATGTCGTTGAGGACCAGGTTCGCCACGATCGCGCCCTGGGAGTAGCCGACGACGGTGAACTCGGCGTTCGGGTTCTCGTGGTAGGCGTCCTGGACGACCTGGCGGCCGCGGTCGTGCCCGATCGCGACGCTCTGGTCCATCGGGGTCTGGTCGCAGTTGGGCGCGCCCGCGGCCCCGGCGGGATAGTCCACGACCCGCGCGATGCCGCCCTGCAGCCACTCCGGACGGTAGACCGACGCCTTCCCGTCGCAGGTGCCGCCGATCAGGATGTAGTAGTGCGCGTCGTCGGCGTACGCCGGTGTGGCGCTGGCGAATCCCGCGCCGAGCGTGGCGACGACCGCGCCGATCAGCGCGATCCTCCTGGTTTTCTTCCCCATCGGGTCCCCTCCGCGTCGAATGGTCAGCACGTTGCTGAACGTGTTCGGAAAGCTACGGAGGAGCAATGAAATCCTGCTGACATCATGATCGCCCGCGAGCCGGGGCGTTCGCCGATGCCGCTGGTCAGGCGGCACCGGCGCCGGATCCGAGTCCACCGGATCGAGTGACCCGCCTCAGGCCGGGTTTCTGCGCCGGGCGGCGGGCACGTCGTGCAGGGGCGGACCGGCGACCACGGTGTTGTGGACGGTGCCGATCCCCTCCACGGTCATGCGGACGGTGTCGCCGATCCGCAGCGGCGGCGGTTGCCGGTCACCGCGCCATCTCCACAGTTCGGCGAGGCAGCCGCTGCCGCAGGTTCCGGAGCCGAGCACGTCGCCGGGCCGGACCCAGGTGCCCCGGCTGGCGTAGGAGATCAGCTCGGCGAACGTCCAGGCCATGTTGGCGAGCGTGTCGCCGCCGATGCGGGTGTCGTTGACGAAGACTTCCATGGCGAGGTCGTACCGGCCGTCGCGGTCGGCCAGTTCGTCCGGGGTGACCAGTACCGGGCCGAGGGTCGTGGCGGTGTCCTTGCCCTTGGCCGGTCCGAGTCCGACGCGCATTTCGCGGCTCTGCAGGTCGCGCGCCGACCAGTCGTTGAGGATGGTGAACCCGGCGATGTGGTCCGCGGCCTCGGCGACGGACAGGTTGAAACCCGCGGTGCCGATCACGGCCGCGACTTCGAGTTCGAAGTCCAGCACTTCGCACCCAGGCGGCATCGGGACCGGGGCGCCGGAGCCGATCGCGGCGTGCGGGTTGGTGAAGTAGAAGGCGGGCGCTTCGTACCAGGCGTCCGGGACCTCGCTGGTTCCGGTGATCGCGCGGAGCGAGCCGGCCGTGTGCTGTTCGAAGGTGATGAAGTCGCGGATGCTGGCGACCGGCACCGGGACGGCGATCGACGCGGTTTCGTCCCAGGCCGACCGCTCGCCTGCCGATCCGGTCTCCCCGGCGGCGAGCACCTCGAAGACGTCCGCGGTCTCGGGCAGCAGATCGATGCGGTCGCCGTCGACGACGCCGTAGCGCTGGACGCCGTCGACGAACAAGGAACCGATTCTCATTCCGTCTCCTCGTCGAAGATCGCCACCGCGCGGGTCCAGCCTGCCGACGCCGCGTGGATCTTGACCGGGAAGCAGGCGATCTGGAACCCGGTGGCCGGGAGGCTTTCCAGGTTGTGCAGCTTCTCGAGGTGGCAGTAGCCGATCTCGCGGCCGGCCCGGTGGCCCTCCCAGATGACCGAGGCGTCGCGGTCGCGGGCGTAGCGCTCGGCGGTGAACCGGAACGGGGCGTCCCAGCTCCAGGCGTCGGTTCCGGTCACCCGCACCCCCTGTTCGAGCAGGTGCAGGGTGGCGGCGCGGCCGACTCCGCAGCCGGAATCGACGTAGTCGTCCTGGCCGTAGCGCTCCCCGGCCCGGGTGTTGACCACCACGATGTCGAGCGGGCGCAGCCGGTGGCCGATGCGGTCGAGTTCGGCGTCGATGTCGGCGGGCGTGACGACGTGGCCGTCGGGCAGGCTCCGGAAGTCCAGCTTCACTCCCTGCTGGAAGCACCAGTGCAGCGGCACCTCGTCGATCGTCATGGCCCGGCGGCCTCCGTCCATTGTGGACGCGTAGTGGTACGGGGCGTCGAGGTGGGTGCCGGTGTGCGTGGTGGCCTCGATCCGCTCGATCGCCCAGCCTTCGCCGTCGGGCAGATCGGCGGCCGTCGCGCCCGGGAAGAAGCGGAGCAGGTCCGGGACCGACTGCTGGTGGTCGACGTAGGTGATCGAGGGCCGGTGCCCGGGCGGGTCGGACGCGATCCCGCTCCGCAGCGGAACCGAAATGTCCACGAGCTGTCGCATGGCGACTCCTTCCGGCCGCTCAGCGCGGGATGACGGGGACGAGCAGATGGGAGGCGTGGTCGCCGCCGAGGTGGATGACGGCGCCGGTCGCCGGGCGGGCGAGATCGGGACGGTCGTGCGTCATGAAGCCGAGGTCGCTGTCGCCGACGACCAGTTCGAGGCGCAGCC
Source organism: Amycolatopsis sp. CFH S0740 (assembly GCF_004522315.1). Lineage (NCBI taxonomy): Bacteria > Bacillati > Actinomycetota > Actinomycetes > Pseudonocardiales > Pseudonocardiaceae > Amycolatopsis > Amycolatopsis sp. CFH S0740. Next base: position 614,711 of record NZ_SDLS01000001.1, on the reverse strand, counting down.
GCTCGCCCGGCGCGAGAGAGATGCTGGTGGGCCAGATCTCGACCTCGAGCAGGGTCGGCTCGCCGGGCACGAGGGGAATCTCGCGGGAATGGGTGTGCCACGGCCGGTGCGGCAGCGACCGTTCGGGATCGGTCTCGCGGTGGGAAGCCTTGAGCCAGCCCATCGTCATCGGGACCGGACCGCCCTGGGGGCCGACGCCCGGGATCGGCTCGCCGTCCGCGCCGATGTGCTGCACCCGGGCGAAGACGTCGAGGTCGTCCTGCTCGGAGCTGAACCACAGGCGCAGCGCGACCGGGCCGGTCAGCTCCAGCGGATCGGTCACCGGGGCGGTGTCGAAGCTGGCGGGGTAGGCCACCGTCGCGGCGTCCGCGGGCGGGTCCCAGTCGAGGGTTCCCTCGCCGAGGTGGAGCTCGCGCCACTGAGTCTGCGGGAGCGGGAAGTCCGTGGCGTCTCGCCATTCGACCTCGCGCCCGTGCCGGATCGCGAGCCGTACCGGGGGCACGCCGTCCATCCGGTCGGGCTGGTCTCTGAGGAACCGGTCGAGGAAGCGCAGCTGCAGATCCAGCGCCCAGTCGGCGTAGTAGGGATCGATGTGGGTGCCGGTGTGCACGACGAGCCACTTGTCCCGCGACGCCGCGCGGGCCCAGCCTTCGATGTTGCCGCGCAGGTGGACATGCAGGGCGCCCCAGTTGCCCGCCGACAGCACCGGCACCGTGACCCGGTCGAGGTCGACGATGCGCGCTTGGTGGTAGTCGTCGAGCACGGGACGCTGCGGGAGCACCTCGCGCCAGTCGTCGCCGTCCTCGCCGTTGCGCTGGGGAGTGATCTGGCGGTCCCACCAGAACTCGACGAACCCGTTGGCGTACAGGCCGCCCTGGTAGATGAAGTCGCGGTAGAAGTCGGTCGCGCCTTCCCAGGCCACGACCGCGGCGAGGTGCGGCGGCTGGAGTTCCGCGACCCGCCAGCCCATCATCGCGAGCCACGAGATGCCGCTGGACGCCACCTTGCCGGTGGACCACGGCTGTCCGGCCGCCCTTTCGACGACGTCGTAGAAGTCCTCGGAATCGCCCGGGCTCATCAGATCCATCCGCCCGGGCGACTTGCCGGTGCCACGGGTGTCGGCGCGCAGCACCGCGTAACCGCGGGCGGTCCACCACTCGGGGTCCGGGGTCTCCCAGACCATGTGCTCGCTCTGCGGCACGCGGTCGTAGAGCGGGTAGCGGTCCGGCCAGTGGACGTCCTTGCCGTACGGGCTGATCGACGCCAGCACGGGAAACGCGCCCTCGTCGTCGGGCAGGAACAGGTCGGCCAGGATCGGCGGGCCGGTGCGGGCGGGGACCTCGATGTCCCGTTCGATGCGCATCTCAGTACTCCAGGAGGTGACCGTTAAAGCAAGTCAGCTTGCGTCAAGGAGTATGGCGACTGGCGCCCGCTAAAGCAAGCGGACTTGTATTAGAGTGCTGCCCGTGAACGATTCGGACGTCCGGCGACGCCCCGGCGGACGCGCGGCACGGGTGCGCGCCGCCGTCATCGACGCGACCAACGAGCTCCTGCAGGACCACGGCCTGACCGGACTGAAGGTGTCCGAGGTGGCGCGGCGCGCGCAGGTCAACGAGACCTCGATCTTCCGGCGATGGGGCACCCGCGAGAACCTCGTCATCGACGCCCTGCTCGCCGACGCCGCCAAACAGCTTCCCGTGCCCGACAACGGGAATGTGCGCGACGACCTGATCGCCTACGCCACATCGCTCGCGAAATACCTGACCTCGCCCGCTGGCAACGCCCTCGACCGGACCCTGGCCTCGGCCGGCGACGACCCGGCCACCCAGCAGCTGCGCGACCAGTACTGGGACGCCCGCTACGCCCAGTCCGGCCAGATCGCCGCGCGGGCGGTCGAACGCGGAGAACTGCCCGAGGGCACCAACCCGCGGTTCGTGCTGGAGATGCTTGTCGCGCCGCTGCACTTCAGGATCGTGCTCACCCGTGAGCCGCTCGAACCGGACTTGCCCGCACGCATCGTCGACGCGCTCCTCCACGGGCTCCTCACGTCTGCCTGAGTCAGCGTTGTGGCCCGTACGGTCCAGAACCAGTAGGGTCGGCGCATGGCCCGGCCCCGCGAGTTCGACGAGCAACGCGTGTTGCTCGCTGTCCGCGACGAGTTCTGGGACAAGGGCTACGCGGCGACGTCGCTGGATGACCTGCTGCGCGCGAGCGGGCTCGGCAAAGGCAGCCTGTACGGGGCGTTCGGCGACAAGCGAAGCCTGTTCCTGCGGGTGCTGCGCGACTACGACGACGCGAACCTGCTGAAGCTGCGCGAAAATCTGGCGTCCGCGGCGCGCGGGATCGACATGGTGCGCGCGTTTCTGCTCAGCCCGACCGTCGACCCGACCGGAGCGGTCGCGCGTCGAGGTTGCTTGCTGGCCAACAGCAACGCCGAACTGGCCGCCAGCACTCCGGACGTGGCCGCTGAGGCGCGTCGCAGCTACGACGCGATCACGGACATCCTTGCCGAGGCACTGGAACGCGCCCAGCGCGAAGGCGACCTCTCCCCTGACGCCGATCCTGCCGAGACAGCCCGCGCGGTGCTCGTCGCCCAGCTCGGCCTGACCGCGCTCGGGCGTACCGGCATGGACGTCGACGCGCTCACCAAGGCGGCCCAGTCCACTATCGAGCGGCTGCTGCCCGTCCCGGCGCAGTAAGCCGCACCGCCGCTCTCGCCGCGGATGCCTGCCTGGCACATCCAGGTCCATGCATGCTCTTCCCGCCTTCGTTATTGACCGCTCGGTCCAGATCTGCGACAGTTATGGACCTTACGGTCAATAACCTTGAAGGAGGGCGGCATGGCCGTCTTGGCAGACAAAATCGCCGTGGTCACCGGAGGCAGCACCGGCATCGGATTCGCGACCGCGCGCGCGTTCCGCGACGAGGGCGCCAAGGTCTTCATCACCGGCCGTCGCAAGGACGCGCTCGACGCCGCGGTCGCCGAACTCGGGCCTGCCGTGACGGGCGTGGTCTGTGACGCTTCGGTGCTCGAGGACCTCGACGCGTTGTACCGAACCGTGCGCGAGCAGGCCGGTCGCATCGACGTGCTGGTCGCCAACGCAGGCATCGGGATCTCGGCTCCCCTCGGCGAGGTGACGGAGGAGCTGATCGACTCGGTGTTCGCCACCAACGTCAAGGGAACGATCTTCACCCTGCAGCAAGCGCTGCCGCTGCTGAGCCCGAACGCCTCGGTGATCCTCACCGGTTCGACCGCCACCACCCGGCCCAGCCAGGGACTCGAGGTCTACGCGGCATCGAAGGCCGCGATCCGCAACCTCGCCCGGGGCTGGGCGCTCAGCTCGCGCACGCACGGGTTCCGGGTCAACGTCGTGTCCCCCGGCGGCACGCGCACGCCCGGTCTTCTCGAACTGGTCCCGTCCGAGGCGCTCAAGCAGTCCGAAGGCGCGATACCGCTGGGTCGCCTCGCCGAACCCGCGGAGATCGCCGCCGTGACGACGTTCCTTGCCTCGGATGCGTCCAGCTATGTCAATGGCGCCGAGTTCTTTGCCGACGGGGGTTACGCGCAGGTGTGAGCACCCGCGAGAACATCACGGGGACAGAGCGAGAACTCGGTGCCTGGCAAGGAAAGCAGCGGGCGTCGACCGCTGCCGGAGCCGAACTGTCCGGTCTTGCCGAGCGCAGCAGGGAAGCAGGCTCCGTGCGAGCGCGGGTCTGGCGGGAACTCTGCAAGGCTCGGCGATGAAAGCCAAACCACCGAGCGTTCGAGTGCTGCACGCACGTGGCCGTGCGCGAGCGTTCGTCAGCGGACGCGCGGCGAGAATTCCGCGAAATCGGGCAGCGCAAGGCCAAGCCGCCGGTCTTAACGGGTGCCGCGGGTGCCCTCGGCTGTGCGCGAGCGCAGGTCGGCGGAAAGACGGCGAGAACTCCGGCAGCGAAAGCCACCGGTCTTGCCGAGCGATGCGACCAACCCGGCTGCACACGCTCGGCAGAACGGCGGCGTGAACTCGGCGGGACCCGGCGGCGAAAGCCAATCCGCCCGATCCCGCCGAGCGCTGCACACACCCGGCCGCGCACGAGCGCCGGTCACCGCACGACCGGGACGAGCTCCGCAACGTCCGGCAGCGGCGACACCCCGGCGTGCACGAGCGCGGGTCACCGCACGCGCGACGTGAACTCCACAAGGTCCAGCAGCGGAGGTGCCCTGCCGCGCACGAGTGCCGATCACCGCACGCGCAACGTGAACTCCGCAAGGCCCGGCGGCGACACCCCGGGGCGCGCGAGCGCGGATCACCGCACGCGCGGCGTGAACTCCGCGAGATCCGGCAGCGGCGGCACCTCCCGGGCATACACGTCCGCGGCCAGCACCCCGGTGGTGACGCGGGTGGCGGTGCGGCGGCCGAGTTCGTCGAGGATTTCCTGTTCGGTCCGGCCGCGGGCGAGCAGGAGCAGGAACGGGTCCGCGTCGAGCAGCCACGCGACCTGGAACGACAGGGCGGCGGCGTGCCGGCACGGGAGCTCCCAGCCGGGGCAGTCGCAGTCCGGGTCGAGGTCGCCGATGCCGGGCAGCAGCGGGACGACCTCGGCCAGCTCCGGCGGCAGGTGCCGGTCGAGCAGTGCGGCTAGGTGGCCGGAGTGGTCGGCGGCGCGGTCGAGCAGCAGTTCCCAGTCCGTTGTGGACAGTTCGGCCAGGTGCACGCCGGTGCGGTACGGGCCGTCGTCGGCGTCCTCGGTGGTCGCGGTGATGAGGCCGGGGCTGACCGTGATCGGGCCGACCAGGCCTGCCGCGGCGTAGCTCCTGCCTTTCTTCAGCTGCCGCAGGTCGAGCGCGGTGTCCTCCATCGCCTGCAGCCACGCGCGGCCCCACCAGGTGCGGGCGAACGGGCCGCGGCCGGGGCGGGCGGGGAACGCGGGAAATCCGCGGACCCGGTCGGTCATCGCTGCCTCCGGAGGGTGACGAGCTCGGCCAGTTCGGCGTCGGTGAGTTCGGTGAGCGCGGCCTCGCCCGAGGCGAGCACCGCGTCGGCGAGCGCGCGTTTCTCCCGCAGCATCACCGCGATCCGGTCCTCGACGGTGCCTTCCGCGACCAAACGGTGGACCTGCACCGGCCGCGTCTGCCCGATCCGGTACGCGCGGTCGGTCGCCTGGTCCTCGACCGCCGGGTTCCACCACCGGTCGTAGTGCACGACGTGGTCGGCCCGCGTGAGGGTGAGCCCGGTGCCCGCGGCCTTGAGCGACAACAGGAACACCGGCACGTCGCCGTTCTGGAAACCGCGGACCAACTCCTCGCGCCGGGCGACCGGGGTGCCGCCGTGCAGCAGCTGCGAGGGGACGCCGCGTGCGGCGAGGTGCCGTTCGAGCAGCCGCGCCATCACCACGTACTGAGTGAACACCAGCACCGCGCCGTCCTCGGCGAGGATCGTGTCGAGCAGTTCGTCGAGCAGCTCGAGCTTGCCGGACCGCCCGGCGAGCGGGCTGTCCTCGGGTTCGCCGAGGAACTGCGCGGGATGGTTGCAGATCTGCTTGAGCGCGGTGAGCAGCTTGACCACGCGGCCGCGGCGGGCCATGCCGTCGCTCGCGGAGATGTCCGCCATCAGCTCGCGCACGGTCGCCTCGTACAGCGCGGCCTGCTCGGCGGTGAGCGACACCGGCCGATCGGTCTCGGTCTTGGCGGGCAACTCGGGCGCGATGCCCGGGTCGGATTTGCGGCGGCGCAACAGGAACGGCCGCAGCAGCCGGGACAGCTGCTCGGCGACCGCCGGATCGGCCCCGGATTCGACCGGCTTCCCCCAGTGCCTGCGGAACTCGGCGAGCGGGCCGAGCAGGCCGGGCGTGGTCCAGTCGAGGATCGCCCACAGTTCGGTGAGCGTGTTCTCCACCGGCGTGCCGGTGAGCGCGACCTTCGCCGCGGAAGGCAGCAGCCGCAACGCTTTCGCCGTGTCGGAACGGTGGTTCTTCACGTGCTGGGCCTCGTCGGCGACCAGCAGATCCCAGCTCACCGCGGCCAGCGGCGCGGGATCGGTGCGCAGCGTGCCGTAGGTGGTGAGGACGAACCCGCCGCCGAGATCCTCCAGCGACCGCGCCGTGCCGTGGAACCGGCGCACCGGCGTGCCGGGCGCGAACCGGCGGATCTCGGTTTCCCACGTGCCCAGCAGCGAAGCCGGGCACACGACCAGCGTCGGACCGGCGCCGCGGTGCAGGTGCAGGGCGATGAGCGTGACGGTCTTGCCGAGCCCCATGTCGTCGGCGAGACAGCAGCCGAGGCCGAGGCCGGTGACGGTGTCGAGCCACTGCAGGCCGCGCAGCTGGTAGTCGCGCAGGGTCGCGGCCAGCCCGGCCGGCTGCGGCACCGGCGCCGGATCGGCCGACAGCCGCTCGCGCAGCTCCTCCAGCCAGCCGTCGGTGCGGACCTCCACCTGCTCGCCGTCGACCTCGGTGCGTCCGGTGAGCGCGACGCCCAGCGCCTCGATCGCGGTGAGCGGCTTGAGCGTGCGGTCCCGGGCGCGGTCTGCGGTCGTGCGGTCCAGCAGCACCCATCGGTCCCGCAGCCGCACGACCGGACGCTGGGCCTCGGCGAGCGCGTCGAGTTCCGCGACGCTCAGCTCGCTTTCGCCGAGCGCGAGCTGCCAGTCGAACTGCAGCACCCGGTCGCCGCCGAAGAACGACCGCGCGTCCGACGGCGCGTCGCCCGGCCGGACGACCGCTCGCGCGGCCAGCCCGGTGAGCTCCGCGGGCCAGTGCACCGCCAGCTCCGCGGCGTCGAGCGCGCCCGCGAGCAGTTCGGCGATCTCGCGGTCTCCCAGCGCGACCGACGACGGAACCGCCGCCGACAGCAGCGGAGCCAGCGCGGGCCACACCTCGGCTCCGTGCCGCAAGGCCAGCAGGACCTCGTGCCGCGCCTCCTGGCTGCCGGTGCGCCACAGTTCTTCCGCGTCCACCAGCGGTTCGGTCCCGCCGTGCACCTGGACGACCGCGCGGAACCGGCCGCCCGCCAGGTCGTCGGACTCGATCCGCAGCGACACCCGCAGCGCGGGCTCCACTCCGGCGACGTCGCCGAGGAACCGCATCAGCAGCGGATACGGCTCCGGCAACCGCGCCGGGTCGCCTGGGATCGGCGTCGCGTGCGCGTGCGGCGGCATCGCATCGGCGAGCCGGCGCAGCCAAGCTTCCTCGTCGGGGTCGAGCGCCCCGGTCCACCCGGCCGACGCGAGCCGTTCCGCGGCCTCGGCGGCCAGCGCCCAGAACCTCGCCGACGGACCGGCCAGCGGCCGCAGCACGGGCACCGCGTCCGCGGTCGGCAACCGCAGCGCGGGCACCGTGCGCACCCCGTCCGGCAGCACGACCTCGACGGTCCCGGGCGCCCCGGGACCGTCCGGCTCCGCGCCGTCCGGTCTCCAGAACACGACCCGGCCCGGCTCCACCACTACTGAATTCAGCGCTCCGCCCTCCCCTGGCTGGCCTCTCCGGGATAGTCTACCGGAAAACTCTGTACTGCGTACAAGGAGCGATATGGACACCGAGGAACCGGGCGATCCGCGGCGGGCCATCGAACTGCTGTGGGGCGTGCCGGGTCCCCCGCGCCGCGGCCCGAAGCCGAAGCTGTCGGTCGAGCACGTGGTGTCCGCCGGGATCCGGGTCGCGGACGCGGAAGGACTGGACGCGGTCACCATGCGCCGGATCGCCGACGACCTCGGCGTCGCCACGATGTCGCTCTACACCTACGTGCCCGGCCGCGACGAGCTGCTGGAGCTGATGCTTGACCACGCGCACGGCGAGCTCCCCGGGGAGCTGCCGGAGGGCTGGCGGGCCGGGCTCGCCGCGGTCGCCGAGGACCTGTGGCGGCTCTACCACCGGCATCCGTGGCTGCTGGAGATCCGCGTAGGCCGCCCGACGCTGGGCCCGCACACCTTCGCCAAATACGAGCGCGAACTCGCCGCGATGGACGAACTCGACCTCGACGACGTCCAGCTCGACGCGATCGTCAGCCTGCTCAACGGACTGGTCGCCGGCGCGGCGCGCGGTTCGGTGGACGCGACCCGCGCCGCCCGGCGCAGCGGGTTGAGCGACGTCGACTGGTGGAACCGTTCCGCGCCGGTGCTGGCGGAAATCCCGGCGGCTGATCCGGTGCACTTCCCGCGCGCGAGCCGGGTCGGCACCACCGCCGGGCAGACCTACGGCGGATCTTCGGATCCCGAGCACCATTTCCGGTTCGGGCTCGAGCGCATCCTCGACGGGATCGGCCAGCTCGCCGGAGCCTGACCGCGCGAAATTGTCGGCGCCCCGGTTTACCGTTCGGACAGTGCCGGCGGAATCCGTTCGCCGGCCCGCATAGGGAGGGGCACGCAGTGACCGGGCAGCACGACGCGGCCGAAGCCGCGGTCGCGCAGGCGTTCCGCGACGAGTGGAGCTCCGTCGTGGCCACGCTCATCCGCGTCACCGGCGACTGGGACCTGGCCGAGGAATGCGCCCAGGACGCGTTCGCGCTCGCCGTGCGCACCTGGCCGCGCGACGGCGTTCCGGACCGCCCCGGCGCGTGGCTCACCACCGCCGCCCGCAACCGTGCCGTCGACCGGCTCCGCCGCGCGTCGGCGGGAGCGGACAAACTCCGGGAGGCCGCGCTGCTGGCCGTCCCGGACGAACCGGCAGCCGTCCACAGTGGACAGAACATGGTGGAAGACGACCGGCTCCGGCTCATCTTCACCTGCTGCCATCCCGCGCTCGCGTTCGAAGCGCAGGTGGCGCTCGCGCTGCGCACGCTCGTCGGGCTCAGCACCGCCGAGATCGCCCGCGCGTTCCTCGTGTCCGAGTCGACGATGTCGCAGCGCCTCGTCCGGGTGAAACGCAAGATCCGCGCCGCCGGGATCCCGTACCGGGTGCCGCCCGCGCACCTGCTGCCCGAGCGCACCGCCGCGGTGCTCGGCGTGCTGTACCTGCTGTTCAACGAGGGGTACTCGGCCAGCGAAGGCGACGACCTCCAGCGTCCCGATCTGGCGGTCGAAGCGATCCGGCTGGCCCGGCTGCTGCATTCCCTGATGCCGGACGAATCCGAAGCCACCGGCCTGCTCGCGCTGCTCCTGCTCCAACACGCCCGCCGCAGCACGCGGAACAGCCCCGACGGCGAATTGATCCCGCTCGAGGAACAAGACCGCAGCCAGTGGGACGCCGCGGCGATCGCCGAAGGCACCGCGCTGCTGGAAAGTGCGTTGCGACGGCGCAGCCCCGGGCCGTACCAAGTGCAGGCCGCGATCGCCGCGTGCCACGCCAGTGCCGCGCGCGCCGAAGACACCGACTGGGCGCAGATCGCCGGGCTCTATCTCCAGCTGCGGCGTTACCGGCCGGGTCCGGTGGTCGAACTCAACCGCGCCGTCGCGGTCGGCATGGCCGTCGGGCCCGAAGCCGGGCTCGCCCTCGCCGACAGGCTGGCCGAAGACCTGACGGGCTACCACCTGCTGCCCGCCACCCGCGCGGACTTCCTCCGCAGGCTCGGCCGCACCGAAGAAGCCCAGGTCGCGTACACCGAAGCGCTCGCCTTGGCCCCCACCGGAGCCGAACGCAGCTACCTCCGGAGAAGACTTTCGGAAATTTCTTCGCCGGAGGTGTCTGTCTCCGCCTCGTCCGTTCGTCGGGAGGGCAGAACCGACTCCGGAAGGACAGTCATGATCACCAAGACCCTCAGCGCACCCGGCGCGCAGATCCACTACGACGTCGCCGGTTCCGGGCCGCTGCTGCTCCTGGTGCCCGGCGGGCCCGCGGACGCCACCGGGTTCGCCGCACTGCGCCCGTGCCTCGCCGACCGCTACACCGTCGTCACCTTCGACCCGCGCGGGATCTCCCGCAGCCGCACCACCGATCTCGACGACGACCTGGTCGGCCAGCACGCCGAGGACGTCCAGCGGCTGCTCGCCGAACTCGACGCCGGGCCGGTTTCGGTACTGGCCAACAGCGGCGGCGCGATCACCATGCTCGAACACGCCGCGCGCTACCCGGGCGCGGTGCGGACGCTCGTCGCGCACGAACCGCCGGTCAGCCGCTACCTCGGCGACCTGCTGGCCGATTTCCCGGACATCCCGGCGATCTACCGGGAGCAGGGCGTCGACGCGGCGATTGGAGCGTTCATGGCCGCCAGCGGCTTCGAGATCCCGCCGCCGCCCGAGCACCCCACCGCCGAGGAAATCGAGCAGGGCAAGCAGATGCGCGGCAACTTCGAGGTGTTCTTCGGCAAGCTGATGGGCGCTATCGGCGCGTGGGAACCCGATCTCGAAGCGCTCGCCGCTGGGGACACCAGGATCGTCGTCGCGGTCGGCGAGGCGGTCGGGACCCCGGCGTACGAGGCGGGTGTCGGCCTGGCCCGGGCGCTGGGCAGCGAGCCGGTCCGGTTCCCGGGCGACCACGGCGGTTTCGCCGCCGAACCCGAGGCGTTCGCCGCCCGCCTCGCCGAAACCCTCAACGAGGAGAACTGATGCGCTACCTGCTGATGATCGCCGGCTCCGAAGAGCCGACCCCCGAACAGCTCGCGATCGGCTGCGGCGGCTGGTCCGAGGACCTGCTCCAGCGCGGCATCCTCGTCGGCGGCGGCGGACTGCACCCGCCCGCGACAGCCACCACGGTCCGCGTGCGCGACGGCGAGGTCCTGCTCACCGACGGGCCGTTCGCCGAGACCAAAGACCAAATCGGCGGCTACGCCGTGCTCGAATGCGCCGATCTCGACGAGGCCGTCGACCACGCGTCCCGGCACCCGGCCGCCACCTACGGCACCATCGAAGTACGCCCGCTGCTCGGCTGACGCCCGCACCCGCTCCCGGAAAGGAACCCCCTTGCCCTCCATTGTGGACAGAAACGAACAGCGCTACGTCGGCTACCGCGCGACGGTCGGCCCCGACGGCATGGCCGAGGTCGCGCACCGGATCGCCGCGATCATCGGCGCCCTCGCCGAACGCGGCCTCGAACCCGCCTGCGCGCCGTTCTTCCGGTACCTGGTGCTCGGCTCGGACATGGAGACCGTCACCGTCGAGGTCGGCGTCCCGGTCACCGAACCGCTCGACCTCGGCGACGAATACTTCAACGACGTCCTGCCCGCCGGGAAATACGCACAGGCCACCCACCACGGAGCGCCCAGCGGCCTCTTCGCCGCCACCGCCGACCTCCTCGCTTGGGGCGAAAAGGAGGACGTGCGCTGGGACCGCACCGTCGAGGCCGACGGCGAGCACTGGGTCGCGCGTCTCGAGATCTACCGCACCAACCCGCAGATCGAGCCGGACGCGAACAACTGGGACACCGACCTCTGCTTCCGGCTCGCCGACTGACCTCCCCGGCGTCCCGGGGTCACGCGCCCCGGGACACCACCGCACCGACCAGGCACCCGAATCCGGCCGCGGACAGCACCGTGCGGACCAGGTTCCACCGCACCCACGGCTCCTCGAACTGGGCCCGCAGCGCGGCGAAGTCGACCGTGTCCGCGGCGAGGGCGTTGTTCATCGGCACGTTGATGGCGCCGGTCACCACCACCATCGCCACCAACAGCACGGCACCTGCGATGAGCCAGGGCAACCCGCCTCGCGCGCCGCTGGTGAAGTGCAGCACCACGGCCGCGACGGCGAGCAGCGGCGCGCCCAGGAACGACAGCATGAACCAGCCGTTGAGGATCGCCTCGTTGATCCGGCGCATCGCGGTCACGAACGTGTGGTCGTCGGCATGGGCGAGGCCCGGCATCACCGACACCGTGTACGCGTAGAACAACCCCGCGATCAAGCCTGCCGCGACCACCGCCGCCACGAGCGCCGCCTTGGAAACGATCACCATCGTCTTGCCTTTCGTCTTGTCCCCCAACGCACCCCAGTCAACCCGCAGACCGCGAGACGATCCATCGGTTATCCGCTCGGAGCCATGCGTCATCGTCTCGCTAGGAGACCCCATGCAGCACTCGCTCCCCAACGGCGTCACGCTCGGCGCCGAGCACTTCGGCGACCCGGCCGCGCCGCTGGTCCTGCTCGCTGGCGGCACCACGATGCTGTCCTGGCCCGACGCCGTGTGCGAAGCCCTTGCCCGCGGCGGACGGCACGTCGTTCGCTACGACCTCCGTGACGCAGGCACCTCGACCACGATCGACCCGAACGCCCCGGCCTACACCCTGCGCGACCTCGCCGCCGACGCCGCCGCGCTCGCCCGAGAACTCGACGACCGGCCAGCTCACCTGGCCGGCATCGGCGTCGGCGGGATGGTCGCCCAAGTCGCCGCCCTCGACCACCCGGAGGCTTTCTCCGCACTCACGCTCTGCGGAACGCGCCCCGTCGCCCCCGGTCCGGTCGACGCGGACCTGCCCGATCACGACAAGAAAGCCATGCGCGAACTGTTCTCGCTGCCGATGCCGGACTGGTCGGACCGCGCCGCCGTCACCGACCGGGCCGCCGCCAGCGCCAAAGTCCTCGGCAACGACCCCGACGCGGCCCGAACCGTGGCGGCCCGCATCTTCGACCGTGCGGCCAGCGCGGAGCCCGCCGTGCAGATGGCCAACCACCTCGGCATGGTGTTTTCCAAACTGGACTGCACGCCGCGCTGGCGCGAACGCCTGCCGGAAATCGCGCTCCCGACGGTGGTGCTGCACGGCCGCCGGGACGTGTTCTTCCCGGTGGGCAACGGCGAAGCGCTCGCCCGCGAGATCCCCGGCGCACGGCTGGTCGTCCTGGAAGACGCCGCGAGCGCGATTCCGGACGTTGCCGCCGAAGAGGTCGCCGCAGCGATGCTCGCCGCCTGACGCCGAGCGCCGGACTGATTCCCAGCCACGACCGGGCCAGCTCGACAGTTGTCCGGCACTGCGAACGCTGAGCCTCGCGGGAACTCTTTGGCAGCGCGCAGATAGCGGACTTCCTCGGCACCGGGCCAGCGCTCGGAGCGGCAGGTCGGCGCGGCCAGGGATGAGGAAACAACGGACCTCGTCGACACTCGGGCAGCACTTGGTACGGCTGTCTGCGCCGTCGGGAGGCGGAAACAGCCCGACTGCGACGGCCGCCTGCGCGATCGGAGGGGGAATAGCGGACTTCCTCGACACTGGGCTGCGCTCGCTCACTACGGCGGTCTGTGCAGTCGGGGAGGCAACCGACCCGACGCCCGCAACGTCTGTCGGCGCGGTCGAGGAACCGGAAAATAGCGGGCTTCCTCGCCCCTGCCCCATCGCCCACAACACCGCGGCCGGTGAGCCGGAACAGCGGGCTTCCTCGCCCCTGTCCCACCGCCCGCAACGCCGCGGCCGGTGAGCGGGAACAGCGGACTTCCTCGACGCTGGCCCAGTGCTCGGGACTGCGATCAGCGCGGCCGGGCAGAAGAAAGCGCGCCGCGGCAAGGGAACCCGCGAAAACACGAAGTTTTCCCTTTCCGCGGCGCTAGTCTCGGCCAGGTGGACCCGCTCACCGCGTTGCTCGAAGGACCCCGTGCGCACGGCGCGTTCCTGCTCCGGTCCGTGCTGCGCCCGCCGTGGTCGTTGCGGATCGAGGACGAAGCGCCGCTGACCGTGCTCGCCGTCGTCCGCGGCGATGCCTGGCTCGTGCCCGACAACGCCGAAGCCGTCCGGCTGGGCACCGGCGACGTGGCCGTCGTCCGGGGGCCCGATCCCTACCTCGTCGCCGACGAACCGGGGACGCCGCCGCAGGCCGTGATCCGGCCGGGGCAGGAGTGCGTCACGCCCGACGGCGGGCATCTCACCGACCTGACCGAGTTCGGCGTCCGCACCTGGGGCGGCGACCCCGACGGTCCGACCGTGCTGCTCACCGGCACCTACCCGACGGTCGGCGAGGTTTCGCGCCGCCTGCTCGCCGCCGTGCCGAGCGTCGTCACCGCCCGGGCCGGAACCAGCCCGGATCCGCTCGTCGCGATGCTCGCCGACGAGATCGAACGCGACGTCCCCGGGCAGGAAGCCGTCCTGGACCGGGTGCTGGACCTCCTGCTCGTCCGCGTCCTGCGGGAATGGCTCGACCGCCCGGCCGCGCCCGCCTGGTACCGCGCGCACGGCGACCCGGTGGCCGGGCAGGCCCTGCGATTGCTGCAGGACCAGCCCGAACACCCGTGGACCGTCGCCGGTCTCGCGAGCGCGACCGGCGTTTCCCGCGCCGCGCTCGCCAGGCGGTTCACCGACGCGGTCGGCGAACCGCCGATGACCTACCTCGCCACCTGGCGACTCGCCCTCGCCGCCGACCTCCTGCGCCAGCACCCGGACGCGACGCTCACCGCCATCGCCCGGCAGGTCGGCTACCGCAGCCCCTTCACGCTGAGCGCCGCGTTCAAACGGGAGTACGGGCGCAGCCCGCAGCACTACCGTCTGCGCGAACCTGCCTGAAGCGTCAGTCCTCCTCCCCGAACATCTTCGCGAACAGGTGCCGCACCTTCTCCGCCGCGCCGTCGGACAGGAACAGCTCCAGGTTGTCCGCCGACATCCGCGCCGCCGGCTCGGCGCGTTCGAGCATGACCTGCTCGAACTTCCGCACATCGCCGCCTTCAGCGAGAACCAGCGCAAGCTCGGCGCCGTCGCGCATCGCGAGGTTCGCGCCCTGCCCGGCGAACGGCGACATCAGGTGCGCCGCGTCCCCGATCAGCGTCACGCCAGGCGTGCTCTCCCAGCGCACCCCGACTGGCAGCGCGGTCAACGGATACGCCAGCAGCGGCCCCGACGTGGCATCCACCAGCGCCAGGAATTCCGCCGGCCACCCGGCGTAGAGCTCCTTCAGCGCGGTGCGAGCGCGATCCGGGTCGTCGAACGGGATCCCCGACGACTCCATCCAGTCCTCGCTGCACCGCAGCGTCAGATGGACCCGGATGGTGCCGTCTCCGTTGCGCTGCGCGGAAAGCGTCTGCTGATCCCCGATCGCGGAAAACCCGCCGCGCCCGACGAGCGCCGAAGCAGCCGGGTGCGCCCGGTCCGCGTCGTGGATGACCAGCTCCATCCCGTGCGCGCCGCAGTACGCCGGTTCCGCGTCGGTCAGCAGCGGCCGGATCCTCGACCGGGCGCCGTCCGCGCCGATCAGGAAATCGCAGTCCAGGGTTTCGCCGCCGGACAGGTGGACGCGGTGGCGTCCGTCGCCGAGCGGCTCCGCGTGCGTCACCGCGTGTCCCCAGTGGACAGTCTCTTCCGGAAGCGCGTCGAGCAGCAGTTTCCGCAGCGCGGGGCGGTCCGCCTCGGGACGGCCCCAGCGTTCTTCCCCCTCGTCCGGGGTGACTTCCCGCCGCAGCAAGGTTCCCGCGGAGTCGTACAGGACCATGTCCTGGCCCTCCGGACGGGCGATCGCGCGGTAACCGGCCTCCAGTCCGGCCTCGCGCAGCGCCCACTGACCCTCGGCGACGGTCAGGTCGAGCGTGCCGCCTTGGACTCGCGCTTCCCTGCTGGCATCGCGTTCGCAGACCACGGCGTCGATCCCGTGCGCGTGCAGCACCCGCGCACACGTCAGCCCGCCGAGCCCGCCCCCGGCGATCACGATTCGCATGATGACATCCCCTCGATACACTGTATTGACCAAATACACCGTATCGGAACCGCCCCGGTACTGTCACCCGAAAAGGAGCGAGCATGGACGAACTGGTGTGGGAACGGCCCGAACCGCCGGCGCGCGCGGCGCCGGCGCCGTTGAGCCGCGCCCGCATCGTCGAGACCGCCTGCGCGCTCGCCGACGAAGGCGGGCTGGAAGCGGTGTCGCTGCGCAAAGTCGCCGCCGCGCTCGGCGCCGGGCCGATGCGGCTCTACGGCTACCTCGACACCAAAGAAGAACTGCTCGACCTGATGACCGACGCCGTCTACGGCGAGATCCCGCTGCCCGACCCGGACACCGAAGGCGTGGCCGCGCTGCGCGCGCTCGCCCACGGCTGCCGCGCCGCCGTCCAGCGGCACGAATGGTTCGCGGACCTGATCGGCGGACGCCCCGGCCTTGGCCCGAACGCGCTCGCGTACCTGGAGGCATCGCTCGCCGCCGCGGCCGGTCCGGGCCCGATCGAGGACGCCGTGATCACGGTCTTCACCGTGCACTCCTACGTCACCGGTGCGGTCCGCAGCGAGATCCGCGAACGGCGGCTCATCAGCGACACCGGCCTCGACGAGGAAGGCTGGCACCGCGCCGCCGCGCCGTATCTGAAGCGGATGTTCGACACCGGCCGCTACCCCACCCTGTTCCGCACCGCCCGCGACGCCGTGCACCCGGACGGCGACGCCGTCTTCGCGGCCGGCCTCGAGCGCGTGCTTGCCGGACTCGCCCTCAGCTAGTTACCGCTTAAGCGGCAAGATAGGCGCATGGACACCGCCGCACTGGGGCCCACGACCCGTGTCATGCATGCGATGGAACAGCTCTGGGCCGAGATCCGGCGGCGGCACGCGGACGTTCCCGAAGCGATCCTGGTGCTGGCGTCGGGAACGATGGGCACCACCACCGAAATCCACGGCCACTTCGCGCGGTCCCGCTGGCACGTCGGCGACGGCGTCGAACCGCGCGCCGAGTTCTTCCTCGGCGCCGAAGGCCTCCGGCGCAGCGCGGCGGAAATCCTCTCCACCACGCTCCACGAAGCCGCGCACGGACTCGCCGCCACCCGCGACATCGTCGACGTCAGCGACGGCCGTTACCACAACAAACGCTTCGCCGCGCTCGCCGCCGAACTCGGCCTGCGCGCCGAACAGGCGGACCGGATCGGCTGGTCCTCCACCACCGCGCTGCCCGCGACTCTCGAGGCGTACCAAGGAGAACTGTCCCGGCTCGAAGCCGCGCTGACCGTGTGGCGGCACACCGAACAGGAGGTCGCCCGCCGCGCCGTCGCGGCCCCGCCGGACGACCCGGAAACGCCGGACGAGATCGCCGAACCGCTCGCGCCGCCGGTGGTGATCGCCCCGGTCGACGGCCGCGGCGCGCACCGCGGCGGACCGAACTACGTCGCGGCGATCTGCCGGTGCGAACCCCCGCGCCGGATCCGCGCGGCCCGGTCGATCCTGGAACTGGGGCCGATCACCTGCACCTTGTGCACCGAGCCGTTCATCGAGGCCTGACCGCTGCCGCGGCACCAGGCTAGTGCTTGCACTTTGCTATCACTTCGGGCTACTGTCGCGCTCCACGAGCGAAGGGGGCGCCATGCTGAGCCAGGCAGCGGAAGGCGTGCTGGTACATCAGAGCGAGGTGCTCGAGAACAACGCGGTCGTCGTGCAGGGCCGCGATGGCGTGCTGCTCGTCGACCCCGGGCTCACCCACGAGGAACTGGCCTGCCTCGCCCAGGATCTCCGCGAACTCGGCCAGCCGGTCGCAGCGGGCTTCGCGACGCATCCGGACTGGGACCACGTGCTCTGGCACGCCGAGTTCGGCGACGTCCCCCGCTACGGCACCGCCCGGTGCGCCGCCTCCCTGCGGGACCTGCTGGCAAAGCCGGACTGGAAAACCCTTGTCGCCGAAGGATTGCCGCCGGAGATCGCCGACGACGTGCCGATGGACCTGTTCGGCCGCGTCACCGGCCTGCCCGCCGGAACCGCGTACCTCCCCTGGGACGGTCCGCGCGCCCGGATCATCGAACATCCCGCGCACGCCCCCGGCCACGCGGCGCTGCTGATCGAGGAACGCGGGGTTCTCGTCGCGGGAGACATGCTTTCCGACGTGCTCGTCCCGATGTTCGATCGCACCGCCGACCCGATCGAGGACTACCTGACCGGGCTGCAACTGCTGGAAGCCGTGGCGGACGAAGTCGAAATCGTCGTCCCCGGTCACGGATCCGTCGCAGCCGGTCAGGTCCGCGCGCGCATCGAGCTGGATCGCGCGTACGTGCAGGCCCTGCGCGACGGCCGCGAGCCCGACGATCCCAGGATCGGCCCGTCGGCCAAACCCGGCTGGGAATGGGTCAGCGACCTCCACCGGGGACAGGCCGCCAGGTTCGGCTGATCAGCCGAACCAGCCGCGATGCAGCGCCGGAGCCAGTTCGTGCGCGGCCGAATCCCGGATGGCGTTCTCGTCGTGAAGATAGCCCTCGGTGGTCGACAACGCGGCGTGTCCGAGGTCGCGCTGCACCTGCCGCGGCGGGACCCCTCGCTCGATCGCGTGCGTCGCGTAGGAATGGCGCGCCGAATGCGGATGGATGGTGTCGCACAACGGCTGCAGGTGCGTCGCGACGAACCGGGCCTCGGCGGTGTTGAGCACCTCCTGCAGCCGCGCGGTCTTGGGTGGCTGGCAGAACGTCGCACACAACCGGCGCAGCAACGCCGTCACGTGCGACACGTGCACGCGCGCGCCGGTGCTGGTGACGAACAACGGCTCCGCCCGCTTCGCGCCGACCTGCCCGCGCAGCGCCGGGACCTGCGGCGCGGCCCGGTCGGCCAGATAGGCGTCGAGCGCGTCGGCCACCGGCGCGGCCAGCGCGACCTCGCGGTCCTTGGATCCCTTGCCGTGCACGCGAAGCACGCCGAAGCCGCCCGCGGTCGGCCGCCGGTAGTCGCCCAGATCGACGCCGACGAGTTCCTCCGCGCGCACGCCGGTGCCGACCAGGATCTCCACCATCGCCCGGTCGCGCAGGCCGTTCCGGCTGTGGCCGGCCAGCAGCCACGCCGCGAGCAGCAACGCCCGGCACGCGTCGAACGACCAGCGCGCGGTCTGCGACGGGACGCCGGAGGGCCGGTTGAGATGCTGCGCCCGCCGGTCCACGAGCGCGGCGGGATTGTGCCCGGCCAAGCCTTCGCGCAGCAGGTACTTGCGGTAGAACGCGGACACCGCCGACAGCATCCGGCCGCGCGTCGCGTCGCGGTACCCGGCCCGCGCCAGCTCGTCCAGCCACTGCTCGACGTGCTCCACCCGGACGTCGGCAAACGACGTGAACCCGTTGCGCAGGCACCAAGGCAGCCACGCGAGCGCGTCCGGATCGGCCCGCCGCGCTCGGCCGCGGCGGCGTCCCGGATCGGGCGGCTGATAGCCGGGCACCCAGTCGAGCGGGATGCCGAGATCGGTCGCGTACGCGACGCGGGTGTTGAGCGACGCGTACACGCGCAGGAACTCCCCGAACCGCTCCCGCGCGTCCTTGCCCGCTCCCCCGGCATCAGTGAGCGCGAGGGTCATGCGCGCCCGCCCGGATACCGCGCGGCGACCCCGGCGAGCACGAGATCGATCCCGGCGAGGAACTGCTCGCGGTCGTCGTGCTCGCGCATCTGGCTCGCCATCAGCCGGGTCGTCTCGTACTCCCGCGGGTCGAGCTGCTCCCACGCTTCCGCCGTGGCGGCAAGGAATTCGGCCCGGTCCGCGTCCGGCTCGGCGACCTGGCTGTTCGCCGCGTTCTGCCCGGCCGCGCCCAGGACGTAGTGCATCAGCACCGACGTCGCGGTGAACCAGTGCTCCTCGGGCACGCCCAGCGCGCGGACCCGGCGGCCGAGGCTTTCGAGGATCCGCGGCGTCACCGGCCCGCCCGGGCTGCGGGACAGCTGCAGCAGCAGCTGCGCGGCCAGCCACGGATGCGCGTCGATCGCGGAGAACAGGCCGAGCGCGACGGCGTGCACTTCCTCCCGCGGCGATCCGGCCGGCTCCGCCGCCAGCGCGTCGGCCACCACCGCGTCGGTCGCGGCGACGAGCAGCTCGCCCTTGTTCGCCACGTGCCAGTAGATCGCCCCGGGCCCGGTCGCGAGCCGCTCGGTGAGCACCCGGAACGTCAGGCCGCTCTCGCCCGCCGCGTCCAGCAGTTCCACCGCCGCCTCGACGATGCGCTCCCGAGAGAGTGCCTCCGTGCGCCGCTGTGCCCGGCGCGTCCCCGTAGCCATGCGCCCATCTTGACACATCTGGTACGTCGTTCCAATATGGAATGGCGTACCAGAACCCTCGGCAGAAGGAGCTTCTCAATGATGTTGTCAAGCCGCCGCGGTGACGGGTGTGGCTTGGTAGCGGGCTCCGTCCCGGATCATGGCCCACAGGACGTTGACCCGGCGACGGGCGAGGGAGAGCAGCGCCTGTTTGTGGTTTTTCCCCTCGTGCCGTTTTCGCCAGTAGTAGGCGTGAGAGGCAGGGCAACCTCGCAGGCTGGCCAGCGCGGACAAGTAGAACGCGCGCAGCAGGGTGCGGTTGAACCGTCGTGGTCGGCGGAGGTTGCCGCTGACTCGGCCGGAGTCGCGTGGTGCCGGTGCGAGGCCGGCGAACCCGGCGAGGCGGTCGGCGCTGCCGAACGCGGTCAGGTCACCGCCGGTGGCGGCGATGATGTCCGCGCCGAGCTGGATCCCCAGGCCGGGCAGGCTGAGGATCACCTCGGCGTGGCGGTGCTGGCGAAACCGGGCCTCGATAAGGGTGTCGAGCTCGCGGATCTCCTCGTCGAGGGCCATCACCCCCTTCGCCAGGCGCGCGACCATCGTGGCTGCCAGTTTCTCGCCGGGCAGGCTGGTGTGCTGGGCACCGGCCGCGTCGACCGCTGCCTGGGCCAGGGCGGCCGCGTTGCGGACCTTGCGTTTGACCAGCCACGCTTCGATCCGTTTCGCGCCCGCCCGGCGGATCGCGTCCGGAGTCTGGAATCCGGTGAGCAGCACGACCGGGCCCTGGTTGGTCAGCTCGAGCGCGCGTTCCAGAGCGGGGAAGATCTCCAGCAGCTGGGCGTGCAGCCGGTTGATCTGCCGGGTCCGGTCGGCCACCACGTCGGCTCGTCGTGTGGTCAGCGTGCGCACATCGACGGCGATCTCGTCGCCGGGGCGCAGCTGTCCGAGGTCGGTGCGCATGCGGGCCTGGTCGGCGATGACGAACGCGTCCTTCGCGTCGGTCTTGCCCTCTCCGCGGTAGGAACCGGAGGCGCGGTGCACGGCCAGTCCGGTCAGATAGGTCATCGGCTGGTCGTGGTTGATCAACAGCCCGATCAGCAGCGCGGCACCGCCGTGGTTGAGGTCGACCGCCCACAGCGCGTCCGTCGAGATCGCGAGCACGTCGGCGATCAGCTCCAGCAGCGCGGTCTCGTCGTTGAGCACCCGACGCGACAGCAACCGCTCACCACGGGCGTTGATCACCACGCAGTGGTGATGTTCCTTGCCCACGTCCACTCCGGCCCACAGTTCGGGCATCGCCACCTCCGCACGCTCGATCGTCACTGGTCCCACAGACGACCTCGCCGACGTTGCCCTACACAGCGATCGTTCGCGGTTCTCAATGAGCGGTCGAGTCGTCGCGGGGGCTGCGGGTGGCCAAGCTCCTTGAGCCATCCGACGGCTCCCGTCATGCAGCCATGCCCGCAGCCCCTGGGTCCACCGAGCCTACGAATGCCGATTCAGACCCAAACAGAAAGGTAGGGCCCTGTCATGAACACATCCGTCACGATCGTCGGCGCCGGGCTCGGCGGCCTCACGCTCGCCCGCGTCCTGCACGTCCACGGAATCCCGGCCGCCGTCTACGAGGCCGAGCCCTCCCCGACGTCGCGTGCCCAGGGCGGCTTGCTCGACATCCACGACTACAACGGTCAGCTCGCCGTCGAAGCCGCCGGGCTGACTTCGGAATTCCGCCACCTGATTTTGGAAGGGAGACAAGAGCTGCGGCTGTTGTCCCGGGACGGGACAGTGCTGTTCAAACAACCAGACGACGGCACCGGCGGCCGCCCCGAGGTCCACCGCGGCGAGTTGCGGCAGCTGCTGATCGACTCGCTGCCGGAGGGCACTGTCCACTGGGGACACAAGGTCAGCGGCGTCCGCGCCTTGGCTCAGGGCTACGAGGTCGCCTTCGCCGACGGAAGCACGATTACCACGGACCTGTTGGTCGGCGCGGACGGTGCCTGGTCGAAGGTCCGGCCGCTGCTGTCTTCGGCGAAGCCGGAGTACACCGGCGCGTCGGCGGTCGAGACCTTCGTCTACGACTCCGATCGGCGGTTCCCCGCCACGGCCGAGGCGGTCGGCGGCGGGATGCTGCTGGCGCTCTCGCCGGACCAGGGCATCACGGCACACCGCGAGCGCGACGGAATCCTGCACGCCTACATCGGGCTGACCCGGCCGCTGGAATGGTTCGACAGCATCGATTTCGCCGACCCGGCCGCCGCAGCCGCCCGGATCGCGGCGGAGTACGAGGGCTGGTCGACGGCGCTGACCACGCTCATCACCGAAAGCGACACCCCGCCGGTCCTCCGGCCGCACTACGGGCTGCCGATCGGGCACGAATGGAAGCGGGTGCCGGGCGTGACCCTGATCGGCGACGCCGCACACCTCGCCCCGCCCAACGGGGAAGGCGCGAACCTGGCCATGCTCGACGGCGCCGAACTCGGGCTCGCCCTCGCCGCGCATCCGGACGACGTGGAGACCGCGCTCGCCGAGTACGAGCAGGCGATGTTCCCGCGCGGCGCGGAAACCGCAGCCGAGGGCGCGCACCTGCAACGGCAGATGTTCGGCCCCGACGCACCGCACGGCCTGCTCGCCGAATTCGTCGCCGGGACGTAGGACTCCGGGGGTGCGGTCAGGTCACGGACCGCACCCCCGCCGCGGTCAGACGACCGCCTCCCGCAGCGAAGCGGACAGCGCGCGGGCCTCGTGCTCGGTCATCCGGCCGGTTTCGTACGGCACGCCGTTGACCCACCGTTGCGTCAGCCGGGCGATCCGCTCGCCGTAGCGCTGCGCGGTAACGCGGTCGCCGTGCGATCCGGCGTCCTCCGGGCCGAGGTCGGCGTGGCTCTGGCTCATCAGCCCCAGCCACGAGCCGAGCCGGTTGACGTCGTCGCGGGACCCGCCGCTCCAGTTGTTGCCCGGCATGTCGCCCACGCCGATCCACTGCATGCCCAGCTGCGCGGCGAACACCGACAGCTGCTGCAGCACGGTCAGCTTGTCCCCGCTCTGCGACGCGGACATGGTGAACCCGCCGGCGAGTTTGTCCTTCCACGCCTGCGTCGTGAACGGCGTGAACGCGGCCTCCATGAACGCCTTGAACACCGCGGACACGCTGCCCATCAGCGTCGGGCAGCCCATCACGATCGCGTCGGAACGGTCCAGCAGCGCCATCACCTCGCTGTCGTGCCAGCGGCCCGCGGAGACGTCCTCGGCGCGCAGATCGACGACGTGCACCCGCACGCCCGGCACCTGCCGCGCCCCTTCGGCGAGATGCTCGGCCAGCAGGCGGGTGTGCCCGTGCACCGAATGGCAGACCACGGTCACCGTGGCCTCGGGGATGCCGTCAACGGCAGTGGCTGTCATGCGAAAACTTCTTCCGGTCGTGGGGAAATCCCCTGCTTGCTCCCCATCTCATCCCGATCCGCGGACGTCATCAACGCCGTTCTCCAGCACCCAGCGATCGGTGACACCGATCGATCGGGCTAGCCTGGTCCGGTGGACAGGATCGAGCTGGAAGCGTTCGTCACGGTCGCGGAGGAACTGCATTTCGGCCGCGCCGCCGAGCGCCTGCACCGCGGGCAGCCGACGGTCAGCGACGCCGTCCGCCGCCTCGAGAAAACCTTGGGCGGCAAGCTGTTCCACCGCACCAGCCGCCGCGTCTCGCTGACCGACCTCGGCGAAGCCCTCCTGCCCGACGCGCACGCCACCCTCGCCCAGCTGCGCCGCTTCCAGCAACGCGGCCGCTCCCTCGCCGGCGGCGACCGGAAACGCACCACGCTCGTCGTCGCCCACGCCGAATACACCGCCCACCAGGTGCTGCTGCGCTGCCTGCCGCGGCTGCGCGAGCAGTTCCCGGACGTCACGATCGTGCCCGAGCCGATGCCGACCACCGCGCAACTCGCCGCGTTGCGCGCGGAAACCGTCGGACTCGGCATCGGCTGGGCGACCGGCGGGATCAACGGCGTGCGGGCGCGGGTGCTGTCCGCCGAACGGTTCGTCGCACTGGTGCCCGCCGCGCATTCCCTTTCCGGGCACAAGGAACTGAGCGCGGCCGAACTGTCCTCGACCGCGTTGCTGACCTGGCCGCACCAGATCAACAGCGGGCTCTGCGACCGGCTGCTGTCCGCGTTCCGCATCAGCGGGGCGGATCTGCGGATCATCCGGACCGCCGACAGCGTGCAGGCGATCGCCGCCCACGTCGCGGCCGGGACGGGCATCGGGATCACCGTCGAATCGGCGCTGGACCACCAGCCGCCGGGCCTGCGGATCATCCCGCTGACCGGCCCGTCGACCACGGCCGACCAGGTCGTCCTCCTGCCCGAGAAGCCGTCGGAGGTCGCGCTCGCGCTGCGGGACCTGCTGCTGCGCGCTTCCGTGCCGGCGCAGGGACATAGGTAGGTTGCCAGGAGGGGCTGATTTCGATCAGGGGGGGGCGACAGTGCTGGACGTACGGCTTTTCGACGCGGACCGGGCAAGCGACGCGGACTGGGACGCACTGCACGAGCTGCAGTTTTCCGCCTGCCGGCTGGATTCCCCGGAACGTCCGCCGATGACGCGGCGGGAGACGATCTCCGGAGTGCGCGCGCCGCAGATCCAGGCGGGCGAGCAGCTGGTGTGGACCGCCCACCGGGACGACCGGCTCGTCGCCAGGGCGATCGTGACGCTGCCCGCCGACGGGAACGAACAGCTCGCTCTCGTGCGGCTCCACGTCCACCCGGACGTGCGGCGCCAGGGCATCGGGACAGAGTTCTTCCACGCCTTGGAGCCGATGCTGCGGGCGCGCGGCCGGACGCGGGCGGAGGGCTGGAACCTGACCCCCAGCGGTCCTGGCGAAAGCTGGGCCCAGGGGCTCGGATTCCGGATCGTGCACACGGCTGTCCTGCAGATCATGGAACTGAGCGAAGTCGACCGCAGGCGGTGGGACATCGCGGTGCCTGCCGGATACCGGCTGATGCGGTGGGTCGGCGCTCCGCCGGAGTCACTGGTCTCCGCGTATGCGAAGGCTCGCGCGGCGATCGGCGATGCACCGTTGGGCGAGTCCGAGTTCGGCGCGCCGGATTGGTCGGTGGACCGGGTGCGGCGGATCGAAGGCTCGTATCGCGAACGGGGCATCGAGCATCGGACGGTGGTGGCGGTTTCTTCCGGGGGCGAGGTGGTCGGCTTGACGGAGTTGGAGGCGCGGCCGCTGCTGCCGGAGCGGTTGCATCAGGGCGACACTGCGGTGCTCGCCGCGCACCGCGGGCACGGACTGGGGTTGGCGATGAAGTCGGAGATGCTGCGGTGGTTCACGACGGATCGCCCCGGCGTGGCGCAAATCTGGACGGGTACGGGTGCGGCGAATACGCACATGATCGCGGTGAACCACCGGCTGGGATTCGCGACCGTGCGGACGGGCAGCGTGGTGAGCCGGGAGTTGTGAGGGTTCACCGCCAGGAAGGGAACGGCGGCGCGTCGGCCAGCGGGGAGCGCGCGGTCTCCAGCGAAGTGCTGAACGCGGACATCAGCCGGAGGATCATCTCTTCCAGACGGGTGCCGTCGATGACTTCGACAGCGGGATCCGGAGTCCAGGAAGTCCTGGACATGCAGGTGACCTGCACTTGCCCGGCGAGCGGCCGGAAGTGCAGGGTCCGCTCGATGCCCTGGCCGTAGAAGTCGATCTCGCCGTCATGGCGGGCGCGCAGGTCTCGCAGCAGGCCGGGAAGCTGTTCGACCAGCGTCGACAGGTCGTAGGCGACGTCCACCGGCCAGCTTCCGCCGAAGCCGCGGACGGTGAACGCGCAATCCGTCGTCGCGAGCACCTGGCACGCCTCGATGACCAGTGCATCGTAGTCGAGATCGCCGTTCAGCATTGGCGCGACGCTGCCGGGCGCACGCGTAGCGGGTCGCAGAGAGAAGGAAAACCCCGGCAGCTCGCTCTCGGTCATCAGCGTCCCCCATACCTCCGACGTGGTGGCGGCTGATCCTGGCACGGTGGCTGCGCGTCCACCGGTCCGGAGTCCCCGGAACGGTGGATCACCGCGTTCGCCGCCGGGACCTGGGCGTTTCGCTCGCTACGCTGATCCGCGGTCCGGACGGCTTGGCGAGGGGCGAAGCATGGCGGAGCGCAGTCCGGACGCGAAAACCTTCGGCGAACGCCTGCGCGAACTGCGCGGCCCGATGACCCAGCACGCGCTCTCCCGGCGTTCCGCGATCGGCTCGGAGGCGCTGACCAGGCAGCGCGTGTCCTACCTCGAGAACGGCCAAGTGCCGACCGCCGGTCAGCTGCGCTGTTACCTGCACGGATGCGGCCGCGAGGACCTGTTCGACGAACTCGACGCGGTTCGCAAGCGGCTGTGCGCGTCCGGTCCGGCGGCGAAGGAACCGGCCGGGCCGGGGCGCCGCTGGCCGCCGCGGTGCTGTTGCCGGCCGTGACAGTGACATTCTGGGTGCTCAACCGTCCGTCCGCGACCGTCGGCGAGTGCGCGCCCGGGTTCGTCTGCTTTTGGAGCGAACCGGAGTTCGGCGGGCAGAAGATCACGCTCGATCCGGTCTGGGCCAGCGAAAACCACTGCGCCGCCCTGCCGTTCGAGGCCCGCTCGGAGATGAACAGCAGCAAAGAACGCCAGCTCGGCTTTCCCGCCCCGGACTGCACCGGCTCGCACACCGTGCTCAACCACCTGGGCGGCACCGAACGCTCGACCTCCGTCCGGTCCTACCGGCACAGCTGACCGGAAAACCGCAGGTCCGCGTGTCCGGTGCAGAACAGGACACGGCAGGACACCCGGTCTTCTGGCCGCGCTCCCGGCACCGGTGCTGTTCTCGATCGGCCACCACCGTGGCGACCGGGGAACGCCATCACCAGGGAGGAACAAGATGAGGATCTCGAAGACGCTGACCGTGGCCGCACTGACCCTCGCGGCCGCCGGCGCGACGATCAGCCCAGCGCTCGCCGCACCCGCGCTGGCCCCCTACCGCGTCACGCCGTGGCACGACGCGCGAGTCCGCCAGCTGCCGACGACCCACAGCCAGCAGGTCGACTACGTCACCGCTAACAACGGCTACGACGCCTACTGCTGGATCCACGGCGAGAACATCGAAGGCAACGACATCTGGGTCCGCCAGCTCGGCAACACCTACAAACAGGGCTACGTGGCCGCCTACTACCTCAAGGGCGGAGTGACCGGCGGCGTCGCCACCCAGTGCCACTGACCACTTTTTCGGGTGCCCCGCCAAGCTCGAACAAGCGGGGCACCCGCTCTGCGCTTCAACTATATCAATAATCTCAGTTATCCATATAGTTCAACGCGCCCGCCTTCGTCGATAGGTTCTGCTTCACTAACTGATACCTAGTGTTTAAGTATTAAAACTCTAACTGTAGAGTGGTTCCCACCTGCGGAAAGGGGCACTGATGGAGACGGTGGGGCCGCCGATCCGGCGCGGAAGCCGGGAGGAACGCCGGGAGGCGACCGTGCGGGCGCTGGCCGCCGGGGACGAGGCGGGCTGTGCGTACTGCGGTCAGCCGCTGCCGCCCATCCCCCGGCAAGGCGGGCGGCCGACGCCCTACTGCCCGGCCGATCCGGAGCGGTACGGCCGGTGGGGCGCGAAGGTCGTCACGTGCGCGATGCTCGACGAGCAGCGCGAGATCTGGGTGACCGTCTACGGCCCCGACCAGCCGATGACCCAGCTCGACACCCGGGCGCTCGATGAGCAGCTCGGGTCGGCGCTGTCGGCATTGGACCCGCTGCACGCGGAACTGTCGGCGCTGCGCACGCACGTCACCGACCAGACCGCGGCCGCTCTCAAAGCGCGGGAAGAGGCCGAAGCCGCCCGCGACGAGGCGTTGGAGCAGGCCCGGGTGGCTAGCGCCGAGCGCGCACACGCGGTAGCGGCGGCGGAGGAAGCGCGAGCGGCCGAGGCGGCGGCCAGGAAACAGTCCGAAGTGGACCGGGAGGAGCGCGACGCTGCGCTCGCCAACGCCGCCACGGCAAGGAAAGCGCAGGAAGCGGCGCTGGCGGTCCGCGACGAAGCCGAGAACAACCGGCAGCGAGCGCTCGAGCAGGCGGCGGCCGCGCATGACCGGGTCACGGTGTTGCAGCGCGAGATCTCCGCGTTGCGTGCGACGGCGGTCGAGGATCTCGAACAGGCGCGCCGCACGGCCGCGGAGGCGCAGCAGGAACTGCGGGCATCGCTGACCGCCGAGCACGAGAGCCGGACGCGGGAGCAAGAGCAGCGGTTGCGCGAGCAGGCGGCGGAGGCGGACGAGCGGGTGCGCGGCGTGCAGTTGGCGGCTGATCAGCGGGTCGCGGAGTCGGCTGCGCAGTTGAGCCAGGCGACCAAGATCTACGCCGAAACGCTGGCACCGCTGCACGCTGAACTGGGGGAACTGCGTGCTCGCGTGAGTGCGCAACAGGCGGAAATCGACGAATTGCAGCGGCTCCGCGAGGCCGAGAAGGCGGAACAGGCGGAAGAGACCGAGCAGTCGGAGGACGGCGGCGCCTGACCGGGTTGTGGTTGAATACCTCCCGTCGCCGGGGTTGACCGGCTGACAATCATCGCCCGCGGTGCCTTTCCTGGCCCGTGCAGGCGCGCTCCCGCGAGCACTTCAGCAATCCCCGGCCTCGTCAGGTCGTCCCCAGTCATGCCCGAGAAACGGAGCAGAACCATGCCCACCGAACGCATCACCAACGGCACCGAACGAGCACTGCTCGAGAACACGCTCGACCGCAACCGCGAAGCGCTGGTCGAGACCCTCCGCGGCCTGTCCGAAACCGACGCGCGGCGACGGCTCGTCGCGTCGCTGTCGACGCCGATTTCCGTGGTCAAGCACGCCGCCGCGGCGGAACGGATCTGGTTTCAGCGGTTCTGGGCCGGGCTCGCCGAGTCCGAATGCGACGGGTACTCGAAGCGCGACGTCGGCACCTTCACCGTGACCGACGACGAGACCGTGGCCGACGTGATCGCCGAATACGAACGCGCCAGCCAGCGGTCAAGGGAGATCGCTGCGCGCTTCGAACTCGACGACACCAAGGAGTTTCCCGGCGAGGGCACCGTCAGCATGCGCTGGACGCTGCTCGCGATGATCCAGGAGTTCGCCCGGCACGCGGGACACGGCGACATCCTGCGCGAGCAGATCGACCAGCCGCTCCCCTGACCTCGCCGGCTACCGGTGTTCGGCGAGGAACGGAAGGAGCGCGTCGGCCATCTCGTCGGGCACTTCCTCGGCGAGGTCGTGCCCGGCGTCGAAAACGAGGCCGGTGACGTCGTCCGCCATGATCCGCATCTGGGACTCGGCGCGTTCGCCGATGAACGCCGACCCGCCGAGCGCGAGGACGGGGATGTCCAGTTTCCGTTGCGCCGCTTGCCGATTCTGCTCGGCGTCGACGAGCATCGCCCGGTAGATCGCGAGCATCGCGCGGATGCCGCCGGGCATGGAGTAGCAGCGCACGTACTCCTCGATCGCGTCCGGGGTGGCGCTGTCGGGGCGGCTGCGCTCGAACTTGATCATGTAGGTGATCAGTTCGCGTTCGTGGCCGGCGATGAGCATCTCGGGGACGTCCGGCTGGAAGTAGAAGCCCAGATGCCACAGGTGCATGCCGCGGGCGACGTTCTCGGCGGTGAGCGCGGTGTGGTCCTCGAAGCCGAACCCGGGGAACAACGCCTCGGCGAATACCAGCGACGGCACGCGGTCGCGGTGCCGGGCGGCGAGCTGGTAGCCGATGACCGCTCCCCAATCCTCGCCGACCACGGCGTAGGTCTCGTGGCCGAGGGCGGCCATCAGCTCGGCGACGTCGTCGCTCATCGTCGCGGAGTCGTATCCGCCTGCGGGACGGGCGGAATCGCCGAGGCCGCGCAGATCCGGGACGACGACGGTGTACTGCGGCGTGAGCTTCGGGACGAGGTGCCGCCAGTGGTAACCGGTCTTCGGCACGCCGTGCAGCAGCACGACCGCGGGTCCGGACCCGGCGGTTCGGTAGTGGAGGCTCGTTCCGTTGACCGCGGCGCGGCCGGTGCGGACGGGAGTGCTGTCGTGGTCGAGCATCGTTCTCTTTCTTGATCGATCGTTCCAGATTGAGGACGTAAAACATCAGCCGAGGGCGACGAGGGCTACCTCCACGAGGGGTTCGAGGGCGCGGGCGTCCGGGGTGATCTTCGCGGTGACCAGCAGTCCGTTGAGGAAGGTGACCAGAAAGGCGGCCAGCGTGGCCGGATCGTGCGGGGTCGTGATCTCGCCGCGCTCCGCCGCGACGCGCAGCACTTCGGCGATCGCGTCCTGACTCGCGTCCTGCATGTCCCGCACCGTGCGCCGGGTCGCGGTGTCCCCCGGCAGGCGCTCGCAGACAGCATTGACAGCCAGGCAACCGCGGCCGTCGTCGGACGCGGCGATCCGGATCCGCTCGACCAGGAGCGCCCGGATCGCCGAGCGGGCGTCGGCGCCGTTTTTGAGGCTGTCCAAGGCGGTTGCCGCGAGCGTGGCCCGGTAGTGCTCCAGCGCGGCCCGGTACAGGCCGTCCTTGTCGCCGAACGCGGCGTACAGCGAGCCCTGCCCGATGCCCAGGTGCTGGGTCAGATCGCGGACCGAGGTCGCCTCGTAGCCACGCGACCAGAACAGTTCCATCGCGCGGCTCACCGCGGCCTCGGTGTCGAACTCTCGGGTGCGGACCATGATCCGCACTCTACGCCTTTCTGGAACGTGCGATCAAGAAAGGGGGCCCTGGATTGGCTACGTCCGGAGCGCTACAGCCACCCGCTCGTCTCAGCGACCCGGACCGCCTCCGCGCGCGTGCGGGCCTGCGTCTTGCCGATGGCCGACGACAGGTGATTGCGCACCGTCCCCGCCGACAGGCCCAGCGCCTGCGCCATGTCCGCGACTGTTCCGCCTTCCGCCGCGGCGCGCAGGACGTCCGCCTCGCGGTCGGTGAGCGGGCTCGCGCCGCTGGCCAGCGATTCGGCGGCGAGCGCCGGGTCCACGAACCGCAGTCCGGCGTGGACCCGGCGGATCGCGTTGATCAGTTGTTCCGGGCGCGAATCCTTCACCACGAACCCGGCCGCGCCCGCGGACATCGCGCGCGACAGGTAACCGGGGCGGCTGAAGGTGGTGCAGATCAGCACGCGGCACTCCGGCAGCGCGTGCCGCAGTTCGGCGGTCACGGCGAGGCCGTCGCGGCCGGGCATCTGGACGTCGACGAGCGCGATGTCCGGGGCGGTCCGCTGCGCGGCGGGCAGGACCTCGGGGCCGGAGCCGACCTCGGCGACCACCTCGATGTCGGATTCCATCCGCAGCAGGGAAGCCAGTGCGCCGCGCACGAGCGCCTGGTCGTCGGCCAGCAGGACCCGGATCACGCCGCGCCTCCGGCCGCCGGGCCGCGGGCCAGCACCCGGAAGCCGCCGTGCGGGCCGCGGCCATGTTCGAGGGAGCCGGACACCGCGGCCATCCGCTCGGCGAGACCGGTCAGTCCGTGTCCGGGGACGACCTCCGCCGGGACAGTGCCGTCGTCGGCGACCTCCAGCCAGTCCCGTCCGACGCGGACGACGCAGCGCTGTGCGTCGGAATGGCGGAGTACGTTGGTCACGGCTTCCCTTACTACGTAACCGAAAACGCCCTGCAGTTCAGGAGCCACAGCGTCGGCCGCGGCAGGCAGTTCAGCCTGGACGCCGGCGGCGCGCAACGCCATCCGGGCGCCGGCGACTTCGGTCGCGAACGACACCGTGCGGTAGTCGGACACGGTCGCGCGGACGTCGGAGAGGGCTTCCCGGCAGAGGTCGTCCAGGTCCCGGATCTCGGCGAGCGCCGCGTCGGTGTTGTCCGAAGTCTCCAGGATCCGCCGCGTCAGGCCGAGTTTCAGGGTCATCGTGGAGAGGCTGTGGCCGAGGACGTCGTGCAGGTCGCGGGCGACGCGCTGCCGTTCCTGGTCCACCGCCATCCGCCGGATCTGCTCGCGGGCGAGCCGGAGGTGGCCGATGGTGAACGTCAGCGCGTAGACGATGCCGAGGATCGCGGTGACGGCCACGAGCGTGAGGACCTGGCCCCAGGCGACCCGCCCGTCGCTGACCAGCATCCACGCGATCTGGGCGACGGCCGCTCCGGTGCCGAGGAGCAGGGAAAACCGCAGCGGCAACAGCATGAGCCCGGTGGCGATGGCGTAGGTGAGGCCGGTCAGATACGCCGGGGAACCGAGGATCAGCGCGGGCGCGGTGCCGAGCGCGAACATCGCCGCGACCATCGCGATCCGCTGCCGCCGCAGCGCGAGCGGGCCGAACCACAGCACCAGCAGGTACGCGATGGCGTAGCAGCCGAGGAAGCCGAAGACGAGCCCGGTGCGCACCTGTCCGTACTGCCCGTCCGCGATCGCGATCACCCAGGTGGCCAGGAAGCCCATCATCAGGCCGTTGACCACCACGGACCGGACGCGGCCGCGATGCAGACCGGGCCCTCCGCTGTGCGCGTCCGTCCAGAAACTCCAGTCCGGCCACTGGCGGGCCGAGAACCGGTCCGGATCGGGTTCGCGCATGTCGATCATGGTAAGGCCGCCTCGCCGATGATCACCCATGACAAACGGCACGGGCGGTCCGGACGAGGCGATGCTGGAGTTTGGCTATGTTGCAGATCGCGAAGTCCGGCTTGACCAAGTACGAAATCACCAGCGACGGCCGCCTGCTCACCGTGATCGAGGGCCGGTCCGGAGGGCAGTTCCGGCTGGACGGCGTCAGCTATCGGATCCGCCGCCGGCTGCGCAGCTACCAGTTGCTGGCGGCCGACGGGTCGGTGCTCGCGAGCACTCACCGGCCGGGCACGCGCACCTGGAGCGTCGAGAGCGGCGGTGCGGAGCTGCGTTTCCGGCGGACCGGGCGTCGTGACCACGTGCAGCTCGACGAGGCCGGGAACACCGTCGGCACCCTCACCGCGGGCACCGCTGATCTGTCCGGTATGAAGCCTGAGCTGCAGGTGTTCGTGCTCGCGGCGCTGGCGATGCGATCGCGCCGCCGACGCGTCGTGGTCGTCGCGGGCAGTTGAGCGGCGACTACGCTGGACAGGTTCGCCCGCCTTCGCTGGAGAGACCTTGCCCGACCGCCGCACCCTGACCGCCGACTGCACGAGCTGTTTCGCCCTCTGCTGCGTCGCGCTCACCTTCATCAAATCCGCCGATTTCGCGATCGACAAGCGGGCCGGCGACCCGTGCCCGAACCTGCGGTCCGACTTCCGCTGCGGCATCCACGACCGGTTGCGCCCCAAGGGTTTCGCGGGCTGCACCGGGTACGACTGCTTCGGGGCCGGACAGCAGGTGTCGCAGGTGACCTTCGGCGGCCGGAGCTGGCGGGAGGCCCCGGAAACGCGCGAGCGGATGTTCGCCGCGCTCCCGGTGATGCGGCATCTGCACGAACTGCTCTGGTACCTCACCGAGGCGCGCTCGCTGGCGACGACCCGCGAAATCCACGCGGACCTGGACGCGGAGATCACCGAACTGGAGCAGATCACTGCCGGGGACGCGGACGCGGTGCTGGCCATCGACGTCGACGCCCGGCGGGCGCAGGTGAACCCGCTGCTGGTGCGCACCAGCGAACTGGTCCGTGCCGGAGCCGGGCGCAAGAAGGACCGGCGAGGTGCCGATCTGATCGGCGCGAAGCTGTCCGGCGCGGACCTGCGCAGCACGAACCTGCGCGGTGCCTACCTGATCGCGGCCGACCTCCGAGGCGCTGATCTGCGCCGCGCTGACCTGATCGGTGCGGACCTGCGCGACGCCGATGTCCGCGGCGCTGACTTCACCGACAGCATTTTCCTTACCCAGTCCCAGGTCAACGCAGCCCGCGGCGACACCAAGACCAAGCTGCCGGCGCGGCTGGCCCGGCCCGACCACTGGTGAGTCAGCGCGGGCGGGTAGACCCCACGACGACCCCGCCGAGCCGCGCGATCCAGCTGCCGCACACACAACGCACGTAGTCGGCCCGGCTGCCCGCCGACGCGGGAACGACAGCGGACGAGGGCAGCTCGGCCAAGGGCCAGCCACAGCGGGGGCAACGGTTTTCTTCCATGACCGCCATCGTGCGGTAATGGTTCAGTGCAGTTCAACCCTTACGGATTTCGCGGAGATCGCGTTCCTCACGGATTAGCCGTACTGGCACCCGGGTATGCAGCGGCATGGCGCACCCGAACGGACCGGACACAGCGGACCTCGTGCTCACTTTCGGGCACGACGAACTGATCATCCGCCGCCGCTACGAAACCTTGAGCATCGGCAACGACATCCTCATCGCCCTCTGGTTCGTCGCCGGAAGCATCCTGTTCTTCTACGAGTCCCTCGCCACCCTGGCCGCCTGGTTCTTCCTCGTCGGCAGCATCGAACTGCTGATCCGCCCGGTGATCCGGCTGACCCGCGCGGTGCACCTCCGCCGCATCCGCCGCGACGGGGCCGTGGATTCCACGCCCGACTTCTGACCGGCTCGCCCCCCTGCTCCGCGGCCAGCGATCTCGGGCGGAGACCTGCTTGAGCAGTTGCTCAAATCTCGTCTATCCTCTGATTTGAGCAACTGCTCAAAAGCGGGTTGGCGGTCGTGCACACGACCGGAGTGGGGGTAGCAATGACGAGCGTCCGTCTCGATCCCGGCCGGGCACTTCGCCGCGATCGCTGGTACCAGGCGGTCACCCGGATGCTGGCGATAGCGCTGCTGCCGGTGGCATTCGTGATCACGCCGGGTCGGGCTCGGCGCACCGCCTGCCAGTGGGCGCTGGCGGTGCGTTTCCCCGCAGAGGACCTCACCGGCCTCACGCCCGCGACCCGTGCCGCGTTCATTGCGGCGCGCACGCAGGCGTTATGGCAAGACGGTGAGCTCATCGGGCTCACCTCGGGACATCGGGACGCCGGGGAGCAGGAGCGCTTGTTCGCCGAGGAGGTCCGTCGGAGCGGGTCGCCGACGGCGGCCCGGTTGCGGGCGCTGCCCCCGGACGAGTCCCGACACGTCGCGGGGACTGCCCTGGACGTGCGGCCGGTCGAGGGTTCGCGCTGGCTGGAGCGGTATGGCGCGCGCCATCACCTGTATCGGAGGTACGACAACGAATGGTGGCATTTCGAGTACTGGCCCGCCGGGCGTCCGGAGCGGCTGCCGCACCCGGGTGCCGTCGGTCACCGACTGTCGGGGCCTCTACGGTGAAGCCGTGGCCGACACCCGACAACGCCTGATCGACGGCACGATCGAGACGATCCGCACGCACGGCCTCAACGGCACCACGGCGCGGAGCATCGCGGCGACCGCCGGGGTCAACCAGGCGCTGGTCTTCTACCACTTCGGCACCGTCCACGACCTGCTGCAGGCCGCCTGCCTCGCCGCGACGCAGGCCAGGGTCGCACCGTTTGTCGAACGCCTAGACGAGGTCACCGATCTGCGGCAGCTTCTTGCACTCGGCCGCTCGCTGCACGCCGACGAACGTGCCCAGGGCAACGTCACGGTGCTCGCCCAGATGCTCGCCGGTGCGCAGGCCGACCCCAAGCTCGCCGAAGCGACCGCGACGGCCCTGCAGCTGTGGATCGCCCCGATCGAGAGCGCCCTGACCAGGTTGCTGGCCGACTCCCCGGTGGCCGAGGTGATCGACACGCCGGGCCTCGCACGAGCGGTGAGCGCCGGGTTCGTCGGACTGGAGCTCTACGAGGGCGTCGACCCGGACGGGACCGAGGCGGCTCTGGACGCGCTCGACCGGCTGGCCGTGCTGATCGAGGTGGTCGACGACCTCGGGCCGATCGCCCTCCGCGCGCTGCGCGGCAAACTCCGCAGAACAACCAAGAAGTCGCGGTAGCCGGGTGGTCAACCGGCCTGGTTGACGGTGTCCGACAGCGTTTCCGCCATTCGTTCGGCGAGGTGCAGGGTCCGGCGGTCGTCGAACCGTCCTCCTTGGACGGTCAGCCCGACCGGAAGACCGTCCGCGGGGGTGGTCAGGGGGAAGGTGACCATGGGCGCCCCGAGCATCGCACCTGGCGTCGTGTTCCGGGTGTAGAGCTCGAAAGCGTCGACGCGGCTGCCCAGATGTTCCACGGTCCCGTCGCAGTCGACGGGCGGAGCCGGTGCGGGCGTGGTGGGAAATGCGAGCGCGTTGAGTGCGTGCTTGTGCAGCAGTTCCGCGTAGCGCGCTCGTGCTTGCTCGGTTTGTCGCTGGGCGATCGCGTACTCGTCGGGCGACACCGGGGACGATGCCTCCGCTTCGAGGATCTGCCGGACGTCCGGACTGCGCACTCCCGCGACCAGCCGGGCGAACGCCTCCTCCGGGTTCATGCCCAGGGCGCGCGCGACGGCGTCTCCGAGCAGCCGGCGGGCTTCCCAGCAGACGATCGGCATCGCCGCCGCGTGGCTCAGCTCCCAGACCTCCTCGAGGTGCACCGGCACCAGCTCGACCACGTCCCCGAGCGCGGCCAAAGCCGCTTCGGTCGCCGCTCGCGTGCTGGGGTGCAGTTCGCGGAACAGCTCGGCGGGCACCCCGATCCGGGGCCGCGGAAGGTCTTGGTCCGTTGTTTCGCCGAGCATCGCCCGGTCGATCTCGGCGAGGCGGCGCACCGAGCGCGCGAAGATCCCGGGGGCGTCCCGTGTCCACGACAGGCCGACGATGCCCGCCGTCGGCCAGCGTCCGGTGCTTGGCCGGAATCCGGCGACCCCGCACAGGCTGGCGGGAATCGAGATCGAGCCCCCGGTGTCCGTGCCCAATGCGACCTCGGCGTGGCCGCGCGCGACGACCGCGGCGCTGCCGCCCGAGGATCCCCCTGCCAGATAGCCCGGACGATCCGGCAAGCGCACCGCGCCGTAGGAGGCGTTCTGCGACGTGATCCCGAAGGCGAGTTCGTGCATGTTCGCCATGCCCACGACCACCGCGCCGGAGCGGCGCAACAGCGCGACGACCGGGGCGTCGGCCTCCTCTGGTCCGAGGTCCAGCAGCTCGCATCCCGCGGACCGGCGCAGTCCGCGCACCGCGATGTTCGCTTTCACCGCGAGCGGATACGGCTGCCCGCCCGCCAGCGGCAACTGCGTCGCGATGTCCTCGGCAGTACAGGTTTGTGTCCACTCCCCCGGTTCCGGTCGTCCGACCGACTCGAGGACAGCGGGATGGGCGGTGACGCCCGCCGGAGAAAGCGGCATCCGGGGCTCCTTTGCAGCGAATGAGGCTTATCCGGGAGTCTCGGCATGCCGCGCGGTCTCCGCCATCGTCATTTCTGACGATGGCGGAGGTGATGCGCCGCCAGAGCCGCGCGGTTGGCGGCTCCGGTCTTGGCGAACGCGTTGCTCAGGTGGGTCCGCAAAGTCGGCGGCGCGATCCCGAGGGCCGCGGCGATCTGCTTGTCGCTGTACCCGTCGGCGACCAGCTCCGCGACCTGAGCTTCGCGCCGGGACAACGGCTTCTGCCCGGACGGGGCCTCCGTCGGCCAGGTCCGCGCGACCAGGTCCCCGAATGACCGGAAAACCCGCGCCTCGTCCTCGGTGAACGCGCGGCCGCCGCGTCCCCGCCACAGCCGCAGGTCCACCGAACCGGGACCGGCTCCGGCCGTGAAGTAGTTCATGCCGTGGTACATCCCGCCGCGATGCAGGAAGTCCTGGACGAACTCGGTGGAGACCCCGGAAGCCGGAGTGATCCGCGAAGCGCTCCCCCGCGCGAAAAGCTTCGGGGTCAGGTCGTCGACGTGCCGAAAATGCTTGTCGTAGGCGCGAAGCGCGTCGTCGCCGAGGTCGAGCTGGACCGGATCGGCGTAGGGGCCGGACGAATCGCAGACATAGGAGGCGAAGATGTCCGCGCGCAGCATGCGGCGCAGAACGTCGCCGAGATGGAGGCGTTTTGCCTTCAGCGGCGAGTCAGAGAGGACGATGTCGATCGCTTCGCACGTCAGTGCGTACTCCTGGGCCATATTGCCTCGCTTCGGTGCGAAGTAGCGAGCGCGACTTCAGCTACGTCGGCTCCCTGCTCGGACGAGAGTCTACGAGGCAACCCCTGAAGACAGCAGACTGCAGCGGACATGGCCCAAGAAATTTCAGCCCTCAGCAGTCCGGCGGCGACGCGCCGCAGCGGTTTTGACGCGGTCCTGGCAGGCAGTCGAACAGAAGCGGCGGATGCGGTTGCGGGTGGTGTCGACGAACAGCCGTCCGCAGCCAGGTGCCTCACACTCACCGATTCGGCGAGCGTGACCGTCGGCGAGGAACCGGGCGAGGGCTTCCGCGCAGATCGCCGACCACATCGGCACCAGGGACGTTTCAGCTGGGTGATGGTGTAAGCGCCAGCGTCCTTCCTCCAGTGCCAGGTGCGGGTGGGCGGGGTACGCGGAGAGCAGCTTGTTGAGCCTGGTCGCTGCGGCGTCCTCGTCACCGGCGCGCAGGTTGTCGAGTACCGGCCGCAGCGCGTTGGCGAGTGCGGTGAATCCGGGGGCGTCGTCGGCCGTCACCTGGGCCGCTGACGGCGGGTCGACGGCGAGGATCTCGGCCAAGGCGCTGTCCTCCGGGTGCAGGACTAGGCGGTTGACGAGGTCGATCGCGACCAGCAGCCCGGTGTCGGCGTAAGCGTCCAGGCGCACTTGCTTGCCTGCCTCCCTGTTCAGTAGCGTCACTGGCGTAAACATCTTACGGCAGTGACGTCCATCGGCGGAAGGAAGTCCCATGACGCGTACCTCGCCCGCACCGGTCCTGCGTGCGGCGGAACCGTCCGACCTGCCGCGGATCGCCGCAATGTGGGAGGCCGCGTGGCTCGACGGGCACCGCGGCCGTGTCCCGGACGAGCTCATGGCGGTGCGCGATTCCCAGCACTTCGCCACCTTCGCGGCCGACCACCTGAGCACGACACTGGTCGCCACCGACGGCGGGCCGGGTCTGCTGGGGCTGGTCATCGTCGGGGTCGGCGACGGCGAGGTGATCCAACTCGGAGTGGACCGGGCCGCGCGGGGTACGGGTGTCGGGTCCGCTCTGCTCGAGGCCGCCGAGCGCCTGATCGCGGAAACCCACTGGGAGGCGTGGCTGGCTGTCGTTCCTGCCAACGACACCGCCCGGCGGCTTTACGAGCGAGCGGGCTGGCGCGACGCCGGGCCGATGGTTCACCAAGCCCCGACCCGGCATGGCGCCGTCGGCGTCCCGGTCCACCGCTATGTCAAAACCGTCCGTCCCAGCGCGGCGGACGCTGCCGGTTAACGGACCAGCCGGGGCCAGTCGTGATCAGTACGGAGTCCCGCCGCCGTCCGCGTTCACCGCCTGGCCGCGGATCGCGAACGCGTTCTCCGACAGGAGGAACGAGATGACGCGGGCGACCTCGGTCAGGTCGAGGTGCCGTCCGGCCTGTTCGGTGATCATGGCGTCGAAGATGTCGCCCGCCGGTTCGTGGATGCGGTCGGAATAGGCGTCGGCCACCTGGCGGAGCATCGCGGTCGGCAGGCCTCCGGGGCACACGCAGTTGACGTTGATGTCCGCGTGGGCCAGCGCTGCCGACATCATCCTGGTTTCGTTGATCAGCGCGGCTTTGCTCGCGCTGTAGGCGAGCGATTGGGCGTGGCCGACCTTGCCCGCCTCGGAGGCGACGTTCACGATCGCGCCGGGACGGTTTTCCTCGATCAGGTGCTGTGCCACGAGCCTGGAGAGTTCGTAGGGGCCAACGACGTTGACTGCGAGCTGGCTTTCCCAGTCTGCTTGCGGAATCTGCAGCGGGTCGGAATGGCGGACGATGCCGGCGACGTTGGCGAGGCCGTCGATGCCCGAGAAGTGCGAGATGGCTTCGGCTGCCGCGTCTGCGATGCTCTCCGGCGAGCCCAGGTCGACGACGAACGGCGCCGCATGCCCGCCGAGTTCGCGGGCCGCGGCGGAGACGGCGTCGCCTCGGACGTCCAGCAGGGCGACGCGCGCGCCTTCCGCGAGCAGCAGTTCCGCGGTCGCTCGGCCCAGGCCGCCGGCCGCGCCGGTGACGATGAAGCGTTTGCCCGCGTGGACGGGGAACACCTCCGGGTGCCGGACCGGCAGGGTCCGGGTCGCCGTGGTCTTGATGTGCATGATGCATTTCTCCTTGCTGGGCAGGCGGATTCGCCTATTCGGCGGGAGCGTGCCGCTGCAGCCCGTTGAAGATCAGGTTGAGGGCCACTGCCACGACTGCGGTCACGACGATTCCGCTTTGCAGCACCATTTGCAGGCCCTGCGGGAAGGCGTTGAAGATCTCCGGGTAGGAAGTCGGGACGAAACCGGCTCCGAGGCTTATCGCGACGACGATGAGGTTGCGGTCGTTGTGCAGATCGGCCTTTCCCAGGGTCTGGATGCCGACCGTGGCGATGATGCCGAACAGCGTCATGAGGGCGGCGCCGACCGCGGGAGCCGGCAACGCCGCGGCCACGGCGGCCACCTTCGGCAGGCAGCTGAGCACGACCATCAGAACACCGGCGGCGGCCACGACCCAGCGGCTTTTCACGTTGCTGGCCCGCACCAGGCCGATGTTGCCGTTGAACGTGGTCGGCGGGACCGAACCCACGATCCCGCCCAGCACGGCGGCGACGCCTTCGGCGAGGATCCCGCGGCGGACTTCCTTGTCGGTGGGGCCCCGTCCGAGGATCTCGCCGACCGCGAAGTAGCTGGACGTGCATTCCACGCCCACGATCAGGACGGCGACGGTCATCGCCAGGACGGCGCTCAGATTGAACGTCGGCAGTCCGAAGTGGAACGGCACCACGAACGAGAACCAGCTCGCGTCGGCGACCCCGCTGAAGTCGGCGACCCCGACGGCGGCGCCCACGGCTCCCCCGGCGACCAGGCCGACGAGAATGGCGATGCTCTTCAGCAGGCCTTTGCCGAACCGGTAGATGAGGAGAACGGTCACGACGGTCGTCGCGGCGACCGCAAGATTGGCCGCGCTCCCGAACGACTTCGTGCCCGGCTCGCCGCCGCCGATCAGCTTCACCGTGATCGGCAGCAACGAGAGCCCGACCATCGCGATCACCGACCCGGTGACCACCGGCGGAAACACCCGGAGCAGCGCCCCGTACAGCGGCGAGGCGGCGGCGAGCACGAGCCCGGCGACGATGGAGGCGCCGAAGACGGCCAGCAGTCCGCCGATGCCGCCGCCGTTGGCGTTGCCGGGCCGATCACCACGGC
Organism: Amycolatopsis sp. CFH S0740; assembly: GCF_004522315.1. Classification (NCBI taxonomy): domain Bacteria; kingdom Bacillati; phylum Actinomycetota; class Actinomycetes; order Pseudonocardiales; family Pseudonocardiaceae; genus Amycolatopsis; species Amycolatopsis sp. CFH S0740. The sequence continues at coordinate 573,898 of NZ_SDLS01000001.1, read as the reverse complement.
CGAACCGCCGAGCACCAGCGGTTTCCTGATCCCGATCCGCCAGACACCGACCGTCTGCACGATCGTGGCGATGCCGCCGGCGAGGACCGTGGCGGCGAGGAACACCACCGTCTCCGCTTGGGGAAGGTGAATGCCGGCCGCGATGATGACCGGCAGCACGAGAACCGTCGCGTAGAAGGTCAGCAGGTGCTGGACGCTGTAGAGCGCGAACCGACCGAACCTCGGCACCTCGTCGACGGCCGCGTCGGCGTCGGCGGGGGCGGTGTTCGGGGCGGTTCTGGGCCGATCGACCATGATCGTCTCCCTCGGAACGGGGCGGGCTGGGCGTGGATCACGCCGTGCGTCCCCCACGCACGAGCGGCGGCCGGGAGGTCAGGCTTGCCCGGCTGAACGGATCATTCGGCGGGGCGCGCTTCCCGGACCCAGGTCGGGGTGATCCCGGCCGGGACCTCCTCGTAGTCGGGCAGGGACCGGAAGTTGCGCTCTTCCCCGCCCGGGCTGTAGGTCACGATCAGCCGCAGGGCCCGCCATCCGGTGTTGAAGGTCGAATGGTCCGCGCCGCGCGGCACGAACACCGCGTCGCCGGTTTTGATCGGGAACGGGTCGCTGTCGCCGACCGTCTGCACTCCCTCGCCCTCGATGACGTAGATGACTTCCTGGGCGTTGGGGTGGTTGTGGATCGCGTGCCCGCGTCCGGGATAGACGATCACTTCGCCGACGGTGGTTTCGGCGCCCTCGATCGTGGACGGGTTCACCAGCCACTTGAGGGTTCCCCAGTCGAGGACCATCGTCGGCGTCTTTTCCGGTTCGACATGCATGCGGTTCTCCTCGGTTCTCCTCACGCGCGCAGCGCGGTGAATGCCTTGACCTGGTCGACGATGGCCCGCTCGGTCGGCAGGCGTTCCATGGACGAGGCGCCGAAGAATCCGGCGACTCCGGTGGTGTGCTCGAGGACGTAGCCGACGTCCTCGGGTTCGGCGATGGGACCGCCGTGGCAGAGGACGATCACGTCGGGGTTCTCCGCCACGGCCGCGTCGCGCATCTGCTGGATGCGCTCGACGGCGACCTCGAGCGTGACTGCCGTGCGCGCCCCGACGGAACCGGAGGTCGTCAAGCCGAGGTGGGGCACGATGATGTCCGCTCCCGCCGCGGTCATGGCTCTGGCCTGCTCGGGGTCGAAGACGTAGGGCGACGTGATCAGGTCCCGTTCCCGGGCCGCGGCGACCAGGTCCACTTCGAGCTGGTACCCCATCCCGGTTTCTTCGAGGTTTTGCCGGAAGACGCCGTCGTAGAGCCCGACGGTCGGGAAGTTCTGCACCCCGGCGAACCCCATGTCCTTGAGGTCGTCGAGGAATTTCGGGATGACCCGGAACGGATCGGTTCCGCACACGCCCGCGAAGACCGGGATCTCCGACACCACCGGCAGCACTTCGCTCGCCATTTCGACCACGATCGCGTTGGCGTCCCCGTAGGGCAGCAGCCCGGCGAGCGACCCGCGGCCGGCCATCCGGTAGCGCCCGGAGTTGTAGATGACCAGCAGATCCGCCCCGCCGGCTTCGGCCAGCTTCGCGGAGAGCCCGGTTCCGGCGCCGGCTCCGATGATGGGCGCGCCGGAGCCGATTTTGGCGCGCCAGGCGGAAAGGCGGTCAGTTCTCTGCATTCTTGTTCTCCTCGGACACCGTCAGGTAGCGGAGCAGGGTCTCTGCTGCCGCACGGGCGAATTCGGGGTCGTTGATGTGGGCATCGACCTGGACGACCTCGACCGCGCTGCCGGCGACGGCGGCGATCGCGGCGCTGGTCAACGCCTCGTCGGCGGCGGGGTCTTCGAACAGGCCGCCGGAAGTGTCCAAAGCAGACACTCCGCGGCCAGGGACGACCAGCGCGGTGGGGCCGGAAGCCGCAGCGAGCTTGCGCCCGACGATCTCGCCCAGCTGCGCCGACTCCTCGGCGGTCGTGCGCATCAGCGTGACGGTCGCGTTGTGCTCGTACAGCAGGCGCGAGGCGAAGCGCGGGGGAACCGTGTCCCGGGCTCCGAAGTTGACCATGTCCAGCGCGCCGAGGCTGACGACTTGCGGGATGCCGTGCGATCCGGCCGCGGTGAGCCGGTCCGGACCGGCGGTGAGCACCCCGCCGACCAGTTCGTCCGCCAGTTCGGTAGTGGTCAGGTCGAGGACGCCGGCCAGGAAACCGCCTGCTGCCAGCCCTTCCAGCGCGCGCCCGCCGGCACCGGTCGCGTGGAAGACGAGAACCTCGTAGCCCGCGTCCTCGATAATGGTGCGGCACGCTTCGACCGCCGGTGTGGTCACCCCGAACATCGACGCGGCCACGAGCGGCCGCTCGTCCGGCTCGGGTTCGCGGCCGGCGTAACGCTCGGCCATTCCGGCTATCGCGGCCACGGCGTTCCCGAGCACTGCCTTCGAGAGCCGGTTGATTCCGGCGATGTCGACGACGCTGTACATGATCGTCACGTCGGACGCGCCCACGTACGGCGAGACGTCCCCGGAAGCCATCGTGCTCACCAGCAGCTTCGGGAAGCCGACCGGCAGCACCTCCATGGCCGCGGCGGCGATGGAGGAGCCTCCCGAACCGCCTGCTGAAAGAAACCCGTCGATCGAGCCGTTCCGGGCCAGCTCGGCGACAGCCTGGGCGGCTCCGGCGCTCATCGCGGCCAGCGCCTTTCCCCGGTCGTCGTCCTGGATCAGCTCGCGAATGCTGGTTCCCGCGAGCCGGGCGACCTCGTCGCGCGTGGTCTCGCACGCGCCGACGGGCTCACCGGCGACACCGGCGTCGATCAGGTGCACCCGGTGGCCCAAGCCTTCGAGCTGGCTGCGCATCCACTGGAACTCGGCGCCCTTGGTATCGAGGGTCCCGAGCATCGCCACGGTAGCCATTGACTCCCCTACGGATCATCGTGCGCCGACTTCGTTGTGCGGCCGGGCTAGAGTGTGCCCACGGAATAATTGGATCATCTAGGCCAATCGCCGAAAATTGGCTGGAGGACTCGGTGCGGCAGGTATCCGCGACGGAATTCGCGCAGGCCATCGCGGGGTGGCAACAGCACGCCGGCCGCAAAGCGGAGCAGGTGGCCGCGGCGCTTCTCGACGCGTTGCAAGCGCAAGAGATCCCCTTTGGCTCGGTCCTCCCCGCCGAACGCGCCGCGGCTGCCGCCCTGGGAGTCAGCCGCACGACGGTCACCGAGGCGTATTCCCTGCTGCGAGAGGGAGGCTTGCTGGAAAGCCGGCAGGGAAGCGGCTCCCGCCTGCGTCGGCCCGACGGCAGCCGGAAAAGCCCGGCGCTGCCCAGCTTTGAGCCGGACAGCCGCCTGAGCAGCTTCTCCGACCGGGCAGGCGACGAGTCCCGTCCGGGGCAGTTCGTCGATCTCTCCAGCGGCAGCCTCCCCGGCCTGCCCCTGGTCGGCGAAGCCTGGCGGCGGGCCGCCGACCGGGGCATCGACGCCCTGCTGGCCGCTGACGGCTACGAGCCGCGCGGCCACCTCCCGCTCCGCGAGTCGATCGCCGCGCTCTGCACTAGCTCGGGGGTTCCCACCGATCCCGACCAGATTCTCGTGACTTCGGGGTCCCAGCAGGCTTTGGAGATCATTTCCCGCACGTGGATCGACGACAACGAGCCCATCGTCGTGGAGGACCCTTCCTACCGCGGGGCGCTCGAAGCGTTCCGGGCCCGCGGTGCGCAGATGTACACCATCGCGGTCGAACGCGACGGCGCCGACGTGCAGGCACTGGAGCGCATCACCCGGCGCACCCATCCTCGTTTCGTCTATCTCCTCCCCACCTCGCACAACCCCACCGGCGTGCACATGTCCGCGGAAAAACGGCAGGCGGTCGCCGATCTCGCGAACGAACGCGGCTTCGTCGTGATCGAAGACGCGTCCAGCGCGCACCTCGCCTTCCGCCCGCCGCCGGCCGCGAACCTGTTCGGATTGGTCAACGCCGCGCAGTCGGTCCTGATCGGGTCGTTGTCGAAGCTGTTCTGGGGAGGCCTGCGGGTGGGCTGGATCCGCGGGCCGCGTCCGATGATCGAGCGGTTCCAGCGAGCGAAGGTCGCCATGGACCTCGGAACGTCGCTGCCGAGCCAGATCCTCGCGCACGAACTGCTGCCGCACACCGCCGAAGCCATGAAAACACGGGCCACCACGCTGCTCGACGGCCTGGCGGAACTCGAACAGGCTCTGACGCTGCACCTGCCGCATTGGTCGTGGACCCGGCCGGACGGAGGAAGCGGGCTGTGGGTCAGAGCCCCCGGAGTCGACACCGAGAGCCTGGCCGACGCGGCGAGGCTCTCGGGTGTGCGGTTCACGCCGGGACCGGCGTTTTCGTCAGTCGGCGGGCAGGCCGAGATGCTCCGGCTTCCCTTTGGCAGGACTGGCCGCCTGGAGGAAGCAGTCGCACGGTTGGCTGGCATCGCGAGTGTCAGCTGACCTCGCTCAGTCGCAGCGTCACCGCCTCGCCAGGTCCAGGTTCTTGGTCTCCCGGAACGCGAACCCGACCACCAGGGACGACACCACCGCGATCGCCATCAGGTAAAGCCCCGGCGCCAGCGAGTTGCCGGTGAGCGTGACGAGCCCGGTCGCCACGAACGGTGCGGTCCCTCCGAAGAGGACATACGCCGCGGTGTAGCCGATCGCCGAGCCGCTGGCGCGGACCGGGCCCGGGAACATCTCCACCATCGCCGGCACGTTCGACGTGCCGATGACCGCGACCAGCACGGCGAGCACCGCGGTGCCAACGAGCGCCCCGGCGAATCCGGCGTGCATCAGCGCGAACGCGGGCAGCGTGCACACGGCGAACCCCAGGCACGACACCAGCAGCATCCGTTTGCGTCCGTACCGGTCGCTCGCCGACGCCATGAACGGGCAGGCCGCGCTGTAGCACAGCATCGACACCACGCTCGCGATCAACGACTGGGTGCGCGAGTAGTGCAGCTCGTCGGCCATGTACGTGATCATGTAGCTGCTCATCAGGTAGTACGCGATCGCGTTGGTGATGCTGTAGCCGAAGAGCGTGAAGATCTGCCGCTTGTGCGAGCGGAGCGCGTCGCGCAATGGCTTGCGCTGCACGGAGTTCTCGCTTTGCAGCTGCCGGAACACCGGGCTGTCCTCGACCCGGCGGCGCAGGTACAGCCCGATCAGCCCGAGCGGGCCGGCCAGCAGGAACGGCACCCGCCAGCCCCAGGTGTGCAGCGCGCCCGAGGACAAAGTGGAGGTCAGCAGCACCCCGACCGCCGATCCGGCGACGCTGGCCAGACCGACGGTGGCGGGCACGGTGCTGGCGAAACGGGCGCGCCGTCCGTCCGGCGCGTGCTCCATGATGAAGGCCGACGCACCGGTGTACTCGCCGCCGGTGGAAAACCCCTGCAACGTGCGCAGGACGAAGAGCAGGATCGGCGCGGCGACCCCGAGCGCGGAGTACGTGGGCAGCACGCCCATCAGGAACGTGGCCCCGCTCATCAACAGCACGCTCAGCGCGAGCGTCCGGTTGCGGCCGATCCGGTCCCCGTAGTGCCCGAAGAACGCCGCGCCCAGCGGTCGCGCGACGAACCCGCCCGCGAAGATCGCCCACGTGGCCAGCAGTGCCGCCGACGGGTCGTTCTTGGGGAAGAACTCGGCGGCGATGGTGGACGACATCGTCGCGTAAGCGGCGGAGTCGAACCATTCGGTGAAGTTGCCGATGCCCGAGGCGAGTGCGATCTTCCGCCTGCCGCGGGAAAGGGTCGCGGGCTGTTCGGTCCGGACGGTCATTGGCCGGCTCCTCGTCAGTCGGTGCCGGGGCCGCGATCGCGGTCCCGGAGGTCGGCCCGGCGGATCTTGCCGGTGGCGGACCGGGGCAGCACGTTCACGAACTCGATGTGCCGCGGGTAGGCGAAACGCGAATACGTCTCCTTGGCGAAAGCGCGCAGTTCTTCGGCGAGCGCGTCGCCGCCGTCGTAGCCGGGCGCGGGTTGCACCCAGGCCTTGACCGCCTGGCCGCGCACCGGGTCCGGAACGCCGACCACCCCGGCGTCGGCCACCGCCGGATGGGCCCGCAGGGCGTGTTCCACCTCGAACGGACTGACCCGGTACCCGGACGTCTTGATCACGTCGTCGGTGCGGCCGAGGAACCAGAAATAGCCGTCCTCGTCGGCGACAGCCTGGTCGTTGGTGTGGTACCAGCTGCCGCCGAAGACCGCCGCGGAGTCCTCCGGCCGGTTCCAGTACCCCAGCGGGTACTGCGGGTTCGACCGGGCGCGCAGGCAGATCTCGCCGGGCTCGCCCTGGGGCACCGGCTGCTCGCGCGCGTCCAGCAGCGCGACGTCCCAGCCCGGCAGCGGACGGCCCATCGAACCGGGTTTCACCGGCACCCCGGGAAAATTGCCGACCAGCGGGTACGACTCGGTGGAGCCGTAGTAGTCCAGCAGCGGCACGCCGAACTGCCCGGTGAACCAGTCGATCAGGTCGGCGGTCAGCGGTTCGTTCGAGGAGCACACCACCCGCAGCTTGTGCGGGTAGCGCAGGCCCGCGTCCGGGACGTCGGCGGCCATCTTGCGCAGGAACGTCGGGTTCACCAAGGCGGTGGTGACCCCGTTGCGGGACAGGGAATCGAGCAGGCCCTCGGGGTCGAACCCGCCGGCCGGGCGGTAGACCAGCTGCGTCGCGCCGGCGCGCAGCGGCCCCAGCAGCTTCGCCATCGACCACGCCCAGTCCCCGGCTCCGTAGAACACGTCCCCGGGGCGCAGGTCGTGGCAGTAGCGGAACTCATTGTGCCCCAGCAGCGTCCGGTGCGCGTGCACGATGCCCTTGGCCTTGCCGGTGGTGCCCGAGGTGTAGAAGATCAGCGCCGGATCGTCCGCGGCGGTGTCTGCCGTCTCGAATCGCGGCGGCAGTTTTTCGATCGCCGGGTCGTCGATCTCGACGATGTGCCCGGCGAAGCCGCGGACGCGGTCGCGCGCCTCGGGTTCGGTCACCAGCACGGTGGCTCCGGAGTCGGCCAGCCGGTAGCGGATCGGCTCGTCGGCCCACAGCAGGGACATGGTCACCAGGATCGCGCCGGTGCGCAGCACGCCGAGGTAGGCGGCCGGGGTGTCGGGCCGCTGCGGAAGGAGCACCGCCACCCGGTCCCCGGGCCGCACTCCCCGGTTCCACAGGTGCGCGGCCACCTGGCGGGAGCGGTCCTGTACCTCGCCCCACGAGATCTCGCGGTGCGTGCCGAGGTGGTCCTCGAAGATCAGCGCGGTGGCGGCGCGGTCGTGGCGGTCGGCCACGTCGGCGGCCATGTTGTAGCGCGGCGGGACTTCCCAGTCGTGCCCGGCGCGCAGCTCGTCGTAGTTCACCCGATGCCCTTTCAGCGCTTCTTGGCGGCCAGGAACCGCGCCATCTCCCGCTGCGGCTCCCCCGTCGCGTAAGCCTCGGCGTGGATCTTCTTGGCCGCGGTCACCGCCTGCGCCAGCGCGTCGTCGTCCAGCTCGCGGAGCCGGGCCTTGGTGAGCGCGACGGCGCCCGGCGGCAGCGCGGCGATCGCGCGGGCCTGCGCGACGGCGGCATCGAGCACCTCGTCCTCGGCGACGAGCCGGGTGAGCAGGCCGAGGCGGTGCGCTTCGACGCCGTCGACGAGCTGGGCGGTCAGGGCGAACTCGGCGGTCTTGGCGCGGCCGAGGATGTCCCACATCGCCCAGATCCCGGTGATGCTGGGGATCCCGGAGGCCACCTCGGGCTGCCCCATGGTCACCCCGGCGTGCCCGATCCGCAGGTCGGCCACCAGCGCGTACTGGAAGCCGGAGCCGGCGACGACGCCGTTGACCGCGGCGACGGTCGGTTTCCGCAGCTCGCGGACCGCGCGGTACAGGCGGTCGAAATCGTCGATCCAGGCCTCCGCGGCGGCGTGGTCGTCCGGGCGGATCGCGGCCGTCTCCGCCAGGTCCTGCCCGGCGCAGAACGCCCGCCCGGCCCCGGTCAGGACCACGCCGCGGCAGGTCGGGTCCTCGTCCAGTTCGCGCAGGTGCCCGATCAGCCGCTCCCGCATCGCGTGGGTCCACGCGTTGAGCTTCTCCGGCCGGTTCAACGTCAGGACCGCGATCTCGTCCCGGCGGTCGAGCAGCACTGTTTCACTCATGGAGGTCGTTTCCTTCGCTCGTCGTCTGCGTCGCGGACAAGAAAAACAGCGCGAGGCCGCCGCTGGCCAACACCAACTGCGACCTGCGGCGATATCAGGTTGGTATGGTTCGGCGGATGGAGCTGCGGCATCTGCGGTACTTCGTCGTCCTGAGCGAGGAGCTGCACTTCGGGCGGGCCGCGAAACGGCTGCACATGGCGCAGCCGCCGCTGTCGCAGCGGATCCGGGACCTCGAGCGCGAGCTGGGCGTCGAGCTGTTCCATCGGGGCCGGGGCGGCGTGCGGCTCACCGAGGCGGGCGCGCTGCTGCTCGAACACACGCGTCCGGTACTCGAGGGCGTGGACAGCGCGCGGGAGGCGATGCGCCGGATCCTGCCCGGCACGTCGGGCACGCTGCGCGCGGGGATTCCCCCGGACACGATGCCCACGGTGCTGCGCACGATCGCCGACGCGTTCGCCGCGAAGGCGCCGGAGGTGCTGCTGGAGTTGCACGAGGTGAGCACGGACGAACAGATCGCCCGTCTGCGGGAGGGCAAGCTCGACGTCGGACTCGTGCGCCACCCCTCCGACACCGTCGGACTGGAGTCAGGGCCGGTCCTGTCCCGGCCGCTCGGGGTCGTGCTGCCGGCGGCGCACCGGCTCGCGGACGCGGACGTCGTGCGGCTGCGCGACCTCAACGGCGCCCCGCTGGTCATCTTCCAGCGCGAGATGGCACCGCGGCTCTACGACCACATCCTCGCGATCTGCCGCGACAACGGCTTCCTGCCCGGCGCGATCCGGCACGCGCGCAACCCGAACTTCACGCACGGGCTCGTGCTCGCCGGAATGGGCGTGCACTTCAACGAGGAACACCCGCTGCCCGACGGCCTGACCTGGCGTCCGCTCGACGAGAACCGGCTGCGGTGGGCGAGTTCGGTCGTCTGGGTGCCGACGCGCGCCAACGACGTCATCGCCGGATTCGCCGCGGTGGCCGAGGAAGCCCTGCGGGCCGCCGGGCACGGGATGTCCACTGTGGACTGACCAGCGCCCCGGATTCAGAGCTGGGTGTCAGGCACGTCCACAACGAGGAACACCCGCTGCCCGACGGCCCGACCTGGCGTCCGCTCGACGAGAACCGGCTGCGGTGGGCGAGTTCGGTCGTCTGGGTGCCGACGCGCGCCAACGACGTCATCGCCGGATTCGCCGCGGTGGCCGAGGAAGCCCTGCGGGCCGCCGGGCACGGGATGTCCACTGTGAACTGACCAGCGCCCCGGATTCAGAGCTGGGTGTCAGGCACGTCCACAACGAGGAACACCCGCTGCCCGACGGCCCGACCTGGCGTCCGCTCGACGAGAACCGGCTGCGGTGGGCGAGTTCGGTCGTCTGGGTGCCGACGCGCGCCAACGACGTCATCGCCGGATTCGCCGCGGTGGCCGAGGAAGCCCTGCGGGCCGCCGGGCACGGGATGTCCACTGTGGACTGACCAGCGCCCCGGATTCAGAGCTGGGTGTCAGGCACGTCCACAACGAGGAACACCCGCTGCCCGACGGCCCGACCTGGCGTCCGCTCGACGAGAACCGGCTGCGGTGGGCGAGTTCGGTCGTCTGGGTGCCGACGCGCGCCAACGACGTCATCGCCGGATTCGCCGCGGTGGCCGAGGAAGCCCTGCGGGCCGCCGGGCACGGGATGTCCACTGTGAACTGACCAGCGCCCCGGATTCAGAGCTGGGTGTCAGGCACGTCCACTTCGATTTCTTCCAGCGCACCGCCCAGTTTCAGCTGGCAGCCGAGGCGGCTGCGTCGCTCGTCGCGGGGCGCCGCGGTGCACTCGAGCATTTCGTCCTCGTCCTCGGACAGCGGCGGCACCGCAGCCAGGTAGGGCTCGCGGACGTAGACATGGCAGGTCGCGCACATCGCCTGTCCGCCGCATTCGCCGACGATCCCGTCGACGCCGTTCTCCACGGCGGCACGCATGACGGTGCTGTCCGCCGCGACCGCGACAGTGCTGACCGCTCCGTCGCGGTGGAAGGTGACCTTGGGCATTCGGTTCTCCTCGAGGATTCAGTCCCAGTGCACGGGCAGGGAAAGCACGCCGCGGAAGACCCAGCCGCCCACCGTCGCGGGCCGGGCCGGATCGGGGCGCAGCCCGGGGAATTCGGCGAACAGCCGCGGCAGCGCGACGCTCACCACGGACGCGCGGGCGACCCACGCACCGGCGCAGAAATGGTTGCCCCCGCCGAAAGCGAGGTGCGGTTTGCGCGGCCGGTCGATGTCGAAGACCGCCGGATCGACAAACACCGCGGGATCCCGGTTGGCCGCGCCGAGCACGATGCCGAGCCGCGCGCCCCGGGGCACCGCGACCCCGGCCAGTTCGGTGTCTCGCGTCGCCTGCCGGGGATACATGCCGATCGGCGCGACCCAGCGGAGGGACTCCTCGAAGGCATCCCGCCACCGTTGCCCGGCCAGCACCGCCGCCCGCTGCGCCGGATAGGTCAGCAACGCCCACGCCGTGGTCGTAAGCGCGTCGCGCGGTTCGTTGACCCCGCCGCCGATGGTCATTTTCACGTTGGCGCGCAACGCATCCACCGGCATTCCGGAGGAGGCGAGCACGGACAGCAGGCTGCCGTCGGGTTCGGCGCGCAGGAGCGGCAACATTTCGTCGATCGCCTCGTCGACTTCGCGGGACGAGCGCTCCGCGGCGGCCCACACCTGCGGGTCGTCGGCATAGTTGCCGGTGCCGTCGATGAGGGTCTGCGACCACCGCTGCAGATCCCCGTGACCGGCATTGCGGAACCCGAGGACGGCACGCAAATTGTCGGCGGCATACGGCGCGGCGAACTCGGCGACGAGATCGGCGCCCGGGCCCGCGGCACGCAACTTTTCCGCGTACGTGCGGTAATTGCGCTCGAAGACCGCTTCCCACTGCTGTTTGACCGCCTTCGGTCGCAACACCCCGCCGTACGCTTTGCGCTCGGCATCGTGCTCGGGGTCGTCCTTGCGCAGCATGCTGTGGCCCATCGAGCGCTTCATCAACGACTGCGCTTCGTCGGCGGAAAACCGTTCCTGGTCGAGTTCGACGGTGTGGCAGGCTTCGTGGCCCACCACCAGGTAGCGATCCAGCGCCGGAACCCAATGGATCGGCGCTCGCGCCAGGAGCCGTTCGTAGATCGGGTACGGGTCGGCGTACAGGGCGGGGATTTCCACCCAGTCCGCGGTCGGGATTTCGCGCGCCGCTGTCGTGTCGAGTGTCATCGTCGACCTCCTCGCTCCCAGCGTGAGCCACGCCATCACGACAGGTAAAGTTCAAATAACCTGAGAACAACCACAGCTGAGGTTTGGTTATGCCTGGCTACACCCTCCGCCAGCTCGAGTACTTCGCGGCGGTAGCGGAGGCGAAGTCGATCTCGGCGGCCGCCGCGGAACTGCACGTGACTCCGACCGCGGTCGCTTCCGCGCTCACCGAACTGGAACGCGTGCTGCGCACCCAGCTGGTGGTCCGCCGCAAAGCGCACGGCATCACGCTGACGCCGACCGGCCAGTACCTGCGAGAGCGCATCGCCGGCCTGCTGCGCGACGCCGACGAACTCGAACGGGCGGCCGCGGGCGGAGGCCGCGAACTCGCCGGGCCGCTGGCGCTGGGGTGCTACTCCACGGTGGCGCCGACGGTGGTCCCCATCCTGATGGAGTGGGTGCGCGACCAGCACCCGCGCGTGGATCTGTCCGTGGTCACCGGCAGCCAAGCCGAACTGCCGCAGCGGCTGCTGGCCGGCGGTCTCGATGTCGCAGTCGGCTACGACATGGCGCTGCCAGACGGACTGGACTCCGTCCCGCTGTACAGCGCCCCGCCGTACGCGCTGCTGCCCGCTGCGCACCGACTGGCCGGCCGCGACACGGTACGGCTGGCCGAACTGGCCGACGACCCCATGATCATGCTGGACTTCCCGCCCGCGGCCCAGCACACCCGCGAACTGTACGAGCGGGCCGGGATCGAACCCCGCGTCGCGCACCGGACCGCCGATTTCGAACTGACCCGCTCGCTGGTCGCCCGCGGGTTCGGTTATTCGGTGCTGATCCAGCGCCCCACGGTGAACCGGTCGTACGAGGACCTGCCGCTCGCGCTGTGCGACCTCGAACCCGCGGAACCGGCCGCGAACGTGGTGATGATGTGGCCCCGCGAGGTCCGCTTGAACGACCGGGCCGCGGCGCTGGTCGAGTTCGCCGCTCGCAACGCTGATCGGCTGGATCCGCGCCGCCGCGCCTGAAGCTCAGGTCCCGATCCAGGTACCGACGGATCGGTTGGCACCGCAGAGCAGCGTGCACACGCTGGACCGGCCACAACGCCCGCGTTCTCTCCGCACCTGTTCAGGTAGGCGTGAACCGCACGACGGCCTTCGATCCCTCGAGCGCGACCACCTCGAACGACAGCTTGTTGATGCTGGACGCCCCACCCTGGTTCGGGGTCTGCCCCATCGCCGACATCACCATCCCGGACGGCGAAACGGACTGAAAGTCGACCCCTGCGGACGAGACCGCGGTGATGTCCAGCGAACTCATCCCGAGACTTCTGTTGAAGCGGATGGTCACCGGCCCGGTCACCAGGATCTCGCAGTCTCCGTCGGCGCAGGCGCGCAGGTTGGTCCCGTCCGCCGCCGTGGGGAACGGCGCTTTGCTGGTCGTGGGCGCGGCGCTGCTTGATGCCGCGGTCGCGGTGGTACTTGCCGGGGCAGGAGACGACGGCGGCGTAGTCGTCGATGCGGTCGGCGAACCGCCGCACGCGGAGACGGCCCCGGCGACCGTGAGTGTCGTGAGGACCGTCCTGGCCATCAGGTATCGCATGCGGGAACGCTAGGCCGGGTGTTCCGGGACCGGTCCCGGAACACCCGGAGCCGCCCCGAAAACCGCCGTGGCGGCGCGTCATCGCCCGGGTGAACGCACTGGCGGCTCTCCCGGCCAGCCGGGTCTTCCCCACCCCGCCCGGCCCGGTCAGGGTGACCAGCCGGTACTCGCCGAGCAGCCGCCGCACCTCTTCGCCGGCGTCGGCGCGCCCGACGTAACTCGTCAGCTCCGCCGTCCCGGCCGCGCTGTCCGCCATCGCTCCCACTCCCGCAGCTGTCCAGGTCCCGCCCATTTGATCGAAACCCGCGGCCGTTGTCCACGCGGGAGGACCGGGTCCGGCAGCCCATTCGCCCGGGGTGCGATTAGCACGTCAGCCGTGGTCGCACCGCCGCGGACCTTCGGATGTGCACTGACTCGGCGACGGAGCGGCGCCCGCGGTCTCCCGGGCCTTGTCTTCTTTCCGCGCGGCTGGTCACCCGGCCGGCCGGAGCTTGCGCGCCCGCAGCGAAATCTCGAGTCCGAACCGCTCCTCCGGATCGTGGAGCCGGTCGCCGAAGAGCGCGGTCAGGGTCCGCAGGCGGTTTCTGACCGTCTGCGGGTGCACGCCCAGGATCCCGGCGATCTCCGGGGCGCTGCCGCTCGTGGTGAGAAAGGCGAGCAAGGTCTCCGCCGCCCGCTCCCGTGCCGTGCGCGTGAGGACTTCGAGCGGCGCGAGGCTGCTCGTTTCCAGCGCGGAGCGCAGGACATCGTCGGCGAGCAGCCAGTGTGTGGTGAGGTGGTCGTCCCAGCGCACGGCGCGCGTGTCCGGGAGCACGCCGCGGCGAAGCAGGCGCAGGGTGCGGCGAGCCCAGCGCAATGACCTGGCGGTGTCCTCCGGGGCGACCTCGGGTCCGATCGCGGCGCGGACCCCGAAGTCCGGCACCGGAACCGCGGCGGGCAAGACCGCCCACGGTTCCGGCCCACGCGAGTCGCACAGCACGCCGTCCACGGTTCGCAGCTCGCCGACGTCGAGGGCCACCGCGACGACGGTGTCCGGGAGCCGCCAGCCCGCCTGCCGGGCAAGCTCGTCGAGCGCCGCCGGCCGAGCTTTGCCGAGTTCGGCGAGCAGCCGGGCCCGGGCACGCCCGCGATCACCCGCGGCGGCGGCACGCGCGCCTTCGGATGCCAGGCGCGCGACGGCGTCGACGCCGGCCAGCAAGCGTTCGACGGCTCCGGCGAAGTCCGCCGAACGGACAAGCACCGGCAGCGCACGGCGGGCACCCGCGGTGAGCGCGCGATGCAGCCGGTCGAGATCGCCCGTTGCCCGCATCTCCGCGGCACCGAGCGCACGGAATGCCCCGGCACCCAACGGGGCAACGCCGGTCGGCGTGCAGCTCAGGACGAACGCGAGGAACCGCGTCGCACCGCGGTCGAGCAGCCGCGCGGACTCCGGCAGCCGCCAGCGGACCTCGTCCAGCACTGCCTGCGCGGCCGGCTCCTCGGTGAGCATGTCCGGATCGTCGCCGCCGGGATCGTCCGGGTGCGTCGTCGAAACTACGTATTTTTGCGCGCCTGCGCAGAATCGCCGATGCGGGCCGGGCGGCGCCGCCGCCAGACTCCGTGCGTTCGCACCGTCGCGATCTTGAGAAAAGGTGATCCGGATGCGCTTTGCCCGTCCCGCCGGCCTGTTCGCAGCCCTCCTCGCGAGCACCGGCATCCCGGTCCTCGCCAGTCCCCCGGCCGGAGCCGCCGCCTGCACCGACGTCGACGTCGTCGTCGCGCGGGGCACCGGCGAACCCGGCACCCTCGGGGTGATCGTCGGCGGCCCGGTTTTCGCCGCGCTGCGAGCCAGCCTTCCCGGGAAGTCCGTGAGCTCCTACGCCGTCGCGTATCCGGCCAGTCTGCAGCCCGATTCCGCTTCGCGGGGAAACCAGGACCTCGTCGACCACGTCACCAGCCAGGCCGCCGCATGCGGGAACCAGCGGTTCGTGCTCGTCGGCTATTCGCAGGGCGCGAACGTCGTGGCGAACTCCGTGGGCATCAGCAGCGACGGGGCCCTCGTCGGCGGCCCCATCGTCGCGACCCTCCCGCCGGAGGTCGCGCCCCGGGTGGCCGCGCTGCTGACCTTCGGACCGCCGATCGCCAAGCTCGGCAAGCACATCACCGGCGAATACCAGGACCGGACCAAGGAATTCTGCGCGGCCGGGGACCCGATCTGCCGCCCGGACGGGACGAACATCCTCGCCCACCTCAGCTACTCCCTCAAGGCGGGCGAGGCTGCGGCGTTCGCCGCCGCCAGGGTCGACGACGGCCAGTAAGTCCGGTCGGATCGTGACATGCTGGCACCATGACCAGCCGTGGCGACGACCTTCCCGTGTTGGTCATCGACGGAGCCAACTTCTCCGACTTCGCCGGATTCACCCGCGAGTTCTCTCGCCTCCTCGACAACTACACCTGGCACGGGAATCTCGACGCCTTCAACGACGTACTCCGAGGCGGCTTCGGCACGCCCGAGGGCGGCTGGATCCTGCGATGGCTCAACTCGAATGCGTCTCGTGTCGCACTCGGTTACGACGCGGCGATCGAGCGGCTGAACCAGCTCCTACTCACCTGCCATCCATCGAACCGTTCGACCATCGCAGCCCGGATCGCCGCGGCAGAGCGTCGCGAGGGCCCCACACTGTTCGACGAAATCGTCGGGATCATCCGGGCGCACGGCCCCGGTGGTGACGAATCCGAGGATGGCGTCTTCCTGGAGCTCGCCTGACAGCTAGCCCCATTGCCGCTCGGCGCCGTGTCTCTCATCAGCCGGATCGCAGGGCCCGATCCCACTGAACAATTTCCTCTTCCCCGGTTCCACGCTGGCAGCGGGCCTTCGCAGGAGCCATCCGTCAAGTCCGTGGGCTCCCCCCGCGACGACACGCCCAAGGCCGACGGCGATTTTGCACGACAGTCCGCGAGAACCCGCCGCCCGCCGATCCCGAGGCCAGGCACTTACACAACCCGCTCGACCACGACCGTCCGACCGGGTCGCCATCAAGCTCAAGCACCAACTCGCCCGAGCTTGATGGCGCGGATCTTCAGCGTTGTGTGACGTCGATGACGGGGGTGGTTGGTTGGGTGTCTCAGCAGGAAGACTGTGGGGATGGATCACCGACAGGACGCGACAGGGTCAACGGCGCACCGGGTGCGCTCGGTGCTGGGGGCGGTCGTGCTGGCAGGCCTGACCTTCGCCACGTGGTGGTCGTGGTTGGGATCGGACACCACCTATCAGGTCGATCCGGTCACGGGGAACCGCACCGGACCGTACGAACCGTGGCAAGTCGCTGGCTGCGTGCTGTGTCTGGTTGTGCTCGCCGTGGCCGGGACGATGATCAGATTGCATCGGTGGGTTGTGGTGGTGGTCATGTCCGTGGTGTTCACGGTGGCGTGGTCTGGGGCAGCGATCTCCGCGGACCGCTCTGGCATGTGGGGCGTGGGGGCGCTGATGGTTGCCATCGGGATGGTGGCCGGTTCGTATGCGGTTGTGTCCGGTGCCGAAAACGCCCGCACCGCCCTGGCACGGCGGCAGCGCTGAGGTCCGCTTGCCGTGCCCTAGGACCGATCGCCGAGGCACGGCTCATCGGCTGGCTCGGCGAAGTCGAAGGCCCGGCCCGCCGCGACCGCGAAACTGATCGCCCTCGACCGATCGGCCTGCCGCCGCATCCGGCTGTCGCGCCGCCAGTTTGCGTGGCCTGGCCGAGCCGAAATTCTGCCAATCGCCGGTACAGCAGGATATGCGGGCGCTCTCTACGTAGCGCGGTCGTGCCACCAGAAGGCCGCGTTGCCCGGATGACCCGAAGCCGACGCCAGCAGCACCCCTCCGATACCCGCCGACGATCCGCGCGTCCGAGAGTCGGTCATTGCTCTGGTCCTATCATGGTTAGGTAGTGCAGTACCAGGGACGCGATGATGTCGTCGAACGTGCCGCCGTGTCCGGCCAGGGACTAAGAGCCTGGTATCTATACCTTGCTCGCCACCACCATGTAGTTCTCGGCCTCAAGATCGAACGTGCTCATTTCCGTCAGAAGTCCGACCCGGTGGAGCTCGGCTTCGAGTTCCTCGTACCGGTAAGGCCAGCAGGACAGCAGTTCCGAGCGGACAACAACCAACCCAGTCGCATCAACCTGGGCGATCGCAATCTCGATGCGGTGCTCCTCCTCCCACCGCGGCGCGATCTCCCAGCGGTAGACCACAACGGCATCGCGACCGTTCCGGCGGACGAGTCGGTCACTGATGTCCAGCCGGGAACCTCTGGCCCGCACGCGTTCCCACGTGCGGGAGGTGAGCACCAAGCGCCCGCCAGGGCGCAATAGCCGTGACATCGATTCCAGAGCAGCACCCCTGCCTCGCGCGCCCTCGGCATGGTGCAGCGAGTTGCCCACGCAGAACAGCATGTCGAACGTGCCGTCCTCGAAATGGTCGGGCAACTCTTCCCAGCTCGCCCGCACGGCCCGGACGGATGCCCCGAACTTCTCAGCCAACTCCGCAGTCCGTCGAACCATCGCTTCGCTGGCGTCAGTTGCGACAACCTGCATGCCACGACCGGCGAGGCCAACCGCCAACTGTCCGGTTCCGCACGAACAGTCGAGGACGTCAGCGTTCGACGGCAGGAAACCGAGGACGTCATCGAACGACGCAGCGAACTCGGCCGGCGGCAACTTCGCATCCGAGATGAGCCATTCGTACACCTCGGCGAGCACGTCATAATCCGTCACAACCGCTACCTCCGTCACGCAGCAGGACGTCAGTCCATCAGCGGAGCAAGCCGAGCGCCAATGGTTTTCGCCGGTATTGGGCGTCGGCAAACCTTGGATCCGTTGTGCTGCCACGGATGTTGCCCAACGCGGGCGAGGCCACCCGGCGGCTCTTTCTCGACAGGACAGGGTTCAAACCTTCCGACAAGGTCACGGCAGGTCGACGAGTGGCCCGCTGCCCTCAGCGACCGGCGCGTCCGCGGCAGACGTGGCCACCGGGGTCGGGGCCCCAGGCCTGCCGAACTTCAGCACGAGATCTCCCAGATCGACCGTGCTGGTCGTTTTCTGGAAGCTCGCGAGGCTTCCGGGCCATTTGGTCACGACCTTGCCCGCCATGCCAAGGCGATACCAGCTGTGGCACGCACCGGCCTCCCAGACGGAGTCCGCCATCGCGCTGTCGACCCAGTTGTTGAAGCTCTGCTGAGCCCTCTGCGACGGCTGGACGGAGACGGCGCCGCTCTCGTCGACGAGCCGGATGTATTCCATGATCATCTTCATCTGCGCCTCGATGACCGCGATGATGGACCCGCTCGCCTGGGTGTGCGGACCGGTCACGAGGAAGAGGTTGGGGAACCCCGCGACGACGGTGCCCTTGTACGCATGCGGCGCTTCGCGCCACGCATCCGCCTTCAGCGACCGCGCGGATTCACCGTGGAACTCTATCCCGGCGTACATGTCGGTCGCGGTGAAGCCGGTCGCGAGAACCACAACGTCGGCGTCCCATTCGCGCCCGTCCTCGGTCACGACGCCGGTCGCGGTCATCGACGAGATCCCGGCCGACCAGACGGTGGTCCTGGGGTCGGCAAGGGCGGGGTAGAACGTGCTGGAGAGGACCGGCCGGCGACAGCCGAACCGGTAGGACGGTGTCAGGAGGTCACGCAGGCCGGCATCGGCGATCTCCGACTCCATATAGTCGCGCCACTGTCCTTCGATCTTGGCGAGCTTGGCCTCGTCCATGACTGCCTGTGTTTCCGCCTCGACGTTGAAGCTGTGTTCGGCGTCGAGGCGGATAGCTTCCATCCGCTCCGGTTCGTCCCGGAACCGTGCCTGCGCCTCGTCGTCGTAGACCTGCTCGTCCTTCGGCATCACATAGGGCGGGGTGCGGATTACCGCCAGCACGCTCTCGGCCACGTCGACGGCATAAGGGAGGACCTGCGCGGCACTGGCGCTCGCACCGACGACCACCACGCGCCGGCCTTCCAGGGAAACTCGTTCGTCCCATTCCGCCGTGTGGATCACCTCGCCGCGGAACGTCTCGCGCCCCGGAAGATCAGGAACGCGAGGGGTGCTGAGCGAACCGCTTGCCATGACCAGGAACCGGCACGACAGCGACGCTCCCTCGGCGGTGCGCAGGTGCCACACACCGGCGGGCTCATCCCAACTCGCCGACACCAGAGTGGTGTTGAACCGGATGCGGTCCCGGACTCCCAGATCGTCGGCCACCTTGTTGATGTAGGCGAGGATTTCGTCCCACGGCGCGTAGCTGCGCGTCCACGTCGGATTCGGCGCGAACGAGAGGCTGTAGAAATGTGCCGGGACGTCGCAGGCCGCATTAGGGTAGCGATCGTCCCGCCATACCCCGCCCAGTTCTCCGGCACGCTCGAGGATGACGAAGTCGCCCCTGCCCTCCTCCAGGAGGCCGTGCGAAGCGCAGATTCCGCCGAAACCTCCACCGACAACGACGGTCTCGTGGTACTCAATGATGATTTTGCTCCACATTACTTCTGACAAAGCGTTTATCGCGCATGCGGGAATCAGTTCATCCCGGTCCCGTCGCCCGGTTCGAAACATTTCGGCGATTATCGCGGTTGCCCGCGGACAGCGTGTTCTTCGCCGCAGATAAGTCGCATGGTGTCCTCCTCGCCTGTACCCACACTCCCCGCTGCCCAGGGGGCGCGTCCAAGGCTTGTTTCGCATCCCGTGATGCGTTCCAGGCATCACGTATGCAAGTGGGCTATCTTGCGATCTTGTGGACGCAGCCAACGCAGTGCCGTCGGCCGACTTCGAACTCCGACTGGTCCGTTACTTCACGGTGGTCGCCGAGCAGCAGCATTTCGCCCGTGCCGCGGCACTGCTGCACATAACCCAGCCGACCCTGAGCCGTCAGATCCGGACCCTTGAGCAGCGTGTCGGAGTTCGGCTGTTCGACCGCGACCGGCAGGGCACCCGCCTGACCCCCGCCGGGGCCGCGTTCCTGCCCCATGCAAGACAATTGCTGGCGATCGCCGCGATGGCTGCGGCGGACGCCCGTGCGGCCGCAGTGCCGAGTCAGCTCACCGTCGGCCATACGCGCGGGCTGATCATTACTCCGGCGGTACGACATCTGCGCCACTACCACCCCGAGGCCGAGGTGCGCACACTGCACATCGCGTTGGCGGAGGTGCGGACGGCCCTGTTCGGCCGCCGTGTGGACGCTGTCGTGACGCGGCTCCCATTCGACACCGACGGACTGCAAGTCACCGTCCTGCATCACGAGACCCGCGTGCTGCTCGTCGCCCGGTCCCACCGGCTGGGCGGCCGGGAATCAGTCACCCTCGACGACATCGCAACTGAGCCGGTGCCGAGGCTGCCCGCCGCTGAGTGGGACTCGTTCTGGCGTGTCGACCCCCGTCCCGATGGCACGCCGGCACCCGACGGGCCGCTGGCCGGCCACATCGAGGACGTACTCGAACTGGTCGCGTCCGGGCAGGCGGTCGCCATGCTTCCCGCCGGATTGCGCGGCGAGGGCACCCGGCCCGACCTGACCTCGATCCCGCTGCACGGGGTCGAGCCAGGTCAGGTGGTGCTCGCCACCCGAGCCGGGGACAGCGCACCCCTGGTGGCCGCGTTTCGCCGGTCCGCTCAGGCCCTGCTGACGGAGGCGAACTACTAGCCCGGATGTTTCACGCGGAATACGCGACAGTGCCGACACTGCAAGGGAAACTACGGAGTGTCTAGGTCTGCAGTGGTCCTCGGGGGAAGCGCAGCAAGTGGTCGGCGCGGGAGTCGTGTCGCATGGACAGTCCAAGCCCGCGAGAAACTCGCCCGGACAGCACAAAGCCCCAGGTCACCGAGCCCGGTGACCTGGGGTTCGAGAGTGGGCCGCCAGGGATTCGAACTCTGAACCCGCCGGGTCACAGTCGTTTTGACCGAGTTTCGAACGGTGCCGAACGGTCCGTGTTGTTTACCTCGCTGTGTACGCGTGCCGGATGTCAGGTGATGCCGTGGTTTGTCGCCGTGTTCGCGCACGCTCGGGCTCGCACCTGCCGGTTCGTGGTGCCCGGCCAGTGCCGCTCCGGACGGCCGTTCCCGCGGCGATTCGATCATGCTGTGGGGGTGGCGTCGTGATGAGAGAGTCACGCGGGCCGCTTGCCCGCCGATCGCGCTGTTGTTCGCGGTCGAGTTGCTGAACCGGGCATTGAAGCAAGCCGCCGTGACCGCGCCCGGGCAGGACCAGTCCGTGCTTCAAATCAGCGAATGCGAGACCGACGCGGCGGACAGTGAAACGGTCTCGTTCCGTCTCGGCGAACCTGCGTTGACGGCGGAGAAACGGATGTGGGCCTACTACGCGAAGCAAGTCGCCGCGGGGCGTTCGCCGAGCGGGGCCGAACTGGACCGGGTGGTGGGGACGCACAATTACGGGCGTCGTGTGCTTCGCAGGTGGCGGCGGTCGGGCCGCTTGACGGAAGCCGGCGTCAGCACGGGTGTAGGAGAAGACGTGCTCCTGGTCGCGGAGGCAAAGCTCGTCACTTAGCTTGTCTCACCTAATGCTGTCGTAATGCCTGGCCCGGCCTGAGCAGCCGGACTTCAGGCGTGGACCGGCGGGCGTTTCGCACCACTGAGACGAGCTTTAAGCGGCACTGAAAGGTTCACCACACAACGTTTCACACATCGCGCAGCGTCGGCGCGGCAGACTCACGGGGGAAGGAAAGGCGGGCATCTCGGGGAGGACAGTCATCGCCACCATCAAGTGCGCCAGCCTCGCGCGGCTCGCCGTCGTCGCGTTGCTCTGGGGTTCCAGCTTCCTGTGGATCAAACTGGCGCTGCGCGGATTTTCGCCCGGGCAGGTCGTGCTGGTCCGGCTGGGCCTGGGCGCGTTGTTCCTGCTCGCGCTGTGCTGGGTGCGCGGGCTCGGCCTGCCCCGGTCGCCGCGGCTCTGGGCGAAGATCGCGGTCGCCGCGGTCTTCGCCAACTTCGTCCCCTACCTGCTGTACGGCATCGCCGAGCAGCAGGTGGATTCGAGCCTGGCCGGCGTGCTCAACGCCAGCACTCCTTTGTGGACGATGGCGATCGCGCTCGGCGTCCGGCAGGAGACCTCGGTCGGCGCCGGGCGCGGAACCGGGCTGGTACTCGGCTTCGCCGGCACGCTGCTCTGCTTTTCGCCGTGGGAAGCGGGTGGCGCGCTCGGCGGCGCGCTGCTGTGCCTGGCCTCCGCCGTCTGCTACGGGATCGGTTACGTCTACACCAGGCGGTTCCTGACCGGCTCCGGCGTCGAGCCGGTCGCGATGGTCGCCGCGCAACTGCTGGTAGCGACCGGATTGGCCGCGCTGACCATCCCGGTCACCGGCAGCTCGCCGGTCTCGGTGCGCGCGGACGCGTTCCTCGCGCTGGCCGTCCTCGGCGTGCTCTGCACCGGCGTCGCCTACCTGTTCAACTTCCGGCTGACGGTCGAGGACGGCTCGACCGTCGCGTCCACCGTCACCTACCTGCTGCCGATCGTGTCCGTGCTGCTCGGCATGGCGTTTCTCGCCGAGCCGTTCCGCTGGAACGCGATCGCAGGCATGGCCGTCGCGCTGGCGGGCGTGGCACTCGTGCAGCGCTCGCCCGGCCCGACGACGCAACCCCAACGCCGCCCGGAACCGGCTTCCAGCCGGTCTTGACCAGGAAATGAAAAGGATATCCATGGATGACACCTTCGCCATCGGCGGCGACCTCGCCGTGCACCGGAGCGGCTTCGGCGCCATGCGTCTGACCGGTCCGAACGTGTGGGGCGACCCGGCCGACCGCGACGGGGCGATCGAGGTGGCCCGCCGTGCGGTCGAACTGGGCATCACGTTCATCGACACCGCCGACGCGTACGGTCCGGGCAGCAACGAAGAGCTGCTCGCCGACGCGCTCCACCCCTACGCCGACGGTGTCGTCATCGCGACGAAGGCGGGGCAGAGCCGTCCCGGGCCCGGCAAGTGGAAGCCGCTGGGCCGCCCGGAATACCTGCGCCAGCAGGCAGAACTCAGCCTGCGCCGGCTCAAGCTGGACCGGTTCGACCTGTATCAGCTGCACCGCATCGACCCGCAGGTGCCCGCTTCCGAGCAGTTCGGCGTTCTCAAGGAGTTGCAGGACGAGGGCAAGATCCGGCACATCGGCCTTTCCGAGGTGACGGTCGCGCAGATCGAGGAGGCGCGCACGCAGATCGAGGTGGCGAGCGTGCAGAATCTCTACAACGTGGCCGAGCGTCAGCACGAAGCGGTGCTCGACTACTGCGAACGCGAGAGCATCGCGTTCATTCCGTGGCGCCCGGTCGCCAAGGGCGACCTGGCCTCGGCCAAGGGTCCGCTCGCGTCGATCGCGAAGGAACTCGGCGCGACCCCGTCGCAGGTGGCGCTCGCCTGGCTGTACCGGCGTTCCTCGGTCGTCATCCCGATTCCGGGCACTTCGTCGATCAAGCACCTCGAGGAGAACCACGCCGCGTCCGCCTTGGAGCTCGCCGACGAGCAGTTCGCCGCGCTGTCCGCGATCGCGCCGCCGGCCTAGCCCCGCTCCCCGGGCCGGCCGGCATCGCTCGGTCGGCCCGGTTCCACGGTCTGTTACCTTCCGCCGCGCTCGCCGTCGCGCTCGTCGGCGGTCACTGGCGGGCCGCGGCGGTCACCAGTGCCTCGACGGCCGCGCGGATCGCCGGCCGACGGACCGCCTCGTTGCGCCACAAGGCGAAAACCTGCCGGCTCAACACCGGTTCGACCCGCACGATCCGGACCCCGGACGGGGTGCCGTCCCGGCCCAGGCGCGGAATCATCGCGACGCCGTTGCCCCCGGCCACCAGCGCCAGCTGTGTCGCGTACTCGGCGGCGGTGTGCGCGATCCGCGGCTGAACGCCGTGCTCGCGGATCGTGTCGAGCAGCCAGTTGTGGCACATCTGCCCGACCGACCAGGTGACCCAAGGGTCGTTCGCCAGCTCGCTGAGCTCGACCGTTTCGCAGTCGGCCAGCGGATGCCCGGCGGGCAGCGCGACATCGGTGACGTCGTCCAGCAGATGCTCTTTCATCAGCACGTCGGGAATCTGCAACGGCGAAGTGAACCAGTCCTGCACCACCGCGATGTCGACGTCGCCGCGGACGACCCTCGGCAAGGACTCCTCCGGCTCGAGTTCGGTGAACTCGACGCGCAGATTCGGATAATCCTCCCGCAGGCTGCGCAGCGTGCCCGAAACCAGGCCTCGCGCGGCGGTCGGGAATGCGGCGATGGACAGCGTTCCGGTGACCGCGCCTTTCTGTCCTTCCAGCGCTGCCTCGGCCTCGCCCATCAACAGCAGAATCTGTTCGATGTACCCCACCAGCAGCAGCGCGGAATCGGTCAAGCGCACGCTCCGGCCGTGCCGTTCGAGCAGCGGCTGGCCCACCTCGCGCTCGAGTTTCGCCAGCCGCTGCGAAACCGCGGAGATGGTGACGTGCAAGGCATCCGCGGCCCCGCTGATGGATCCGTTGCGGGCGACTGCGTGCAGGGCGCGCAGCTGCGCAAGATCGTGCATGCACACCAGTATAGGGAAATCGCCTTTCCGGCGAGGGTTTCTCGGGACATCGAGGCGATTTCCGTTGGCTGCAGGAAACTATTCCCCCGAATGCACGCGTCCGCCGCCGCGGAACCGCCGGAAGAACACCGTGTTCAGTTGTCCGATTCGACGCCGGAAAGTGCCCGCCGACGGTCCGCGCCGCGGGGTTCGCTGCTGCCTCGACAGCTGCGCATGCCCCGAATACTGCGACCCCGCCGCGGCCTGCCCTGGATACGGACATGAAGGTGATCCAGCACATCCTCCGCCACTCGTCGATCAAGGTCACCATGGACCTCTACACCAACGTCGCCCAGGAAGTCGCCGCCAATGCCGCCCAGAAACTCGCCTCGGCGATCCCCCGGCGGGCCGCTGTGCACTCTCGGGCTCGCACCTGCCGGTTCGTGGTGCCGGGTCCGTGCCGCTCCGGACGGCCGTTCCCACTGCGATTCGATCATGCTGCCGGGGTGGCGACGTGTTGAGAGAGTCGAGCGGGAAGGTTGCTCCGAAGCTGGCTCTGTGGTTGCAATGCGGTTGCACGGGTTTGGTCGCGGTGGGGGCGGCGTATGCGTCGTACCGCCACGGCCGTGAGCTCGCAGTCCGGTTTGGTGCGGATGCTTCGGCTGCGTCGATCTGGCCGTTGCTGGCGGACGGGTTGCTGACGATCGCGACGGTCGAGGTGTGAAAGCGACGCCGGGCCGGGCGGGATCGTGGCAGGTGGGTGGCGTGGTCGGCGTTCGTGTTCGGGATCGAGCTGTCGCTGCTGGCGAACATCGGGTCCGCTTTGGTGCGAAGCCCGTTGCAGGTGGTGGTGGCATGCCCGCCGATCGCGTTGTTGTTCGCGGTGGAGTTGCTGAACGGGGCGTTGAAGACAGTCTCGTCCCGTCTCGGCGAACCGTCTTTGACGGCGGAGCAACGGATGTGGGCCTACTACGCGAAGCAAGTCACCGCGGGACGCCCACCGAGCGGGGCCGAACTGGACAGAGTGGCGGGGACGCACAATTACGGGCGTCGTGTAGCGGCGATCGGGCCGCCTGACGGAAGCCGACGTCGTGCCCGGCGAAGGAGAAGACGTGTTCCTGATCGCTAGCTGATCGGCTAGCGGACTCAGCCCGGCACAAACATACGGTCGTGCCGAGCAGAGCCGACTAGCACATCGCCGTCGGCCTCACCGGATGGGTTCAGCCAGCCTCGACCTGTGTGCGTTCTCCCGTAGCGCAGACGCACGCCGCCGTCCGTGCCTGCAGAGTAATGTCCTTGCGGCCCCAACGGCGCGCCGCAAGCTCGAACTCGGTTCCGCCTGTCGGATCCAGCATTGCGCAACAGCCATCCGTCATCCTGAAGCGCGAACGCCACGCGCCACGGACGCCCAGCAAGCCCCTTGGCGCTACGGGCGTCCTAGACGAGAAACCATGCCGACCCCTCAGCCTTCAGAAGACGGAGAACCTCCTCACTGAGGGCGCGTACCTGGTGAGCGAGCGCCACCGGCGTGGTCCGGCCGAGTCGGGTGATGCGGCAGTCCGCAGAAGCCTCGGCGGCCTCGGGTATGCCTCCAGGAGCGATTCCGATCCAAGCGCTCGACCGATCTGCGCACCTCCCCCTGCCAAGCAAAACACCAGCACGACCTGATGCGCCCCAGGCGAAAATCGGAGCCTCCGAGCGATTTCGACGGTCTGTTGTCGCCAGCTTCACCGCGATGTTCCCGGGTTGTTCGCGCGGTGCACTGCCTGCCACCGCCCAAAGAAGACGATCAGCGGGACGCTGAACACCAGCGGGCCCAGGATCGCGAGCGGGCGTTCGGCCCACCAGATCCAGTCCGGGGCGCGGTCGTCGGCTAACTGCCGGTCGAAGCCGAAGTACACAACCGCTCGGGCCAGGGCCATTCCGGTGGTGTGGAAGAGAAACAACGGCAACGCGTATCTGGTGAACACCGCCGTCGCCCGCTGCCAGCGCGGCTTGGCCAGTGCGCGCTCTACGGCCGGACGCAGCACCTCGCACAGCCCGGCTTGGAAGGCCAGCAGGGCGACGATGACGAACGTCGGCGGGGACATGTTCGACATCCGCTCCCCCGGCACGCCCACCATCGAACCGGGATACAAGCCCGACAGCACCAGTCCTGCGAGGGCGAACGAGCCCGCCCACAACAGCGCCCCGGCCACGTGCCGCGACGCGGCGACGATGCGGTGATGGAAGAACCCCGCCTGATACGCCAAGCCCCACACCGCGGCCACGTTCACCCAGCTCACCTCCGACCAGCCGAAGCGCAGCCGCAGGACGTCGACCAGCAGGGCGACGCCGCCGAGCCAGACCAGCACGAGGACGTCGAACCGTTCGTGCAGCCATGCCATGACCGGCAGCAGCAGGAGCAGGCCGACGTAGACCGCGAGGAACCACAGCGGGCTGAGGACCAGCAGCACCGCGCCGCCGACCCATCGCGCCCCGAGCGTCTGGGTCAGCACGACGCCGAGGGCGGCCCAGAAAAGGATCAGCACCCCGGCTGGAGTCGCCAGTTCCTTGACGTGGTGCCAGACGTACGAACCCCGCGACTGGCCGCCGGCGCGGGCACGCTGCCAGGACGCCAGGTGCACCGACCCGCCAACGTAGAAGAACACCGGCAGCACCTGCAGAAACCAGGTGAGCACCCACAAGCCCCGGAAGTACGCGAGCGGGTTCGTGGGCTGCGGCCCGGTCGGCGTCCAGTGCAGGATCGTGAACGCCCAGTGCCACAGTACGACGACGATCAGGCTGACCGCACGCAGGAAGTCGAGATACGGTTCGCGTTCCTTGGTCGTCATCGCCATTGTCCCTTTCCGAGGGCACACTGGAATCACGATGTCTGTTGCCGCGGTTGTCCCGAAACTGCCGGAAGTCACTGCTTTCCGGCGTCGTGCTCTTGCCGTCGTCGCCGCGGTGCTGCTGCTGGCGGCGGCCACCGTGCTGGCCAACCGGGTGCTGCCCGGCTGGGCCTACCCGGTCTGCGGCGCGGTCGCCGCCGCCGGGCTCCTGGCCCTCGCCCGATTCGCCGGCGTCGGATGGGCCGAGATCGGATTCAGCCGGCGGCACACGCGCCGGATGCTGTGGTTCGGGCTCGGCGGCTTCGCGGTCGTGGCGTTCGGGCTCGGTCTCGCCGCCGCTATCCCGGCGCTGCGCGTGCTGTTCCACGACGGCCGGATCGGTTCGCCGGGATTCGGGCAGCTGATGTGGCTCGCGCTGGTGCGCATCCCGCTCGGCACCGTGCTGATCGAGGAAATCGCCTTCCGCGGCGTGCTCCCGGCGCTGCTCGGCGCGGGCGAGCGGTGGCGCTGGTGGCCGGTGCTCGGCGCGTCCGCGTTGTTCGGGCTGTGGCATCTGCTGCCTTCCCTCGCCCTCACCCAGAACGCGGCCGTCCACCAGACCGTCGGCGGGCTTCCGCTCGCGACGATCTCCGTGCTGGCGATGGTCGCCGCGGCCGGAGCGGGCGTGTTCCTTTGCTGGTGGCGCCACACCGGCCGCGGGCTGCTCGCCCCGATGCTGGTGCACCTGGCCACCAACTCCGGCGGGCTGGTGCTCGCCTGGGCGCTCGTCGGCTGAATCCCGGTCTCACGCGCGGACGATCGTCCCGGCCGTTCCCGCCGCCAGTTCGCCCGCCGCGGTCAGCTTGCCGATCGCGGCGAACTTGCCGCCGTTCTCGACGAACCGGCACGCGGCGTCGACCTTGGGCCCCATGGAACCGGCCGGGAAGCGCCGGGAACGCAATTCGCGGCTGCTGACTTCACGGATCGGCCGGGCCCGCGGCGTGCCGTAATCGTCTTGTACCGATTCGACATCGGTCAGCAGCAACAGCGCGTCGGCACCGATCTCGCGTGCGACGAGTGCCGCGGTCAGGTCCTTGTCCACGACCGCCTCGACGCCCCGCAAGCCTCCTTCGGCGGCGGCCACCGGGACCCCGCCGCCGCCCGCGCAGACCACGATCGCACCGGCCTCCATCAGGGTCTTCACGAGGGGCAGTTCGATCAGCTCGACGGGTTCGGGCGACGGCACCACCCGCCGCCACACGGCGCCGTCCGGGCGGACGTCCCACCCGCGTTCGGCGGCGAGCCGCTCGGCCGTCGCGCGGTCGTACACCGGGCCGACGAACTTCGCCGGGTCCGCGAAAGCCGGATCGTCGGCGCGCACCAGCGTGCGACTCACCAGCCCGGCCACCGGTCGCCCGCAGGCGTTCTGCAGGGCCTGCGCGAGCCAGTAGCCGATCATCCCCTGGGTCTGCGCGCCGAGGACGTCGAATGGATACGGCCTGCGCAACGCCGGATCGCGCTCACTCTCGACCGCGAGCAGGCCGACCTGCGGACCGTTGCCGTGGGTCAGGACGAGTTCATGTTCCCGGGCCACCGGCGCGAGTGCTTCGGCGGCGGCGAGGACGTGCTCCTCCTGAATGTCGGACTCGGCCGGCTCCCCGCGTTCGAGCAGCGCGTTCCCGCCGAGCGCCGCGACGATCCTCATGCTCCCACCGTAGCGGCCATGACGGCCTTGATGGTGTGCATGCGATTCTCCGCCTGGTCGAACACGACCGACGCCGCCGATTCGAAGACCTCGTCGGTGACCTCGAGGGCGTCGAGCCCGTACCGTTCGCCGAGCCGCTGCCCGACCGCCGTGTCCCGGCCGTGCAGCGCGGGCAGGCAGTGCAGGAACTTCACCGCCGGGTTCCCGGTCGCGGCGACGACCTTGGCGTTGACCTGGTACGGCAGCAGCAGTTCGATCCGCGCGCCCCAGGCTTCCTCCGGTTCGCCCATCGACAGCCAGACGTCGGTGTAGAGGAAGTCGGCGGCGTGCACGGCCTCCGTCACGTCGTCGGACACGAGGATTTTCGCGCCCGATTCACGGGCGAGGCTCGCGGCGATCCGCCGGATCTCTTCCTTCGGCCACAACGGTTCCGGCGCGCAGATGCGCACGTCGAGGCCCAGCAGCGCACCGGCGACGAGCAGCGAGTTCGCGACGTTGTTGCGGCCGTCGCCGAGGTAGCAGCACGACACGTTGTCGAGGGAGCCCGGCGCGTGGTCGCGCATGGTGAGGACGTCGGCCAGCAGCTGTGTCGGATGCCAGGTGTCGGTCAGCCCGTTCCACACCGGGACCCCGGCGTAGGCGCCGAGCGTTTCGACCGCTTCCTGGGACGAGCCGCGGAATTCGATGCCGTCGAACATGCGGCCGAGCACGCGGGCGGTGTCCTTGACGGACTCTTTGTGGCCGAGGTGGGATTCCTCGGGGCCGAGATAGGTGATGTGCGCGCCCTCGTCGTGGGCGGCGACCTCGAATCCGGACCGGGTGCGCGTCGAGCTTTTCTCGAAGACCAGCGCGATGTTGCGCCCGGCGAGCCGCTGCGTCCGCGCCCCGGCCCGCTTTTCCTGGCGGAGCCGGGCCGCGAATTCCACGACGGAACGGAATTCGTTCGCAGTAAGGTCGGTGTCCTTGAGCAGGTTGCGGCCGTGCAGATTCATCAAGTGCTCCTGAGTGTCGGGGGTGATCACGCGGGGTCGCGTTCGATCGGGCAGCTCATGCAGCGCGGGCCGCCCCGGCCGCGGCCGAGTTCGCCGCCGGGCACGGTGATCACCTCGATGCCGTTCTTGCGCAGCATGGTGTTCGTCGCGACGTTGCGGTCGTAGCCGACGACGATCCCCGGCGCGACCGCGAGATAGTTGTTGCCGTCGTCCCACTGTTCCCGCTCTGCCGCACGGACGTCCTCGTCGGTGGACAGCACGGTGACCCGCTCGACGCCGAGCGTCCGGCTTAGGCTGCTCCAGAGGCTGTCGTTCTGCCGGATCTCCAGCGCACCGGGCTCGGTGCCCGCGGTGACAGTCCACGAGCGCAGCTGCCGGTCGAAATACGGGTAGAGGACGAACGTCGTCGCGCCGACCATCGTCATCAGCGTGTCCAAGTGCATCGTCGCGTGCGAACGGGGCAGCTCGACCGCGAGCACCGTGTGCGCCTGGCCGCTGTCGAACAGCGCGCGAGCGAGCAGTTCGACAGCCATCGGCGTGGTCCGCTCCCCCATGCCGACGAGGACCGCGCCGTCGCCGAGGACGTGCACGTCACCGCCTTCCACCGTCGCCGGGAAGTAGTCCTCGTCGCCGAAGTAGCTCGCGAACGACGCTCCGGCGAAGTGCGGGTGATAGCGGTAGATAGCCTGTGCGTGCAGGGTTTCCCGCTGCCGCGCGGGTTTCGCCATCGGGTTGATCGAGACGCCGCCGTAGATCCAGCAGGAGTTGTCGCGCGGGAACAGGTGATTCGGCAACGGCGGCAGCACGAAGTCGTCGGCCCGCAGGGAGTGCCATTTCAGGCTGCTGGTGCGCAGCGGATGCAGGTCCGCTTTCAGGACGCCGCCGATCAGCGATTCGGCGAGACTCGTGCTGTCGAGGTCGTCGAACAGTTTCCGCAGCGTCGGAGCCAGTGCCGGGCCGACGGTTCGCGGGGTGCAGACCCGGTCGAGCACGAACGCGCGGCCTTCGGGAACGTCCAGGCTTTCGGCGAGCAGCCGGTCGAAGTAGTGCACTCGCACGCCTTGCTCGCGCAGCGCCTCGGCGAAGACGTCGTGTTCCTCCTTCGCTTTCTTCGCCCACATGACGTCGTCGAAGAGCAATTCGTGGACGTTGCGCGGGGTCAGCCGGGAGAGTTCGGTGCCCGGGCGGTGCAGGATCACCTGTCGGAGGCGGCCGGTTTCGGACGCGACTGCGAAGCTCATGGATGCGGTGCCTTTCGTCGTGTCGGTCGGAGTCAAGCTGCGCGCGGCCATTGCTCACCGGTGTCCTCGGCCGGAGTCTCGCGCTTGCCGTGCGCCGCCGCCCGGCCCTTGAGCACCGCGTGCAGGACGAGACCCACCAGCAGCACGAGCATCGCCTCGTACACCGCGGCGTAGCCGGCGGCGAAGGTCACCCACAGGGAGAAAAGCACCGCGGCGGCGGTGATGCCGAGGTCGCGGGCCAGCAGCCAGCCGTGCACCTGGCGCCGGCGGGACACGAGGTAGGCCAGCTGCGCGCAGGCGGAGAAGAAGTACGGGATGGCGACCGTGACGACGGCCAGGTTCACCAGGAACGAGAACACCGCCAGCCCGGTGCCCGAGGTGTAGCGCCACACCATCAGCAGCGACGGCAGCAGCGCGGCCAGCAGGATGCCGAACCACGCGGTGTCCTTGCGGTCGGCCCAGGCGAACGCCCGCGGGAACAGCCCGTCGGCCGCCGCGGCACGCGACACCTCAATGGTCACCAGGGTCCAGCCGTTCAGCGCGCCGATCCCCGAGACCACGGCGAGCGCGGCGACGAGTTTCCCGGCCCAGCCGCCGCCCGGCAGGATCGCCTCGAACGCGGGCACGAACGGGGTTCCGCTCGAAACCAGCACGTCGTGCGGGACGAGTCCCATCACCGCCGCGGACACCGCGAGGTAGACCACCGCGCTGGCGGCGGTGCCCAGCAGCGAGGCGCGCCCGACGTTCCGTCCCGGCTCGCGCACCCGTTTCGCCGTGACCGCCGCGACTTCGACCCCGATGAACGCGAACAGCGCGACGCCCGCGGCGATCCCGATCGCGGTGTAAAGGCTCCCGCCGGACGTGTTGAACGCGCCGAAATTGCCCTTCGACACGAAGAACCAGCCCACCACGCCCACGAAGAGCAGCGGCAGGAACTTCAGCACCGCGGTGGTGTTCTGGAACCACGCCATCTGCCGCACGCCCGCGAGGTTGACCGCGGCCGGGATCCACAGCCCGGCCAGCGCGATGCCGAGGTCGACCCAGGTCGAGGGATGTTCGATGCCGAAGAGGGCTTCGACGTAGAGCACCCACGACGCGACGATCGCGGCGTTGCCTGCCCACGCGGAAACCCAGTAGCACCAGCCGACCAGATAGCCGGCGAAATCGCCGAACTCGCGGCGGGCGTAGGCGTACAGGCCGCCGTCGGAATTCGGCGTGCGTTTCGTCAACTGTCCGAAGAGGACAGCCAGCACCGCGGCGCCGACGGCCACCACGCCGAGCACCAGCAGCGAACTCGTTCCCGCGCCGGCCAGCACGGCGGGCATCGTGAACACGCCGGTGCCGATCACGCTGCCCGCCACCAATCCGGTCGCCGAGGTCAGGCCGAGTGCCCGGCTCCGTGACTCGGCCGGGTCTGTTTCGTGTGCTCTGGACATTTCGCTCCTGTCGCCGCGACGCCCCCATCGGGTTGTCATGCAACATCGCGAGCGACCGGCGACGGCAGAGGTCTTTCGGCCCGGGCGCGCCCGCGAAGGTCACCGCGGCGCACGACGACCGGCGAAAGTCCCTGCGCCCGGGGAATTCCGGCTCTGTCTCGGGTCCCGCCGCGACTGTCACCGTCGACGCATCACTGGACGAGACGACAAGGCAGGTCGCCATGGAACGCGGACTCCCCGACGACTACACCGTCACCACAGCGGTCGGGATGGCCGTCCGCGCGCCGTCGGTGCACAACTCCCAGCCGTGGCGATTCGCGGTCGGGCACCGGTCCCTGCACCTGTACGCCGATCCGTCGCGGCAGCTCGCCCAGACCGACCCGGACGGGCGGGACCTGATGATCAGCTGCGGGGCCGCGCTGCACCACGCACGCGTCGCCTTCGCCGCGCTCGGCTGGAGCGCCGAAGTGCACCGGCTGCCCAACCCCGCGGAACCGGACCACCTGGCGTCCATCGAACTTCACCGCCACGAGCCGACTCTCGACGAGGTCGCGCTCGCCGCCGCGATTCCCCGCCGCCGCACCGACCGCCGACGGCACAGTTCGTGGCACGTGCCCCGCGGACATCTGGAGAGCATGGCCGAAGCGGTCGCGGATGAAGGCGTCGTGCTGCGCGTCGCCGAAGACGCCGAGCGCTACTACCTGGCCACCGCGGTCGAGGAGGCGTCGCTGCGGCACCGCCGCGATCCCGCCTACCGGATCGAACTCGCCGCCTGGAGCGGACGGCACGTGTCCCCGGACGGCGTCCCGTCCCGCAACACCCCCATGCCCGACCTGACTCCCGGTGCGCTGCCCGGCCGCCAGTTCGCGGACCCGGAACTGCCCGAAGCCGCCGGAGCGGCCGGCGAGGATGACGAGACAGTGCTGCTCGTGCTGAGCACCGCGTCCGACGACCGGATGTCCCGGCTGCGCGCTGGGGAAGCGACAAGCGCCGCGCTGCTCACCGCGACCCGGTTCGGCCTCGCCACCTGCCCGCTGACCGAGCCGCTCGAACTGCCCGACGTGCGCCGCACGGTCGAGCAGAAGGTCACGTCCGGCGCCTTCCCGCAGATGGTCCTGCGCGTCGGCTGGGCTCCGGCCAACGCGGACCCGCTGCCCGCGACTCCGCGGCGCGAGATCGGCGACGTACTCCAGCCGCTCGAAGCTGCCGTCCGCCGCGACCGGCCCTAGCCGAGGAGCACCCGATGATGTACTGGCACTACGGAACCGCCGCCGAATGGGTCGGGCCGGTCGTGATGAGCATCGTGGCCGTCGCGCTGCTCGCCGCGATCGCCGTGGTCACCGCGCTGCTCGTCCGCCGCCCGTCCGGCTCCGTGCCGGACGCCGACCCTGCCACCGCGATTCTGCGGCAGCGGTTCGCCCGCGGCGAGATCGACCAGGACGAGTACGACCGCCGCCGCGAAGCTCTCCGGCACTGAGCGGAGACGTGAGGCCGAGCCACAGCGGTGCGCGCACGTCGCTGCGACCGCCGTCGAGCACGGCGTGACTGAACCTTTCGCCGCGCTCGACGAACTCGGGCTCGACACCGGCGGTACGTTCCGTGCGGCAGCGAAATCCTTCTCTACGGGCACCCGGACTTCCCACGCTTCAGCCGCTTCGCGACCGCCGGTCCGGAGCGGCTCACTCGCCCCGCCTCCTGCCGCGCAGACCGAACGCATGCTCGGCCACAGTTCGGGCGGGCGGATGTCCACTGATCTCGCTGTGCACGGGACCGTCAATGATCTCGCGAAGCGCGGTGCCCGGCCCGGAAGCGACGCACGGGTGCGGCCCCTTCCGTTGACGGAGGAGCCGCACCCGTGCGTCGCCCGCGCTCTCGCAGTCTCGGCCTGCTGACCGGCCGTCCTCACGGATGGGTGCGCTTTTCCTGCTCGGCGTCCCATTCGCGCTGCCATTCGGCGAGCCGGTGCCGGTTCAGCGCGAACACCGTGCCGCCGTACACGAGGGCCAGCAGCAAGCACACCGACACCCACAGCCCCAGCGTCGCGCATACCGCGTCGACCAGCACTGCCGCGGCGGTCAGCGGCGGCGGAACCGGGTTTCCGGCTCGGTCCACCCAGATCGTGACCTGGTCGCCGCGCCGCGCCCCCTCGTCGGCGGCCACTTTGCCGACCCGGCGCGAACCGTCGGGAGCCTGCCAGACCGCGTCCGTCGGCGCGGAGTTCGCGACGACGCCGCTGCGCCCGCTCACCGTCGTCGCCAGGCCGTCGGCCAGCAGCACGGCGGTCGCCTTGCTGCGCTGCGCGACTTGCTCGGCCGAGACGGGTTTCTGGGTCGCGTACAGCTCGGAACCCGCGGCCGCCGCGAACGGGATCGCGGCCAGCGCGACGAGAACCGCCACGAGGAGGAGACCGGACTGGAACCGGTCCGAGGGCCGGGCCACCGAACCGCGCCCGGGGACGAGCATGTGCCACCACCGCACTACGCGGTCCGTTGACGCGTTCATCTCGCGCCCCTTCCGTAAGGATTGCCAGCCCCCAGAATCGCCGGGAAAGCGTTCCGTCCGAAGAGGAATTCCGCCCGGACGCGCGGGCCGCCGGTCCCGCGCGGAAGGGCACTGCGGCCGGGACCAAATGCCCTTGGCGCACCGAGGTTTCGGGGTGATCGTCGACGCAGGAGCGCGACGAACGGAGACTCCCA
This sequence comes from Amycolatopsis sp. CFH S0740, assembly GCF_004522315.1. Lineage (NCBI taxonomy): Bacteria > Bacillati > Actinomycetota > Actinomycetes > Pseudonocardiales > Pseudonocardiaceae > Amycolatopsis > Amycolatopsis sp. CFH S0740. Next base: position 538,622 of record NZ_SDLS01000001.1, on the reverse strand, counting down.
TGCACGCGCGCGACATCATGACCACGCCGGTAATCGCGGTGACCGCCTCGGTCCCGTTGCCCGAGGCTGCCCGGCTGATGGCCCGGCACGGGTTCACCGCACTGCCGGTCGTCGACAGCCGCGGCCGGCTGATGGGCCTGCTGACCGAGGAGGACGTGATCCGCGCGGGGATCCCCGGCGAGGCGGACCCGGATGCCGGCGCGATGCTCAGCGGACACCGCACGGCCGGGGCGGTCATGCGGACCCCGGCTCTGTGCGCGGCGGCCGACCTGGATTGCGGCGAGCTGGCCCGCCGCATGAGCGAGGCCGGGATCCGTTCGCTGCCCGTGCTGGACGACGGGGTGCTCGTCGGCATGGTGACGTTCCAGGACGTGCTTCGGGTGCTTCCCGGCGCTGGGGCGTCCTGAACGGATCGGGTTATCCCAGCGCATCAGTCACGACGCCGGGACCTCCGGCACGCTCCGCACCGTCGTCACCTCCGCGGCTGGGCGGCGCGCTGTTATCCGGGTGGGGAGCCCGTACCCGATGCGCAGCAGCGTGTGCACCTGTCCGAGACCGCGGAAGGCCGCCAGCAGCTGCGCCCGCGTGGACCGCGCTTCGAACGGCTGCGACAGGAACGACGTCGCGAGCCCCTCCGCGGTCGCGGTCAGCAGGACGCGTTCCATGACCATCCCGGCGCGGACCTCGGCCGCCGCGCCCTGATCGCGGGTGATCACCGCGGCCAGCCGGCCTGACCAAGGCCGAGGGCCATCTGGTCAAGGTCTTCGGCTGGTACGACAACGAATGGGGCTACGCGGCCCGAACCGTCGAACTCGCCGAAACCATCGGGCGAGCCCTCAGCTGAGGCTGAAAACCGTGAAGGCCGCCCGGCAGTGCCGGGGCGGCCTTCACGGTCGTCGCACCGCCGATGCCAGGCGCTCAGGGCGGCGTTATGCGTTCGGCTGCCCACGCCGAGCGGCCCGGCACGGCTCTTGCCGGGCCCATCGTGAGCAGGATTGTCGTCTGTGCCCTGGCATTGCCGTCTCACCCCTGGGCGGTGGCCTCGTGCCGGTCCCCCGCGTACTGCAGCCGGTTGCGCACGCCCACCACTCCGGGCAGCACCTCGGTCAGCAGCTCGGCACGCAGCACCTCGCCTGGGCTGTCCACCGTCCCGGTCAAGGTGACCACGCCGTCGTCCACCCGCACCGACGTCGTCGCGGGGTCCGCCCACAGCGCCTCGCGCAGCACCCGGCGTTCGACCGCTTCCTTGATTTCCGCGTCCGGCCGGAGAAACACCGCGAGCACGTCCCGGCGGGCGAGCACTCCGGTGAGCGATCCGGAACCGTCGACGACGAACAACCGGCGCAGGTTCGCCTCGACCATCCACCGCGCCGCGTCGGCCAGCGGTTCGTCCTGCCGGACGACGCGCACCGGGGTGCGCATCACGTCGAGGGCCCGCCGGCCCCGCGCTCGCGCCCAGCGGCGACGGCGGCGAGGAGAGGCGAAAAAGCCGGGCGGGGGCCCTTCGGCCCGGCTGTCGTACCGGGCGAGCAGTTCCTGCTCCGAAACCACCCCGACCGGCCGCCCCGACCCGTCGGTCACCGGCACCGCCGAAATGCGGTTGGCGGCGAGAAGATCGACCAGTCCCTTGAACGGCGTGTCCGGCGCGGCAGTCACCACCGGCCAGTTCATCACCTCCGAGACCAGCAGTCCGGTCATCACAGCACCTCCGAGTTTTCGTCGCACCGTATGCTTTCCCTCGCCGGGCGGCCGGAGTCCGCGGTCCCCGGGAGCCGGGCCGTTCTCCTCTTCCCCGCCGGTCTCGCGGGGGTGTTGCCTGGGAGCCCGACCAGGAGGAGGAGCCCATGCGAGCACACCGGAAGTTTTCCGATCTCTCCCCCGCGCAGCGGCGCACGGTCCTGGCCGCCGCCGCGGTGCAAGTGCTGCTGGCCGCGGCCGCCTGGCGGGATCTCGCGAAACGGCCCGAGGACGGGGTCAACGGCCCGAAATCCGCCTGGGCGGTCGCGATCGCGGTCAACTTCGCGGGTCCGCTGGCGTATTTCCGCTGGGGCCGGGCGGTTCCTCGCCGGAACCGGCGACGATGACCGGGCACAGCGCGTAGGACATCACCGCCTGGCTCGTGGACCCGAGCAGCAGTCCGCCGAACCCGCCGCGCCCGCGGCTGCCCACGACGAGCAGCTGCGCCCGGTCCGCCAGATCCAGCAACTGCTCGGCAGGACGGCCGCGCACCACCAGCTGCCGCACATCGACACCGGGATATTTCTCCGCCCACCCGGCGACCCGCTCGGCGAGCACCACGTGCGCCTCCTGCTCGATCCCGCTGTCGGCGTTCCAGCGGTTCTCCCGGAAGATCGCCGACAGCAGCCGGTCGTCCCAGCAGTGCACCGCGGTCAGCGGAGCGTTCCGCCACGCGGCTTCCTCGAACGCCGTCCCCAGCGCCAGTTCGCTCGACGGCGAACCGTCGACTCCCACGACGACCGGTCCGGTCGCCGGCGGCTCTTCGTCGCCCGCGTGCGGCCGGACGAGCGCCACCGGGCAGTCCGCGTGCGCGGCGAGAGAGATCGACACCGAGCCGAGCAGGATCCGGCCCAACGGACGCAGTCCGGGGGTCCCTAGCACCAGCAGCACCGCCCCGTGGGACTGCGCGGCGAGGCACTTCCCGACGATTCCGCGCAGCAGCACCAGATCCGAAGTCAGTCCGGGAACCGCTTCCTGGGCGGCGTCGCGGGCGGTGCGCAGGATCCGGTGCCCGCGCGCGGTGAGCACCTTGCCGAAGTTCTCCACTGTCGGCAATGGACGGGGGAAGTCGAGGGCCAGCTCGTCGAGGACGTGCACGAGGCGCAGCGGAACCCCGCGTCCCGCCGCGGCGCGCGCCGCCCACCCGACCGCGTGCAGGGAAGCCAGCGAGCCGTCGACTGCGGCGACGAGTGCGGGTTCGGTCATCGGTTCCGCCTTTCCTTGTCCAGCCGGGTTTTCCCTCCGGACGGTAGGCGCGGACGGCACCGGGCGGCAGCGGCGTCGGTCCCCTCGTGCGTGGACCTTCGGCCCCTCCTCGGCGATCCGCGCCCAACGGCCTGTCCGACGAGGACTTTCGGCTCCAGAGCCGCACTGGCCCGGCGGATCAGACTCGGGCCAGAGACGAATGGAGGTCCCCATGTCCGTCAAATCCCAGCACAGCACACCCCCGGCGAGCCGGACTCCGGCCGGTCGCGACGAGACGGTCGCGCAGCCGCCCTGGGCCAGCTACGGGGCCCGGTCGCTCGCGGTCCTGCGGATCGCCGCCGGATTCCTGTTCCTGTGGCCCTTCGCCGACAAACTGCTCGGCCTGGGCTACTCCACGCCCGCCGCCGGAGCCTGGATCCACGGCGGCTCGCCCACCAACGGCTTCCTGAGCAAGGTCGACGTCGGCCCGTTCGCGTCGATGTTCCACGCGTGGGCCGGAACGTGGTGGGCCGACTGGCTGTTCATGCTGAGCCTGCTCGGCATCGGGCTGGCGCTGGCCGCCGGGGCCGGACTGCGGATCGCCGCGGTCTCCGGGACCCTGCTGATGCTGCTCATGTGGGCCGCGGAATGGCCGCCCGCCCGCAGCACCGGTGCGGGAGCGGCCACGCATTCGGCCAACCCGTTCCTCGACTACCACCTGGTCTACGCCCTTGTCCTGATCGCGCTCGCCGCCGCCTGCGCCGGCGACACGTGGGGAATCGGCCGCCGCTGGGCCGCCTTCGTCGGCGACCGGACCTGGCTGCGCTGAACCGTCCACGGGCGTCCGCCGTGCCGGCGGACGCCCGCAGTCCTGTGAAGGAGGAACTGTGAAGGCACTCGTGTACGACGGCCCCGGTCGCCGGTCCTGGACCGACCGCCCGGACCCGGAAATCCTCGCGCCGACCGACGCGATCGTCCGGATCGACGCCGTCACCATCTGCGGCACCGACCTGCACATCCTGAAAGGCGACGTCCCCGAGGTCGAACGCGGCCGGATCCTCGGCCACGAAGCGGTCGGCACCGTCGTGCGCACCGGCGACGCGGTCGCCTCGGTCAAGCCGGGCGACCGCGTGCTCGTGTCCTGCATCAGCGCCTGCGGCCGCTGCGAATACTGCCGCCGCGGCAGCTACGGCCAATGCCTCGGCGGAGGCGGCTGGATCCTCGGCCACCTCGTCGACGGCGTACAGGCGGAATTCGCCCGCGTCCCGTTCGCCGACACCTCCGTCTACCTGCTGCCGCCGTCGGTGAGCGACGAAGCGGCCTTGTTGCTGGCCGACATCCTCCCCACCTCCTACGAGGTAGGAGTCCTCAATGGACGCCTCCGCCCCGGCGACGTCGTGGCGATCGTCGGAGCGGGCCCGATCGGCCTCGCAGCGATCACCGGGGCCCGGCTCTACAGCCCGTCGTCGGTCATCGTGATCGACAAGGAACCCGCCCGGCTCGCGGCAGCCAAAGCGGCTGGTGCCGACGTGACGGTCCAGCCCTCGGAAGCCGAGACCGCGGTGCGCGAAGCGAGCGGCGGCCTCGGCGCGGATGTGGCCCTCGAAGCCGTCGGTGTCCCGGAGACGTTCGAACTGTGCGCGGAGCTCGTCCGCCCCGGCGGCCGGGTCGCGAACATCGGCGTGCACGGCAAACCGGCCACGCTGCACCTCGAACGGCTCTGGATCCGCAACGTCACCATCACCACCGGCCTGGTCGACACCTCCAGCACGCCGATGCTGCTGCGGATGCTCGCCGCCGGACACCTCGACGTCAGCCGGATGGTCACGCACCGGTTCGGGTTGCAGGAGATGGACGAGGCGTATGACGTCTTCGCGCATCCGCAGGACAGCGGTGCACTGAAGGTCGCTTTGTTCCGCGAGTGAGCTGCGCCCCGGTGAACGTTCGCGAGGGGCCCCTGAGGAAATCTGATTCCCTCAGGGGCCCCTCACGCACCTCGAATACCAGCCAGGTGGCGATCAATCGGGCATTTCGGTGCCGCTGGCGTCTCGTGTGGACAGTCAGCGGGCGGAATCGGCACAGCAACTTCCTGGCATTGACTCTGGTTCCGGCAGATCTGCCTTCATCGCCGGGCGCAGGCCGCGAGGCGCGCCCTTCGCGAACGAGCCCGGCCGCCGCGATGCGCAGTATCGGCCGGGCCGGGTGGCTCTCCGCACCCGCCGAAGTACGTGAGGGCCGCCCTGACGGAATCTGATTCCCTCAGGGAGGCCCTCGCGTACGTTACAGCCGAGCTCACGGACGATGGATCGACCGGTCCGGGAACATCCCGCCCGCCGCGGGCACGCCCGGCCCGATGTTCCGGTCGTCCAGCTCCACCCGCAGGTGCTCCCGCACCTCGACCACCCCGTCGACCCGGCTGATCAGGGCCTTGATCACCCCGATCATGCTGTACCGCTCGACAGCCCCGCTCAGCGACACCACCCCGTCGTGCACCGAGACATACAGCGTGGACGGGTCGAGGCACATCTCCTGTTTCAAGACCTCGTCGCGCACTTCCTCGCGGATGTCGTTGTCCGAACGCAAATACGCCCGCACGAGGTCCGCCCGGGAGACGATCCCGGCCAGCGTCCCGTCGGCTTCGAGCACTGGCAGCCGGTGCACCCGGTGCTTCTCCATCAGCTGGGCCGCGCGCACGACGTCGTCCTCCACGTCCACCGTGACGGGCGGCGCCGTCATCAGGTCGGCCGCAAAGAGTGCTTCGGCCTTGTGCTTGCCGCGTCGTGCCTGCGGTCCGAGGCCGTGGTGTTCGACGTTGCGCTCCAGCAGATCGCCGCGCGAGACGACCCCGAGCACGCGGCCGTCCTTGTCGACGACCGGCGCACCGCCGACGCCGCGTTCTTCCAGCAGTGCGGCGACGGCCTTGAACGATGTGCCCGGCACGACCTGTGCGACATCGGTCGTCATCACCGAGCGGATCCGGCGTGTTCTCTTCATTTTCCGCTCCTCACAACAGGGGTCCGGGGTAGTACGCGGCCGCTTCGGGCAGTGGTTCCCGTTCTTCGGCCGACCGGGCCGGGACGATGACCACCGGGCAGCGCGCGTGCCGCAGGCAGTACTCGGAGACCGAGCCGACCAGCATGCGCAGCACCCGGCTGTGCCCGTGGCTGCCCAGCACCAGCATCGCCGCCTCCGCCGACGCGCGGACCAGTGCCGGGCCGGGCGCGCCGTCGATCGTGCCGCTGCGCACGCGCACCCCTTCGGCCTCGTCCCGTGCTTGGTCCAGCACTTGGTCCAGTTCGTGCTGGTAGCGGGCGGCGATGTCGTCCGGCGAACGGGTGACCGCCGATTCGAGGTCGCCGAGCGGGTCGAACGTCCAGGCTCGCAACGCCACCACCGTCCGGCCGCTCGACTTCGCTTCCGCCAGCGCCCAGCGGACCGCCGCGGCGCTGCCCGCCGACCCGTCGACGCCGACGACGATTTCGTGTTCATTCGCTGTGGTCATGGTTTTCTCCTCCGTGCACGATGCGGCGCTCAGCGCGCCTTTTCCAGCAGGACGCGGCGTTCGGCCGCGGCGATCGCGCCGCGCGCCGCCCCGATCGCGTCCGGGTTGACCGAGATCGACGTGATCCCGGCGCGCACGAGATGTTCGGTGAACGCCGGGTTCGTCGACGGCGCCTGGCCGCACAGCGACGACGTGATGCCGCAGTCGCGGGCTGTCCGCACGATTCTCGAGACCGCGTCCAGCACCGCGGGATCGGCCTCGTCGAACAGTTCCGCGCACACCGCCGAATCCCGGTCGACGCCGAGCATCAGCTGGGTGAGGTCGTTGCTGCCGATCGATACCCCGTCGATGCCGAGGCCGGCGTACTCGCGCAGCCAGTAGACGACCGACGGGACCTCGGCCATGATCCACCGGTGCAGCCCGCGCTGCTTGCCGAGCGGGCTCGCGTCCACCGCCTCCAGGCACGCCTCCAGTTCCCATTTCGTGCGCACGAACGGGATCATCAGGTGCAGGTTCGGCGTCCGCTCCCGCACCCGCGCCAGCGTCCGCAGTTCCAGCGCGAACAGGTCGTGCTCGCGCAGGTAGCGGTAGCAGCCGCGGTAGCCGATCATCGGGTTGTTCTCGACCGGCTCGTACTCGGCTCCGCCGTCGAGGCCGCGGAATTCGTTGCTGCGCAGGTCGGTCGCGCGGTAGACCACCGGACGCGAGCCGAACGCGGCGGTGATCTCGAGCAGCGATTTCGCCATAGCGTCCACAAAGGAGTCTTCCTCGCCGCGCGCGATCAGGGCGCGCGGATGCCGTCCGCCGAGTGCCGTGGTCAGCAGGAACTCGGCCCTGAGCAGGCCGACCCCGTCGACCGGCTGGGCCGCGACCTCGGCGGCGTGGTCGGGCATCGCGAGATTGACGTACAGCCGGGTGCCGATCGCCTCGGCGGCAGCGGGCGCGGCGACCGGTTTCGGGTGCGCCGCCTCGTGCGCGATCGCTCCCGCTCGCACCTCGCCTTTCGTGCCGTCGACAGTGATCAGCGTGCGGTCCGCGAGCACCCGGGTGGCGTCGCCGGTGCCGACGACGCACGGCACGCCCAGTTCCCGGGCGACCACCGCGGCGTGACAGGTCATCCCGCCGCCGTCGGTGACCAGCGCAGCCGCGCGACGGATCGCCGGGACCCAGTCCGGTGTCGTCATCGGGGCCACCAGCACCTCGCCGTCGCGCAGCCGCCGTGCTTCGGCCGGATCGCGCAGCACCCGGACCGCGCCGCTGCCCTCGCCGGGCGAGGCCGCCAGCCCGGTCACCAGCACGCCGGTGGCGCCTTCCTGAACCGGCGGCAGGGTGGTGATCGGCCGGGACTGCACGAGCCAGGTCTGGCGATCGGCGATGGCGAACTCGATGTCCTGCGGCACGCCGTAGTGATCCTCGACCCGGCAGGCGAGCCGGGTCAGCCCGAGCACGGCGGCGTCGTCGAGCACGCGCCGGCCGCCTGCCTGCGCGGTCAGCGCGACCTTCACGTCTCCCCCGCCCGCTTCGGGGATGATCTTGTGCGACTGGGCCCCGATCCGCGCGCTGAGCACGCGGAGGTCCTCTTTCGCCACCACGTAGGTGTCCGGGTCCACCGCGCCGCTCACGATCGCCTCGCCCTGGCCGAACACCGCTTCGACCACCGCCCGGTCGCGGTCGCCGGTGCGCGGGTCGGCGGTGAAGATCACGCCGGACCGCTCGGCCGGGATCATCCGCTGCACGACGACCGCGATCGCCGGTTCGCCGGTGAATCCCCGGCTCGCCCGGTAGCTCACCACGCGCGGCGAGAACAACGACGTCCAGCAGTCCACCACTCGCGCGGCCAAGGCTTCTTCGTCGACGACGTTGGTGTAGCTGGCGTTCATGCCCGCGAAGGAGGCTTCGCTGCCGTCCTCCCCGGTTGCCGACGAGCGCACCGCCACCACCGGCTGGTCGCCTAGTGCCCGGTACGCGCCGGTCACCTCCGACGCCAGTTCCCGAGGCAGCCCGGCGGAGCGCACCAGCTCTCGCAGCCGCTCGCAGGCGGCCGCCAGCTCCTGTGCGTCGTCCACCGCGATCAGCGCCTTGGCGTGCAGGTCGGCGATCTCGGCACGGACCCCGGCGGCCTCCAGCGCGGACCAGTACGCGTCGCGAGTGACGACGAATCCGTCCGGCACCGGGTAGCCCGCGGAGATCAGCTCGCCGAGGTTCGCCCCCTTGCCGCCCGCCGTCTCGGCATCAACGAGCCGGATCTCGGCCAGTTTGCGCACGTGTGTCATGACGATCCTCCTCGGGTACCGCGGGTCAGGCGGCGGAACAGCTCGTCCGCGCCCCAGACCAGCACCGGCATCGGCGCCAGCACCGCGTACACCCACGCGGGCAGCGCCGCGGTGCCGAAGACGTCCTGAAGCCAGGGCAGGTAGATGAGCGCGGCGGCGAAGGCCAGTTCGAAGGCGATGCCGCCGAGCAGAAGCTTGTTGGTGCCCAGGCCGATCGCCCGCAGCGAGACCCGTTCGGTGCGGGCGGCGAACGCGGTGCCGATCTGGCAGAACACGATCGCGGCGAAGCTGGCCGTGGTGGCTTGGAGATAGGCGTGGTGCAGCGGCGCGCCGTCCGACACGTCCGCGCCGGGGTGCCAGCCCGCGGCGTACAGCACCGCGAAGAAGGCGCCGAGCACGAGCGCCGCCGACAGCACGCCCATGATTCCCCACGCTCGCAGAAGCATCCGGCCGGTCACCACGCCTTCGCGGCGGGAGCGCGGCTGGCGCGCCATCAGCCCGGGCTCGGCGGGCTCCCGGCCGAGCGCGAGCGCGGGCAGCGTTTCGGTGCCGAGGTCGATCGCGAGGATCTGCAATACCGTGAGCGGCAACGGGATCGCGCCGCCGGAGATCGCGAACAGCAGGAACGGCAGCACCTCCGGCACCGCGTGCGCGAAGATGTACAGCACGAATTTGCGGACGTTGTCGAACACCCGGCGGCCCTCGCGGACCCCGGCGACGATGGTCGCGAAGTTGTCGTCGGTCAGCACGACGGTCGCGGCTTCTTTGGCCACGTCGGTGCCGCTGACGCCCATCGCGACGCCGATGTCGGCCCGCCGCAGCGCGGGCGCGTCGTTCACCCCGTCGCCGGTCATCGCGACGACCTCGCCGCAGTCGCGCAACGCGTCGGCGATGCGCAGTTTGTCCTCCGGTGCGGCACGCGAGAACACCACTTCGTCTCCCCCGGCCAGCACCGTGTCGAGGTCCGGCTCCGGCATGCGCGCGAGCGCGGTGCCGTCCACGACCCGGTCCGCGCCGATGCCGACCCGGCGGGCGATCTCGGCCGCGGTCAGCCCGTTGTCCCCGGTCACGACGTGCACGGTGATCCCGGCGGAATGGCAGTCCGCGACCGCCGCGGCGACCTCCGGACGAGGCGGGTCGACCAGGCCGACGAAGCCGAGCAGGCACAACCCGTTCTCCGCTTCCACGCGGCTGCCCGGGATCGCCGGCGTCTCCCGCCGGGCGATGGCCAGCACCCGCAGCGCGCGCCCGGCCATGCTGTCGACGAGCGCCGCCAGCTGCGCGCGCCGGGTCGCGGTCAGCTCCGTTCCGTCGAACTCCGTGGTGCACAACGGGAGCACCTGTTCGGGCGCGCCCTTCACCGCCACCACGAGGCCGCCATCCACTAAGTCCACTGTGGACATCCGCTTGAGCCGGGGATCGAACGGGTACAACGTTTTCCGTGCGGCTTCACGGGCGCTCGCGGTCACGTTCGCGCCATGGTCCGCGGCGAACCGAAGCAGCGCGAGTTCGGTCGGATCGCCGGATTCCCCGTCGAGGTCCGCGGTGCTGCACCGCGCGAGGACCTCGGCGGTCTCGCGCGGGTGTGCCGAATCCGCGCCGTCCGGGCCGCGCAGTTCCTCGACCCGCATCGAGTTCTGGGTCAACGTGCCGGTCTTGTCCGTGCAGATCACGGTGGTCGAGCCCAGCGTCTCCACCGCCGACAGCCGCTTCACGAGCGCGCCTGCCTTCGCCATCGACCGCACCCCGGCCGCCAGCGCGAGCGTGATCGTCGGCAGCAGGCCTTCGGGCACGTTGGCCACCAGCAGGCCGATCGCGAACACGAAGGCGGCCGACCACGAAAGCCCCGCCGCGACGCCGAGCGGAAGGAACCCGACCCCGACGACCACCGCGACCCCGGCGATCAGCCACGCGACCCGCCGCACCTGCCGCTCCAGCGGGCTCTCCTCGCGGCCGATCCGGGCCGAGAGCGACGCGATCCGGCCGATTTCGGTGCGCCGTCCGGTCGCGTGCACCACGGCCCGCGCGGAACCCGCGACACAGACCGTGCCGCTGAAGACCAACACCGGGGAATCCAGCGAACGGTCGGCGTCGTCCACGGCGTCGGCGGTCCGGGTCACCGGAGCCGACTCGCCGGTGAGCATCGACGCGTCGATGTCCACCGTCCCTTCGATCAGCCGCGCGTCCGCCGGAACCCGGTCGCCTTCGGCGAGCAGGACGACGTCGCCGCGAACCAGCTCGGTTGATTCGAGGTGCACGACGACGCCGTCACGCAGCACCGCGCTGCGCTCGGGCAGGTACTTGCCCAGTGCTTCGACCGCCCGCTCCGCCTGCTGTTCCTGGAAGAACGCGAGCAGCCCGTTCAGGATGATCACCCCGACGATCGCGTACGCCAGGTTGGTCGTCCCGGCGAACCACGCCAGCCCGGCCGCGACCCACAGCAGCAGGGCGAGCGGGTGGACCAGCTGGCGCAGCAGGGCGAGCGGCCACTGCCTGCCGCCCTTGTGCGGCAGCTCGTTCGGCCCGTAGACCTGCAGTCGCCGGGCCGCTTCCCGGCCGCTCAAGCCGCCCGGCGCGGAGCGGAGATCCCGCAGCAGGAGGCCGATCGGCTCCCGTGCGTCGACCTCGGGCTCCGCTGTCGCGGGCGGCGGGCGCAGATGCGTGGTCATGGAATTCCCTCAGCTCTCGAACACGTGAAGGACCGCCTGCGGAGCCGGGCTCTGGTCCCCGGGACGCACCTCGGTCGTCAATCCGCGGACCGCGGCTGCGACCCGCAGGGAATGGACCGCCGCGCCGACCAGAACGCGGTCGACGCGAGTCGTTCCGTCGGCGAGCACCACGAGGCCCCGGCTGCCCGGGTGCCGCGATACTCGGGTGCGCGGCCAGGTGTTCTCCTGCGCCAGCTCCGCGAGCACGCCCGGGTCGGCGACCGGCACCGCGCGGCCTCGCGGCGGTCCGGCGACCGCACGCAAGGCGAGGTACCGGTCCCAGTCGCTCGCGGTCGCCGGGTCGTCCGCCCCGGGGGTCACGGCCGCGACCACGTCCGGGCGGCTCGGGTCGTCCGGGAACGACAGCACCGGGCGGATGCCCAGCCCCCGCAGCACGATCCAGGCGGCGGACAGCGCGGTGCCGCATCCGGCGAGCACGTGGCGTCCGCCGGGATCGTGCCGGAGCCGGCCCACCCGGGAGATCGCCAGCTCGCCTGCCCGGGTCTCGACCACGAAACGGCGCACGTCCAGCCGCACCAGCGCGTCCACGAGCACCGCTCGCGCGCAGCGGTCCCAGGCGAAAGCGACGTCGCTCATCCGATCGCTCCGGCGGGTTCCGGCCTCGGTCTCGGGATCGAGGCCGCCGCGCGGCAGGTCGACAACAAGGTCTCGGCGTCGGTCACCGTGACCCGGTCCTCAAGCCCCGCGGGCGCGGCCACCGGCAGTCCGGGTTCCGGCGGGACGATCGCCACCGGGACCTGTTTCCGCAGCGCGCACACGACCCCGAACTCGCGTGCGGTGAGCTCGGGGTCGGCGTCGCGAACGTCCACGGCGAGCACCGGCGGATCGGCGCGGTCGTCGAGCGGGCACGACGAACCCGGCGCGAGTGCGAGGCAGATCCCTTCCCGCGCATGGCACCGGCTGACCCGGCACCCGTTGTCCCGCAACGGCTTGCTGAGCGCGTCGCAGTCACCGAACTTCGCTTCGGTCAGCAGTACGTGCACGATGCACCTCATTTCCCAGATCGGCGAGCACGGTTTCCGCGCCGCGGGCGAGTTCCAGGTCTTCCCGGGCGCGGACCACAAGCACCGGCGCGGCCGAGCCGGACGCGCTGATCGCCCGGTCCGCGTCGGACCTCTCGAGCGCCCCCACCCGCACGCCCAGCGCCCCGAGGCCGCGCGCGACCTCGGCGACGGTGTCCGGCTGGTACTGCGCGACCCCGCCGGTGAACACCAGCGCGTCGAGCCGGTCGAGGCTGACCGCCGCCGCGCCGATCTCCCGGCGGAGCCGGTGGACGTAGACCTCGACCGCCAGCGCTGCGTCGGCGTTCCCGGCCGCGGCGGCCGTCCGCACTTCTCCGAGGTCGCCGCTGGTCCCGCTCATCCCGGCGAGCCCGGACCGCAGGCACAGCGCGTCGGCCAGCTCGTCGGGTCCCATCGGCGCGGTTTTCATGACGTGCAGCAGCAATCCCGGGTCGATCGAACCGGACCGGGTGGCCATCGCGGGCCCTTCCAGCGGGGTGAACCCCATCGAGGTGTCCACGCTCCGCCCGCCGCGCACCGCGGTCACCGACACCCCGGCTCCGACGTGTGCGCAGACCAGTTGCAGCTCGTCGGCCGGCCGCCGCAGCAGTTCCGCGGCACGGCGCACCGCGTGCTGCACGGACAAACCGTGGAAACCGTAACGGCGCAACCGGTTCTGCCGCGTCCACTCGCGCGGCAGCGGGTAGTGCGCTGCCGCGTCGGGCAGCTCGGCGTGGAACGCGGTGTCGAAGCAGGCCACCACCGGCACGCCGGGCAGCAGTGCCCGGACCTGCCGGGTGACGTCCAGCGACAGCGGCTGGTGGATCGGTGCCAGCGGAACCAGCCGGTCGAGGTTCGCGATCACCTGGTCGGTCACCAGCACCGGCGCTTTCTGCGCGCCGCCGTGGACGAACCGCACCGCCACCGCGTCCGGCCGGGGCCAGCGCTCCACGGCATCGACGACCGCGCGGGACATGTCGCTCTGCCACGCCGCCCAGCCGACCGCGACGCCGTCGTGCACGACCGCCGCCTTCACACTGGAGGACCCGGGATTCAGGGTCAGGATTCGCACTGGCTTCTCCTCGCTCGGTCAGCCGGACAGCTTGCGCAGGTACGGATCGGCGGGCTTCCGGCGCTCGAGCCGGATCCGGACGTCGAGCGCGGCGCAGCCGTCCGCCCGCGCGACCACCGGATTCAGGTCCAGTTCCGCGAGCTCCGGCACGAGCGTCGCCAGCCGGCCGGTCTTCAGCAACAGCTCGCGCACCGCGGCCCGGTCGATGCCGGACGCCCACAGCGCCTCGGCCGAGCGCAGGCCGTCGAGCAGCAGGTCCGCGTCCGGTCCGGTGAGCGGGGCGAGCCGCGCGGCGCGGTCGGCCACCAGATCGGTGTCGATCCCGCCCAGCCCGAACACCACCAGCGGGCCGAACACCGGGTCGGACCGCACGCCGACGAGCAGTTCCCGGCCCCGGTCGGCCATCGGCTGGATCACCACGCCGCGCAGCGCCGGACCGAAGCGCGTCAGCAGCAGCCGGTACGCGTCCCGCGCCCCGGACGGTCTCTCGACGCCGAGCAGCACGCCGCCGCCGGCGGACTTGTGCAACAGTCCCTCGGCATCCGCCTTCACCGCGATAGGCCCGTCGAATTCCTCGGCGGCGCGGACAGTCTCGGTCTCGTCGCGGGCGTATCGGGTCGGCGCCAACGGGATTCCCGCGAGCCGGAGCAGTTCCGCCGCGGCGGCGGGCGACAGCCAGCCTTCGCGCTCCGCTGCTCGCGCCGTCGCGAATTCCCGCACCGCGGCGGAATCGATCTCCGGCAGAGTCGTGGCGTCGTTCCTGGGCCGAGCGAGCCATTCGGCGTACTCGGCTTGCCGGGCGAGCACGAGCGCGGCGGTGGCCGGATCGTCGTAGCACGCGGTGACCGCGGGTCCGTCCGCGCACAGCGGCGACACCCGTTCCCGCTGTCCCGGCCGGACCGCAAGCACGGTCTTGTCCACGTCCGGCAGCACGTCGGCGAGCGCGGCCGCGGGGTTCCCGACCGCAGTCGGAACCGTCGCCGCGATGACCGCGTCGACGCCCGGATCGGCGAGCACGATCTTCAGCGCCTGCCCGAATTTCTCCGCCGGAACCGCCGCTGTCGTGTCCACCGGATTGTGCACAGCGGCCTCGGCGGGCAGCAGCTCGCGCAGCCTGGCCGCGGTCTCCGCCGACAGGCTCGCCATCGTGAGTCCTTCGCGCTCGCACGCGTCGGCCGCGAGCACCCCAGCTCCGCCGGCGTTGCTCAGCACCGCGACCCGACGGCCATGCGGAAGCGGTTGCCAGGAAACACCGGCGAGCACATCCACCAGCTCCGCGACCGTGTCGACGGCGATGATGCCCGCCTGTGCGTAAAGCGCGTCACGAGTCACCGCGGGAGTCGCCGCGGCGGCAGTGTGCGAAGCAGCGGCGCGCTGGGCGGTCCCGCCGCTTCCGGCCCGCACCGCGAGCACCGGCCGGGTCCTCGCCAGCCGAGCCGCCAGCCGGGCGAATCTGCGGGGATTGCCGAAAGATTCGAGGTACAGCACCACAGTCTCGGTGCGCCGGTCGCTCGCCCACCACAGCAGCAGGTCGTTGCCGCTCACGTCGTATTTGTCGCCGGTGGAGACCAGCGAGGAAAGCCCGAGGCCGAGCCCGGTCAGCGCCTCGACGAGGGCGATCCCGACCCCGCCGGACTGCGTCGTGACGCCGATGCCCCCGGCCCGCGGACGGCGGGCGAGGAACGTCGCGTCCAACGGACAGGACGGATCCGTCGAAAGCACGCCGAGACAGTTCGGGCCGACCAGCCGCATGCCGTGCCTGCGCACCGCGTCGCGGACGCGCTCGCCGGCCGCGGTCCCGGTCAGCCCGGACGAAACGACGACCGCCGCGGCCACTCCGCGTTTGCCGCATTCCTCCACCGCGTCCGCGGCGGCTTCCGCGGGAAGGCAGATCACCACCAGCTCGGGAGTCCGGGTCAGGTCCGCGACCGACGGCGCGCAGCGGACGCCGAGGATTTCTTCCGCCACCGGATGCACGACCTCGACCGAGCCGGGAAAACCGCTGTCCAGCAGGTTCGCCAGCACCGCGTGCCCCACCGAGCCCGGCCGCCTGCCCGCGCCGATCACCGCGACCGACGCCGGCCGCAGCAGATGCGCCAGGCTGGCCGCCTCGGCGACCTCGTCGCGGCGGGCGAACGCGTCCGGGTAGCGGTCCTCGCCGTCCAGCCAGATCGTGACCGACCATTCCGGGCCCTCGTGGTCGATTTCGTAGGGCAGGCCGAGTTCGGCGAACACCCGGATCACCTTCGCGTTCTCCGCGAGCACTTCGGCGACGAACCGGGAGATGCCGTGCGCGCGGGCCGCCGCGGCGAGGTGTTCGAGCAGCAGCGTCGCGATCCCGTGCGTGCGCCGGTGCCCGTCCACGACGAGCGCGATCTCGGCGTCGGCGCTTTGCCCGATCCGCTCGCAGTGCGCGACCCCGGCCAGCTGCTCGCCGAGAAAACAGCCGACGGCCGTGTGGCATTCGTCGGACGTCCCGGCGATCTCCGCCGCCAGCCTGTCCACAGTGGACGGCAGCGGGCCGAAGAACCGGAAGTACCGGTCCCGCTCCCCGAGGTCGGTGTGCAGCCGCAGCACGGCCTCGGTGTCGGCCGGTCCGAGCGGGCGCACCAGGCCGACCTGTCCGTCGGCAAGCAGCACCCGTGCGGGCTGGTCCGCGCTCATCGGAACTCCTCCCTGCGCGAGGCGGCGGGCACGGCCGCGACCGTGCCCGCCGCCTGGTCCGTCATGCCTTGTCGACGTGGATCGAAACCTGCTTCTCGTGCGGCTGCCGCGCCAGCGGCATCGAGATCTCGAGAATGCCGTCGGCGTACTTCGCGGCGATCTTGGCGGCCTCAGCGCCGGCGGGAAGGCCTACCGTGCGGCTGAACTTGCCGTAGTAGAACTCGCTGCGGCCGCCCGTGTCCTTCTTCGCTTCGCGCTCCGCCTCGATGGTCAGCAGCCCGTCGTGCGTGGTCACAGAGATGTGTTTCTCGGGATCGAACCCCGGCAACTCGGCTCGCACCGTGTACTTGCCGTCCTCGGCGGACTCCTCGATCCGCACCGGGTTGTGCTCGGCGAACGGCCACGGGTGGTCGAGCCAGGCGGCGATGCTCGGCAGCGCCAGCCGGGAACCGGGCAACAGCGACGTCATTGCGCGCTCCTCTCTTCGCGAACGGTCTCGCACTTTCAGACAACTCCAGGCGCCCGCCGCGGCGACGCGGCCGGATTGCCTGAAGACGATGGACGAAGGTCACCGGCCGTCCCCGCGCTCAGCTCGCGGGCGATCGCCCGGCCCCAGGCGCGGATCACCGGCCAGTCCCGGTTGTCGCCGTCGCGCACCCGCAGCGCGGCGACCATCGCGCGCTCCGGGAACCGCAGCAGGGAACGGTCGAGCCGGCCGCCGAACAACCGGTGCTCCTTCGCTCCGCTGCGGGCGAGCACGTCGGTGACGTCCACCGGTTCTTCGCCGGGTTTGCTCCGCTCCCCCACCGGACCGCTGGAAAACAGCCACACCGGGATCCGGGACAGCTCGTCCTGATGAGCCCGCACCAGTTCGCGAGCGGGCTCGAGCCAATGTCCGATGTAGACAGCGCTGCCGAGCACCGCCGCGTCGCAGCCGTCGAACGACGTGACGCCGCCCGCGTCTGCCACCACCACCTCCGCGGGCGTGCCCGTCTTCGCGAGCTCTCCGCGCAGCGAAACCGCGATCTGCTCGGCGATCTCCCGGGTCGCCCCGTGCCGGGTCGCGACCGCGACAACAATTCTCATGAGACTCAGTCCTTCCCTCGCATTCAGCGGGCGACCACGACCGGGCAGGCCGCGTGCGCCAGCAGACCGTTGCCGGTCGAGCCGAGCAGGCCGCCCGCGACCGGTCCGCGGCCGCGGCTGCCCACGACGACCACCCGGGCGCCGCGGGAAATCCCGGCGAGCGCACGGGCCGCCGAACGAGCACGCACCGTCCGGACGCGCACCGGAACCGCCGGATGTTTCCGGGACCACGCGGCGACCTGTTCGGGGACACCGTTTTCCCGGTTTCCGTCATGCCACGCGTGCACCGCTTCCAGCGCCGCTCCGTGCGTTTCGGCGGTTTCGAAAGCGAAGGCCAGCGCTCGTTCGCTGCCGCCGGAATCGTCGACCCCGACCACCACCGGCCCTGCCGGATCCGCGCGGCCGCGCACGACCGCTACCGGACAGCGAGCGGAGGCCGCGACGCTGAGCGGCACCGAACCGGTGACCGCGCCCCGCATCCCGCCCACGCCGGACGGCCCGAGGACGAGCAATCCGGCTTCGGCCGACTGTTCGACGAGAAGGCCGGCCGCGGCCCCGAGCCGAAGACACATCCGCACCGAGACCCCGGGCACCGCGCGGCGCGCCTCGTCCGCCGCCCGCCGAAGCAGGCGGTACCCGGGTTCGAGCAGCAATTCCGCTTCGACGGGCGGTTTCCGGTGCGGCAGCAGGTCCGGGTCGTCGAACAGTTCGGCGCGGAACACCACGAGCCCGCCGCCGCGCGACCGGGCTTGCGCCGCCGCCCACCGGACGGCGGCCGATGACTCCGGCGAGCCGTCGATCCCGACGACCACCGGCGGGATCATCGGTGCGGCGCTGGCGCCGGCTCGGGGACCTCGCCGCGTTCGTTTTCGTTGCTCGCCCGCTGTTCCTCCGCCAGGAGATACCGCCGCATCGCCGGGCCGTGCCCGCCGTGCTGTCCGCGCTCGGCGACGCTGCGGCGGGCGTCTTCCTCGATCAGCGCCTTTTCCTTCTCGTCCATCGCGTGCCTCCTCCGAGCCGGGACTCGCTCGTCCCGAAGCCGACGCTAAGACCGCGCGGCCGGCGGCCGCTGCGGGCGGACGTCCGCGGCGCCGGAGTCTTTGGTCCCGCGGCGAGAGGCGCTGCGGCCCTGCCGCTCGCACCGGCCCAGCGGGAGATTCGGGCCATGACACAGGCGACATTCCCGCTCGGCCGCGTCGCCGGGATCCGCGTCGGCGCGCACTGGTCCGTGCTGATCGTGATGGGCCTGCTGGCCGATCTCCTCGCGACGACCGTCCTTCCGCTCGGCGCCCGCGGTTCGCCGGTCGCGGTCGACTGGACGGTCGCGGTCGTGAGCGCGCTGGTGTTCCTGGCGTCCCTGCTCGCGCACGAGCTGTGCCACGCGCTCGTCGCGCGGCATTACGGGCTCCGGGCGGAACGCATCACGCTGTGGCTGCTCGGCGGTTCCACCGAGTTGCCCGAGGAACCGCCGACGCCGCGCTCCGCGCTGCTCATCGCGGCGGCCGGGCCCGCGGCGAGCGCAGTGGCGGGCGGAGGGTTCCTCGGCGCGTCCGCGCTTGCCTCCCCGCTGCTGCCCGCGGTGGTCACCGTGGCGCTCGCCTGGCTGGGCTGGGCGAACGGCGTGCTCGCGGTCTTCAATCTGCTGCCGGGGACGCCGCTCGACGGCGGGCGCGTTCTCGAAGCCGTCGCGTGGCGGCTGACCGGAAACCGGGCCCGTGCCCGGCGGATCGCCGCCGCCGGCGGCCAGGTGCTCGCCAGCGCGCTCGCGGCCTTCGGCGCCTGGCAAATTCTGGCGCTGGGCAACCTCGGCGGACTCTGGACGATCGCCATCAGCTGGTTCCTCGCCGTCGCCGCGCGCACCGAGATATCCGCGGCCCCGCTGCGGCAGCTGCTTTCCCAGCTCCGGCTCCGCGACGTCATGAGCACCGAACCGGTCACCGCACCCGGCTGGTACACCGTGCAAGGCTTCCTGGACCAGGCCGCGCGGACCCGGTTCCGGACCTTCCCCGTGGTGTCCTTCACCGGGGCACCGGTCGGTGTCGTCAGTCTTTCCGCGCTGTCCCGGGTCCCGGAAACCGAGCGGACCGCCACGCGGCTGGAGGACATCTGCGTAAAGCCGCCCGCCTGCCTGATCGCCAGTCCGGACACGCCGCTCTCCCAAGTGTTCGGGGGCGTGCGGCTGCGTCCCGGCCAGGACCTGGTGCTCGTCGTCGACCACGGCGAGCTCGCCGGAGTAGCGGCTCC
Organism: Amycolatopsis sp. CFH S0740; assembly: GCF_004522315.1. NCBI lineage: Bacteria > Bacillati > Actinomycetota > Actinomycetes > Pseudonocardiales > Pseudonocardiaceae > Amycolatopsis > Amycolatopsis sp. CFH S0740. The sequence goes on along the minus strand of NZ_SDLS01000001.1, from coordinate 519,129 downwards.
GGGCGATCTCGCGCGGACGCTCGAACTCGCCGGACTCGGCGTGCGGCCCGCTCACGACGCCGGCAGCGTGAAATAGGCTTCCTCCTCCTGCGCGAAATGCAGGGTGAGCACCGCGTCCAGCCCGTACAGCGTCGCGCGCAGGTCGTCGACCTGGTCCGCCTGGATCCTCGACGGCGACTCGGCCAGATGCCGTTCCAGCCGCCGCGCCAGCCGGGCGATCTCGGCGTGCGCGCGGCTCATCGGCACCGTGCTCTCCGGACTGCCCAGCGCATCGGCCAGCGCCGGGTACAGCTCGGTCTCCTCCGCGGTCTCGTGCGGCAGGACTTGCCGCAGCAGCACGTCGCACGCGTGCCGGACAGCCCGATCCGCCGCCGGGGTCGGCCCGCCGGCCAGTGCGTCGGCGGCCTGCCGGATCGCCAGCAGCGCGGGCCGGAGCCGCTCGTGCTCGGTCTCGAAGCGGTGCACCAGCTGGGCGGGCGCCGGAGCCGCGACCGCGGGGACCCGCAAGGCGCGCAAGGCGTTGAGGATCACCGCGACGTCGATGCCCTCCTGCACGATCGCGCCCCAGACCGGCGTGAGGAAACCGGCCGCCGCGGCCGCCATCGCCGCCAGCGACAGCGCCACTCCGGCCGCGGCGCTCTGCACTGCCAGCCGCCGCGCGCGCCGGGCGATCTCCGCGGCGTCGGCGAGCCGGTCCAGCCGGTCGTCGAGGATCACCGCGTCGGCCGCCTGCGCCGCGGCCGTGGCGCCGCGGGAACCGAGCGCGACGCCGACATCGGCGGCCGCGAGCGCCGGAGCGTCGTTCACGCCGTCGCCGGTCATCACGACGAGTCCCTCGGCCCGAGCGGCGGAAACCGCCGCGACCTTCTCCGCCGGGCTGACCTCCGCCTGGACGCGGTCGAGGCCGAGCAAGGCCGCGACCTCCCGCGCGTTGTCCACCCGATCGCCGGTGAGCAGCCCGATCGTGGCGATCCCGGCCGCCCGCAGCCGGCGCGTCGTGCGGGCCGCGTCGGGGCGGACCCGGTCCTTCGCCAGCAGCGCCGCCACCGGCTCGCCGTCGCACTCGACCCAGAGCACGGACGCCAGGTCGAGCCGTCCCCGGCGCGCGGCACTGCGCGCCCAGGCCGGCGTCTCCCGGCCGGCGGCCGGCCTGCCCACCCGGACCAGCCGCCCGCCGACGCGCCCGGCCACCCCGGAATCGGGCACCTCGCCGACCTCGACCGCCGGGACGCGTTCGATCCCGGCCGATTCCGCGGCCCGGACGACCGCCGCGGCGAGCACGTGCGGCGAGTAGTACTCGACGCTCGCGGCCAGCCGGAGCACCTCCTCGACGGGGTGCCCCGGCGCGCACACCACGTCGGTCACCTCCGGCCGCCCGGCGGTGACCGTGCCGGTCTTGTCCATGAGCAGCACCCGGGCCCGGCCAAGCGACTCCAGCGCGGCACCGTCCTTGACCACGACCCCGGCCCTCGCGGTGCGCGACATCCCGGCGGTCACCGCGATCGGCACCGCCAGCAGCAGCGGGCACGGAGTCGCGGTCACCAGCACCGCGACCGCCCGCTCCGCTTCGCCGCTCAGCAGCCACGCCGCACCGGCCATCAGCAACGCCGCGGGCAAGAACCACACGGCCACCCGGTCCGCCAGCCGCGCGACCGGCGCCGTCTGCGCCGCCGCCGACTCGGCCAGCCGGACCACCCCGGCGTACGTGCTTTCGTCCGCGCTCGCCGCCGCCGTGATCTCCGCCGCGGCCCCGGCGTTCACCACTCCGCTGCGGACCGCGTCCCCGGCGGTGCGCGCGACCGGGAGCGGTTCCCCAGTGAGGGCCGACTCGTCGAATACCCCGCCGGCGGCGAGCGTCCCGTCCACGGGAACGACCTCGCCGGGCAGGACGACCACCGCGTCCCCCGCGGCGACTTCGCCCGCCGGGACCTCGCGAAGGTCGTCCCCCGCCCGCACGTGCGCCGTTTGCGGCACCCGGTCCAGCAGCGCGGTCAGGTCCCGCGCGGCGCGGCGCTGTGCCCGCGATTCGAGCACCCGCCCGGTCGCGACCATCACCGCGACGACCGCGCCGGCGAGGAACTCGCCGACCGCGAGGGTCGAGGCGAGCGCCAGCACCGCCAGCGAATCCGCGCCCCAGCGCCGGTGCCGCAGATCCTCGGCCACCCACCAGACGGCGGGAGCCAGCGCGACCGCGGTCGCCGCCGCCCAGCAGCCGCCGGACCCGGGGTTCCCCCACCACCAGAGAATTCCTCCGGCTGCCAGCAACACAGCCACCGCGGCGAGCAACAGCGCTTCGCCCGGCAGCCGCTTCCCTTGAAGTGTCATGACGCCTCCCGGCCGCACGATGCGCCGAAGGCCTCCGGCCGGGAAGGGCCGAAGGACCCCGGTTCAGTCCACAGTGGACGGAATCAGTCCGCGTGCAGGACAGCGGCTCCGGTGACCCGGTCCGCCGCCAAGTCCGTCAACGCCTCCGCCGCCGCGGACAGCGGATAGGACATCGTCCGGACGTGCAGCCGGTGCGCTCCCGCGAACTCCAGGAACTCCCGCGCGTCCGCCCTCGTGTTCGCGGTGACGCTGCGCACTTGCCGTTCCTGGAAAAGGTGGTGCTGGTAATTCAGCACGGGTATGTCCGAAAGATGGATACCCGCGATCGAGAGTGTGCCGCCGCGGTCCAGCGCCGCCAGCGCGACCGGCACCAGTTCCCCGGCTGGCGCGAACAGGATCGCCGAATCCAGCGGCTCCGGCGGTGCCTCGGCCGCGTCGCCCGCGGAAGCGGCACCGAGCTCGAGCGCCAGCTTCCGGGCTTCGGGACTGCGGGTCAGCACGTGCACGGTCGCCCCGCGCGCGAGCGCCACCTGCGCGGCGAGATGCGCACTACCGCCGAACCCGTAAATGCCGAGCCGGCCGCCTTCGGGGACCTCGGCCCGCTTCAACGCCCGGTAGCCGATCACCCCGGCGCACAGCAACGGCGCCAGCTCTTCGTCGGAGTAGCCGGCAGGCAACCGATGCGCGAACGCGGCGGGGACGACGGCGTACTCGGCGTATCCGCCGTCGGCGTCCCATCCGGTGTACCTCGACTCCGGGCACAAGTTCTCCTTGCCGGACACGCAATAGCGGCACGCGCCGCAGGTTCCGCGCAACCAGGCGATGCCGACCTGGTCCCCCGTCCCGAAGCCGCCGGCCCTCGCCTCGACCACCTCGCCCACGATCTCGTGGCCGGGCACCACTCCGGCGCGGTGCACCGGAAGATCGCCCTCCGCGACGTGCAAATCGGTCCGGCACACCCCGCACACGCGCACCCGCACCAGCAGTTCGCCGTCTCCTGGCTCCGGGACCGGCGTCCGTTCCCGCACCAGCGGGCCGCCCGCCATCGGACCGGGCGCACGCAGCCGCCAGGCCCGCATTTCCGCCGTCATCGCGGCTCCTCTCGTCCGCAGTGCCCCGTCCAGGATGTCGGCGGGCCGGATCCGGGACGACGTCCGCAGGTCCCGCCCGCCGGGGACGTTCGGCTCTTCTCTCCGGCGCCGCGGTTGCGCAGAGTCGTGCCATGACTGCTCCCCAGCGTGCGGCGTAGGCCAGGATGTCCCGCACCGCCCGTCCCGGGCCGCCTCCGGACCCGCCCGCGCACAAGCCCGAAGAGCACCGCAACGGCGGCCTCATCGGGCTTCTGCTCACCGCGGCGGTTCTCGTCACCGTGGTGCTCATCGCCGGTCCCTCGCTGTGGACCTCGTCGGTCCCGGCGCTCGCCTACACCGAGCTCCTGTCCAAAGTAGACGCCAACCAGGTCGCCGAGATCACGGTCGGCGACGACGGCGCGGTCTCCGGGAACTACCGCGACGGCGGCAAGTTCACCAGCCAGCTTCCCACCGCGCTCGGCGATCCGCGGCTCGACGCCAAGCTGCGCGAGAAGAACGTCGCCGTCACCGGCGCGAAGACCAGCAGCGGCGATTCGGTCTTCACCGCTCTGCTGGCGTATCTGCCGATCCTGGTGATGTTCGGACTGTTCTGGTGGGCGGGCCGGCGCGCGCAGCGCACTCTCGGCGCGGGCGGGCTCGGCGGCATGGGAGGTATGGGCGGCATCGGCCGGTCGAAGGCCAAGATCATCGAGGCTCAGCGACCCGGCACGAGGTTTGCCGACATCGCCGGGTACGAGGGAGTGAAACAGGAGATCGCCGAGGTCGTCGACTTCCTGCGCGATCCCTCGCGGTACGCCGCCGCCGGGGCCAAGGGCCCGCGCGGGGTGCTGATGGTCGGGCCGCCCGGCACCGGGAAAACCCTCCTCGCCCGCGCGGTGGCCGGCGAGGCGAGCGTGCCGTTCCTGTCCATCACCGGGTCCGCGTTCGTGGAGATGTTCGTCGGCGTCGGGGCTTCCCGGGTGCGCGACCTGTTCTCCGAGGCTCGCGATCGCGCGCCGTCGATCATCTTCATCGACGAGATCGACGCCGTCGGCAGCCGCCGCGGCATCGGCGGCGCGGGCGGGCACGAAGAGCGCGAGCAGACGCTGAACCAGCTGCTGGCCGAAATGGACGGTTTCGACCAGAGCGGCGGCACCGTCGTGCTCGCCGCGACGAACCGGCCGGAAACCCTCGACCCCGCGCTGCTGCGCCCCGGCCGGTTCGACCGGCAGGTCACCGTCCCGTTGCCCAACCAGGCCGAGCGGGCTGAGATTCTCGCGGTCCACATCGACGGAAAGCGGCTCGATCCGGACGTCGACCTGACGGTCGTCGCCCGCGGCACGCCCGGGTTCTCCGGCGCCGATCTGGCCAACCTCGTCAACGAGGCGGCGATCAACGCCGTGCGGGACAACCGGACCGTGCTGACCGCGGACGACCTCGCGACCGCACGGGACCGGGTCCTGCTCGGCCGCCGCGACGCCTCGAACGCGCTGCTTCCCGAGGAGCGCCGGTCCGTCGCCGTGCACGAGGCCGGGCATGCTCTCGTCGCGGCGCTGTGCGAACACGCCGACCCCGTGGCGAAGGTGACGATCCTGCCCGCGGGCATGGCCCTCGGCGCCACCGAGCAGCTGCCGGAGGCCGAACGGCGGCTCTATTCCGAGAGCTACCTGGCCGATCTGCTCACGGTGCGCCTCGGCGGACGGGCGGCCGAACTGGTCGCGCTGGGAGAAGCGTCGACTGGTGCCGCCAACGATCTCGCGAGCGCCACCGCGATCGCCGCGAAAATGGTCACCGAGTTCGGGCTCTCCCCCGCGCTCGGCCCGATCGGCTACAGCCGCGGCGGAGCCCCCGCCGTCGCCGACGACGGCCCGGCGCTGCTGGGCAGGCCGTACTCCGAACAAACGCAACGCGTGGTGGACCAGGAAATCGGCCGCCTCGTGCGGGAGGCCGAGGCCCGGGCGGCAGCCCTGCTCGAACAGCACCGCGACGCGCTCGACCGGCTCGCCGAGCGGCTGCGCGAAGAAGAGACCGTCGACGGCACGGCCGTGCAGGCTGCTCTGGCGGCCAGCCGAACCGCACCCGAGGATTTGGCCGAAATCCCGGCCGCAGTGCCGCGATAGGTGCCGATCCGGTGCCTAAAGTCCCCGCGCGGCAAGGAGAACCGCTCGCCGCCGGGAGCCGGCGGGCCCTCCGGAACGGGCAGTGCGGCCCTCGTGGGCCCGAGCGTCGAAGCGGAAGCTCGGACGCAACGAAAGCGAGGCGACCATGAGCATCGACCGCATCTCCCCGGACCGCCCTCCCGCGCCCTCGACGACCGTCCCGGCCGGACTGCGGCGCAACCGCCACGACCGGCTCGCGCTGGTGCCGGACGGTCGCGTCGACGCCCGGTACGCCGATCTCCGCGACCTCCGTCTCGCGCTCGCCCTGACCCAGGAAGACGCCCGCGAGGAGACCGATCTCGACCCGTTCGACCGGATCACCTGCCGGACCCATCGCCGCTGGCTCCACCAGTGCGTCTCGTCCCCGCACCACGCGGTGCCGCTCAGCGGCCACCGCTGGTGCCGCCCGTGCGGCCGCCCGCTCGACGCGGCCGTCGACGAACTCTCCGGCGACGTGCGGTTCTCCTGCCCGCGCTGCGGCCAGACCCCCGACAACCGCGCCACCCGCCAGCTGACCCGCGCGTGCCGGGCGAGCATCGCCGCGGCCTTCGACCGCTCGTCCGGCCGCGACCTGTGCGCCTGAGCGAACGGAACCGCGCGGCGCGGCGAACCTGTGCGCGGCTCGGGCCGCTGTCCACAGAGGGCGGAGCCGGGGACCTTCGGCCCTTTTCCGGCACCCGCCCGAAGCGCAGCCTGGAGACAGGCAGCCGGGCGCCCGATTCCCCCTGACCGTCGCGAACCGGCGGCCAGGGCGAGCGCGGGAACGCCATTCCGGGCATAGGCGAAAGCCCGCCCGGCCGAACCGCCGGCGCCGAGAAATCCGCCGTGCCACGCGGCAGCAGAAACGAGAACCGATGAGCGGCCAGCAAGCGACCACCGACGACGAATACCTCCTGCACTGCGGAATGAGCGGCTATCTCGACGCGGTGAGCGTCGCGGCGGGCGTCGGCCCCGAGTCCGCCACGATGGACCTCGACTCGCCGATGTCGGCCTACCTCGCACTCGACGGGCAGCTCGCCGTCCATCCCGGACGCGACACAGCGCTGGTCTGGGACGAACGGCACGGCTGGTCGTTCACCATCGAAACCCATTCCGGCGAAGACCTGCTCGTGGTGGCCTACCTCGGCGACGACCTGGTACCGCCCCCTTCCCGCGTCCGGGAATTCGTCCGCGCGGTCCGCGCCCTGACCCGGCGCACGCCGCCGCCCGCGCCGCCGGAGCTGAACCGCGGGCGGGCCGACCTCCTCGCCCGGCTTTTCGGCTACCGGACTCCGCAACCGCTGTCCAGCCAGTGACCCCGGTCGAGCGGGAGCGGGGACGCGAGCGGGCCGGCACAGCCAAGCTGGTGCTTCGCGCGCGCAGCGGGGCGCTCAGGTGAAGATGATCTGGCCGCCCGCCGCTTTGGCGTAGAATTCGCCGACGGTGATGATGTCCCGCACCTGCTCGATCAGATCGTCCTTTTCGAGGCCGAACAGGTCGACCGACGCCTTGCACGCGTACAGCCCGGCCCCGGTGTCGGAAATCATTTCGAGGAATTCCGGGATGGCCGGGATGTCGAGCTTTTCCATCTTCCGTTCGAGATACTGCGTCATGACCGACGAGACGCCGGGCAGCCCGCCAGCCCAGGTGGCCAGGTGCAGGCCCGGATTGCCGACGGTCGCCAGCTTGATGTGGTCGTGCCGGGCCTTGTGCACGGCGTCCAGCCCGAAGAAAGTGAAGAACAGATCGGCTTCGATGCCTTCCGCGCGCGCCCCGTTGGCCATGATCAGGCCGGGGTAGATCGCGTCCAGCGAGCCTTTCGAGACGATGACGGAGACTTTTTCGATCATGCCGGGATTCCTCCTCAGATGCAGCCGCGCGGTTTCGGGATTCCGGCTATTTTCGCGGCGAGCTTGGCCGGGCCTTTCGGGAAGAGCCGGTACAGGTCCTTGATCGGGACGCCGGAAGTGCGTCCGAGCGCCCGCACGGTCGGGCCGGTGCCCTTCTCCGCGTATTCCCGCCGCATGAACTCGATGACCTTCCAGTGCTCGTCGGTCAGCGCGTCGATGCCGGCTTCGCGGGCGATCTCCGGAGCCATCTGCTCGGTCCAGGACTCCGGCTCGGTGAAGAAACCCTCGTCGTTGACAGGCACCTCGGTGCCCGCGTAGGTCGCGGTGGGCATGAGCGTCCTTTCTGGTCAGTGTTCCGCGGGCGCCGGGAACTCCTTGCCCGCGCGGGGCATCTCGGCGGCGATGCCGGGGATTTCCCGGCCGGGCAGCAGGCTGTGCCAGTACAGCCACGAGAACATCAGCTTGCCGAGGTGGTTCAGCCGCGATTCGCGCAGCAGCGGAAGTCCGGCCGCCGCCGGGAAATGACCGGGCAGCGGTTCGGTGTCGTAGTTGAAGTCGATGAGCATCGCCTTGTGGAAACCGCTCTCGATGAAGCAGTTGGTGTGCCCGTCGAATCCGGGGTCGAGCGGACGGCCGGCGAGGTACCGTGCGACGTTGCGGGCCAGCACCGCGCCCTCGAAGTGGGTGACCGAACCGGCCTTGGACGCCGGCACCCCGGCGGCGTCGCCGAGCGCGAAGATGTTGCGGTACGCCGTGGACTGCAGCGTGTGCGGATCGACGGAAACGAAGCCGAACTCGTCACCCAAACCGGGTGATCGGTCCACATAGGACGCTCCGCTGTGCATCGGCACCACCACCGCGAGATCGAACGGGACCTCGCGGCCGTCGTAGGAGACCAGCCGACCGCCCGCGCCGTCGACCTCGCCGGTGTTGAACTCCGTCACCAGTTCGATGCTCTTGTCCTCCAGCAGACCGGCGAGCGTCTTCGCCGCCACCGGTTTGGTGAACGCGGAATCGAGCGGCGTGACATAGGTGATCCGCACTTCGTCGCGGATTTCCTGTTCGGTGAAGTACCAGTCGGCGAGGAAGCAGAATTCCAAGGGGGCGACCGGGCATTTGATCGGCAGGTCGATCACGTTCACCACGAGGCGCCCGCCGGTGAACTCGTCGAGCGCGGACGCGAGCGCCATCGCCCCGGCGTAGTCGTAGAAGGTGTGCACCCTCTCCCGCCAGCCCGGGCCGGTGAGTCCCTCGGTTTCCTCGGGCACGAGCCGGGCGCCGGTCGCGATCACGAGCGCGTCGTAGGCGAGCATCGTGCCGTCCGCCAGACGGACTCGCGCGGCTTCGGCGTCGACGTGGTCTACCGCGCTGCGGTGGTACTCGATTCCCCGGTGCAACTGCGCCGGGCGGGACCGGACGAGGTCCTCCGGCTGGGCGAGGCCGAACGGCACGAACAACAGGCCCGGCTGGTACACGTGGTCGTTGTCCTGGTCCACCACGGTGATCCGGACCTGGTCGCCCAGACCGCGCCGCAGCCGGTTCGCGGCCAGGGTGCCGCCCGTCCCGCCGCCGAGAATCACAATGTGCTTGGTCACCGCTCCAGTCTCGAAGCGGCCCGCCGGTCCGGTTAGGGTCTTCGGTCACCGGCGGGGGCGACCAAGGAGGGCCGGTTACCGCAGCGCGACAGTCAGCAACACGACCGCGTCTCCCAGCGCCTGCAGCCCGTGGCGTTCCGGCGGAACGACGGCCAGCTGCCCGCGTTCCAGCGTCCACTCCGCACCCTGGGTGTGCAGCCGCACGGTGCCTGCGACGACCTGGAGCGTGGCCGCGGGCGGCGAGTCGTGCTCGGCCAGCTCGGCGCCGTCCCCCAACGCGATCAGCGTCGCCCGCTGGGAGGTTCCGGACACCAGCGTCCGCGCGGCCCGCCGTGATCCGTGCGCGCCGGCTTCGACCTGCAATTCGGCGGCCACCGCGTCGATCGAAGACACTGCCGGGTGATCGGTCATCGCTTCTGCTCCCTCCTCGGCGGGCCCCCGCGGCGGAGCGTCACCGAGTACCGCGTGGGGCGGCGTTCTCGCTGAACTTACCCTGCCACGATGCCTGCGCACCGGAATCGCCGATGCGGTAGACGTCGTAAAGGGTCGCGCCGGCGACCAGGACCGCGACGACCGCGATCACCGTCGTGACCTTCGTCGAGGCGGGCGCCAGGTAAGTCTTGCGGCGCACGGCGGTGGCGACCGCGGCGTTGTCCTCGGCGGTCCCGACGTCGGTTTTGCCCGTCAGCAGGGCGCTTTCGCGCTGGCGCCACCACACCACCAGCGCGAGCACGGCGACCGGGATCGCGACCCAGAGCGCGGTGTCGCCCAGTTCGGTGTGGTCGCGCAGCAACTGAGTCCGCGGAACTCGCCGCTCGAGCCATTCGCCGGCGTTCGTGGTGATCGGAACCAGGATCAGCGCGATCACGGCCAGCACGGCGTTCGGCGCGGCGAGCTTTCCGCGTGCTTTCGGCCAGACGCTGCTCAGCACCAGCAGCAGTGCGCTCAACGGCAGCAGCACGACAATCGCGTGCACGAGCAGGATGTGGGCGGGCAGGCCGTTCACGGTCGTCATGATGTCCTTAATCCGGTGGAATTTCGCGATTCAGCGGGAACTCTGCGAAGGCACGCTCACGGCGGCACGGTGGAGACCGGTTCGCGCCGGACAGTCATCGGCCCCCGCCCGCCAGTCGCAGCGCCAGGGTCGGGCAGGCGGCGACCGCCTGGCGCGCGTCGGACAGCACCGGGCCCGGCACCGGCCGGTCGACCAGGATCGGGTAGCCCCACTCGTCGAGGTCGATCAGTTCGGGCAGCAGTTCGGCGCAGATTCCGTGGGCTCGGCAGGCGATCGGGTCGACCCGCAGCTGACGGGAGCGTCGTTCGGGCACGGTCACGTCCAATCGCCGCTTCGGTTGTTCCATCCCGGCAAGGGCAGCGCGGGGTGCGCCGCCCACGCGCACGGACGCCCGGCGAGGTGGGCTCGCAGGTCGTCAGCGAAACACCGCAGCGCGCTCGCGGCCAGCCGGACGGCGCCGTCGGGATGGGCGCACGCACCGCGCCCTGGAATGACCGAGAGCCGCGTGCGGAGCCGTTGCCCGGCCAGCGCCGCTGCCCGGCCGCCGAGCACCAGGGAGGTGAAATCGTCGGCGACGGCGGGGAGACCGAACATGCACGGACCGCATTGGCGGGCGGACTCCCCCGCCAGATAGCGCAGCACCCGAGCGGTTTCGGCGAGACCGCAGGCGCGCGCGGGCAGCACGGTCAGCGAGGCGACGCCGAGTGCCGCGCCCGCCGCGCGAAGGTCCTGATGGGACAGCCGGATGCCCGCCGCGGCGGGCGCGGGCAGCCAGGTGCCGCCGTATCCGCCGAACAGGATCGCCTGCGGTGTTCCGGCCGGGCCGCCCGCCTGGTCGAGCACCTCCGCGACCGGGGTGCCGAACGCGGTTTCGTACACCCCCGGCCGGGCGACTCCGCCGCCGGCGGTGACCAGTGTGGTGCCGGGCGAGTCCCGGGTGCCGCAGCCGCGGAACCACTCCGAGCCGTAGCGGGCGATCAGGGCGAGATGGGCGAGCGTTTCGACGTTGTCGACCAGGGTCGGCCGGCCGCGCACCCCGCGCTCGAAAGGACGGGGCGGTTTCGCGGTCGGCCGGGCGTCGCCGGTCTCCAGGAAGTTGACGAGCGCGGATTCCTCGCTCGCCACGTACCGGCCGGGCGCCTGGACCAGCCGGATCGGGATCTCTCCGCTCGGCCGCTCGGCCAGCGCACCGGCGACGGAGCCGGCGATCGGATCGGCGCGGTGCACGCACAGGATGATCTCCGTCGCGTCGGTCGCCGTCGCGGCCAGCACCGCCCCGTCGATGACCAGGTGCGGCGCGACGGTGAGCAGTGCTCGGTCCTTGCCGCTCGCCGGTTCGCCCTCGCAGCCGTTGGCCACGACGACCGGGCGGCGGCCGCGGGCGACGGCACGCAGCTTGCGGCCGGTGGGGAAACCCGCCCCGCCGCGCCCCCGCAGCCCCGAAGCGTCCACTGTGGACAGCAGCAGGGCCCTGCCGTTCCGTCCGGCGTAGCGTTCGACGGGCAGCGCGCCGTACCGGGCGCTGTGCTCGGCGAATCCGGCGGACTGCCGGGCTTCCAGCCAGCCCGCGAGAAGACGGCGCGGGCGGGCCGGATCAGGCGGAAGCAGCTCGCTGGCCGCCCGGGGACGGCGAGCGGTCGTCATCACAGGCCTCCCAGGGTGCCGCGCCGCGCCTCGGTGTCGGGATGCCGCACCGTCGCGCGCCACCCCACGGCCGCCGCGGCGGCGAGCACGCAGGCCACCAGCAGCACCCGGACCCAGCCCAGCCGGGAGTCGGCGCCGCCGATCTCGAAGCCGTGCACCACGGCCGCGGGCCAGGAGAGATACGCGGCCCAGTGCACGGCTTTCCAGACCTTGGCGTTGATCCGGGGACGGAGCAGGCTGGACACGACCACAGCGACGAGCAGATCGAACGCGACGGCTCCGATGCCGAGCGACACCGGGTGGTACGCCGAGACGAACGGGACCACCACGCTGATCCACCGGATGCCCGCGTACGTGTCGATGATCGCGGTCGCGATGTGGACGGCCAAGAAGGCAAGCGTGATCAGGGACAGATTCCGGTGGAAGGCGGCGACGGCGAACCTCGGCCACCTCGGCGACGCGAGCCGGGCGCTGGAGATCGCGCCGAGGACCACCACGGCCGTGAACAGCACCAATGCGGCCAGTCCTGTCGCCCGGCTGACGTACCACAACGCGCTCATGCCGGCGCCTCTTCCGGCCATCCGGCGACGCGGACGACGCGCCCGTCCGAGGCGACCAGGCGAGCGGGCAGCCGGCGTTCCGCGAGCCACGCCGGAGCGAGTTCGCCGAGCACGACGGCCGCGGTGCTGGCCGTGTTGGCGTCCGCGCACGTGGCCGCCGCGACGGTCACAGTCCGCCAGCAGGGATCCGGGATGTCCCCGGTGCGCGGATCGACGATGTGGTGCACCGTCCGCCCGGCTCGCCGCCAGGTGCGGCACACCGTGCTGGACGTGGCCAGTCCGCCGCTGGCCACGGCGATCACCGGGTCGCGGAGAGGATCCGCCGCGGCGTGGTCCTCGCCGACCACCACCGGCCATCCCCCGGCCGGTGCGCGTCCCGCGACAGCGACGTCGCCGCCGAGCCCGACCAGCACGCCGCAGCCGAGTTCGCGCGCGAGCACGGTGCTGGCATGGTCGGCTGCCCAGGCCTTCCCGGTAGCTCCCAGGTCCAGCCGCACGCCGCGCGGGACGACGACCTCGCGCCGGGGCCAGTCGGCGGTGATCCGCCACCAGCCCGGAGCCTCGCCCGCCGGCTTGACCGGTGCCGCGAGATCGCGATCGATCGCGGAGAAGTCCCGGTCGTAGCCGAGGTCGCACACGGCTTGGCCGACGGTCGGATCGACCAGCCCGCCGGTCGCCTCGGCGGCCCGCAACGCGACCTGCAGCGCTTCGGCCAGCAAGGGGCTGACCCGCACGGGAGAACCGGCGTGGCGGTGCAGCTCGGCGATCTCCGAATCGTCGCGAAACCGGCTGCACGTCTCGTCGACGGCACGCAGTTCGGTCCGGAGCAGGTCTGTCGCGATCGGGAGGCGGTCCGGCTCGGTGACCACCAGTTCGGCCGTGGTGCCCAGCGCGCGGAACCGGATGCTCGCGAACGGTTCGGCGGCCGTGGTCATGAGCCGCCCGAGCGCGCGGCACTGTGGTGCCGGCGACCGACGACCGGCGGCTGCGCGGGCGGGCTGACCGCCGGAGGCGCGCTGCTCTCCGGGATGCTGTCCGGGGTGCTGTCCGCGGAGGTCTGCGGCGGCGGGATCGCGGACGGCGAGGAGGTCACCGGCGGAGAAGCCGGTGCGGTGGTGTCCGCCGTCGCTTGCTGGGCGAGCGTCACGCCGAAGACCGTGGCCAGCGCCGCGCCGCCGAGACCCGCCGTCCACGTCGCCGTCGAGACGCTGCGGCGGCCGCGGGCACGGGCCCGGACGCGTTGCCGGTGATTCACGCGGGTCTCCTTCGGGCCGGGGAGGTCTGCTGCCCAGTTTCGACGGGAGTCCTGGGGAAAATCTGGGAATCCGGGCCGCGGATGCCGCGGGCCGCGCGGGCAGGCACGATTGCGGGATGGACACTGCGCACCGCGGCTCCGGCCGGGTCCTGCTGGTCGAGGACAACGCCGAACTGGCCGAGCTCCTGACCGAACTGCTGTCCGACGAGGGCTACGAGGTCGAAACCGCCGCGGACGGGCAACGCGGCCTGCACCTCGGCCTGGTGCGGCAGTACGACGTGGTGATCCTGGACCGGGGCCTGCCCGCGCTCGACGGCCTCGACGTTCTCGCCCGGCTGCGCGGCAAAGGCGTCACGACGCCGGTGCTGGTGCTTTCCGCGCTCGGCAACCCCGCGGACCGCGTCGCGGGCCTGGACGCCGGAGCCGAGGACTATCTGCCCAAACCGTTCGACGTGGACGAACTGCTCGCCAGGCTGCGCGCGCTGCGCCGCCGCCACCTCGACGTCGCCCGGGTGCTGCCGGTCGGCACGATGCGGCTGAACCTGGACACCCGCCAGGTCGAGCCAGGCCCCGGGGCGGGCGAGCCGGTCCGGCTGTCCGAACGGGAATGCGCGCTGCTGGCGACGCTCGCGGGCAGGCCCTCCCGGGTCTTCACCCGGCGGGATCTGCTCAGCCTGGCCTTCCCGGAGGCCGACAGCGAGGCCGTCGTCGACACCTACGTGTCGTACCTGCGCCGAAAGCTCGGGCGGCCGGTCATCGCGACGGTCCACGGGCGCGGATACCAGCTGGGCGCGCCGTGAGCCGCCCGCCGGCTTCGACCGAAGCGAGGCTGCTGCGACGCGCGACCTGGCGACTGGGCTTGCAGGTCGGGCTGTCCGTCGCCGCGATTGTCGTGCTGCTGTCCGGCCTCGCGGTGTTGATGGTGCTGCGAAGCCAGCAAACCGGCGTGGCCACCCTGCTGCAGCAGGCCGCCTCGCAGGCCGACGATGTGCAGGACCCGCCCGCCGGGGTCTGGCTCGCCATCCAGGGACCCGGCGGCCTGACGGCGACGCCCGGCGTACCGGCCGTCCTGCCCGATCGGGCGGCGCTGGCGAACGTCGCGAAGACCGGGACCGCGCAAACCGACGAGGTCCGCGGCGAGCGAGCCGGCTACGAGGTCTACACCGAGCAGCGCGGCACGCAGACCGTGCAAGCGGCGCTGGACCTGCGGGCGAACAACGACGAACGCGAGCGGTTGCTCGCCGCCATGCTCTTCAGCGGCGGAGTGGGGCTGCTGCTGGCAGTAGGCGCGGGTGTGTGGTTCGGGCGGCGCGCGGTCGCGCCGCTGGCCACCGCGCTGGGCATGCAACGACGGTTCGTCGCCGACGCGAGCCACGAACTCCGCACCCCGTTGACCCTGCTGTCCACGCGCGTCCAGGTACTGCGCCGGCACCTGCGGCGCGGCGACTCCCGAGAACGGCTGACCGCCGAAATCGACGGGGTGGTCGCCGACGCCGGGCACCTCACCGACATCCTCGAAGACCTTCTGCTGGCCGCCGACGTCCGCGCGGACGGACTCACCGCGACCCTCGATCTCGTGGAACTCGCCGCCCGGGCGGCCGCCGCCGGAACCCCGGCCGCGGCCGAGCGCTCGATCGTCATCGAGGCGCGTCCGACGGTGCCGACGCTGCTCGTGCGCGGCACTCAGGGCGGCCTCCTCCGCGCCGTGACCGCGTTGGTCGACAACGCCGTGACCCACGCCCGTTCGGCGGTCACCATCACGACGAAGCAAACCGGAACCACCGGCGTCGTCGAGGTTTCCGACGACGGGCCCGGCATCGACCCCGCGGTCCTGCCGGGATTGTTCGAGCGATTCTCGTCCGCTCGCCCCGAATCCTCGCCGCGCCGCCACTACGGCCTCGGGCTGGCCCTGGTGAGCGAAATCGCCGACCGGCACGGCGGCCACATCACGGCCGGAAGCAACCCCGGCGGCGGCGCGCTGCTGACCTTGACCCTGCCGCTGGCCGGACGCGATTCCCGCGCCTCGCCCGGCTGATCAGCCGATTCTGAGCGGGGAGCCGGCGGCAGCGAAGCCGCGGCCCGTCCTCGTTGCGGCAGAACGTCTTCCGCGGTCGACGACGGGCAATGAGGTCCACCCCGTCCGGCACCGAGATGCCTCCGCTGAGGATCTCGACCGCTGGCCGACCGGATGCTCATCGGCGACGCCAGCAGCGACAGCGGCCACCGGCGCTGCCCTTCGTCCTCCGCAGCGAGGACATTGCGCCCTGCCGTTCCCCCGGCGGCAAGAAGAAGAATTGAAAGCGCGAGAGCCGCGAGCGGGCCAACCCCGACGATTCGGCAGCAGCGCTCTCGCCTCGAGCGGTGGCGGCGGCATGGGGCTCTTCCCCTCGTCCCCGGCCCCTCCGCTGCCGCCGCTCCCTGCGGAGAACACCGTCACGGCCGTCCGTTCCGCTTGCGCAGCAGCCAATCGATGGCGGGCACAAGAGACTCTTCCCGCGGAATCGTGGTGGATTCCCGACAGGACTGCGCGTACGCGCGCATGGCGGCCCGCAGAGGCCGAAGGTCACTTCGACCCGTGACGAACGCCCGGTGAACGGTCCGCCTCCTTCGCCGAAGCTGAATGGCGTACGGCCGGCACCAGGGTGGTGTCGCAGCGGGACAGTCCCGCCGAGCCGACCGCCCGAAGGAGTCGCATTGCCCACACGACCAGTGCCGGCCAACGACCGCGTTCCCGGGCACGGACCGCTGCTCGGCGTGCGGCGGCTGCTGACCAAGGAGACCGTCGGCGACCACGGGCGCACCCTGCACCAGATCGACGCGAACGCGTGGGAGTCGTTCTACCGCGACCGGTGGAGCTACGACCGCGTCGTGCGTTCGACGCACGGGGTGAACTGCACCGGTTCGTGCTCGTGGAACGTTTTCGTCAAGGACGGCCTGATCACCTGGGAGCACCAGGCGACCGACTACCCGGGCACCGGGCCGGACAGCCCCGACTACGAGCCGCGCGGCTGTCCCCGGGGTGCGTCGTTCTCCTGGTACGAGTACTCGCCGTCGCGGGTGCGCCATCCGTACGTGCGGGGTTCGCTGCTCACGATGTTCCGGGCCGGGCTCAGGCGGTTCGGCGACCCGGTCGCGGCCTGGGCGGACATTGTCGAGGACCCGCGCAAAGCCAAGGCCTACAAGGAACAGCGCGGCCGCGGCGGGTTTGTCCGCGCCACCTTCGACGAGGCGACGACGATGATCGCCGCCGCACACGTCTACACCACCAAGACCTTCGGGCCCGACCGCGTGGTCGGGTTCTCGCCGATCCCGGCGATGTCGATGGCGTCCTTCGCCGCGGGCACCCGCTACCACGCGCTGCTCGGTGCCACGCTGCTGTCGTTCTACGACTGGTACGCCGACCTGCCGGTCGCTTCGCCGCAGGTGTGGGGCGACCAGACCGACGTGCCCGAGGCGGGCGACTGGTGGAACTCCACCTACCTGGTCATGTGGGGCTCCAACATCCCGGTCACCCGCACCCCGGACGCGCATTTCCTCGCCGAGGCGCGCTACCGCGGCGCGAAGGTGGTCGCGGTCAGCCCGGACTATGCCGACAACGTCAAGTTCGCCGACGACTGGCTGGCTCCGCACCCGGGCACGGACGGGGCGCTGGCGATGGCCATGGGGCACGTCGTCCTCACCGAGTTCTTCCGCGACCGCCAGGTGCCCTACTTCGCCGACTACGTGCGGTCCAACACCGACCTGCCGTTCCTCGTGACGCTGCGGGAACGCGAGCCCGGCGTCTACGCCACCGACCGCTTCCTCACCGCCGCCGATCTCGGCGACGACGGCGAAGGAGCGCGGCACAAGACCGTCCTGCTCGACGACGCCACCGGAAACCCCCTGGTGCCCAACGGATCCCTGGGTTTCCGTTACGGCGCCGAGGGCGAAGGCCGCTGGAACCTCGACCTCGGCGACGTCGTGCCCGCGCTCGGCGTGCTCGGCCACGCCAGCGGCCAGGTCGCCGTCGACCTCGCCCGGTTCGACATCGGCGAGACCGAGGGCGGCGCCACCATGCGGCGCGGCGTGCCCGTCGTGCGGGTCGGAGAACACCTCGTCACCAGCGTCTTCGACCTGCTCATGGCCCAGTACGGCGTCCAGCGCGGCGACCTGCCGGGCGAGTGGCCCACCGGGTACGACGACGCCGACGCCCCGCACACCCCGGCCTGGCAAGAGCGGATCACCGGCGTGCCGGCGGCGCTGGCCGCCCGGATCGGGCGCGAACTGGCGC
Organism: Amycolatopsis sp. CFH S0740; assembly: GCF_004522315.1. NCBI lineage: Bacteria > Bacillati > Actinomycetota > Actinomycetes > Pseudonocardiales > Pseudonocardiaceae > Amycolatopsis > Amycolatopsis sp. CFH S0740. The sequence goes on along the minus strand of NZ_SDLS01000001.1, from coordinate 501,407 downwards.
GCAACGCCGAACGCAGCCACGGCCGGTCGATGATCGCGCTCGGCGCGGGCGCGAACCAGTGGTTCCACTCGGACATGACCTACCGCGCGCTGATCGCACTGGTCACCCTCACCGGCTGCCAGGGCGTCAACGGCGGCGGCTGGGCGCACTACGTCGGGCAGGAGAAGGCCCGGCCGCTCACCGGGCAGCAGCACCTGAGCTTCGCCTTCGACTGGCAGCGCCCGATGCGCCACCAGGCCGCCACGCCGTTCTGGTACCTGCACACCGACCAGTGGCGCTACGAGAAGGTGCCCGCCGACGAGCTGGCTTCCCCGCTCGGCGAGGGCAGGCTGGCCGGGATGGCCTTCGCCGACACGGTCGCGGCCGCGCAGCGGATGGGCTGGTCGCCCGGCCACCCCGCGTTCGACCGCAACCCGCTCGACCTCGCCGACGAGGCCGCGGCCGCCGGAGTCAGCGCGGCCGAGCACATCGTCGGCGAACTGCGGGCGGGGCGGCTGCACGCGGTCGCCGACGACCCCGACGACCCGGCGAACTTCCCGCGCTGCCTGACCCTGTGGCGGGCCAACCTGCTCGGCTCCTCGGGCAAGGGCAACGAGTTCTTCCTCAAGCACCTGCTCGGCGTGGATTCCCTCGCCTCGGCCGACGAATGCGGCACGGACGAACGCCCGCGCGACGTGAAGTGGCGGGACGACGCGCCGACCGGCAAGCTCGACCTGCTCACCACGGTCGACTTCCGGATGACCAACACCGGCCTGCACTCCGACCTCGTGCTGCCCGCCGCGACCTGGTACGAGAAGCACGACATCTCCACCACCGACATGCACCCCTTCGTGCACGCCTTCTCCCCCGCGGTCGAGCCGCCCGGGGAGGTGCGCACCGACTACGACGCGTTCCTCGCACTGGCGGACAAGGTCAGCGAGCTCGCGGTCGCCCATCTCGGCACTCGCCGCGACGTGCTGGCCGCGCCGCTGCAGCACGACACTCCCGACGAACTGGCCACGCCGTCCGGGCGGGTCCGGGACTGGGGCCGCGGCGAATGCGAGCCAGTGCCGGGCGTGACGATGCCGAAGCTGATCGAAATCGAGCGCGACTACACGCTGCTCGGTGCCAAGATGCGCGCGGTCGGCCCGCTGCTGGACAAACTCGGCACCACCACCAAGGGCATCACCGTCGACGTCGCGCCGGAACTGGAATACCTGCGCCGCCGCAACGGCGTCATCGCCGACGGCCCGCTCGCCGGGCGGCCGTCGCTGTCCACAGCGGACCGGATGTGCGAGGCGATCCTCGCGCTCTCCGGCACGACCAACGGCCGCGTCGCCCACGAAGGCTTCCTGAAGCTGGAAAAGCAGACCGGGCAGCAGTTCACCGACCTGGTCGAGGGCCACGAAACCGAGCACGTCACCTACGCGGCCACGCAACAGGCCCCGCAGCCGGTGATCACGAGCCCGGAATGGTCCGGTTCGGAAAAGGGCGGCCGCCGCTATTCGCCGTTCACCATCAACGTCGAGCGCCGCAAGCCGTGGCACACGCTCACCGGACGGCAGCAGTTCTTCGTCGAACACGACTGGGTCGCCGAACTGGGCGAGCATCTGCCCGGCTACCGGCCGCCGCTCAACATGGCGCGGCACTTCGGGAAGCCCGGCGACCTCGCCGACGGCGGCGTCACCGTCCGGTTCCTGACCCCGCACGCGAAATGGTCGATCCACTCGATGTACCACGACAACGAGCTGATGCTCGCGCTGTCGCGCGGCGGGCCGGTGCTGTGGATGAGCGTCGAGGACGCCGCGAAGATCGGCGTCGCCGACAACGACTGGGTCGAGGCGGTCAACCGCAACGGCGTGATCGTCGCCAGGGCCGTGGTCAGCCACCGGATGCCCGAGGGCACGGTGTTCCAGTACCACTCCCCCGAACGGACGGTGAACGTCCCGAAGACCGAAAAAGGCGGCCGCGGCAAGGGAAAGCGCGGCGGCTACCACAACTCGATGACCCGGTTGCTGGTCAAGCCCACGCATCTCGCGGGCGGGCACGCCCAGCTGACCTATGCCTTCAACTACTACGGACCGATCGGCAGCCAGCGCGACGAGATCACCGTCGTGCGGCGGCGCAGCCAGGAAGTGGAGTACTGACATGCGCATCCGCGCTCAAGTGGCGATGGTGATGAACCTCGACAAGTGCATCGGGTGCCACACCTGCTCGGTCACCTGCAAGCAGACCTGGACCAATCGCGAGGGCACCGAGTACGTCTGGTTCAACAACGTCGAGACCAAACCCGGCATCGGCTACCCGAAGCACTACGAGGACCAGGAACGCTGGAAAGGCGGCTGGAAGCTCGACGCCAAGGGCAGGCTGGTCCTCCGCTCCGGCGGCCGGGCGAAGCGGCTGTCGCGGATCTTCGCCAACCCGGACCTGCCGTCGCTCGAGGACTATTACGAACCCGCCACCTTCGACAAGGACATCCTCCTCGACGCGCCGGCCGGGTCGGCCGACACGCCGGTCAAGCAGCCGCGTTCGGCGCTCACCGGCGAGCCCATGCGCCTGGAGTGGGGCGCCAACTGGGAGGACGGTCTCGGCGGCGCGCCCGAACGGGCCGGAACCGACCCGAACATCGCGGCCATGGACCCCGAGGCCGCCGCGCGGGTGAAGTTCGAGTTCGAGAAGACGTTCATGTTCCACCTGCCGCGGATCTGCGAGCACTGCCTGAACCCGGCGTGCGTTTCCGCCTGTCCCTCGGGCGCGATGTACAAGCGCGAGGAGGACGGGATCGTCCTGGTCGACCAGGACCGGTGCCGCGGCTGGCGGATGTGCGTGAGCGCGTGCCCGTACAAGAAGGTCTACGTCAACCACGCCACCGGCAAAGCGGAGAAGTGCACCTTCTGCTTCCCGCGGATCGAAGCGGGCCAGCCGACCATCTGCTCCGAAACCTGCGTCGGCAGGCTGCGGTATCTCGGGCTGGTCTTCTACGACGAGGACGCGGTACTGGCCGCGGCCTCGGTGGAGGACGAGCACGAGCTGCTCGCCGCGCAGCGGGCGGCGTTCCTCGATCCGCACGACCCCGAAACGGTGCGGCTGGCGTATGAAGCGGGCCTGCCGGAGGAATGGGTGCTCGCCGCGCAGGCGTCGCCGGTGTGGCGGCTGATCAGCGAGTACCGGATCGCGTTGCCGCTGCATCCGGAGTACCGCACGCTGCCGATGGTCTGGTACGTGCCGCCGCTGTCCCCGGTGCTCGACGCGGTCGGGGCCGCCGGACGCGACGACACCGACGCCGACGACGTTTTCCACACCATCCGCGACCTCCGGATCCCGGTGGAGTACCTGGCGGAGCTGTTCACCGCAGGCGACTCCGAGGCGGTGGCCGGAGTGCTGATGAAGCTCGCCGCAATGCGCTCCTACATGCGGGCACGCACCCTCGACGGCACTGTTGCCGAGGAACTGTGCGAGGCCGTGGGAATGCCGGGCGAGCAGATCGAAGCGATGTACCGGCTCCTGGCCATCGCCAAGTACGACGAGCGCTACGTCGTGCCCGCGGCCTACGACAAGGACGCCGCGGCCCTCGAAGCGCAGGCAGCGTCCACTTCGGACTGCTCGCTCGACTGCACGGGCGGGCCGGGGATGACCGAACCGGCAGCCACCGCCGAGCGATTCCACCTCGTGTCCGAAGACGAGCGAGTCCGTCCAGGGCGCCGCGGCCTCCTCAGCCGTCGCTCCGACGGCAGGCTCGGGCTGACCATCGACCCGGCGGGAGGCACGGCATGACGGTCGATCCGGCGGACCGGACCCGGTTGTTCGACCTCGCCTCGGTCCTGCTCGCCTATCCCGACGCCCGGCTGTTCTCCGCGGCGGACGAACTCCGCGAGACGGTCGAGGCGCTCGCCCACCCCGAGGTCCGCGACCGGCTGGCGGAGTTTCTCGACTGGCTGCTCACCACCGAGTCGCTCGCCGTCGAGACCCATTACGTGCGCACATTCGACCTGCGTCGGCGCAGCGGGCTGTACCTGACCTACTACCTGCACGGCGACACCCGCAAGCGCGGCATCGCTTTGCTCACGCTGAAACAGCGCTACCGCGCGCACGGCCTGCGCCTGGCCGAGGGCGAACTGCCCGACCTGCTGCCGGTGGTGCTGGAATTCGCCGCCGCCGCGGGTCCCGGCGACGGCGAGGCCCCGCTGCGCCAGCACCGCCGCGGCCTGGAATTGCTGCGCTGCGCGCTCGAAGAGGCCGGTTCGCCGTATCGGCACGTCCTCGACGCCGTCGTCGCCGCGCTGCCGCCGCTGACTCCGGACGACCGGGCAGCGGTCGCCGCACTAGCCGTCGACGGCCCGCCGGTGGAATCGGTCGGGCTGGCGGCTTACGGAGCCGACGTCGACGCGATCGGCTTCGGCCCCGAACTCACCTCTGGCTCGTGTCCTTCCCTGGAGAGTGCCCCGTGACCACCTTCGTCTGGATCGTGCTGCCCTACGCCTGCCTGGCGGTGTTCGTGCTCGGCCACGTCTGGCGGTGGCGCCACGACCAGTTCGGCTGGACGACGCACACCAGCCAGTTGCTGGAGAGCCGCATTCTGCGGTGGGCCTCTCCGCTGTTTCACCTCGGCGCGTTCGGCGTGATCGTGGGACACGCGGGCGGCCTGCTGGTGCCGTCGTCGCTGACGAGCGCGATCGGTGTCCCCGAAGGGCTGTACCACGCCGTCGCGGTGTGGGGCGGCACGCTCTCCGGGCTCGTGCTGGTCGCCGGGCTGGTGCTGCTGATCGCGCGCCGCGTGGTCAACGGCCGGGTGCGCCGCGCCACGACCACAATGGACAAAGTCCTCTACGTCGCGCTCGCCGCGATGGTGGCGCTCGGCATGACGGCCACGGTCGGCGTCAACCTGTTCGGACACGGCTACGACTACCGCGAGACCATCGCCGTCTGGTTCCGCGGCATCTTCTGGTTCTCCCCGCAGAGCCAGCTGATGATCGACGCCCCGCTGGTCTACCAGCTGCACGCGGTCGGCGGATTCCTTTTGCTCGCGCTGTGGCCGTTCACGCGGCTGGTGCACGTGTGGTCGGCGCCGCTGGCCTACCTGTGGCGGCCGTACGTCGTCTACCGCGCCCGTCGCGGCGCGCCGCCCGCACCGCAACCGGCTCCGGCCGTCGTGCGAGACCGGGCGACCGGAGAGAGGCAAACCCTTGCCTGAACCGACGGTCGCCGATGTGGTCGTCCGGCTGCCGAAAACCTTGCCCGCCAAGGCTTCCGTCGCCGAAGCCAGGGCTTGTTTCGCCGACGACCACGTCCACATGCTCCTGTTCACCGAGTCCGGCCGGCTCCTGGGCACGCTCGTTCGCGAAGACCTGGACGAAACCGCATCCGGCCCCGCCCTGCGGTACGTCCGGCTGACGGGCCGGACCGTCTCCGCCGACCTGCCCGCCGAGGACGCGCGCCAGCTCCTGCTCCGTCGCGGGCAGCGGAGACTCGCCGTCGTCGACCACGACGGCGCACTGCTCGGACTGCTGTGCCTCAAACGCCACCGCACCGGATTCTGCAGCGACGCCGACGTCGCCGCGCGGGCCGCGGAGCCTCTGCGGTGACCGCACCGACGACGCGCCGCAAGGCTCCCGTCGTTCCGCCGCAGCACGGAGCCTGGGGATTTCTCGGCCTGCCGCTTCTGCTCGGCGCCGCGGCAGGCGGCTGGTCCGCCTGGCTGATCCCGTTCGCGGTGGCCTGGGTGTCCGCCCATCCGGCGGGCTGGGCCGTGACCGGGCTGCTCACCGCACGACGGCCCAGCCGGTTCCGCCGGGCCGCGCTGCTGTGGATTCCGGTGTGCGTAACAGCGGGCGCGGTCGTGCTCAGCGCGCGTCCCTGGCTGATCTGGGTACTGCTCGGCTATCTGGCGCTGTTCGGGGTCAATCTCGGGTTCGCGCGAGCACGCCGCGAACGGTCGATGGCCAATGATCTTGTCCTGATCGCCGAGTGCGCGCTGCTGGTTCCGGTCGTGGCCGGAGTGGCCGCCGGGAGCCAGCCCTGGGCAGCCATGACCGCCGCGCCGGTGCTCGCCGCCGCGGCGCTCACCGCCGTCGCGCTCATCGGCTCCACGCTGCACGTGAAGTCGCTGATCCGCGAGCGCGCCAATCCCGCGTATACCGCTGCGGCGCGGGCTTTCTCGCTCGCCGCCGTCGTCGCGACGCTCGCGCTCGCGATAGCCGCCGGCTGGTGGTGGCCGGTGGCCGCGTTCGTGCTGCTCGCCGCTCGCGCCGCCTGGTGGCACGACCCGTCGTGGCGGCCGTCGCGGATCGGGATGGTCGAGCTCGCCGGACTGGTTTCCGTTGCCACTGCGGGATTTCTCACCTTCTAGTCCGGAGTGGACGGTGAGGACCTTCGGCCCCCGCCCGGGGAAATTCGGCTCTGCTGCCGATCCCCGCCGGAGCCGGAAACTGGACGGGCCCTCGCCGACCGGCGGGCGCTCGCACGACACGAATGAGGCGTCGATGACCTCGACACAGGACCGCCCGGCCGGAGCCGGCAGACCCGCGCTGATGCTGACCCTCGCGACCGCCGGGTTCGCGCTCAACTTCTGGGCCTGGGCACTGCTCAGCCCGCTCGGCCCGCTGTTCAAGGACTCCTTGAAGCTGACCGCGTTCGAACAGGCCCTGATGGTCGCCGTCCCGGTCGTGGTCGGCTCGCTCGGCCGGATCCCGGTCGGCGCGCTCACCGACCGCTACGGCGGCCGGATCATGTTCCCGGTGCTCTCGGCCCTGACCGCGCTGCCGGTGCTGTTCCTCGGCCTCGCCGGGCGTTCGTCGCTGCTCGCGCTCCTGATCGGCGGCTTCTTCCTCGGCCTCGGCGGCACGTCGTTCGCGATCGGCGTCCCGTTCGTCAACGCCTGGTTCCCGCCCGAGCGGCGCGGACTCGCGATCGGCATCTTCGGCGCGGGCATGGGCGGCACCGCGATCAGCGCGCTGACGACCGTCCCGCTGGTCAGGGCCGGAAGCGTCGCGACCCCGTTCCTGATCACCGCGGCCGTCCTCGTCGCTTACGCGATCCTCGCTGCCGTCCTGCTGCGCGACGCACCCGACCGCACGGTCCCGACGGAACCGCTGGCCCAGCGGATGCGCCAGACCCTCCGGCTCGCGGTGACCTGGCAGGCCTCGGCACTGTACGCGATCGCTTTCGGCGGCTACGTCGCGTTTTCGGTCTACCTCCCGGCCTACCTCAAGACCGGTTACGGACTGGCCCAGAGCGACGCCGCCAACCGGATGGCCGGTTTCGTCCTCTTCGCCGTGGTGATGCGCCCAATCGGCGGCTGGCTTTCGGACCGCTTCGGCCCCGTGCGCGTGCTGGCCGGAGTGTTCGGCGTCGTCGCTGCCTGCGCCGCGGTACAGGCGTTCACTCCCGGCCTGATGCCGCTCGGCACATTGGCATTCCTGGCAATGGCCGCAGCCCTCGGAGCGGGGAGCGGCGCAGTGTTCGCGATGGTCGCCATGCTCGTCCCGGCGAACAAGGTCGGTTCGGTGACCGGAGTCGTCGGAGCTGCCGGAGGCCTGGGCGGCTTCATTCCGCCGCTGGTGATGGGAGCGCTCTACGGCGGCCTCGGCTCGTATGCGCTCGGCCTTGCCGCACTCGCGCTGGTCGCCGCCGCAGCCCTCGCGTTCACCGCAACGGTGGCGAAGCGGTCGTTGCAGCAGCACTTCCGTGTGGAGAAGGCCGGTGTGTGAGTACTGCGGCTGCCAGGCTGTGCCCGCGATCGCAGAACTGACCCGGGAGCACGACGAGGCGGTCGCGTTGATCAGCCGCACCCGCACCGCGCACGGCGCGAACGACGTCGCAGCGATGGCAAACCTCGCCCGCCGGATCGCCGAAGTCCTCGGTCCACACACGACAGTCGAAGAGCAAGGCCTTTTCCCAGCGCTGCACGACGAGTTCCCGGACCACCTCGCGGCGCTGGCTGATCAGCACCGGCAGATCGAGCACGTGCTCGGCGAGGCCGCCGACGGGACACCTGCCGACCCGGCGTGGCCCGCGCGGCTGATGGCCACGCTGCACCTGCTGCGCGAACACATCCTCGCCGAGCAGGACGGCGTCTTCCCCGCCGCGCTCAGCCGGCTCGACCCGGCCCAGTGGGAGGCCGTCGACGCGGTACGCCGAAACATCGAAGCCGGGTTCTCGACGCAGTACAGGGCGTGTCCAGGCTAGGGGCAGGCATAGCTGCGGGGAGAGGCGACGCTGATGCTGGCCGCCGGAGTGGACATGAAGGTGATCCAGCACATCCTCTGCGCACCCCGCCCGCGCCTCTCGGGCTCACACCAGACCACAATGGACAGTCCCGCACCGGAAGACCCGCTCCCGGACAGCACAAAACCCCAGGTCACCGAGCCCGGTGACCTGGGGTTCGAGAGTGGGCCGCCAGGGATTCGAACCCTGAACCCGCCGGGTAAAAGCCGGCTGCTCTGCACGATTGAGCTAACGGCCCGAGCTGGGGCTGCCCGTCGAGGGTTCGAACCTCGGTTTCCGCGTCCAGAGCGCGGCGTCCTGCCAGTTGGACGAACGGGCATCGGCTCCCGGTCCAGGAGTCGAACCTGGGCCAGCGGATCCAAAATCCGCGGTGCTGCCTGCTACACCAACCGGGAACGAGCGATGGCGAAGTGGGATGCCCGCGGGTCGAACGCGGTGTCTCCTGGTCCCGAACCAGGCGGGGTCGCCACTGCCCCTCGCACCCGGCGGAAAGCCCCGGCGCCCCCTCGGCGCCGGGCCCGTACCCCTGCCAGGACTTGAACCTGGGGCCTCCGCATTCGTAGTGCGGCGCTCTGTCCGACTGAGCTACAGGGGTGTGCGTCCGGTGCCAAGGCAGCGGACCGCGAGCGGCCGGAGGGCATCGAACCCTCTGCTTCGGTTTGGAAGACCGACGTGTCCGCTGAGTTCACCACGACCGCAGGAAGCGCCCTGGGCTCGGGCGCGGTGGTGAAGGAGGGAGTCGAACCCTCAATGCCGCAAAGGGCGCCCGGGTTACAGCCGGGTGGGGCTGCCACCGCCCCGTCTTCACCGTGCGGGTCCGGCGGCGGTTGGCTGCCGGACCCGGCGCTCGTCCTGGCCGCGGGTGAGGCGACGGGGACGGGTCTCGGAAATGTCTTGCTTCGCTGTGCAGTTGTCAAAGAACCGCCGCCCGGAAATGGGCAGCAGCAGTTGCGAAAAAATGGGAATTGATTGTGCGAAGCCGCCCTGACGAGAGAAGCCGCCCGGATCGGTTTCCCGATGGGCGGCTCCCTGTGCGCGCAACGACTGCTGCGTCAGGTCAGGGAGCGGATACCGCCCAGGATTCCGCCTTTTCGGCCGATTTGGCGCTGGTGGAGCGGCGCACGCTGGACAGCGCGGACGGCGGCCGGATACTGGCCTCGCATCTCCCGCGTCCGCATGTTCGTCATGTCCGCTCCCTCATCCGCTGTGGTGGAATCATCTTCACCTACCGCGAAGGCATGCGTCAATCTTATTTTCCGCAGAACAGTTTCCAGGCGGTCTTTCCGAAGAAGAAGGGTTGTGCTGTAATGGGCGAGTGCACTTCAACCCTTACGGTGGCGCGGGCGCGCAGGTAGCTGCCGACCTGGCGACCCTTGCCCAGCGCGACGACGTCACGGCCGCCGAGGTGCGGGCCGCGGGGCAGGCTCGCGACATGGTGCTGCCGCGCATCACCGCGGACGAGGCGGGGCGGATTCTCGCGTGGGGGCGGCGGCTGCATCAGGTGTTCGTCGCGGAGACGACCGGCGAGCGGATCGATCTGCTCAATGAGCTGCTCGCCGTCGCCGCGTGTCGGCCGAATATCGCCAGTCACGACGGGAAAGCGCCGCATCTGCACTACTCCAGCGAGGGCGCGGGGGTGGTCGAGCGGTTTTACGCCTACACGGCGGGCGGGCTCGCGCATCTGGTGTGCGAGGAGCCGCACCGTCTCGGCGTATGCGCGCGTGAGGGGTGCGGCGTCGCGTTCGTGGACACGTCGCGCAACGGACGTCGACGGTTCTGCTCCACTCGCTGCGGCACCCGAGTCAACGTCGCCGACCATCGCGCGCGGCAGCTCGCGGGCTAGACCACATATGAGGCGGCAGCCGCGCCGACTGCTCGCTGCGGCACGCGAGCCGACGTGGCAGACCACCGCCCGCGGACTAGACGACCGGTCAGCCCCGTCGAACAACCGCGCGCGGCGGCATGCGGGCAGACGTGGCCGACGATCGCGTGCGGCAACTTGCGGGCTAGACCACCAGTCAGTCAGCAATCGCCTCGAACGACTGCAGTTCCGGGTACTTCGGCGCGATCGTGTCGCCGGAAGACTCGCCGCGCAGGCGTCGGCCGATCCACGGCAGGGCGTGTTCCCTGCCCCAGCGAAGGTTTGCCGCGCGCTGTTCCCGGGTGGACAGGCGCGGGCGCGGTCCCAGCGCGGCGTGCGTGAGGCTGTGCTGCACGCCCAGCGCGTCGAGGACGGCGATGGCAATTTCGGTGTGCCCGGCCGCATTCAGGTGCAGCCGGTCGGGGGACCACATGCGACGGTCGCGCAGTTGGCGCATCGACCACATGTCCACGAGCAGCGTCTCGTGCCGCGCCGCGATGCCGCGGACGTGTTCGTTGTAGATCGCGACCCGCCCGCGGATCTGGCGGAACAGCGCGTCCTCGACGCCGTCGACGCCGGTGAACAGCAGCACCTGCGCGCCGGCCGCGCGGAAGCGGGCCACGGCGCGTTCGTAGGAGTCGGCGAGGCTGTCGATGTCGACGCGCGGCCGCATCAGGTCGTTGCCGCCCGCGTAGACGGTGACGAGGTCCGGCTTCATCGCCAGTGCCGGTTCGATCTGCTCGTTCAGCACCTGCGGCAGGAGCTTCCCGCGCACCGCCAGATTGGCGTACTGGAATCCCGGCTCACCGGCGGCCAGCACCTCGGCGACCCGGTCGGCCCAGCCGCGCACCCCGTTGCGCGCGGACGGATCGTCGTCCCCGACGCCTTCGGTGAACGAGTCGCCAATACAGACTAAGCGGTTGGTCATTGCCTCAGTTTAGGCCCGGCTCCCCCGCCCTGGTCACGGCGCCCGCGGACAGCAGCGTAGCTCCCGCGAGACCGCCCCAGAGCGCGCCAGGCCCGAGCGGAGCGAGTGCGGTGAGCACTGCCGGGGAGACCGCGAGTCCGATGCCGGTCGACAGTTCGAAGCGGGCGGCCGCCTGCCCGAGCAGGCGTGCAGGTGCGAGGGCCAGGACGAAGGCGGTGGCGCTGCCTGCGTAGATGATCTCGCCGATGGTGCAGACCACCGAGACCGCGGCGATCGCCGGTGCCGCCCAGCCGGATCCGAGCAGGGTCGCGGCGAGGAAACCGAGGTAGGACACCGTCAGCACGATTCCGCCGGTCGCTAGTGCGGTTCGCCGGGAGATCCGCGAGAGCAGGACGGTGACCGGCACTTGCAGGGCGACCACGAGCACTGTGTTGGCCACGAAGATCGCCGCCGACCACACGGGGGACGCGTGCAGGTACGCGGTCAGCACCAGCGGCAACGCGATCTCCGGGACGTTGAGGCAGAACGCGTAGACGACGTTCGCGCCCAGCAGCGCACCCATCCGCGGCGCGCGCTCGAGGGTCGGCTCCGCCGGCATAGCCGGGGCGCGCAGCCGCACTGACCAAGCCAAGCCCGCGGCGACCAGGTACGCGATTCCGGTGCCGATCGCCATGGTGCGCAACGCATCCGAGCCGCCTGCCAGGCACGCGGTCGCGAGTAACGCGCCGATGCCGAGCGCTGCATTGCGGAGGGAACGGCCAGCGGCGAGGGCGGCGTCGCGTTCCCGGTTGGCGGCGAGCGTCGCGACGAGCGCGGCGTGCGCTGCTGGCCAAGCCTGGTTGCCTGCGGAGAGCAGGATCGCCGCGCCGACGAACGGCCACATCTCCCCCGTCGGCGCGGCCAGCAGCATCGCGACGCCGAGTGCGCGCACCAGCATCGAAGCGGCCACCACGGTGGTGCGCGCACCTCGATCGAGCCATCGCCCCACGAACGGCATGCAGCCGAGGCCGACGAGCACGCCTGCGGTCATGGCCGCGCCGGTCGCGGGCGCGGACAAGCCCAGCACGGTCACGCCGTAGATCAGGAGAAACGGGCGCAACAGGCCGGTGCCGAGCGCGTCGACGGCCATCGCGGCCGCGTAGCGCGGGCCGCCGGACACGCGGATCAGCGCGCTCGGCCGGATCTTGGTGGTCATGGCGCTCGACAGTGCCGCGCGGGCCTGGGGCGGAGCACGCCGATTCGCAGTTTCCGTCAACCGGCGAAGTCCCGGACCGCTCGATCGGCGATGCTGGTGCGGTGCCGTTGAGGATCGACATCGCCGGACTGCCGGCCGAGCAGGTGCGGTTCGCCGCGTCGCCGCTCGCGGAGCTGACCGCGATGCTGCACGTGCTCGCCGAACCGGGCCATCATCCGCGGTTCGCCGCGTGGGCGGGCGAAGTCTGGGCCGGGCTGCGGCCTGAACTGGCCGAACGCGTGCGAGAGGCGGATTCCCTGTGGCGGTCCTCGCAAGCCGACTTCCTGTTGCCCGGACGTCCGCGCCCTGCTCTCGCCGAGGAATTGGCTGACGTCGACGCGATCGACGACGAAACCTATGCGACCGCGGCGCTCGTCTCGACCTGCGGCAGCACCCGGATCGCGACCCGTTCTCCGCTCACCGACCCGGCATCGCGCGAACGCGCCCTCGACCTCGCCCAAGCGCGCGGCCCTCGCCAGGAAGCGTTCGCCGAAAGCCTGCTGACCGATCCCGCGGCCACGCGCGCCCGGATCCGCGACACCCTCGAGCAATGCGCCGAAGCGTTCTTCGACAGTGCTTGGGCCGGGCTGGAACCACAGCTCTCCGCCGACCTTCGGCGCAAACAGGATCTGTTGCGACACAAGGGAATCCGTGCGGCGCTCGATGCGGTGTCCAGTGCGGTCGCCTTGTCGGAAGACGGCTGCCGCATCGTCGTGGACAAGCTGCAGGACAAGGCGACCGCCGCCCGGGAAAGCGTCACCTTCATCCCCAGCGTGTTCGGCAGTCCGCACCTGGTCGTGGTGCACGCGGCGGGCTGGCGGCCGGTGGTGCAGTATCCGGTCGCCGACGCCGCGCTGGTGCCGCTGGAAACGGTTGAACTGCGACTCGACGCGCTTGCGCATCCGGTGCGGCTGCGGCTGGTCCGGACACTCGCGCGCAGCCCGCACACGACCAGCGAACTGGCGCATAGCTGGGATCTCTCCGCGCCGGAGGTGTCCCGGCATCTCGCGGTCCTGCGCCGGGCGGGCCTGCTCACCGCGAAGAGACAAGGCCGGTACGTGCGCTATTCGCTCGACTTGCCGCAACTGTCCTCGCTCGGGACCGATCTGCTGGCCGCCGTGCTGCGCTGACTCAGGTGCGGAGGCCGTCGAAGAGGATTGCGATCGTGCGGTCCCGCAGCGCGCGGTCGGACCCGACGTGCTCGGCGGCCTTCGCGGTGCCGATGATCACCGGGATCAGTTCGGTGGTGGTGACGTCGCGCCGCACCGCGCCGCTGTCCTGGGCGCGGCGCAGGAGCACGCCGAGGGATTCGCGCAGCCGCTCCCCGATCACCGAACCCGTGCTGGGGACGCACACGCCGGCCGAGCTGAGCGCTTCGAAGTAGGCGTTTTTGGCGCTGGACATCTCGATCCAGCTGGTGAGGAAGGTGAAAAACGCGGCTCCGGCGTCCTCGGCGTTCTGCGCGACGACCGCGTCGGCCTCGTCGACGAACCGGTGCAGCCGCGCGTAGAGCACGGCTTCCAGGAGCGCTTCTTTCGTGGGGAAGTGCCGGAACACCGTGCCGATGCCGACGCCGGCCTCGCGCGCGACCTCTTCGGTCGGCGCACCGGTGCCCTTGGCCGCGAAGACCGTCTCGGCGGCTTCGAGCACCTTGGCGCGGTTTCGCCGCGCGTCGGCGCGCAGCGGTTTGTCCTCCGTCACGGCTGTGATGGTAGTCGCGCGTGCTGGCCGCGCGGCGCCCGATACTGGTCCGTCGGGCGTGCCGCAGCGGCGGAAACAACCCGTCCGGAGCAGGCGTCAGGAATCGTCAAACCTCTGCCGGTCGTTCACACTGTAGTGTGACGACCGTCACGAGAGGTGCACGACCATGACTCTAGGCGACAACGAGGTCACCCAGTCAGTCCAAGCGTCGACCGGCGACCGGCGGGTGCAGGTACGCCGGGCGGCCCTGGCCGGGTCGATCGGAACCACCATCGAGTGGTACGACTTCTTCCTCTACAACACCGCCGCCGCGTTGGTCTTTCCCCATCTGTTCTTCCCCGCGTCGTCGGCCTACGCCGGGGTGATGCAGTCGTTCGCGACCTACGCGGTCGGTTTCGCGGCCCGCCCGGTCGGCGCGGCGATCTTCGGCCATTGGGGCGACCGGCTCGGCCGCAAGGCGACGCTCATCGTGACGCTCCTGCTGATGGGCCTGTCCTCGGCCGTGGTCGGCCTGCTTCCCGGCGCGGCGACCATCGGCATCGCCGCCCCGTTGATCCTCGTCCTGCTGCGCCTGGTGCAGGGCATCGCGATCGGCGGCGAGTGGAGCGGTTCGGTGCTGCTGGCCATGGAATGGGGCGACCAGCGACGACGCGGCCTGCTGGCGAGTTTCGCGCAAGTCGGCGTCCCGGTCGGGCTTGTGCTCGGCACCGGCGGGATGACCCTGTTGTCGGCGACGCTGTCGCCGGAAGCCTTTTCCTCGTGGGGCTGGCGGATCCCGTTCCTGCTGAGCCTGGTGCTGGTGGCGATCGGCCTGGTCATCCGGCTGCGGATTCTGGAAACGCCGATGTTCGCCGCGGCGGTCGCGGCCAAGCGCACGTCGAAAGCCCCGGTGAAGGACGTGGTCCGGCACCACTGGCGGGAAATCCTGCTGTCGGCCGGGTTGCGCTTCAGCGAGCAGATGCCGTTCTACCTGTTCACCAGCTATGTCCTGGTCTATGTCGTGCAGCGCCCGGAATTCAGCAAAACGTTCGTGCTCAACGCGGTCCTGGTCGGGGCCGCGGCGGAATTGGTGCTGATCCCGCTGTTTTCCCAGTTCTCCGACCGGATCGGCCGCAAACAGGTGTACCTGACCGGCGCGGTGCTGACCGGAGTGATCGCGTTCCCGTACTTCACGGTCCTGACCCACAGCGGGCACGGGATGATCTTCCTCGCCATCATCGTGTCCCTGGTCGCGCACTCGATGCAGTACGGCCCGCAGGCGGCGCTGATCGGCGAGAGTTTCCCGACGCATCTGCGCTACGGCGGGGCGGGGCTGGGATATCAGCTGGCGTCAGTGTTCGCGGGCGGTCCCGCGCCGTTGCTGGCGGCCTGGCTGCTGCACACCACCGGCACGCCGTACTCGATCTCGATTTACATCGTCGCGTCGGTCGTGGTGACCGTGGCGTGCGTGATCGCGCTGCCTGATCGCTCGAAGGCCAACATCGACGACGTCGGCGTGTACGCGCGCTGACCAGAGCCGCGTAGTCCGGACGTCACCGGACTACGCGGTAACGGAGGTGGGTGACGCCGCGGCCTTCGAGCCGCCGCACGGGCTCGAGTTCGACGCGGCCGAGTCCGGTCGGTTCGAACAGCCGCCGTCCCGCGCCCAGCAGCACCGGAATCAGGTGCAGTTCGATCTCGTCGAGCTGGTCCGCGGCCAGCAGTGCCTGTGCCGCGCCCGCGCCGTGGACCAGCACGGGCCGCTTCCCCGCTTTGGCGCGGGCTTCGTCGGCGCACGCATTGACGTCGGTGTAGAACTTCGCGCTGCCCGGCGGCACGTCGCCCGGGTCGACGTGGTGGGTGAGCACGTGGATCGGGACGCCGTCGTGGTGGTCGCCGTGCCACCGGTTGGCCAGCTCGAACGTGCGGCGTCCGGAGATCACCGCGCCGGTCGCGGATGCCTCGGCGTACACCTGCCCGTTGATCCCCTCCTCCGCCCGGTCGTCGAGCCAATCGAACAACCGGAATCCGTCGCGGCCGAGCTCCTGGCCGGGCCGGTCGTCCGGACCGGCGATGTATCCGTCGACGGACACGGACATGTACAGCCGCACTGGGGTTCTGCTCATTTCCCGATCTCCTTTTCGAGGAAGTCGACGGCGGTCATGCCGTCGGTATGGCCAGGGGGCCACTGGACGGGTTCGATCCGGCGGGCGGCCAGCGCGGCGAGCGTGTCTGCCATCGACTCGACCTGCACGACCAGGTGGCTCACGCCGGTGCCCGTCTCGTAGCCGATCGCCGGGTAGAACGCCAGCGACCGATCGAGGTCGGTCACCCGCAGTCCGAGGTGCAATGTCCGCATTACGGTGCCTCCGTCGCGCCTGGCCTTGTGGTGAGCCGCTTTCACCAGTGCGTCGAACGCGCGGTGCCGGATTCGACAACCGGGGGCGAGACTCTTTTTCGGCGGCAGGCACAGAAAAAAGGGGCTGCCACCCCGAAAATCGGAGTGGCAGCCCCTTCGCGTGACGTGATCAGCGCTGCGGCGGCGGTCCGCCCTGCGGTCCGCCGAACGGGCCTTGCTGCGGGAACGGTCCGCTGCCCGGTCCGGGGCCCTGCGGTCCGCCGAACTGCTGCGGCGGCGGGCCCTGGTACGGCCCGCCCTGCGGCGGCCCGGCCGGGGGCTGCGGCTGCGGCAGCGACTGCTGCTGCTGAGCAGGCGGCGGCGCACTCGGCTGCGGACGCTCCGGCGGTGCGGGCGGCTCTTCCTCCTGCACCGGCTCGGGGGCCTCCCGCTTCGCCGGCGCCCCGCCGATCGCCCGGCGCGACTCGCCCGAGGACGCGCCCAGCGGTCCCTCTACTTCCTTGCGCGCCACCGCTTCCGCGGCGGCGACCGCCTCGGCGACCTTCGGGTCGCTGGTGGTGTCGAACCAGCCGGCGACCTCGTCGTCGTCGAGGTCCGGCTTGGCGGGCGTGTCGTCCTTGGGCGGTTCGTACCGGAACACGCCGTCGTCGCCCGGGGCGCCGAGCGCGCGGGCGAAGCCTTCGAGAGCCTTGCCGTAGTCGCTCGGGATCATCCAGACCTTGTTCGCGTCGCCCTGCGCCATCTGCGGCAGGGTCTGCAGGTACTGGTAGGCAAGGACTTCCGGCGTCGGGCGGCCCGCCTTGATCGCGGCGAACACCTTCTCGATCGCCTTCGCCTGGCCCTGTGCCTGGAGGTAGCGGGCGGCTCGTTCACCCTGCGCGCGCAGGATCCGCGACTGCCGTTCCGCCTCGGCGGCGAGGATCGCGGCCTGCTTCTGGCCTTCCGCAGCGAGGATCTGGCTCTGCTTCTGGCCTTCGGCCGTCTTGATCGACGATTCCCGCTGGCCTTCGGCGGTGAGGATCATCGCGCGCTTCTCCCGGTCGGCGCGCATCTGCTTCTCCATCGAGTCCTGGATGGAGGCGGGCGGCTCGATCGCCTTCAGCTCGACGCGGGCGACGCGGATGCCCCAGCGGCCGGTGGCCTCGTCGAGCACGCCGCGCAGCTGGGTGTTGATCGAGTCGCGGGAGGTCAGCGTCTCTTCCAGGCTCATGCCGCCGACCACGTTGCGGAGCGTGGTGGTGGTGAGCTGCTCGACGCCGATGATGTAGTTCGAGATCTCGTAGACGGCCGCGCGCGAGTCGGTGACCTGGAAGTACACGACGGTGTCGATGTTCACCGTCAGGTTGTCCTCGGTGATCACCGGCTGCGGCGGGAACGACACGACCTGCTCGCGCAGGTCGATCCGCGCGCGCACCTTGTCCAGGAACGGGACGAGGAAGGTCAGGCCGGGCGAAGCGACCGTGCGGAACCGGCCGAGCCGCTCGATCACCGCCGACTGGGCCTGTGGCACCACCATGATCGCCTTGACCACCGTGATGATGACGAACAGAGCCAGCAGTGCGACCACGACGATCGCTATTGTCGACAAGAGCGTTTCCCCTTACCTAGTACCGTTTTTCCTCGGACGGAACCTCACGAGACGATGTCCACCACGGCCGTGGCGCCGGAGATCTCGACGACCGTGACGCTGGTGCCCGGAGCGATCGGCGGCTGCGATTCGTGCACGGCGCGCGCCGACCACACCTCGCCGCCGATTTTCACCTGGCCGGCATCGTAGTCCACAGTGGACACCACGACGGCCCGGGCTCCGACCAGCGCGTCGATGCCGGTGGGGATGGCCGACCCGGCCAGGAAGCGGCGTTTGAGCGCCGGGCGGGCGAGCGCGAGCAGCCCGACCGAGCTGACCGCGAAGACGGCGACGTCGATGTAGATGTTGCCGGTCAGCGCCTCCGAGCCGGCTCCGAGCAACGCGCCTACGCCGAGCATGATCAGCACGAAGTCCCCGGAGATCACCTCCGCGATCATCAGGACGATGCCGATGATCAGCCAGATCAGAGCCGCTGCCATGCCCTCATGCTCTCAGATCGCGTCGTTTCGCACCGGGCAAACTACTCGACGTGACCGACGCGTGACCTTGGATTTTTCCGACATACCGGACACTATGGAGCGTCGTCACCCGGTTCGGTCACGAAGTCGATGAGCCGTTCCACCGCGCCGATCAGCGGCGTTTCGAGATCGCGGAAGCTGCGCACCCCGGCGAGCACGCGCTGCCATCCCTCGTACGGCTCGCCCCAGCCGAGCGCGTCGCAGATGCCGGCCTTCCACTCGACGCCGCGCGGGATCTCCGGCCAGGCGCGGATGCCGACCGACGCGGGTTTCACCGCCTGCCAGACGTCGATGTACGGGTGGCCGGTGACCAGCACCTGCTCGTCGCGGATCTGCCCGACCAGCCGGGATTCCTTGCTGCCCGCGACGAGGTGGTCGACCAGCACGCCGAGCCTGCGGCCGGGTCCGGTGCCGAATTCGGCGATCCGGTCGGCGAGCACGTCGACGCCGTCGAGCGGTTCCACGACGACGCCTTCGACGCGCAGGTCGTGTCCCCAGACGCGTTCGACCAGTTCGGCGTCGTGCTTGCCCTCGACCCAGATCCGGGAATCGCGCGCGACCCGGGCCTGCAGCCCCTGCACGCGGACCGAGCCGGACGCGGACACCTGCCGCGCGGGGGCGGCGGTCTTCTTGACCGGCACGAGCGTGACCGGTTTGCCTTCGAGCAGGAACGCGGCGGGCGCGAGCGGGAACACCCGGTGGCGGCCCTTGGCGTCCTCGAGGACGACGAGCTCGCGTTCGATCTTCACCACCGCGCCGCAGTACCCGCTGGCCGGGTCTTCGACCACGAGCCCTGGTTCGGCCGGGACCTCCGGCACTTTCCGCTTGCGGGGGCCGGACAGCACGTCGTGATAGCGCACGGTCGGGCACGTTATCGGCGCGGCGCCGGGGCGTCCCGCCGCCACGCCGGGGACGGGCGGCCGATGCGCCGGCTTGACGTGGAGCTCGCTCCAGCTCCTAGCGTCGGTGGCGTCAGCCGCCGAGGTGCCGCCCGGGTCCGCCGGGCAGGAGGAGCAACCGCATGATCACCCGAACCACGCTCGGCTCGTCCGGTCTTCGCGTCAGCGCGATGGGACTGGGGTGCATGGGGATGAGCGAGAGCTACGGCGCCTCCGACTGGGACGGCGGCCTCGCGACCATCGACCGTGCCCTGGAGCTGGGCGTCACGTTCCTGGACACCGCCGACGCCTACGGTGCCGGGCACAACGAGGTGCTGGTGGGCCGCGCCGTCCACGGCCGCCGCGACCAGGTGCAGCTGGCCACGAAGTTCGGCATCGACCGCAGCGCCGGCGACCGCGCGCGGCGCATCTGCGGCGCACGGGACTTCGTGCTGCGTTCGTGCGACGCGTCGTTGTTGCGGCTGGGCGTCGACGTGATCGACCTGTACTACGCGCACCGCCCGCCCCAGGACGTGGAGATCGAGGAGACCGTCGGGGCGATGGCCGAGCTGGTCCAGGCGGGCAAGGTCCGGCATCTGGGCCTGTCCGAGGTCGACGGCGAACTGCTGCGCCGGGCGCACGCGGTGCATCCGATCGCCGCGGTGCAGAGCGAGTACTCGCTGTGGACGCGCGACGTCGAGGCGGTCACCCCCGTGATGGCTGAGCTGGGGGTCGGGCTGGTGCCGTACTCGCCGCTGGGGCGGGGGTTCCTGACCGGGGCCCTGGACCGCTCCGCGTTGGGCGAGAAGGACTTCCGGCGCACCAATCCCCGCTTCGCCGGCGAGGCGGGCGACGCCAACGAGAAGATCGCGCAGACCGTGCGCGAGGTGGCCGAGCGGTTGGGTGCCACGCCGGCTCAGGTGGCGCTGGCCTGGGTGTATGCCCAGACCGAGCGGCTAGGGGTGGGGGTGGCGGCGATTCCGGGCACCCGCAGTCCGGCCCGGCTGGAGCAGAACGCGGCCGCGCTGGAGATCGTTCTGGACGCCGAGGCGCTGGCCGCACTGGAGCCGCTGAGCGACCAGGTGCGGGGCGAGCGCTACATCCCCGCGCACACCGCTGAGGTCGCCCGGGGCTAGCTGCTGGTCGCGAGGGTCCAGCCCGGCAGGAGTCTTCGAGCCGGGCTGTCCGGCTCAGCGAGCCATCCGCAGCACCGCATCCGTGAACGGCGTGGGTCCGCCGCGGCGGAGCGGGCCCATCGCGACCAGCGGGGCGAGCGCGACGCACCACGCGCGGACCCGGTCGCCGTCGAGGTGCGGGAGCTCGGCGATCCCGTCCTCGACGGCACCGCCGTGAGCCATCGGCAGCACCGCCCAGTCGACGGCGTCGAAGGCCGGGTCGCCGACGCACGGCCGCGGGTCGATCGCGACCGCTCCGCGTTCCGGTCCGGCGTCCAGGACGTTGCCGGGGTGCAGGTCGCCGTGCACGAGGGCGATCGGGCCGCTGGCCGCCAGTTTCTCGGACCGGGCGAGGCCGGTGCGCAGCGCTTCCAGCGGCAGGTGCGCTTCGGCCGGGGATCCGGCGAGGCGTTGTTCGGCGAGGCCGAACATGAACCGGACGCGTTCGAGCTGGGTCGGGAACGGACCGGCGGCGGGGACGCCGTGCACGTCGGCGAGCAGTTCGCCGATCTGGTCCCAGGGGACGTCGGCGCCGCGGCCGGTGAACGTGTCGCCGGGTTCGAGTCCTTCGAGCAGGACGGCGCCGTGGTCGAGGTCGGCGTCGAGGATCTGCACGACCCGCGACAGCCCGGCCCAGGAGCCCAGAGCGGTCGCCTCGGCGGTCGCGATCGCGCGGTCCGGGCAGAGTTTGAGCACCTTCAGCGTGCCGTCGCCGTCGCGGCAGAGCAGGGTGCGGCCGGTGTTGCCGGGCCGGGCCTCGGAGACGGTGAGGCCCCACTGGCGGCAGAGCCGCTCGACGAGCGTGGGCAGCGCGTCGCACCAGGCTTCGGCGACGGGACCGAACCGGGTGACGAGGCGGGCGCGGGCGTCGGCGTCCATCAGGGCGGTGTCCATGGATTCCGCCATCAGAACAGCGGCCAGGGGATCGCGCGCCAGTCGTCGCCGGGCTCGGGGAACACCGCCTCGGCGAGCAGGTAGTCGGTGCGCTGCGAGAGCGCCCGGATCTCGAAGGCGGTCAGGTGTTCGCCGAGTTCCGCGCCGAGGCGGCCGTCGAGGTCCGCGCGGAGTTTCCGCAGTTTCTCGACGGCGTCCTCGGGCAGGTCCTCGCCGATCCAGCCCCACAGCACGGTGCGCAGCTTCGGGTCGGTGTGCAGGCAGATGCCGTGGTCCACGCCGTAGACGTGGCCGTCGGTTCCGGCCAGCAGGTGCCCGCCCTTGCGGTCGGTGTTGTTGACGACGATGTCGAGGACCGCGAGTTCGCGCAGGTCCGGGTGGTCGGCGTGCACGAGCACCGCCGGTTCGCCGAGCCGGTCGTGCGCGTGCAGCACGGTGCGCCAGCCTTCCGGGACCTCGTCGGGCGCGCAGACGTCGACCACTTCGGCGTCCTCGTCGGTCTCGACCCACAGCTGGACCATGCCGGGCCCGAACGGGCCGTCGCGCAGCACGGTCGGCGGGATCGTGCCGAGGCCGCAGGCGTCGGAGATCATCGCGGTCGCGACCTCGCGGCCAGCCAGCGTGCCGTCCGGGAAGTCCCACAGCGGCCGCTCCCCCGACACCGGCTTGTACACGACGCGGCCGGTGACGCCGTCGAGTTCGATCGCGCAGAACAGCGTCACGTTGGAGGCGTCGACGAGCCTGCCTTCGACGTCGATGCGCCCGCGGGAGACGAAATCGCGGGCGGCGGGGTCGGCAGGTCCTGGCGCGGTGCTCGCCACGGCCGCCCTCAGTCCTCGGTCACGTCGACGTCGCGCCGGTACCCGTTCTGCCGCGGGCAGATGTGCCCGGCCGGGTCGAGCGGTTCGCCGCACAGCGGGCACGGCTTGCGGCCGGCGTTCACGACGCGGTCGGCGCGTTCGGCGAAGGCGCGGGCGGCGACCGGGGTGAGGAACACGCGGACCGCGTCCGGGCCTTCCTCGGTGTCGTCGAGCACGACGGTCTCGTCGATCTCGCCCTCGGTGATCGCGAGCAGCTCCACGACGACCGCGCCGGAGTCGGCGTCCCAGCCGAGCCCCATCGTGCCGACCCGGAACTCCTCCTCGACGGGCACCGTGAGCGGGTCGGTGTCGACCTCGTCGTCGGGGGCGTGGCTGGGCACGTCGGCGCCGAACCGGCTGGCGACTTCCTCCAGGAGCGACCCGAGCCGCTCCGCGAGGACGACGACCTGCTGTTTTTCGATCGTGACGCTGATCGTCCGCACGTCCTCCGTCGCCTGGAGGTAGAAGGTGCGGTCGCCGGGCTCGCCGACCGTGCCGGCCACGAACCGGTCGGGCTTGCGGAAGACGTGGATTACGCGTGACATAGCGTCTTCGACCCTAGGCCACGGACGCATGATCGGCATCCGCCGCCCCGGGTTGAGGGACCTTCGCGCGCGTTTCCTGCGCGGTGCGTGCGGATCCGGACACGCAGCGGATCCTCGTTAGGCTTTCCGGGTGCCTCGCATCTCTCCTCATGGAACCTGGACCTCTCCCGTCACAGCGGCCGGCGCCGCGGCCGCAGGCGGCGGCGCGCAATGGCTCGCCGCGGTCGACGGCGCGCTCTGGTGGGCGGAGGCGCGGCCCGCCGAAGGCGGCCGGGTCGCGCTCGTGCGCGCGCTTCCCGGCGGCGGCGCCGAGGACGTGCTGCCCGCGCCGTGGAACGTCCGGAACCGGGTGCACGAGTACGGCGGGCGGCCGTGGCTCGCGGTCGGCGGCGTCGTGGTGTTCACGCACTGGGCCGATCAGCGGGTGTACGCGCTCAAGGACGGCGAGGTCGCCCCGCTGACGCCGGAACCGGCCACGCCGCAGGGCGTCCGGTACGGCGACCTCCGGCCCGGGCGCGACGGCGAGGTGTGGGCGGTCCGCGAGCGCAGCACCGGCCCGCGGCGCACGGACATCTCCCGCGAGCTGGTCGCGATCCCGCTGAACGGCTCCGCCGAACGGGTGCTCGTGGAGGGGCACCGGTTCTTCACCGCGCCGCAGCTGTCGCCGGACGGCGCGCACGCCGCGTGGCTCGCGTGGGACCACCCGGCGATGCCGTGGGACGGGACCGAGCTGTTCGTCGCGCCGGTGGCGGCGGACGGGTCGTTCGGGGACGCGCGCGTGCTGGCGGGCGGGCCGGAGGTCGCGGTGTGCCAGGTGGCGTGGGAGTCCGCGGACCAGCTGCTCGTGCTCGCCGACCCGGACGGCTGGTGGAACCTGCACCGGGTCGGGCTCGACGGTTCGGTGGCGAACCTGGCGCCCGCGGAACGCGAGCTGGGCGGGCCGATGTGGAAGCTCGGTACCAGCTGGTTCGCCCCGCTGGGCGGCGGGAAGCACGCGGTCCTCGACTCCGGCAAGCTCGCGATTCTGGACGAGAGCGACGGTTCGGTGACGCGCGTCGACACCGAGCTGACCGTGTGGTCGTCGAGCGGGCTGGCCGCGACGCCGGACGGGATCGCCGGGATCGCGGGCGGGCCCCGGCACGAGAGCGCGGTCGTGGTGCTGGACCCGGACACCGGGAAGTGGCGCGCCCTCACGCCGCAGCCGGCCTCGCTGCCGCCCGCGGAGTACCTGCCGGTGCCGCAGGAGCGCGTGTTCACCGGACCGGACGGCGCGGAGATCCCGGCGTACGTGTTCCCGCCGACGAACCCGGACTTCGCCGCGCCGGAAGGCGAACTGCCGCCGTACGTGGTGCATGTGCACGGCGGCCCGACCGGGCACAGCGACGAATCGCTCGACCTGGACTTCGCGTACTTCACCAGCCGCGGCATCGGCGTGGTCGCGGTGAACTACGGCGGCTCCACCGGATACGGGCGGGCGTTCCGCGAGCGGCTGCGGGAGCAGTGGGGCGTGGTGGACGTGCGCGACTGCGCGGCGGTCGCCGAAGCGCTTGTCGCGGAAGGGATCGCCGACCGGGCCCGGCTGGGCATCCGGGGCGGCAGCGCGGGCGGGTTCACCTCGGCCGCGTCGATCACGATGACCCGCACCTACGCGGCGGCGACGGTGAAGTTCCCGATCCTCGACTTCACCGGATGGACCGGCGAGGGCGGCGAAACGCACGACTTCGAATCGCAGTACCTGGTGAGCATGGTCGGCCCGTATCCGGAGGCCGCCGACCGGTACCGGGAGCGCTCGCCGATGACGCACGTGGGCGCGCTGGCCGGGCCGGTGCTGTTCCTGCAGGGCCTGGAGGACCAGATCTGCCCGCCGGAGCAGGCGGACCGGTTCGTCTCCGAGATCGACGGCAGCGGGATCCCGCACGCGTACCTGCGGTTCGAGGGCGAGCAGCACGGGTTCCGGAAGGCGGAGACGATCGTCGCCGCGCTGGAGGCCGAACTTTCCTTCTACGGCCAGGTGTTCGGCTTCGAGACGCCGGACGTGCCGCGGCTGGAGCTGTCCCGATGAGGCCCGCGAGACTTTCCGCTGGGGACACGGTCGCGCTCGTCGCGCCGTCCGGGCCGGTGCCGCAGGATCTGCTGGACGCCGCGTTGCCGGTGCTGGGCAGCTGGGGCGTGAAGGTGCGGGTCGGGGCCGGGGTGCGGGCTTCGGGCGGGTCGTATCTGTCCGCGCCGGACCAGGCTCGGGCGGCGGAGTTCGCCGAGGCGTGGCTGGACCCGGAGGTCCGGTGCGTGCTGGCGGCGCGCGGCGGGTACGGGACGCAGCGGATGATCGATCTGGTGGACTGGGCGGCGCTGCGGGCCGCCGGTCCGAAGGTGCTGGCCGGGTCGAGCGACGTGACCGCGCTGCACCGGGCCGTGCACACGCATCTGGGCCTCGCGTCGCTGCTTTCGCCGATGCCCGCGAGCGTGCTGTTCGACGAGCCCGCGGCGGAACACTTGCGGCGGACGTTGTTCGAGCCGGACCACGCGCGGGTGCTGCGGGCGCGGGAGCCGGACGTCGTCGTGCCGGGTCGTGCGCTGGGCGTGCTGGTGGGCGGGAACCTGTCGCTGCTCGCGTCCGGGATCGGCACGGCCGAGCAGGGGTCCGCGCGCGGCGGGATCGTGCTGCTGGAGGACGTGACCGAGAGCCCGTACCGGATCGACCGGATGGTGACGCAGCTGCTGCGCTCGGGCTGGTTCGACGGCGTGCGCGGGATCGTGCTGGGCTCGTGGGCCGCGTGCGGCGACCCGGCGGAGGTCCGCGAACTGCTGGCGGAACGGTTGTCGCCGCTCGGGGTCCCGGTGCTGAGCGGGTTCGGCTTCGGGCACGTGGCGGGGTCGCCGACGGTGCCGCTCGGCGTTTCGGCCTCGCTCGACACCGAACTGGGCACGCTGACCCTCGACTCCCCCGCGCTGGACTGAGCATGCGACTGTCCACTGTGGAAACCCGGGCCCGGTTCGCCGCGGCGCGGGTGGCCCGGCTGGCCACAGTGGACGGTCGCGGGGTCCCGCATCTGGTGCCGGTGACATTCGCGGTGCGCGAGGACACGGTGGTGTTCGCGGTCGACCACAAGCCGAAGACCACGACGTCGTTGCGGCGGCTGGCGAATATCGCGGAGAACCCGGCGGTGTCGTTCCTGGTCGACGAGTACGACGAGGACTGGTCGCGCTTGTGGTGGGCGCGCGCGGACGGGGTGGCGCGGGTGGTCGCGGATGCTTCGCGGGACTCGTACGTCGAATGGCTGGCCGCGAAGTATCCCCAGTACGCGGAACGGCCGCCGGAGCATGCGGTGGTGGTGACCGAGGTGCGGACCTGGCGGGGCTGGGCGGGCTCGTAACGCTGGACCGGAGTCCGGCGATCTTTCTCCCGAATGGGGAGGATCATGCGTATTTCCGTCGCGGTGACCGGTCTTGTGCTGCTGGTCGCTGGCTGTGCCGCGGAAACCCCGGCAGCGCCTTCGGCGCCGAGTGCGGGCCCGCCGTCCAGTTCCGCGAGCAGTTCTGCTCCGGTGTCCGCTTCGGCTTCGGCTGCTCCGGTCGCGAAAGACCTCACGAAGTATCTGCCGAGCGACGAGCAATTGTCCGCGGCCCGGGTCCGCATCCAGCAGCACCGGACGCGCGTCTCCCCCGGCACTTCGCTGCGCATCGTGCGGGCGTGCGGCGCGGACCAGCCGTGGGATTCCGACGCGCAGAACGGGGTGCGGGCGGTGTCCGTGACCGACCAGATGCAGATCGACGAACTGCTTGCCGAGTACCGGGGTTTCTCCGGCGAACAGGTCGTTTCCGGTCTCCGTACCGCACTGGACTGCGGGAGCGCGGTGGTCGAAGGACGGCGGCTGGCGGTGAAGTCGCGGTTTTCGGTCGCCGGGGTCGCGGACCCGCACTTCGGTTTCTGCGGTCAGTTGAACGCGCGGGTGGCCGGGTGCGTCCTGGTGTTCGCGCACGGCAACCGCGTGCTCGCGCTCACCGCCGCCGGCTGGCTCGCGAGCGCCGAGGAACAGCAAGCCGAACTGAAGCGGCTGGCTCCGACCTTCACCGCCGCGTTCGACCAGGATTGACGTGCGAAGACTCATCACGCTGCTGGGGCTCGTCCTGCTCGCCGGAGGTTGCGCGAGCACCCCTCCCCCCGCGTCGTCTTCCGCGGACGAGCTCACCCGATACCTGCCGGACGAGAAGCAGTTGAGCGAGGCGGGCGCCAAGCAGAAGCAGGCTCCGTCGTCCTTTGCCGTCAAGTGGATCACGCCGCTGCACGTCGTGGCGGCGTGCGAGGGCAAGCAGCCGTGGGAGTCCGCCTTGCGCAGCAACGTGCAGGCGACTGCCAGCGCCGGGGAGCTGGAGGTCTGGCAGCTGGCGGCGCAGTACGAGGGGTACTCCGGCGAGCAGATGGTCACCGTCCTCGAGGAGTCGCTGAGCTGCAGCAAGTACCCCGATCTGGCCACGCGGTTCTCCGTTTCCGGTCTCGCCGACCGGCACCTGGCGTTCTGCCGCCGGTTCCGGGAGCCGAGGCTGACCAGTTGCGTGCTGGTGCTCGGCCGCGGAGACCGGCTGCTCGCCGTTCGGACCGGCAGCAGCAGCGTCGCAGCGCCAGTGCTGCAGGCCAAGCTGAAGCAACTGGCCCCGATGTTCGCCGCGGCGTTCGACCGGGACTGACGATGGCGAAACGGCGCTACGTGGCGCGGGGCGTGCCCGGCGGGTACCAGGTCTGGGACAACCGGGCCCGCCGCTGGTGGGGCGAGGCGTTCCAGCGGTGCCCGGACGATCTGGTGGCCGCGCTCAACCGCCATGCGGACCACGCGACCGTCACCGCGCTGGTCAACCGGTACCGGGCGCTCAAGCGCTGACCGGTGCTCGCGGGGTCGTCACGCGGAGCCGGGAGCTGGCGATCTTTCTTGGGACGCGGCCGCGCGGGACGGCGCGCAGGCGTACTCCACAAAGGACACTCTGTGGATCCGGCAGCGGCTCGCCGAGTACGCGGGCGATACCGGCGAGCAGGTCGTCTCCGCGCTGGACAAGGCGCTCGGCTGCGGGAAAACGGTGTCCGGGGACCACGATCTCGCGGTCGTGACCCGGTTCTCCTCGCACGGCAAAGGCCTGCCCGACGACGCCGAGCTCACGGTGAAGGCCCGGTCCCCGGCGCCGCTGATCCGCAGCTCGGGTTCTGCGGCCAGTTCGCGGACGCCGTCAGCGGGTCTGCGCCAGGTCGCCGAAATAGCCGGTCCGCCACAGGATCCTGGTGCGGACTTCGGTGATGCGCCAGCCTTTCCCGGTTTCTCGCAGGTCCGCGGTGACGACGCCGCCCGCGGTGAACGCGCGGTCCCCCATCCGCACGGTGACCGGGCGGTCTTTCCACAGGTGGATCGCCACGAGATTCGCCCGCACCTCGGCGGTGGCACCGTCGAGGTCGACGTCGTGGCCGGTGAGCAGGTGCTGGCTCGCCTCGAAGCGGGCGAAGCTGCGGGCGTGGCTGTCCGCGATGTCGGCCGGTCCGGCGATTTCGGCGCCGCCCGGGCGCACGATCTTGCCGTCCGGCGCGAAGATGCGCTGGAAGCGCGGGGCGTCGAACTGCCGCTCGTCGACCGCGCGGTAGTAGCTGTTGAAGGTGCGGATGATGCGGGACGTGGCGAGCAAGGCGTCGAGTTCGTGTTCCTGCACCGGCTTCTCCCCTCGGGGTTCCGCTGTCATCGTCCCGCGCCGGCCGGTCGTGGCATCATGCTGTGACGGCGGTCGCACTCCCGGTGCGGGCCGGGCGGGGGGCGTTTTGGGGTGTGCGATCGCGGTCGTCATCGTCGTGGTGCTGATCGCCGCGGCGGTCAACAGCGACGTCGACCACGCGGTGACCGGCGGGTTCAACGTCGTCGTCTGGATCGCGTTGATCGGCGGCGGGCTGTGGCTGGCGTCGAAGGCGTATGAAAAGAACAAGACGACGGTCGCGGCGAACGCCAAGTCCGCCAAGGACAAGACCCGCAGCGAGCGGTATTCGCG
This sequence comes from Amycolatopsis sp. CFH S0740, assembly GCF_004522315.1. Taxonomy (NCBI): domain Bacteria; kingdom Bacillati; phylum Actinomycetota; class Actinomycetes; order Pseudonocardiales; family Pseudonocardiaceae; genus Amycolatopsis; species Amycolatopsis sp. CFH S0740. The sequence goes on along the minus strand of NZ_SDLS01000001.1, from coordinate 472,667 downwards.
GGCGACCGAATGGCAGCGCGCGACCCGGGCGGCCAAGCTGCCCGACGCCCGGCCTCCGGGTCCGCTGAAGCTGTCGCTGGACGGCACGGTGCGCGAAGCCGTGTCCGACGCCGACAGTGCCCGGCGGGCGATCCGCGACGTGCTCGCGGCGATCCCGGTCCGCATCGCCGAGGAAGCCCGCGCCCGCGCGAAGGCGCTGCGCCCGCCGGTCGAGCGGCTGTGCGAACCGGGGCGGTACTTCCAGGAAGAGGAAGACTGGGGCCGCTACAACGTCTGGTGGGGGCCGGAGCGCAGCGGCACCCGTCCGACCCGCGAGGTGGTCGCTCAGGTCAAGGACCTGCTCGGGTGGGCGGCCGCCCGGCGGAATCTGGTGTCGGACATCCATCCCGGAGCAGAGCGTCTGCTGGCGACGCTCACCGGCGCGCTGGCCCAGCGGTTCCGGGACAGCCTGCAGACCCGCTACGGGCGGGCCGACGACGGCGCGGGGATCGCGGTCCTGCCGCCCGGCGAATGGGAATCCTTTCTCGGCGACCTGCACGCCGCGCTCGTCGCGGTCGCGGACGGGCTGGCCGCGCTCCCCCGGCCCAAGCTGCTTCCGCTCATGCACCGGCCCAAGGAAGCGCGGTTCAAAGACCACGTGTCGGGCGAGGCGATGGAGCAGGACCTCCGGGAGTTTCTCGCGGACACCGCCAAGCTGCGGGAGCGGGCGCTCACCGGGTCGTGGCCCGCGAAGTTCCGCTCCGGCTGGCAGCTGGACGGCGGGGTGCTGGACGGGTTCGTGACCGAGGAGATCCGCCGCCGGCTGGCCAGGGGCACCGAGGGGTTCCAGTGGGTCGCGCAGTGGAACACCGGACAGCTCAGCCACGGCGGCTTCGCCCGCGTCTACCTGGCTTACGTCACCATCGCTCTCGCCTATCTCACGGAGGTGCTCGGCAACATGGCCGACTACAAACGGGATTCCGCGCCGCAGTCCGGCCACCGCATCGAAATCGGCGGCGACGTGACGCACAGCAACTTCATTCTCAACAGCACGGTCCGGGACATCACGACCGTGCTGGCTCCGGTCGCCGGACGGGACGACCGGCTCGCCGAGGCGATCGAGGCGCTTTCGGCCGCGGTGCGCGAGGATCCGGATCTGCCGGAGGACGAGCGCGAGGAACTCCTCTACCACGTCAAGGACATCGCCGAGGCGGCCGCCGAACCCGGCGAGAAGCAGAAGCGCGGACGGGCGAAGCTGGCGTTGAGCGCGGTGGCCGAGGCCGCCAAGAGCGGGGCGCAGCTCGCGCAGACCGTCACCGCCTGGCACGACGTGCTGAGCAAGATGTTCTGACGCCGCCGGGTATCCCGGTCAGGGGCAGGCGGCGGGCTCGGCGGCGCGCCAGGATGGCCTGGTGAGCAACGGAAGCAACGAACTCGGCGGTTTCCTGCGCAGCCGTCGCGAGCGGTTGACGCCGGAGGCCGCGGGCATCGCGCCGGGCGGCACGCGGCGCGCGGTTCCCGGGTTGCGCCGGGAGGAACTGGCCGAGCTGGCCGGGGTCAGCGTCAGCTACTACACGCGGCTCGAGCAAGGAGCCAGCAGCAGCGCCTCGGACGCGGTGATCGACGCGCTGGCCGCGGCCTTGCGGATGGATCCGGCCGAGCACGAGCATCTGCGGGCGCTCGCGGCGCCGCGGCGGGCGGTTCGGCCGCGGTCCCGACGGACGAAGCTCAGGCCCGCGGTGCGGGATTTGCTCGCGGCGATGCCCGCGATGCCGGCGGTGGTGGTCGATCACCGGGCCGATGTGCTGGCCTGGAACCGGCTCGGGCACGCCCTGCTGGCCGGGCATGTCGCGTTCGACTCGCCGGACGAGCGGATTCGCCCGAACATCGCGCGGATGCTGTTCCTCGACCCGCATCATCGCGCGCTGTACCGGGATTGGGCGGACAAGGCGTCGGTGACCGTCGCGGCGCTGCATCAGGCGGTCGCGCGGCATCGGGACGATCCGGTGCTGGAACAGCTGGTCGGGCGGCTGGCGGTGGAGAGCCCGGAGTTCGCGCGGATGTGGGCGAAGCGGCCGGTCCGGACGTGCTCGTACTACGTGCGCGAACTCAACCATCCAGTGGTCGGACGTCTGACGCTAGCGAACGAGACGGTCACGCTGCCGGACGACGATCAGCAGCTCGGCCTGTTCTACGCGTTGCCGGGAGCCGCGGACGCCGACGCGCTCGCGTTGCTGGGCCGGAGCTGTGCGGAACCCTTGGCGAAGGAGAAGGTGCGATGAGAATTCTTGTGGTCGGCGGCGCCGGGACGATCGGAAAACGGCTGGTGCCGGAGCTGCGGTCGCGCGGGCACGACGTCGTGGTGGCCGGGCGGACGTCGGGCGAGGTGCGGGTCGATCTGGCGGAGCCGGAGACGATCGCGGCGATGTACCGCGAGGTCGGCGCGGTGGACGCGGTCGTGAGCATCGCCGCGCACGGCGCGTTGGACGAGTTCGCGAAGCTGACGTCGGCGGAGCTGCACGAGAACATGCGGGCCAAGTTCTACGGGCAGGTCGAGCTGGTCCTGCAGGGGCAGCGGCACGCGGCGGACGGCGCTTCGTTCACGCTGACGTCCGGGATTTTCGCCGACGAGGCGTGGCCGCACGTCACCGGCGGCGGGGTGATCAGCGGGGCGCTGCACAGTTTCGTGCTGTCGGCGGCGATCGAGCTGCCGCGCGGGATGCGGGTCAACGCGGTGAGCCCGGCGATGGTCGGCGATTCGGCGGACGAGTTCGGCGGGCATTTCCCGGGGATGCGCCCGGTCCCGATGGACGAACTGGTGCGGCACTACGTGAACTGCGTCGAAGGCGACCGCACGGGGACGGTCGTGCGGGCCTACGCTTGACCGCCTTCGGCAGGACTCTTACCTTTGACTCACCAGACATCGGATGTACTGCGCCGCCGGCCGATGTGCCCCTTTCGTTCCTGTTCGGAAAGGACACTCCGCGATGCCGGATTCCCGTGGTTTCCCGCGCCGTGCGGCGCTGCGCACGATCGCCGGGGCAGCCCTCGCTGTTCCGTTCTCGGCCGGGCCGCTGGCCCGTTTCGCCGCTGCCGCGAGTCCGTTGTGGCATCCCGATCCGGTGAAGGACGGGCTTAAGGCGTTCGAGGGCGTCGAGGCGGATCGGGGCGGTCTGCATCCGGGCCGGAAGTACGTGGTGGTGGAGGGGAATCACTACCGGTTCACCATCTGGCGCGACGACCGGGACACCACCGGCGGCGGGGATCGGCAGCGGACCGAGACGAAGGGCATGGTGCAGAACGGTTCCGCGTTGAAGATGCGCGGCGGCGAGACGTGGACGCTGTCCTACGAGATGTTCATTCCGGCAAGCCTGCACGGCACGAGCCGGTTCACGCACATCTTCCAGACCAAGACCCCGGCGACGAACGACGGGCCGTGGGTGACGCTCGATCTGGTCCGGGACGGCGGGGTGGAGATGATTTCCGCTCGCGCGTACGCGAATCCGGGTTCGCCGTCGATCGCGGCGGCGAAGCTGGCTCCGTTGCGGGAGAAGTGGATCACGGTCGAGTGGACCCTCACGCCGGGCGAGGCGGGAGCGGCGGCGTGCGTGATCCGCAACGGCGCCGGTGCGGGTGCGCCGGTCGCCGCGCAGGGGCGCCGGACCGGGGTGAAGCTGCCGGACCAGGGCGACTACGTGCGGCCGAAGTGGGGCATTTACCGTTCGGTCGAGAGCGATCCGGCGGACATTCTCGACACGTACCTGCTGTTCCGGAACTACCGCGCGAACCGCGCGTAGCCCTGGAGTGCGGTGGTCCCGGTGCGGGACCGGGACCACCGGCTCAGGAGGATTTGGCGGGGGTTTCCGGGAGGAATTCCTCGTCCTTGGGCTTCTTCCGCCAGGCGGCGACGAGGCCGAGCGGGTCGGGGCGCAGCAGGGACGCGGCGGCGTAGAGGCTGACCACGACGACGATGGCGATGAACCACCAGTCGTAGAGCGCCTGCTCGCCGGTCGGGTAGTACACGAGAGTCACGAACACCGAGATCGCCACGATCGCCGACAGGTTCCGCCGTTCCCACGGGAACGCGGAGATCAGCACGAAGCCCCAGGTGAGGTACCAGGGCAGGGTCGGCGGCATGAGGATCGCGACGGCGAGCAGGGTGATCGCGGCGCGGTAGACGGCTTCCTTGCCGCCGCCGCGGGCGAGCCACCACTGGCGGACGCCGAACACGACGAGGCCGACCATCGCGATGGCTCGGGCGACGGTGACGAACGGCGAGGGCTGGACGTTGGCGATGATGTGGACGAGGTTGTAGACGGCCTCGCCGATGCCGCTGGGGAAGTTCAGCCAGTTGGTGATGAGCTGCGGGGCCTTGAGGCCGGACCACCAGCCGAGGTTGAGCGAGCCGAGCGAGAGCCAGGTGCCGACGACGAACACCGGCAGGAACAGCCCGACGGACGCGGCACCGGCCTTGAAGAAGTTCTTCGTCTTCGACGGGCCCTTCATGTCCGCGGCCCACATCCAGACCATGAACGGGAGCGCGACGGCGGCGGTCGGCTTGATCAGCATGCCGATGGTGACGAGCACGACCGCGACGACGTGCTTGCGCTCGAGCGCGGCGAGCATCCCGATGGTGAGGAAGCCGAGCATCATCAGGTCGTTGTGCGGGCCGCCGAAGAGGTGGATGACCATCATCGGGCTGGCGACCGCGACCCAGAGCGCGACCGGGAGCTTCCCGCCGAGGTGCTTGACCAGGCGGGGCAGCGCCCACAGCGTCATGCCGAGCCCGACGAGCAGCACGACCCGGGTGAGGATGACGCCGGCGATCATGTGGTCCTGGGTGATCGCGACGATGCCCTTGGAGATCAGCAGGAACAGCGGCCCGTACGGGGCGGGCGTGGTCTGCCACAGCGGGTGCACGTTCTGCACGACGTTCGGCAGCACCGGCAGTTCGGCGGGGCCGTTGGCGTACGGGTCGAGCCCGTAGAGCAGCTGCGCGCCCTGGCCGAGGTAGGAGAAGACGTCGCGGGTGAACAGCGGCGGCGACACGATCAGCGGCGCCATCCAGCACAGCGCGGCGATCAGGATCGGCTTGCTGCCGATGCGCCCGGCGAGCGCGTAGCGGCCGAGCCGCACCCACGCCCACACGACGAGGCCGAAGCCGCTGTAGAGCAGCGCGTTGGCGAGCGCCCGGCCGTGGCCGTAGCGGACCCACGAGAGCGGGCCGTGGCCGAGGACGGGGTCGCGGATGAGGATGCCGCCGGCGCCGAGCGCGGCGAGCATGAGGAGGGCGCTTCCGACCGTGCCCATCGCGATGGTCCGGTAGGGGAAGCGCGCGGGCGTCAGGAACTGCCGGTCGAGAGTGCCGGCGTTCGGCTGCGCGTCGTCGGTAGTAGTGGCCATTTCGATCCAGAAGATTACCGGGTGCAGTCGGCTGGGCCCGCACGGGCTCCGGGCGCGGCCGGTTCGGCGCGCGCCCGGGGCGGGGCCGCGGTCAGCGTTCGGCCGCGGTCCGCTGCGCGGTGCCCCCGGGGAGCGCCGCGAGCAGCGACTTCGTGTACTCGTGCCGCGGTTCGAGCAGGACTTGTTCGACGGTACCCGTCTCGACGAGTTCGCCGCGGTACATCACCGCGACCCGGTCGGCGATGTTCCAGGCCAGGCCGAGGTCGTGGGTGATGACCAGCGCGGAGAGGCCGAGCCGGCGGCGCAGCCGGAGCAGCAGCGCGAGGATCTCGCCGCGCACGGACGCGTCGAGGGAGGCCACCGGTTCGTCGGCGAGCAGCAGGGACGGTTCGAGCGCGAGGGCTCCGGCGATGACGACGCGCTGGCGCTGGCCGCCGGACAGTTCGTGCGGGAGCCGGTCGAGGTATTTCTCCGGCGGGCGCAGTTCGGCGGATTCGAGCGCTTGGAGCACGACGTCGCGTTCGTTCGGCAGCCCGTGGATGCGCGGGCCTTCGGCGACCGCCTCGTAGACCGTGTGGGCCGGGTTCAGCGCGCTGGTCGGGTCCTGGAGGACGAGCTGGACTTCCCGCCGGTACGCGCGCAGCCCGGCTCCGGACGAGGGCACTGGCTTGCCCGCGTAGCGGACCGTTCCGGAGTCGGGTTTCTGCAGGCCGAGCAGGGTGCGGGCGAGGGTGGTCTTGCCGGAGCCGGACTGGCCGACCAGCGCGACGATCTCGTCCCGGCGGACCTCCAGGTCCACCCCGTCGACCGCGTGGATCGGCTTGCCCTTGCGGTCGCGGAACGACACGTGCAGGTTCTCGGCGGCGAGCAGCGGCGCGTCGTCGGAGCCGGCGCGTTCCTCCGGTTCCGGCGGCAGCGGGGTCGCGGTGGCCGGGGCGTAGCGCGAGACCGGGTCGCCGACCGTCGGGAAGGCCGCGGCGAGCGCTTTGCTGTGTTCGTGCTGCGGCGAGGACATCAGCTCGGCGCTGGGCCGTTCCTCGACGAGTTCGCCGTCGTACATCACCGCGATGCGTTCGCAGGTGGCGGCGAGCACGGACAGGTCGTGGCTGATCATGATCAGCCCGATGCCGCGTTCGGCGACCAGTTTCGACAGCACGGACAGCACCTGGGCCTGCACGATGACGTCGAGCGCGGTGGTCGGTTCGTCGGCGATCACCAGCCGCGGTTCGCAGGCCAGCGCCATCGCGATCATCACGCGCTGTTTCTGGCCGCCGGACAGTTCGTGCGGGTACGCACCCGCCCGCGAGCGCGGCAGGTCGACCTGTTCGAGCAGTTCGGTGACGCGGGCCCGCACCTGCGCTTCGGAGAGGGTTTTGCCCTCGGTCGCGTGCAGCCGGATCGGTTCGGCGATCTGCTCGCCGACGCGGCGGACCGGGTTGAGCGCGTGCATCGCGCCCTGGAACACGACCGACGCCTCGGCCCAGCGGACCGTGCGCAGCCGTCCCCAGCGCATGTCGTTGACGTTCTCGCCGTCGAGCAGGATCTCGCCGGTGATCTTCGCGCTGCGCGGCAGGAGCCGGAGCACGCTCATCGCGACGGTGGATTTGCCGGAGCCGGACTCCCCCGCGACGCCGAGCGTGCCGCCCGCGTCGAGGGTCAGGTCGACGCCGCGGACCGCGGGGACGTCGCCGCCGCCGGCGCGGTAGGTGACGCCGAGGTTTTTCAGTTCGAGCAGCGCGGTCACGAGTGCCGTCCTTTGAGCCGCGGGTTCAGCACGGTTTCCAGCCCGCGGCCGACGAGGGTGAACATCAGCACGACGAGCACGATCGCGATGCCCGGCGGGAGCAGGTTCCACCAGGCGCCGCGGGTGACCGCGCCGTTGTTGAGGGCGGTTTCGAGCATCGCGCCCCAGGAGATCGAGGTGGGGTCGCCGACGCCGAGGAACGAGAGGGTGGCGTCGGCGATGACCGCGTTGCCGACCACGAGGGTGGTGTTGGCGAGCACGAGCGGGGCGACGCCGGGCAGCACGTGCTTGGCGATCACGTGCAGGTGGCCGCCGCCGAGCGCGCGGGCGCGTTCGATGTAGGGGCGGCTTTCAATGGTGAGCGTCTGCGCGCGGACCAGTCGCGCGGTGCTCGGCCATGCGGTGACGCCGATGGCGAGCACGATCGTCCAGATCCCGCGCGGCAGCACGGCCGACAGCGCGATCGCCAGCACCAGCGACGGCAGCACCAGGAAGAAGTCGGTGAACCGCAGCAGGACCGCCGACACCCAGCCGCCGAAGTGCGCGGCGGTGATGCCGATCAGGGTGCCGATGAACACGCTGAGCACGGTCGCGCAGAACCCGACGAGCAGCGAGATCCTGGTGCCCCACAACGTCATCAGCAGCACGGAGCGGCCGTCGATGTCGGTGCCGAGCCAGAATTCGCCGTCCGGCGGGCTGAGCGGTTTTCCGGTGACGCGGGTGACGTCGAGCCCGCCGGGGTCGCTGATCAGCGGCAGCGCGATGGCGAGCAGCACGGTGAGCGCGAGCAGGAAAAGCCCGGTGAGCGCGGCTTTCTGGGTGGCGAACTCGTGCCAGGTGCGGGCGATTCCGGCGCGGCGGCGGCGCCACGCGATCGCGCGGGCGCTTTCGGCGGCGGGCGAGGCGGTGGTCATGCGGCACGCACCCTCGGGTCGAGCACGCGGTAGAGCAGCTCCGCGAACAGGTTCATCAGGACGACGGCGCTGGCGAGGACGATGAAAACCCCTTGCAGCACCGGCAGATCCGGGCCGTGCAGCGCGTCGTAGGTGAGCTGGCCGAGTCCGGGCCAGCTGAACACCGCTTCCACGGTGACCGCGCCGGCGACCACCATGCCGAACTGCATGAAGATCAGCGTCACGGTGGGCAGCAGCGCGTTCGGGACCGCGTGCCGCCGCCGGACGAGGTCGTCGCGGAGGCCTTTCGCGCGGGCGGTGGTGAGGTAGTCGGCGTTCATTTCGCCGAGCAGCGACGAGCGCATCACCAGCATGTACTGCGCGTAGAACACCGCGAGCAGCGTCAGGCACGGCAGGATCAGGTGGTGCAGCACGTCGAGGCTCTGGGCGAAGAATCCGGGCCCGGCGTCGGGCGAATGCATGCCGCGGCTGGGGAACAGGCCGTTGGTGGCGACGAGCAGCAGCAGGCCGAGCCAGAACTGCGGGACCGACCAGAGCGTCAGCGCGATCCCGGTCTGCGCGCGGTCGAAGAAGCTGTCGCGCTTCCACGCCGCGCGGATGCCGAGCCACAGCCCGAGCGCGACGGCCAGGATCGTCGCGCTGCCGACGAGCAGCACGGTCGGCCACAGCCGTTCGCCGATCATGTCCAGCACCGGGCGGCGTTCGATGTAGGACTCGCCGAAGTCGCCCTGGAACAGGCCGGCGAAGTAGTTCCCGAACTGCGCGAGGATCGGCTTGTCGATGCCGAGCCGTTCGCGCAGTTCGGCGATCTGGCCGGGGTCGGTCGGGCGTTCGCGGGCCATGAACGCGACCGGGTCGCCGGGCAGCAGGCGGAAGAGGAAGAACCCGAGGACGATCACCAGGAAGACGCTGGCGACCGCCTCGGCGATCTTGGTCAGGACGAACCGGAGGGTCCCGGTCCCGCCGCGGTGCTCGTCGGGGTCGGCGAGCACCGCGGCCTGGTCGGGCGCTATCGCTTGGCTCACCCGCGGCTCCCCTTCTGCTGGACGGCGCGGCTGTCCGTGAGGGGAACCCTGAGGGAATCAGATTCCCTCAGGGTTCCCCTCACGGACGCGAGCAAGCGGTCGCGAGGGCTTAAACCGGTCATTTCTACGAGCTTAGTGTCCTTTGTGGACGTTCGGCACGCAGAAGCAGCACAGCTTGAGTTCCTGACATCGGACTCGCGCGCCGTGAAGGACTCCTTGAGGGACTTGGATTCCCTCAGGGAGTCCTTCACGGACCGCCGCGCGGGAACAGGCGGCTGGGACAGCATCGGGTTCACTCCCGGTCGTCGGCGGACTTGCCGCGGCGGGACAGCGCGATGCCGCCGCCCACCAGCACGACGAGCACCACCGCGCCGACGACGATCCACACCGTCGTGCCGGAGCCGCTGTCCGAGGAAGCCGCCGACGCGTCGGCCGGGACCGCGCCGTACACGCCCCAGTAGGCGGTCTGCTCGAGGATCGAGCCCTCGGGCTGCGGCTGCTTGCCGAAGGAGGAGAACTTGTCGGAGCGGTAGGCCTCGAGCGCGTCGTCGTAGTCGTAGACGACGTTCACGGCCTGGCTGTAGAGCCGCGCCTGGGCCTGCTTGACGTAGCCGGCGCGGACGGCCGGGTCGGTTTCGGCGAGCTGCTTGGCGTAGAGCGCGTCGTACTGCGGGTCGCAGAAGAACGTGTCGGTGGTGCCGCCCTTGCCTTCGGCGTTCGGCCGTGCGGCGCAGGTGTGCAGGGCCAGCGAGTAGTCCGGGTCCGGGTTGTTCGCGTAGCCGGAGATCGCGAGGTCGTAGTTGCCCGCGTTGGTGCGGTCGTTGAGCTCGTCGTCGGAGACGAGTTCCTGCTTCACCGAGATGCCGATGTCGTGCAGCCAGCCGGTGATGTACTGGGCGAGGCGCTGGTCCTGGGCGCGGTTCGCGTGTCCGGCGAGACGCAGTTCGAGGCGCGCGCCGCCGGGCGCGGTGCGGATGCCGTCCTGGCCCTTGGGGTAGCCGGCCGCGTCGAGCGTGGCGTTGGCGGCGGCGAGGTCGAACTTGCGCGCCTCCCCCGGTGCCGGGGCCCAGTGGTAGGCCGAGTAGATCGGCGGGACCACGCCGCCGCCGGGCTGGGCGTAGCCGCCGGCGACCTTGTCCACGATCGTCTTGATGTCGATCGACTGCGCGATCGCCTGGCGCACCCGGATGTCCTTGAGCACCGGATTGCCGTTGCCGATCGGCTTGTTCTCGGAGTTCTCGGCGCCGGGGTTCAGGTTGATCGCGTTGTAGCGGCGGCCGGGCGCCTTGTTCAGCTCGATGTTCGGCTGGCCCTTGAGCGCGTCGAACTGGGTCGGGGTGAGCCGGTTGATCACGTCGACCTCGCCCTGTTTGAGGGCGTTCACCGCGGCCTCGACGTCCTTGAACACCAGCAGCTGCAGCTCGTCGACCTTCGGCGCGCCGCGCCAGTAGTTCTTGTTGGCCTTGAACTTGACGTATTCGTTCTGCTTGTACTCGGTGATCTGGTAGGGCCCGTCGTCGACGCCGACGACCGGGATCGTGTCGGTCTTCGGGTCGCTCAGGTCCTTGATCTGCGACCACACGTGCTCGGGCACGATCGGGACGTCGAGCAGCGTCATCGACGACTGGACGGTCTTGGTCTTGATCACCAGCGTGGTGTCGTCCGGCGCCTTCACCGACTCGAAGCTCGCGACGTAGTTGCCGTTCGCGGTGCGCGCGGTGGAGTCGGTGAGCATCCGGTTGAAGGTGAACGCGGCGTCCTTCGCGGTGACCGGCTGCCCGTCGGACCACTTGGCGCCCTTGCGGATCTTGAACGTCCAGGTCAGCTTGTCCGGCGAGGTCGTCCACGATTCGGCGAGCGCCGGGGAGGCCTCGGCCTTGTCCTGCGACGGGATCGTCAGGAACTCGTAGATGAACCGGCCGACCTGGGTCGACGCGGCGAGCCCGGCGGTGAACGGGTTCAAGTGGTCGATACCAGTGGTCAGCGCGACCCGCAGCACCTTCGGCTGGGCCTGCTGTGGTGCCGCCTGTGCTGCCGCCGTCCCTGCCAGCGGCAGAATCGCCAGCGTTCCCGCCATCACGACACCGAAAACGCGGCGCAACCCGTGCCGCCCGTGCTTATTTCGCACTTGAGAACCACCCCATCGTCAATCCCCGACCCCAGAGACGAAAAGTAACCACATACGGCGGGAAGTGCGCAATATGTGACGGTGCCGCTGCGTGTCCGATCGTTATGCTCGCGGGGCGGATCACTAGAGTGCCCGGCATGCGGATCCTGATCTCGGCCGACATGGAAGGCGCCACGGGGGTCACCTGGACCGACGACGTCGTGCCCGGGAGCCCGCAGTGGCAGCGGTTCCGGGGCATGTTCACCGGCGACGTCAACGCGGTGCTGGCCGGCCTGTACGCGGCGGGCGCGACCGACGTGCTCGTCAACGAGGCGCACTCGTCGCAGCGCAACCTGCTGCTGGAAGACCTCGACGAACGCGCGCGGATGCTGACCGGGCGGCACAAGCCGCTGTCGATGATGCAGGGCATCGATTCCGGTGTGGACGGTGTGGTGTTCCTCGGCTACCACGCCGGAGCCGGGTTCGACGGCGTCCTGTCGCACACGTACCTGGAGAACCAGATCACCGGCGTGTGGCTGGACGACGTCCCGGCGAGCGAGGGCAGGCTGAACGCCGCGATGGCCGGCGAGTACGGCGTGCCGGTGCTGCTGGTCAGCGGCGACGACCAGACCTGCGAGGACGCGCGCGACTACGCGCCGGACGCGGAACTGGTGCAGGTCAAGGAATGCGTGAGCCGGTACGCGGCGATCTGCCTGCCGCCGGCGCGCACCGCGCGGCTGCTGGAAACCGGCGCGCGCGAGGCGATGGGGCTGGCCGGGCGGACCGAGCGGACGCCGGGGCGGCACCGGATCGAGGTCGAGTTCGACGCGAGCCATCTGGCGCAGGCGACCGCGGTCATCCCGACCGTGGAGCAGACCGGGACGCGGCGGGTCGCGTTCGAGGCGCCGAGCATGACCGAGGCGATGAAGGCGTTCAAGGTGGTCACGGCCATCGCGGCAGGGGCGGTGCAGGGCATTTATGGCTGAGGTCGACGTGGTTTCGCTGTGCGCGGACCTGATCCGGTTCGACACCACCAACTACGGCGGCGGGGAGGCGGCGGGCGAACGGCTCGCCGCCGAGTACGTCGCGGAATTCCTTGACCGGCACGGGGTTCCGTCGCGGATTCTGGAGCCCGAGCCGCAGCGGTCGAACGTGATCGCGCGGATCCCGGGCACCGATCCGACGCTGCCCGCGCTGCTCGTGCAGGGGCATCTGGACGTGGTGCCCGCGCGCGCCGCCGATTGGTCTGTACCGCCGTTTTCCGGCGAGGTGCGCGACGGGTTCCTGTGGGGCCGGGGCGCGGTCGACATGAAGGATTTCTGCGCGATGGTGCTGTCCGCCGTCGCGTCCGGGCTGGTGCCGCGGCGGGATCTCGTGCTGGCGTTCGTCGCCGACGAGGAGGACCGCGGCGACTACGGCGCGCACTGGCTGGTCAAGGAGCACGCGGACCTGTTCGAGGGCTGCGCGGCGGCGATCAGCGAGTCCGGCGGGTACAGCTATCACGTGCCCGCCGCGGACGGCCGGAAAGTGCGGCTGTACCCGGTCGGGACGGCCGAGCGCGGGACCGCGCACCTGCGGCTGACCGCGAACGGGCGGGCCGGGCACGGGTCGCGGCCGAACGCGGAGAACGCGGTCGTGCGGCTGGTCGGGGCGTTGCAGCGGATCGCGGACCACCGCTGGCCGGTGCAGCTGACGCCGACGGTGCGGGCGTTCCTGGAACGGACCGGCGCGGCGCTGGGCGTGCCGGTGGACCTGTCGTCGGGCGACGCGGTCGACGAAACGGTGGCGCGCCTGGGGGCGGCCGGGTCGCTGGCGGTGCCGACGGTGCGCAACAGCACCACGCCGACGATGCTCGAGGCCGGGTACAAGGTGAACGTGATCCCGTCGACGGCGACCGCGCAGGTCGACGTCCGGGTGCTGCCGGGGACCGAGGACGACCTGTTCGCGGTGGTGGATTCGTTGCTGGGCGAGGGTGTGACGCGGGAATTCGTGGCGCATCAGCCGCCGGTGCAGGCTCCGGTCGATTCGCCGTGGTTCGACGCGATGGCCGAGGCGCTGCGGGCGGAGGACCCGGAGGCGGTCGTGGTGCCGTACTGCATGGGCGGCGGGACGGACGCGAAAGCGTTCAGCCAGCTGGGGATGGCGTGCTACGGCTTCGCTCCCCTGGCGCTGCCGGAAGGCTTCCCGTACCGGGCGATGGCGCACGGCGTGGACGAGCGGGTGCCGGTGGACGGGCTGCGGTTCGGGACGCGGGTGCTGACGCGGTTCCTGGAGTCGTGCTGAGCGGTCAGGCGTCGACGCGCCGGATCGTCGCCAGCCAGGCGGAAAGCCCGTCCGGGGCGAACCGGGCGACGATCCGGCTGTCGCGCAGGGTTTCCAGCTGCCAGCCGGTTTCGCGCTGGAACGGCGCTTCGAGTTCGGCGCGGGCGACCGGGTGCGGTCCGGCGTCCCCGTCGGTTTCTCGGAAGCACAGGATGTGCAGCCTCGCGCCCGGTTCGGTGACGGACGCGAGGCTCGCGACGTAGGTCTGGCGTTCTCGGGCGTCGAAGGTGTGGAACAGGCCGCAGTCGAGGACGGTGTCGAAGGTCTGGTCCACAGTGGACAGCCGGAAGGCGTCGCCGACCGCGAACTCGGCGGCGACCCCTCGACTGCGGGCTTTCTCTTTCGCTTGCGCGACAGCGGTTTCCGCGACGTCGATGCCCACAATGGACAGTCCGGTCGCGGCGAGGTGCAGCGCGTTCTCGCCGGTGCCGCAGCCGGCGTCGAGGACCGTGCCGCGGAATGCCCCTTCGGCGGCGAGCTCGACGATCGCCGGTTGCGGGCGGCCGAGGTCCCACGGTGCCGGACCGTCCTGATAGGACTCGTCCCACGGACGCCCGGACGCGCGTTCGTGGCTGGTCGCGGGACGGTCCTCGGGCATCAGCGGGCGAACTCCGCCCACCAGCGGCTGTCGCGGACCCGTTCCAGCGAGGCGAGGGTGACGCCGTCGCGGGCGAAGGATTCGACCTCGGCCTTGCTGAGCGGCCACGGCGGCCCGGACCAGGTGGCGAGGTCGATGCTTTCCTCGGCGACCGCGCCGACGACGAGCGTTCCGCCCGGGGCGACGAATCCCGACACCGAGGCGATGGCCGGGTCGTGGACGTCCTTGGGCATCGACTGGACGGTCATGATCTCCACGACCAGGTCGAAGGCGTAGTGGAATTCCGCGGGCGGGGTGAGCAGGTCCGCGGTGCGGTAGGAGACGACGGTGTCGGGGAAGCGGTTGAGCACGGCTTTGATCGCGCTGGGCGAGACGTCGAAGGCGGACGTCTCGTATCCGGCGGCGGCGAGGAGTTCGGCGTCGTCGGCCATGCCGCAGCCGACGACGAGCGCGCGACGCCCGTTGCCGGGCCGCCCGGCGATCCAGGCGGCGAGCTCCGGCGAGGGCTCGCCGCGGTACCACGGCAGGACGGCCTCGCCCGCTTCCGCCGCGGCGTAGAGGGGCTCGAACCACCCGGTGGGGTCGCCGTTGGCGAGGGCGAGTCCGGCCCGGCGGCGGGCTTCCTCGTCGGGATCGATGGCGTCGTCTGGCATGGACTCTGTTATACCCGCCGGGCCTGGGCTCCGGTGCGCTCGACTGGCCGAGTGCCGATGGCTTCTCCGCCTGGGCCGGATCTCCCCCGCGGTTTCCCGGTCCGGCCGCGCGGCTGGCTGTGAAGGGCTCCTTGAGGGAATCTGGTTCTCTCAAGGAGCCCTTCACGGACCTCGGGCTCGCCGACGGCAGCGCCAAGGCTCCGCCTCGTTAGCCGTCTCGCCCCGCGCCTCCGCCTCGTTGGCCGCCTCGCGCCTGCGCCTCGCCTGCCGCCCCAATGCGGCATCGGGTGCATGCGACGAGCCCGATGGGGTTTTGTTACTAGCGAGGGCTGCGTCAGCGAGCCCGCCCACCGACTGCATGCGAGCGGTGCGTGAGGGTTCCCCTCACGGAATCTGATTCCGTGAGGGGAACCCTCACGCACCTCCCTCGCGCCTGCCGGGGCCGCCGGATGGGGAGAGTTCTGCGCATCTGCACTCGCTACGCGCGAGATGCACGAATGCCGCATTGGGTGCATCTGACGCACCCAATGCGGCGTTCGGTGCATCTGACACACCCGATGCGGCGGTTCGGTGCGTGGCACGCACCCCATGCCGCATCGAGGCGGTTCAGGCAGGACGGACACCCCGATTGCCGCACCGTGGCCGGGACGGGCGAGGCGGTCACCCGAACGCCGCGTCCGGGCGGTCACCCCGTTTGCCGTAGCGGCGCGGCCCCGGCGGGGAGGGTGGGCGGGTGCCCGGTGGTCGCGTCGGGGCGGTTCGGGCCGGGCGAACATCCGGTTCCCATAGCAGTGCGGTTCGGGCCAGGCGAGCATCCGGTTGCCGGATCGGGGTGGCCCGGGCGGGTAGAGCGCCGGGCTGCCGGATGGGCGCGGTTCGCGCCAGGCAGGCACCGGGTTGCCGCATCGGGGTGCCCGATTGTCGTAGCCGGGCGGCCCGGGCTGGGCCGACACCCGGTTGCCGTAGCGGGGCGGTGAAGGGTTGTCCGTTTCCGGTCAGGTTTGCGGGGCGGCCTTGACATCGATGTCACCCGCGCGTTGAGCTTCCGGCACCCCGGGATTTCGCGAAGTCCCGGGCCCCCGATCCCCTGACGAACTGGGAGCAATGATGCCCCGAAGCGCCAGACCGTTGCATGCCGTGCTCGTCGCGGCGGTGGCGGCTGCGGGCTTGGTCGTCCTGCCCGCCGCGGCCGGTGCCGCGCCGGGCGAGGCCGCCCCGCCGGACTTCGTTTCTTCGTTCGAGCCGAACGACCCGCAACCGATCCAGGACGCTGTCGACACCGATGCCGCCGGGAAGCCGCGGGCTTCGGGCGTGGACGGCGCGAACGGGACCGCGATCCCCGGCGACATCCGGGGCAAGGTCACCGACATCAGCGCTACCAGCGAGAACACCGGCGGCGGCGAGGTCGCCGCGAATCTGATCGACGGCAGCACCGGCACGAAGTGGCTGTCGTGGGATCCGACCGCGTCGGTGACGTTCACGCTGTCGGAGCCGACGAAGATCACGCATTACGCGGTGTCCTCGGCGAACGACGCGCCCGGCCGCGATCCTCGGGACTGGACGCTGCGCGGTTCGAACGACGGCCAGCAGTGGACCGATCTGGACAAGCAGGCGGGCCAGTCGTTCGACAAGCGGTTCCAGCAGAACGACTACAAGCTGTCCGCGCCGAGCGACGCGTACCGCTATTACCAGCTGGATGTCACGCGCAACAACGGCGACGACATCATGCAGTTCTCGGAGCTGCTGCTGGCCAACGACGATCCGGCCCCGCCGCCGTTGCCGAACATGCGCAGCGTCGTGGATTCGGGTCCGAGCCAGGGCTACACGAACAAGAACCGGGTCGGGTTCACCGGCAAGAAGGCGTTCCGGTACTCCGGCAGCCAGCCCAAGGCCGGGCACGGGTATTCCTACAACAAGGTCTACGACGTCGATCTCCCGGTGACGGAGACGAGCGAGCTGTCGTACAAGGTGCAGCCGCAGTTCGTCGAGGGCGATCTGAAGTACCCGAGCACGAACGTCGCGGTCGACCTGGACTTCACCGACGGCACGCATCTGCGCGATCTCGGCGCGACCGACCAGTACGGTTTCCCGCTGACGCCGGAGGGCCAGGGCGCGAGCAAGGTCCTCTACGCGAACCAGTGGAACCTGGTGCGGTCGGCGATCGGGCGGGTCGCGGCGGGCAAGACGATCGACCGGATCGCGATCGGCTACGACAACCCGGACGGCCCGGCGCAGTTCGCGGGCTGGCTGGACGATCTGAAGATCTCGGCGACGCCGACTCCCCCGGCCAGCACCCGGCCCAGCGACAACGTCCTCACCACGCGCGGCACCATGGCGAACGGCACGTTCTCGCGCGGCAACAACTTCCCGGCGACCGCGGTGCCGCACGGCTTCAACTTCTGGACGCCGGTGACCGACGCGGGTTCGGCGAGCTGGCTGTACAACTACCATTCGCAGAACAACGCGGACAATCTCCCGCAGCTGCAGGCGTTCAGCGTGAGCCACGAGCCGAGCCCGTGGATGGGCGACCGGCAGAGTTTCCAGGTGATGCCGTCGGCGGCGAGCGGGGTGCCGGACGCGAACCGCGACAAGCGGGCGCTGCCGTTCACGCACGACAACGAGGTGGCGCGGGCGCATTACTACGGCGTCACGTTCCAGAACGGGATCAAGACCGAGATCGCGCCGGCCGATCACGCGGCGATGATGCGGTTCTCGTTCCCGGGCGCTGATTCCAGCCTGATCTTCGACAACGTCAACAACTCCGGCGGGCTCACGCTCGACCCGGCGCACGGCACGCTCAGCGGGTACTCCGACGCGAAGAGCGGGCTGTCGGCGGGCGCCGGGCGGATGTTCGTCTACGCGACGTTCGACAAGCCCGTCACGACCGGCGGCAAGCTCACCGGGCAGAACCGCGACAACGTGACCGGCTATCTGCGGTTCGACGCGGGCGCGGACAAGACGGTGACGATGCGGATCGCGACGTCGCTGATCAGCGTGGACCAGGCGAAGAAGAACCTGGAGCAGGAGATCGCCCCGAACGCCGGGTTCGACTCGGTGCGGGACGCGGCGCAGCAGGCGTGGGACAAGCAGCTCGGCGTGATCGAGGTCGAGGGCGCGTCGAAGGACCAGCTGGAGACGTTGTATTCCAACCTGTACCGGCTCTTCCTGTACCCGAACGAGGGTTTCGAGAACGTCGGCTCGAAGGAGGCGCCGAAGTACCGGTACGCGAGCCCGGTGTCGCCGAAGGCGGGTCCGGACACCGCGACGCAGACCGGGTCGAAGGTCGTCGACGGGCAGACGTATGTGAACAACGGCTTCTGGGACACCTACCGCACGACGTGGCCGGCGTATTCGCTGCTCACGCCGGACATGGCGGGCAAGATGGTGGACGGTTTCGTGCAGCAGTACCGCGACGGCGGCTGGATCGCGCGCTGGTCCTCCCCCGGTTACGCGGACCTGATGACCGGGACGAGCTCGGATGTCGCGTTCGCCGACGCCTACCAGAAGGGCGTGACGAACTTCGACGTCAAGGCGGCCTATGACGCGGCGCTGAAGAACGCGACGGTGACGCCGCCGAACTCGGCGGTCGGCCGCAAGGGTCTGGACCAGTCGATTTTCCTCGGGTACACGCCGAATTCGACCGGCGAGGGCTTCTCGTGGGCGATCGAGGGCTACGTCAACGACTTCGGCATCGCGAACCTGTCGAAGAAGCTGTACGACCAGGCCGCGGCGAACGATCCGCGCAAGGCGGAGTACCTGGAGAACTACCAGTACTTCACCA
The DNA here is from genome assembly GCF_004522315.1 of Amycolatopsis sp. CFH S0740. NCBI lineage: Bacteria > Bacillati > Actinomycetota > Actinomycetes > Pseudonocardiales > Pseudonocardiaceae > Amycolatopsis > Amycolatopsis sp. CFH S0740. The sequence continues at coordinate 454,141 of NZ_SDLS01000001.1, read as the reverse complement.
GCCGGGCGCAGCAGTACGTGAACCTGTTCGACCCGAGCACCGGGTTCTTCCAGGGCAAGGACGCGAGCGGGAAGTTCACGAAGGCCAAGGCCGATTACGACCCGCGCCAGTGGGGCGGGGACTACACCGAGACCGACGGCTGGAACATGGCCTTCACCGTGCCGCAGGACGGGCAGGGGCTGGCGAATCTCTACGGCGGCAAGGACAAGCTGGGCGCCAAGCTCGACCAGTTCTTCGCCGACCAGGAGACGGCGAATTTCCCGGGCAGCTACGGCGGTGTGATCCACGAGATGCGGGAGGCGCGGGACGTGCGGATGGGCCAGTACGGCCACTCCAACCAGCCTTCGCACCACATCCTCTACATGTACGACTACGCGGGCCAGCCGGCGAAGACGCAGGCGAAGGTGCGCGAAGCGGTGTCGCGGCTCTACACCGGCAGCGAATTGGGCCAGGGCTACGCGGGCGACGAGGACAACGGCGAGATGTCCGCGTGGTACGTGTTCAGCTCGCTGGGCTTCTACCCGCTGCAGATGGGCAGCCCGGATTACGCGATCGGGTCGCCGCTGTTCACCAAGGCGACCGTGCACCTGCCCGGCGGGGACCTGGTGATCAACGCGCCGAAGAACTCGGCGAAGAACGTCTACGTCCAGGGTCTGAAGGTCAACGGGAAGAACTGGACGTCGACGTCGCTGCCGCACGACGTGCTCGCGCACGGCGCCACGCTCGACTTCGACATGGGCCCGAACCCGTCGACGTGGGGCACCGGCGCGGGCGACGCGCCGAAGTCGATCACCACGGGCGACGCGGTGCCGACGCCGCTGCACGACGAGACCGGGCCGGGGCTGGGCACGCTGTCCACTTCGGACGGTTCGGACGCGTCGGCGTTGCTGGACAACACCTCGCGCACGCAGGCGAAGGTGACCGGTGCGGTGCAGTACCAGCTGAAGTCGACCGACGAGGCGGTCACGCACTACACGCTCACCTCCGGCACCGGGGCGGGCGACGCGAAGAGCTGGACGCTGAAGGGTTCGTACGACGGGAAGAACTGGACGGTCGCCGATCAGCAGACCGACCAGTCGTTCCAGTGGCGGCAGCAGACCCGGGCGTTCGCGGTGAAGAACCCGGCGCATTACGCCTACTACCGGCTGGAGGTCACCGCGACCACCGGCGGGCCGGCGACGATGGCGGAGTTCGAGCTGCTGGGCCGTCCGGACGCGTCGTGCACCAAGACGCTGACCGGTGTGCAGAACGGCCCGCTGACCGTGTCGAGCGGCGTGGTGTGCCTGAACGGCGCGACGGTGTCGGGTCCGGTGAACGTGGCGCGCGGCGCTTCGCTGATCGTGCGCGGCGGCCAGATCACCGGCCCGCTCGCGGCGGCCGGCGCGGCGCAGGTGGTGCTGAACCGGACGAAGGTGGCCGGTCCGGTGTCGATCACCGGCAGCACGGGTCCGGTGTCGATCGAGCTGACCGACATCTCGGGCCCGGTGAACCTGACCGGGAACCAGGGGCCGCTGATCGCGAGCAGCACCGTGGGCGGGCCGCTGGCCTGCACGGGCAACTCCCCCGCCCCGACCGACCACGACCTCGCCAACACCGTCCGCGGCCCGTCCGCCGGGCAGTGCGCGCAGTTGTGATCGGCTGATTTTCCTACCCGCCGCAGGCCAGGTCGCCCGGATCCGTTCCGGGCGCCTGGCCTGCGGCGCGTCCGGCTACTTGTCCGGGCAGTCGGCTTCGGTCCAGGCCGCGGTCAGGTCGCGGCTGACGACTGTGAGCGATCCGGCGAGGAAGCCGATCTCGTGGCTGCAGCCGTGCTCGTGGGGCAGGATTTCGTCCAGGGTGACCGCGCCGAAGCCGGTCCAGTCGGCCGGGTCGTGGGTGAGGGTGCGGAGGCCCGGGTAGCGGATGTTCAGGTCTTCGTCGTGTTTCCAGCGGGGCGGGAGCTCGGCAGAGAGCACGCCGCCCCGGCTTATTCGGTGGCTCGCCCGCCGAAACCCGTGGGAGCGTCGCGTCATGGAGATCACCTACGCCTGGCGAGCCGACCTCGCCGACGCGCAGCTCGTCGCTCTCACCGAAGCGCACGGCGGAGACGCGGAACCCGGCTGGTGGAACCGAGCGAGGCAGCACAGTCTCGGCTGGGTCAGCGCCCACGACGGCGATCAGCTGGTCGGCTTCGCGAACCTGGCCTGGGACGGTGCCGACCACGCGTTCCTCCTCGACCCGAAGGTGCACGCGGACTGGCAGCACCGCGGCATCGGCACCGAACTCGTCCGCCGGGCGCGGGATGCCGCGAGGGACGCGGACTGCGAGTGGCTGCACGTCGACTTCGAACCGCGCCTGCGCCCGTTCTACTTCGGCGCCTGCGGGTTCACCTCCACTGACGCGGGGTTGATCCGGCTCACCGCGAGCTGATCCGGCGCGCGCCGGTGCGGGAGCGATTACCGTGGGGGCGTGACCACGGCTGCGTTCTTCTCCTCGTTCGAAGCGGGCGATCCGCAGCCGGTCGCGGGGGCGCGGGTGGACAGCGGGCCGCAGCGGTCGCCGACCGCGAAGACCGGCGTCGGGTTCACCGGGGCGAAAGCCTTGCGCTACCAGGCTGGGCCGCCGGTCGTGTTGTTCGAGGTGGACATTCCGGTCACTGACCACAGTGCACTGTCGTATGTGGTCTTCCCGGCTTCCGACGGTCCGGTGCCGAGTTACCGCAGCACGCGGGTCGCGCTCGATGTCGAGTTCGACGACGGCAGCCGCGCCGGGTTCGCCCCCGAAGAGAAAGCGCTCTACGTCGACCAGTGGAACCTGGTGCGCCGTCCGCTGAACGCGTTCGCCGGACGGCGGGTGCGGCGGATCCTGCTGACGACCGCGTTCGACGGCGACGGAACGGGCTGGCTGGACGACGTCCGGATCGCCGAGCATCCGCCGGAGCGCAAAGATCCAGTCGACTGGGTCCGCACGACGCGCGGCACGCATTCCAGCGACGAGTTCTCGCGCGGCAACACCTTCCCGGCCACCGCGGTCCCGCACGGGTTCAACTTCTGGACCCCGGTCACCGACGCGCGGGCGCTGAGCTGGTTCTACTCCTACCACCGGCACAACGACGAGCGGAACGAACCGCGGCTGCAGGCGTTCGGGCTCAGCCACCAGCCGAGTCCGTGGATGGGCGACCGGCACACCTTCCACCTCATGCCCGGCTCCGGACCGGTCGAGCCGGACCGCGGGCGGCGTTCGCTGGCGTTCAGCCACGACGACGAGACCGACCGGCCGCACCATTACCGCGTGCAGTTCCGCGACGGCATCACCGCCGAGCTCGCGCCGGCCGAGCACGCGGCGATGTTCCGGTTCGCGTTCCCGGCCGAACGCGGCTGGGTGCTGTTCGACAACGCCCGCAACCGCGGCGGCATCCGGATCGACGCCGAGCGCGGGATCGTCACCGGGCACACGTGGGTGCGGAGCGGGCTGTCGACCGGCGCACGGCGGATGTTCGTCTACGCCGAGGCTGACCAGCGGCCCTCCGGTGGCGGGCGGATCCGGCGGCCGTTCTGGCGGACGGTGACCGGCAGCCTGGAGTTCGCCGAGCCCGAGGTGACGCTGCGGATCGCGACGTCGCTGATCAGCCTGGCGCAGGCAAAACGCAATCTGGCGCTGGAAATCCCGGCGGGCACGACGTTCGACCAGGTCCGGGACCGGGCGCGGGAACGCTGGCAGGAGGCGCTCGGCCGGGTCGAGCTGGAAGGCGCGTCCGAGGACGAGCTGACCACTTTCTACTCGTGTCTCTACCGCCTGTTCCTGTATCCGAACGTCGCGCACGAGAACACGCCGCGCGGCATCCGGCACGCGAGCCCGGTCGTGCGGAGTTTCCGGCCGAGCACGCGGCGGCGCACCGGCGCGAAGGTCGTGGACGGCGAGTTGTACGTCAACAACGGCTTCTGGGATACCTACCGCACCGCCTGGCCCGCGTACGCGCTGCTCGCGCCGCGCCAGTGCGGCCGGATGATCGACGGTTTCGTGCAGCAGTACCGCGAAGGCGGCTGGATCGCCCGCTGGTCCTCCCCCGGCTACGCCGACCTGATGACCGGCACCAGTTCCGACGTCGCGTTCGCCGACGCGTACCTGAAGGGCGTCACGAACTTCGACGTCGAGGCCGCCTACGACGCCGCGCTCAAGAACGCCACCGTCACCCCTCCGCGCAAAGGCGTGGGCCGCAAGGGTCTCGGCCGCTCCGCGTTCCTCGGCTACACCCCGACCTCGACGCGCGGCGGCCTGTCCTGGGCGCTCGAAGGCTGTCTCAACGACTTCGGCCTCGCCAACCTGTCCGACGCGCTCGCCCGGGAAAGCAGCGGCGCGCGGGCCCGCCGGTTCGCCGACAACGCCGTCTACTTCCGCCAGCGCGCCCAGCACTACGCCAACCACTTCGACGCGCGGACCGGCTTCTTCCAGGGCCGCACCCTCGACGGCGGCTGGCGGCACGCGGCCGAAGGATTCGACCCGACGGCGTGGGGTCCGGACTACGTGGAGACCAACGCCTGGAACACCGCGTTCTCCGTGCCGCACGACGGTCCCGGTCTCGCCGCGCTCCACGGCGGCCCGGCGGGTCTCGAGGCGAAACTCGACGAGTTCTTCCGGCTCCCGGAAACCGGCCAGGGCGGCCGGATCCACGAGATGACCGAGGCCCGCGACGTGCGGATGGGCCAATACGGGCATTCCAACCAGCCCTCGCACCACATCCCGTTCGTCTACGCCTTCGCCGGGGCGCAGGCGAAACTGCAGCGGACCGTCCGCGAGGTATTGCGCCGGCTGTACGTCGGCAGCGAACTCGGCCAGGGCTATCCCGGGGACGAGGACAACGGCGAAATGTCGGCCTGGTATGTCTTCACCGCCCTCGGTCTCTACCCGCTGGCCGTCGGCAGCCCGCGGTACGCGGTGTGCGCTCCGCTGTTCCGCTCCGCCACCGTGCACCTCGACAACGGAAAGGACCTGGTGATCCGAGCACCCCGCGCCGCGACCGCCGACAGCGTGGCCGACACGCCGTACGTGCACGGCCTGACTGTCGACGGCGAACCGCACCCTTCGGCCACCCTCGCGCACGCGGTCCTCGCGCGCGGCGCGGTGCTGGAGTTCGACGTCCGCGCCGAACCCGGCGACTGGGGCACGGAACCGGTCCACCCGGCCGCCCCCGCTCCGCTGCGCGACCTCGCCGTCCGCACTGTCCACGGCGTTCTGGCGGACAACACCAGCCGCACCCAAGCCGTCTTCCGCACGCCAAGGCCGACCATCGCGTTCGCCGTCGAAGGCGAGCCGCGCGAGGTCGTCCTCTACACGCTCACCTCCGGCAGCCGAGCGGGCGATCCGACGGACTGGGTGCTCGAAGGCTCCGACGACGGGCACCGGTGGCGGACCCTGGACGAACGCTCCGGCGAGGTGTTCCGGTGGCGGCGCCAGACCCGGCCGTTCGTGCTCGCCGAACCCGCCGCGTGCCGGCACTACCGGCTGCGGGTCCGCGCCTCGACGCGGCGGCGCGCCGCCCTCGCCCAGTGGGAGCTGCTGGCCCGATGATCACCGACGTGCGCAACGCCTTCCTCGACCGGCTGGCGGCGGCCGACCCCGGGCTCGTCCGGCTGCGGCTCGCCGCGTCCGCAGTGCTCGGCATCGTCATCGCGGTCCTCGCGATGCTGCCGCTGCATTTCCCGCTCACCACGACGCTCGTCGCGGCCATCGCGGCGATGATGAGCGCGTTCACCGTCAACGACGCCACCAGCGGCGGCCAGGCCGTCACGCTGCTGCTCGCGCTCGTGGTCGGCGCCGCGTCGATCACCGCCGCGTGCTTCGGCTCCGCGTACGCGCCCGCGGACAGCATCGTGTTCGTGCTGCTGATCTTCGTCGCGGTGTACGTGCAGCGGTTCGGCGCCCGCGGCATCGCGCTCGGGTCGATGGCGTTCTTCCTGTTCTTCTTCCCGATGTTCCTGCAGGCGCACCTCGCGCAGGTGCCGCACCTGCTGCTCGCGCTGGCGATCGGGGTCGCGGCGAACGCCGTCGTGCGGTTCCTTCTCTTGCGCCGCAACGCCGAAAGCGAGCTGATCCGCTACCGGCAGGCGTTCCGGGCCCGGCTCGGCGCGGCGGTGCGGGCGACCGAGGCGTACATCTCCTCCGGCGGTTCGGACCGCAGCGACCGGCAGATCCGCACCTCGGTGGAGCGGCTGCACGAGGTGGTCCTGCTCATCGAGGACCACGCTCCCGACGTCGTCGACGACCGCCGCGCCGACCAGCTGCGCCGCCGGGTGATCGAGGTCGAACTGGCCGTGCAGTGGCTGGTGATCACCGTGCGCCGGACCTGCTCGCAGCCGCTGCCCGAGGGTGTCGCGGACGATCTCGTAGCCCGGCTGGCCCGGTTCCGGTCGCTGATGGAACGCGACCCGCGCGACCTGCCGCTGATCAGCGAGACCGGCGAGTACAGCCGGATGCTCGTGGAAGGCAGCCGGATCGACGAACGCGCGCACCCCGGCGACGGCGTCCGCCGCGCGATCGCCGAACTGGCCGTCGCGGACGACCGGGCGCAGCGGATCGCCAGCCTGCAGTCCGAAGTGGACTTCTCCGTCGGGGAGGACGAGGACGACGAACCGACCAAGGCGTTCGCCTACGACAACCAGACCCGCGGCGCGATCCAGGCCGTGCTCGGCGGCGGGCTCGCCGTGCTGGCCGGGCAGCTGATCTCGCCGCAGCGCTGGTACTGGGCGGTGCTGACGGTGTTCGTCGTGTTCATCGGCACCTCCAGCGCGGGCGCGCGGTTCGTGAAAGGCATGCGCCGCACCGGCGGGACCCTGCTGGGCATCGTCGGCGGCGTCGCGCTGGCGCTGCTGGTCAGCGGGAACACCCCGGCGATCCTCGCGCTGCTGCTGGTCTGCGTGTTCGGCATGGTCTACACCGCGCGGGTTTCGCAGTTCCTGATGGCGTTCTTCGTGACCAGCATGCTCGGCTTGCTCTACAGCCTGCTCGGCACGTTCAGCATCGAGGTGCTGTGGATCCGGGTCGCCGAAACCGCGGTCGGCGCGGCGTGCGGGCTGCTCGCCGCCGTGGTGGTGCTGCCGGTCCGCACGCGCGCGGTGATGCTGGACGACATCGCGATCGCGCTCGACGAACTGCACGAGTTCATCGAGTCAGCCGCGACCCTGCTCTCCGGCCGGGAGAACGTGAACATCATCGAGATGTCCCGCGACCTCGACCGCGCGGTCGAGCAGGTGCGGCTGACCATCGAACCGCTCACCCACCCGATCAACCTGCGCAGCGCCCGCCGCGACTACGGCTGGCACGTGCTGACCACGTTGGAGGGCATCGCCTTCCGCGCCCGGCACGTGGCCGCCCGCGCGCAGCCCGGCCAGCTCGCCGGACCGGTCTCGGAACGGCTGGACCAGTTCGCCGGCCGGATCATCGCGAACGTCGACCTCGTGCACGAGGCGGTCAGCAACCCCGGCGGCACGCGGCCGCGGAAACTCGTCCGCGACGACGGCACCCCGGTCGCCGACCGGATCGACGAGGCCGAGACCCGCGCCGTGCTGTCCAGCCTGAGCCACCTCGACGAGGGCTTGATCGCGCTGGGCCGCGTGCTGGGCGTCGGCGCGCAGGACCCGCCGCGGCACAGCTGACCTACGCGGAGGCGGCGTCGAGAATCCGCAGTTCGTCGTCGCTCAGCTCCACGTCGTGCATCGCGACCAGCGCGGGCACCTGCTCGACCGTGCGCGCGGACGCGATCGGCGCGGCCACCGTCGGCTGCTGCGCGAGCCAGGCCAACGCGACTGTCGCCATCTCCGCGCCGCGCGCCTTCGCGACCTCCTCCAGCGCCGCGAGCACCTTCACGCCGTGCTCGGTGTCCGCGTAACCCCCGGCGAGCCCCGGCAGGTTGCGGATGTTGTCCACCTGCTGGCCCGGACGGTACTTGCCGGTCAGGAACCCGGACGCCAGCCCGAAATACGGCACGCAGGCGACCCCGTGCCGCTGCACGATCCCCCGCCGCTCGCTCTCGTACTCGTCCCGCGCGACGAGGTTGTACTTCGGCTGCAGCGCCACGTACTTCGCCAGCCCCTCGCGGTCGGAGAACTCCAGCGACGCGGCCAGCCGCTCCGGGCTGATGTTCGACGCCGCGATCGCGCGGACCTTGCCTTCCTTCACCAGTTCGTCCAGCGCAGTGACGATGTCCTCGACCGGAACCGATTCGTCGTCGAAATGCGTGTAGTACAGGTCGATCCGCTCGATCCCCAGCCGCCGCAACGACTCCTCGGCCGCGGCCTTGACGTTCGCCGGCGCAAGCCCTTTGAACTCCGGGTGGTCCCCGACCTTCGTCGCCACGACCACGTCGTCCCGGTTCCCGCGCGAGGCGAGCCACTTGCCGATGATGCGTTCGGACTGCCCGGCTTCGTTGCCCGGGAAGTGGTACATGTACGAATCCGACGTGTCGAGGAAGTTCCCGCCCGCCTCGGCGTAGGCGTCCAGCACCGCGAACGACGCCGGTTCGTCGGCGGTCCAGCCGAACACGTTCCCGCCGAGGCACAGCGGGGAGACGGCGAGGTCGGATGAGCCCAGTGTGCGAAGTGCGACCATGATCGCATTCAAGCACTCCCCGCCCGCCGATGCCCGTGACGGCGAGCGATTCTGCCCGCTCGTACCTCGCGCGCCCGCAAACCTGGCAGGATCGATCTTCTCGCACAGCTTTCTGGGGAGGCAGCTGATGAGAAGACCGGCGGTCGACGACCCGCTCTGGCTGGGTCAGTACCGAGTGCTCGCGGAACTGGCCCGGGACGAGACCACCCGAGTCCTGCTCGGCAGCGGACCGAACGACCGTCTGGTCGCGCTCACGCTGGTGCCCCGGCAGTCCGCCGAAACCGCGGCGCTGAGCGCGGTGCTCGAGGCCGACCCGGACGCGTCCACACCTTGGTGGGCACAAGAATTCGTGCCCGGCCCCTCACTGCGGGACGTACCCGACGCACTGCCCGAACCCGCGGTGCTCCGGCTGGCCGCCGGAATCGCAGCCGACCTGACCCAGCTCCACAGCGCCGGACTCGCGCACGGGAAGCTGACGCCGTCCCACATCCGGCTCACCAGCAGCGGAGCGAGGCTCATCGCCCGCGCGACCGGCGACGACCCGGCCGACGACGTCTTCGCGCTCGGCACCCTTCTCGCCGCGAAGTCCGCGCTTCCCGAAGCGCTCCGCCCATGCCTCGCGGAAAACCCCGCCGACCGGCCCACCGCCGCCGAATTGCTCGAAACGCTCAGGCCGTCCGCGGACCCGTGGCCGCCCGCCGTCGAGAAACTCGTCGCCGAACGAACCGCCGAACTCGCCCAGTTCCTCGACGGCCAGCACATGCCGCTGGACGACTCGGTGATCTACCAAGTCGCGGACACCCCGCCGCCCCCCGCGACGTGCCGCCCCGCGTCGGCGGATCCTGATCAGCGCGCTCGCCCTGGCGATCGCCGGACTCGCCGCTTGGATCGCGTGGCCGGACCCGCCCGCACCCCCGCCCGCACCCCCGTCGCCGCTCACCGAATCCGGCTTCCTCGTCGCGCGCGGACATCCGCAGTACGTCACGTTCAACCACGACGGCCGGCTCCTCGCGACGGCCAACGCCGACTTCACCATCGACGTCCTGGACGTCGTGACCCGCAAACCGGTCGGCCCGCGCATCGGCCCCTTCCCCGAAACCGGCTTGCCCGGCATGACCTTCCGCTCCGACGGCATCACCCTGGTCACCGCGCAGGTCAAAGACAACCAGTTCACGGCGCGCACCTGGGACTCGCGAACCGGCCGGGAAATCGGCGAACCCCTCGTGCTCGAGAACATCGACCGCGGCGGCGCCTGGCCCGAGCTCAGCCCCGACGGCAGCGTCGCGGCGGTGCCGATGGCCTCCCCGCGCAGGACCGATCTGTGGCGCGTCGCCGACCGCACCCGCATCGGCAGCATCGACACGCCAGCCGCCTTCCGGGTCTCGGCATTCAGCCCCGACGGACGCACCCTCGCCGTCTACCAGTGGGACGGCCACTCCGCCCACACCAGTCAGCTCGACCTGTGGGACACAGCTTCGCTCAAGACAGCGGGAAAACCGATCGTCTTCTCCGAGACCGAGCCGATCTGCTGCCTCGCCTTCCGGCCGGACGGCCGGACGTTGATCACCACCAGCGCCGGAGCCGGCGCACCGCCGCAGGTGCGGCAGTGGGACACCGCCACGCACGAGCAGCTGCGCCCGGCGTTTTCCCTGGCCCCGGCTCCCGCCTACGGGGAAATGAGGGAAGCCTACGTCTTCATGGCTTCAGCCGGGCTGGACGACCAGCACCTCCTCGCGCTCGCGGCGGGAACCGTCACGGTCCGGGACCTCGACGGCAACCAGGACGGAGCCAGTCTCCCCGGAATCCTCAGCTTCGCGGTCAGCCCGGACCGGAAAACCATCGCCACCACTACCGGCTCGACCGCGGACACGACCGTGCACCTGTGGCGCAAACCCTGACCCCGCACCACATGCCGCGACGGAGCCCTCGGGACACGGACCCGACGCCGTTGGGCTAGGCGGCACTCCGAGCCACACGGTCCGTCGCCCCGGGTCAGCGGGCGAAAGCGGGCGGCGCGCCCATCGGGCTGAGGTGCATCCCCGCGATCCGCCAGCCGTCCTCGCCGCGCACCAGCACGTGGGTCGCCCGGAAGGTGCCGTCCACGCGGTTGCCCTGATGGGTCGCTTCCTGGTCGTGTACGCCGATCGCGATCGCCGTGTCGCCGTGGACGCGCACCTCGACGTCGCGCCAGTCGAGGCGCTGCGTCGCCAGCGCGCCCGACTGGTAGCGGTCCAGCCACTGCTGCCGGTCGAGCACGAATCCGAGCGGTCCGACGAGCCGGAATCCGTCGGCGACCAGGCCGCTCAAGGTTTCCGTGTCGCCCGCGACCTCGGCGGCCGCCCAGCGTTTGCCCAGGTCGGAGATCTCCGCAGCATCCATGGTGTCCTCCAGTGCCGATCGATGAGACACCACAAACGTTAGATATCGAATCGTTCGTCGTCAAACGGTTAGAGTTCGACGAACCTGCGGTACCGTCCTCTCCGTGCCCCGACCCGCCACCCCGCCGCTCGGCGTTCTCCTCGCCCGCACCGCCAAGACCGCGGGCCAGGCGTTCGACCGCGCGCTCGCCGAGGTCGGCGGATCGCAGCCGGTCTGGCAGATCCTCATCGCGCTCAAAACCCGCCAGCACGCGAGCCAGCGCGAACTCGCCGACGCCGTCGGCATCCAGGGCGCGACGCTCACCCACCACCTCAACGGCATGGAAACCGCCGGCCTGCTCACCCGCACCCGCGACCCAGAAAACCGGCGCGTGCACCAGGTCGAGCTGACCGGCTACGGCGAACGCACCTTCCACCGCCTCGCCGACGCCGCGATCGCGCACGACAAACGGATGCGCCGCGGGTTCACCGACGACGAAATCGCGACCCTGGCCGCATTGCTGGGCAGGCTCGCGGAAAACGTCGCGCAGCCGGACCCGTGAGCGCCCGAGGAAGCGCTCACGGGTCCGCGTCCCGCAGTTACCGGGTTTCCGGGCAGGTCTTCCAGGCGAAGTGGTAAACCGTCTGGACGCTGCCGTCCGTCGAGTCCATCGTCAGGAAGCTCGTCGTCTTCGCCGGATCCGAAGTGCCGGCATACGCCCGCAATTCCGTATTGATGTTCAGGTTCCGCTCCTGCCCGCACGGTTCGTAGATAATCGCGTCGATGTCGGTCGAATCCGAGAATTGCCAGTCATTGTCGTAGAACCCGTCGAGCCGATGCGTCGCGTACGCGGTCGGCGAGTTCCCCTGGAAATAGTAGTTCGCGCGCTCCACGCCGTACGCGCCGTTTTCCAAGTGCCCGAACCCGCGGTAGTCCGCCGAGGCGATCCCGTAGGTGAACCCCTGCGGCACGTGCACGCGAAGGCCGATCTGGCAGTTCTTCCGGAAGTCCGTCGGCTGCGCGCCGACGCCGACCTGCGCGGTGTATTGGCTGTAGGTGACGGTGAACGCGGTGTTGTCCGCGGAAACCGAAACCGCGGCCGTGTCCGGCGGGCAGCCGGTCCCGTTCACGGTCGCCACGTCGATGATAATTTTGTCCGGCGGCGGATTCTGCGGCCAAGACTGCGGGGCAATTGTCGAAGAAAGCGCCAAAAGAGCAGCGGCCATCGTGGCAAGCATGGGTTCCTTCCCATTACTTCCGGGTGGGTGGGGGTTTCGACAGGGTAGCGCAACAACTGTGCGGCTAGTCCCACTGAATGGAGCAACGCCATTGCTTAGCTGTGCACAGCAACGTGTTCACAAGCCGTTGACAAAAGCTATTATGGACAATTGACGAATCAACAAAAATGATTCAAAAATAAACGACACAGCACCTGCTGGCCCGGCAGGTCCGGACAATCCGGCGAAAAAGACCGCGGAAACCGGGGCAATCAGGACAGTTCACGCGCCGCGCCCGCTACCTCGCCGACCCGCGCTTCCCGGGGCGATTCGGCGGACCGCCCCGGCCGTCGCCGTCCGACCCGAACCTCGGCGCCCGCACGCCCGCCGCGACCGCGCGCGCCCGCAACTCGATCGTGATCTCGAGTTACGCCCTTCGCCCCACGACTTAAGGCGGATCGTCCGGGACGCGAACGTGATCCTGGCTACCGTGACTGGACGCACCCGGACGACGCCCGCCGGTAGGGCTAGCATCCTCGGTACTAGCCAAAGTCGTCTCAAGCTGGAGAAGCGCAATGACCCAAGCCCCTGTCAACGTCACCGTCACCGGTGCGGCCGGCCAGATCGGCTACGCGCTGCTGTTCCGCATCGCGTCCGGTCAGCTGCTCGGCGCCGACACCCCGGTGAAGCTGCGGCTCCTGGAGATCCCCCAGGCGGTCAAGGCGGCTGAGGGCACCGCGATGGAACTGGACGACGGCGCGTTCCCGCTGCTCGCCGGCATCGACATCTTCGACGACCCGAAGCAGGCCTTCTCCGGCGCGAACATCGGCCTCCTGGTCGGCGCCCGCCCGCGCAGCAAGGGCATGGAGCGCGGCGACCTGCTCGAGGCCAACGGCGGCATCTTCAAGCCCCAGGGCGAGGCGATCAACGCGGGCGCGGCCGACGACATCAAGGTGCTCGTGGTCGGCAACCCGGCCAACACCAACGCGCTCATCGCCCAGTCGCACGCCCCCGACGTGCCCGCCGAGCGCTTCACCGCGATGACCCGCCTCGACCACAACCGCGCGCTGGCCCAGCTGGCCAAGAAGCTGAACGTGGCCGTGACCGACCTGAAGAAGGTCGCGATCTGGGGCAACCACTCGGCCACCCAGTACCCGTCGGTGCAGCACGCCGAGGTCAACGGCAAGAACGTCGCCGAGACCGTCAACGACGAGGCGTGGCTCGCCGACACCTTCATCCCGACCGTCGCCAAGCGCGGCGCCGCGATCATCGAGGCCCGCGGCCTCTCCTCGGCCGCCTCCGCCGCGTCGGCCGCGATCGACCACGTCTACACCTGGGTCAACGGCACCCCCGAGGGCGACTGGACCTCGGCCGGCGTCGTCTCCGACGGCTCCTACGGCGTCCCGGAGGGCCTCATCTCCTCCTTCCCGGTCACCGCGAAGGACGGCAAGTACGAGATCGTGCAGGGCCTGGAGATCGACGAGTTCTCCCGCCCGCGCATCGACGCCTCCGTGGCCGAACTGGCCGAGGAGCGCGACGCGGTCCGCAAGCTGGGCCTGATCTGAGGTTCGTTTTCCGCGATGGCCGCCCCGGTTTTCAGGGCGGCCATCGTTCGTTTTCGCGTCCTGTGCGGTGGTTTTGGACGTGCGAGATGCACTTGCGTCTCGCGCTGTGGCTGTTTTTTCGATCGCCCGCCGTATAGGTCGTTATACAGTTGAAAGGAGTTCGTGGAGTCGGCGGGCGGTGGCGACGTCGGGCACCGTGTGCGTCCCGTCGCGGAGGTCCTCGGCCAGGTGGTCGTAGACCCGGCCTACGTTCGCCGCCTGGACTGGCAACTCGCTGGGATCGCGCACCGGAACCACCGTCCATTCCGGACTGCCGGGGCGGGACAATCGCAGTTCCAGCCCACCGATCTGCAGCTGCGCGGCCCACGGGTCGGTCTCCGGCGCGGATGTCAGCGCGAGATTTCCTTCGGTGCCCGCGATCTCGATCCGCGTCCGGGGCATCGCCGCTTCCCCGTCGTGCAGGTGGACGGACACCACTGCCCCGCCGTCGAGTTCGGCGTGCGCGAGGAAGTGATCCGGTGCCGTGACGTCGATCGGCTCCCCCGTTTCGGCGACGCGATGCGAGCCGTTCCGGATCGCGGTCCGGGCGGTCAACTCGCGGATCGGCCCGAGCAGGTACTGCACCAGATCGAGCGTGTGCCCGCCGAGGACTTCGACCAGCCCGGCACCGCTGCGGCGGTCGTAGGTGTAAGCCGTCCAACCGGGAACGTCGTGAGTGTTTCCCTTGCCGCGCGAACTGTAGACGGTCGCGGACATCACCTCGCCGATCTCCCCGAGCATCTCGCGAGCCCGGCGGACAGTCGGCGAGAACCGCGCTTGCAGGCCCACCGCCGTGTGCACTCCGGCCCGCTCCCCCGCCGCAGCCAGCGCGGCGGCTTCGTCTGCGGTCGTCGTCAACGGCCACTCGCAGTAGACGTGCTTGCCTGCCTCGAGCGCAGCCGTCACCAACTCAACGTGCGCGGGCACCTTCACCGTCACGACAACCAAGTCGACGTCAGGGTGCTCGGCGAGACTCCGGGCGTCAGTAAAGGCATGCCGCGCACCGAACCGGGCGCGCGCCTCTTCCGCGCTGCTGGTGCGCGTGGTGGCGACGGCGGCAAGCGAGAAGCTGGGCGACGCAGCGATGGCGGGAATGTGCGCCCGCGCGGCCCAGCCCCGATCCGGGTTCGCTCCGAGGATTCCGACGCCGATCGGCTTGGTCAAGTCCCCACCTCCACTAAACGGGTCACGTTGTTCCGTTTCCGCCAAGCTACCAGAAGCGGAACAGAGTGACCCGCTTGGTTTAGACTGCGGGAATGCCGGACTCCGCCGTCGCAGCGCTGCTCGCCCAAGGCCGACCGCGCGCCGACGCACAGCGCAACGTCGAGCGGTTGGTGGCAGCGACCCGCGAAGCGCTCGACGAGCTAGGACTCGCGGTCACGACCCGCGACATCGCACAGCGCGCAGGCGTCGGCCTCGGCACGCTGTACCGGCGCGTGCCGTCGTTGGACGCGCTCCTGGCCGCCATCCTCACCGACACCATCGACGAGATGACCGACCGCGCCGCGTGCGTGCTCGACTCCCCCGATCCGTGGCAGGGATTCGCCGAATTCGCCGAAACCTACATCCAACTCCGCGCGGCCAGCTGCGGACTGCACGACGCCCTCTCCGGCCGCGGCGAACGCCTCGACCTGGAGGAACGGATCACCCGGCTGCAGCGGGCGGTGCGACAGCTGGTCGAGCGGGCGCAACAGGCCGGCACCCTCCGCGCCGACGTCGACTGGCGGGACGTCCCGTTCGCGCTCGCCACCGCGATCCCGCCGGACCACACGATCGGCCTCGTCCCGGGCGACGACCAGTGGCGGCGGAACCTCCGCATCATCCTCGACGGCCTGCGCCCGGCACGATCGCCTGCTCCAGCAGACCCTGCAGCACCCGCTGCTCCTGCGGACTGAGCCCGGCCAGCGGCGAATCCCGGGTGAGCAGTTCGAGCAGCCGCTCGCGCAGCGCCGTGCCGTCCTCGGTGAGGACGAGATGCCTGGCGCGCCGGTCGGTCGGATGCGCGCGCCGCTCGATCAGCCCCTGTTTTTCCAGCTTGTCCACGACGAACGTGGCGTTCGACGGTTCGCAGCTCATCCGCTCGGCCAGTTCGCGCATCGTCATCGGGCCGGTCAGCTCGCGCAGCGCGGTGGCCTGCGGGGCGGTCAGCCCCAGCGTCACCGCGCGCTCGCGGACGTGGTCGGCGATCTGCTGCGCCAGCCCGTTCACCAGACCGCACAGCTCGCGTTCGGCGACCGCCCGGGATTCCGTCATGAGCCCATCCTAGCAACTCCATCAAGCCAGAATAATTAGAGCTTGAATGTTTCTAGCTTGATGCTTATGGTCGGAGAAGACCGAGGGAAGGGAACAAGACCGTGCTCGACGACCGACTGCGCAGGCCCGCGCAGAGCCGCACAATCCACTTGGGCGAGACGAAGGTGTCCTACGTGCCGGACGGGGCGGTGCAAGGGAACCCGCGGCTATGGCTGCCCGACAGCACCGCCGAGACCTGGTCCGCGCACCCGGAGTACCTGGACGACGACGGCTACCTCGTCGCGAGCATCGGCGGACTGCTGGTGGAACGCGATGGCCGGGCGCTGCTGATCGACGCCGGTTTCGGGCCGCAAACGGTGCCTGCTGAGCCAGGCGCGCCGAACGGCGTGCTGTACGGCGGCGCCCTGCTCGACAACCTGGCCGCGCTCGGGCGCAAACCGGAAGACGTCGAGGCAGTGGCGCTCACGCACTTGCACTCCGACCACATCGGCTGGGCGCTGCGACCCGCGTTCGCGTACGCCGAATATCTGGTTACGGAACCAGAGTGGGCACAGCGCGAGAGCGACGCGATGGCACCGCAGGTCCGGACGATCTCGGACGGACAGGAAGTGTTTCCCGGCGTCCAGGTGCGCTTCGCCGCCGGGCACACGCCGGGACACGCCGAGTACGTCATCACCGACGGCGGGCAACGGCTGATCGCTTTCGGCGACGCCGTCCATTCGCCGATCCAGATCAAAAACCCGGACTGGTCCTGCGTCTACGACCACGATCCGGTCGAGGCCGCGAGCCACCGTCGGAAGCTCGTCGCGGAACTGGCCGAGCCCGGCACGATCGGCTTCGGAAACCATTTCGCCGACGTCGTCTTCGGGCACGTCCGCGACGGCCGCTGGCAGCCGCTCGACCGCTAGGGTCGGGTGGATGGCCCGGCTGATCCACCTCAACGGCCCGTCCGGCATCGGGAAATCCACCGTCGCGCGGCGCTACGCCGACCTCCACCCGGGAGTGCTCGATCTCGACGCCGACCAGGTGGCCATGATGATCGGCGGCTGGCGGACCGCGTTCCGGGACACGCTTCCCGCCGCGCGCCGGCTCGCGCTCGCCATGGCGGAAACGCATCTGCGGGCCGGGCACGACGTCGTCATGCCGCAGCTGGTGGCCCGCGTCGAGCAGGCCGAGCGGTTCGAGGAGGCGGCCCGCGCGGCCGGCGGCGAGTACGTCGAGATCGTGCTCGCCGCGCCCCGGCCGCAGGCGAAGGCCCGGTTCGCCGCGCGCGGCGCGCACGCGGCCACCGAAGCGATGGCCGAGCTGGGCGGTCCGGGCGCGCTCGACCGCATCCACGACCACGTCGCGGAGTATCTTCCGCTCCGTCCACAGTGCACAGTGCTGGACACCGAACACCTCGACCCGGACGAAACGTGCGCGAGGGTCGCGGAAATCGTTGCCCGCCGAGCAGCGGCGGAGGTACCGAGTGCACGGAACGGGGACCAAACGGGAAGCCTGCCGCCCGGCCCGGCCTGAGCGCGGTATATGTCGAGGAGTGCCAGGACACAGAGCCGACGCGGTCCGGCCGCCGTTTTCCGGGCGGACCGCGCGCACCGGGCCCGGTGTCGCCGCCGCGGAAATCGCAGCCGATTCCGGCTCATTCCTGATTCTCGACGACGAGCGACAGACCAGTCCGCAGCGAGCGCCCGCCAACGGCCCGCTTTCCGCACTCCCCGATCCGCGCAGGTCCTTCCGGAAGAGACTCCCATGCCCGAACCCGTTGCCCGCACGGACTTCCCCACGCCGCCCTGGCTGCTCAGCGCGAGCGACGGCGTTGCCCTGCGCGCCCTCGCCGCGGGCCTCCTCGACAGCACGGAATCCGACCTCGACCTCGCCTACTCCCTCGCGACCCGGACCCCGCGCGCGCTCCGCGTCCACATTCCAGCCGGCGACCGCACCGCTCTCGAAGCGGTCGCGAGCGGCCAGACGCCCGGCGAGCCCGTGCTGGAGCGTCCCCGGCTGACTTTCGTCTCCCGCGGCAGCAAACTCGCCCCGGGCCGAGAAACCGAGTTCTCGCAACGGTTTCCGCTCTTCGCCGACACCTTCGACACGATGTTGGGCGATTACCAGGACTGGCTCTTCGCTTTCCAGGCCGCACTGTGCTGTCTGCTGGACTCCTGGAGTCTCCGCCCGGAAGCCGTCGCCCGCGTAACCAGAAGGCCCTGGGACGACACCAGCCTTGTCCTGGACCTCACGCCACCCTCCGTCCGCGAGTTGTTCGCCGAACTCGCCCGGCTGCACACCGCGGGCATCCCCGTCGCCTGGACCGAGGTCTTCGCCGGGAGCGGCGCGCGACGAGTAGACCTGCCCGCCGAAACCCTGCTGTATCGCCCCCGCTGGGTCCCCGTCCCAGCGCGGCCCGGCGAAGCGGAAATCCTCGAAATCCCCGCGAGCAACGACATCCACTCCCTCACGCTGGACGCCCTGCGCCCCCGCGAGGATCGGCTCGTCGTCACGACCAACGCCACCGGACCGGATCCCGATCTCGTGAGCGCCGCCGCCTGGGGCCTCCTCAACGCCGTCAAGGTCACCGCCGTCGACGTCGACCGGCCGACCCCCGCCGCCCAGATCCTCGACCTCGTCGGCGGCAGCACCGAACCCCGGCTCGCCATCCGCGACGGCGTCCCGCACGTCTTCCGGGTCACACCCGCCACGCCTTCCGCCGCCCGGCCGATCGACCCGTCCGGCACCGTCCTCGTCACCGGCGGCACCGGCCGGATCGGCACCTTGCTGGCCGAGCACCTCGTCGCCGAGCACGGCGTCCGGCGCCTCGTCCTGGCGAGCCGCAGCGGCCCCGCCGCCGAACGCCGCCCGACCGATCTCGACGCGGACGTCCGCATCGCCGCCATCGACGCCGCCGACCCGGGTCAGGTCGAAAGCCTCATCGCGTCCTGCAATCCGCCGCTGACCGCCGTCATCCACTGCGCCGCGGTCTTCGACGACCCCTTCGCGGCCGTGCGAACCCCCGAATGCCCCGACCCGGTCCTGCGCGCCAAAGCCGATTCCGCCTGGGTCCTCCACGAAGCGACCAAACACCTGCCGCTGTCGGCGTTCGTGCTCTTCTCGTCCCTAGCCGGAACCTTCGGCGAATCCGGCGCGAGCTACGCCGCCGCTAACCGGTTCCTCGACGCCCTCGCCACCCACCGGCGCGCGCACAGGCTGCCCGCGGTGTCGATCGCGTGGGGCAGATGGGATCCCGCTGTCTTCGACGCCGCACTCGGCAGCGACGAACCGGTCCTGCTCGGCCCCGGCGCGTCACCCGCCGAACAAATCCGCCCGCCCCTGGACCCTTTCCCCACACTGCTGACGAGTGTCCCGGCCGGAAGATGACATCCGTCATCGGGTTCGCGCGCGGAGAACCCCAATACTCAGCGCCATGAAGAAACTCCGGCTCGCAGCCGCCGCTCTCACCGCCGGACTCGCCATGCTCGTCCCGGCCGTCGCCGACGCCGCGCCGATGCCGCTGACCTTCGGCATCTACCCGGGCGGTTACGCGGGCGGCGGGTCCACCACCGGCAAACCCGACAATCCGGCCGAGGTGCGGAAAGCGTTGGCACAGCTGCAATCCGGGCACCGGCCGTTCCTGCTCCGCGATTACCTCGGCTGCGGCAGCGCCTTCCCCGACGACGAAATGCAGTACCTCGCCCCGGGCCGCCGCCTCGACGTCGTGCTCAGCTACTCCGGCGAGAGCATGCCGGAATGGCAGTCCTGTGTGGACAAGACGGTGCACCGCTACGGTCCGATCGCCGACACCATCTCGGTCACCCTCGAGCAGAACGTGGTGCCCCAGCCGAACGGCGACACCGCGCTCGTCCAGGGCGTCATCACCGGCAAGAAGGCCGCGGACCGGGATGGGTTCGACCGGCTGCAGATCGGGTTCGACGAGGTCGCCTACACCCAGCCGTTCACGCAGTTCTGGCAGCACCTCGCCCATCTGGGCGGAGCGGAGTTCAGCCGCTCGGTCGGCTTCGTCGGCGTCGACCTCTACCCGGACGCCGGGCTGCCGGGCATCCCGCCGGTGCCCGACCTGGCCGGGTTCGTCCACCAGACCCTGCACACCGTCCGCACCCAGGAGATGCCCATCGCCGGCCTCGGCCGCGACGTGCCGATCCGCGTGTCGGAGAACGGCTGGGCGACCCACACCGCCCAGCGCACGCCAGCCGACCAGGCCCGCGCGCTGACCACGGAAATCCTGGCGGTCAACCACGATCGGGTCACGGAAAACGTCGCCAGCTACGAGATGTTCGCCCTGCGCGACGACGTCACCGGCTCCCCCAGCCCGTTCGACAACTTCGGCGTCCTCACCGACGACTACACCCCGAAGCCGATGTACCGGCTGTACCGCGGATTGATCTCGGCCCTTTCCTGAGCGTTTTTTTCTTGAAACGCAAGCCGGGCGCTGAGCGGATTTTTTCGCTCAGCGCCCGGCCGTATAGGTCGTTATACACTAATCAGGCGACGGAGATGTCGTCCGCGTAGATCGCGCTCTGGCCGTACCAGCCGTGGACGTACAACGTCACCGCGCCGGACGAGCCGGTCGTGAACGGGATGGTCAGCTTGGTCCAGCTGGAGTTGGCGGTCCACGAGCTGGCCGTCGCTCCCCCGCGGACGCCGGCGTAGGCGTAGCCGCCCTGGACCCACGCGGTCAGGGTGTACGCGTGGTTCGGCGCGAGCGTCAGGTTCTGCGTCGCTTCCCCGGTGGTCGACGCCGTCGGCGACACCTGCAGTGCGTGGCTGCCGGAGTGCACCGGCGAGGACACGACCGTCCCGCCGCTCCACGGGCTGAGCGCTCCCGTTTCGAAGTTGCCGTTGACGACGCTGCCGGTCGGGCTGGTTCCGTTGACCGTCAACGTGTACGTCGCGGTGTGGCTGCCGCCGCCCGCGACCGAGCCCGTGATCGTCAGCGGGTAGACGCCCGGCTGAGTCGCGGCGGTCGTGGTGATCGACAGGTTCGCGCTCTCCCCCGCCTTGACTGTCGTCGGGCTGACCGACGCGGTCACGCCGCCGGGCGCGCCGCTCACCGAAAGCGAAACCTGTTGCGCTGTACCGGAAGTCACCGCGGTGGCCACCTTGCCGGTGGCCGAACCGCCCGGGTCGACCGAAGCCGAGGCTGGGCTCGCCGTCACCGAGAAGTCGTTGCCCGGCACCGGAGTTCCGCCGGTGAAGGGGGCGAACGTGTGGCTGAAGTACCACTTGTCCTGCGGGATGCCGGAGCAGGTGTCCTGTGCGCCGGTGCCGGGGCAGGTGCCGTTGTCGCGCTGCAGCGCCCAGAACGACAGCATGTCGATGCCCTTGGACACCGCCCAGTTGTAGACGGTGACCGCGTCGGCCGTGGTGAACGTTTCCGCGGCGCCGAAGTCGTCGATGCCCGGCATCTCGGTGATGCCGACCATCCCCCACAGCTGTTCCTGCGTCTTGCCCGGATACAGCGACGCCAGCTGCGAGACCAACCCGGCCGCCGCCGTCTGGGTGTCCTGCGCCATGTTGTGCGTGGCGTTGTCGTAGTAGTCGAAAGTCATCAGGTTGACCACGTCGACCTTGGCCCCGTTGGACACCGCGTTCCGCAGCACGTCCAGCGCGCTGGTGAGACCGCTCGTGGTGGTCGGCAGCGTGTAGGAGATCTGGAGCTGGCGCCCGTTGGCCGCGGCCCAGTCCTGGACCTTCTTGATCGCCTTGTTCCGGCGGTCGATGCCCGCGGAGTTGGTCAGCGAGTTGTCCTCGATGTCCATGTCCAGGCGCGGCACGTCGTAGGTGGTGATCAGCGATTCGTACGCGGCCGCGATCTGGTCGACGTTCGTGCAGCTGTCGGCGATCTCGGTGGCGTTGTGGTCCGCGGTGTAGCCGCCGAACGACGGGATGACGTCCCCGCCGCGCGAGCGGATGGTGCGGAAGTCCGCGCCGAACGTCGAGTCCGACACCGGCATGCTGGCGTCGCCGTTCCAGAGGACGGTGCACGAACCCGAGGACGCGGTCTGCAGGAACGCCATCGTCAGGTGCTTGACGCCCGCTTCCTGGGCCATCGCGGCCGGGCTCTGGCCGTTCCAGGACTCGAAGTAGGGCGCGAACACGTGGTTCGGCAACGGGGTCGCGGCGTGCGCGGGCGCCGCGGTGGCGACCAGCACTCCGAGCGGAGCCGCCGCGGCGGCCAGGACAGCGGACAATCGTGACAAGTGACTTCTTCGTCGCATGCGGGCTCCAGTGCCGAAAAAGGGGCCGTGCGGCGGCGGCGCACGGCCGGAACCTTCTCAGAATTGGACTGGACCAGTCACCCGTCAAGGTCTAGACCACTAATGCGGCCGAACGGCCGGGTCGGATCGTCGGGCGCCACCCGAGGTCAGTGGTCCGGTGCGCCCGCAGCCCGGCCAGCGCTCGTGAGTGCTCATGCCGGTTCTCACCGGCATGAGCATTCACGAGACCCGCCTCAGCCCACCTGCTCCTTCGCCGGGACCGGCGCGCCGAGCGAGAGCTGGGTCGAGCGGGTGGTCAGCGAAATCGCCGCCGCGGCCAGCGTCGACACCGCCAGGAAGCCGAACGCCGCGGCGAACCCGAACCGGTCCGCGAGCCAGCCCATCACCAGCGGCGCGAGCACGCCGGCGAGCTGGCCGCCGGTGTTGACCAGGCCCATCCCCGCGCCGACCAGGTCGCGCGGCAGCACCCGCAGCGGCAGCCCGACGATGCCGATCGAGGCGAGGCCGCTGATGAACATCGCGACGGTCTGCAGCACGGTGAACCCGGTCGCCGAATCCGACAGCAGCATCGCGACGAGCACCCCGGCCGCGGCGACGAGCGCGGGCACCACGAGCCAGCGCGGCCGGCGGTCGAAGTACCGGCTCATCAGCCAGCCGCCGATCAGCACCGCCGCCGCGCTCACCAGCTGCGGGATCGCCGCCGAGATCCCCGCGGCGACCAGCGAAAGCCCCTTGGTCTCGACCAGGTACGACGGAACCCAGGTGATCATGCCGTAGGCGAGCATGTTGAAGCAGGCGAACATCGCCGCGCAGCGGATCACCAGCCGGTTCCGCAGCACCTGCGACACCGGCACCTTCACCGGGGCGACGCGCGCCTCGGGTTCGGTCAGCTCGCGCGGCAGCGGCGGAGGCAGCAGCCGCCACAGCGCCAGGCCGACGATCAGCCCGGCCACCGCGACGATCCAGAACGTGTGCCGCCAGCCCGCGGCGACCACGAGCGGCGCGACCAGCAGCGGCCCGAGCCCGGCACCGACCGAGTTGGACGCGAGCAGCAGTCCCGCGCCGCGGCTGCGGCCTTCCTGCGTCGTGCGTTCGGCCAGCGCCTTGAACGCCGCCCCGGGGAACAACGCCTGCGCGAACCCGAACGCCGCGCGCAGCACCAGCAGCACGACCAGCCCGGGAGCGAACCCGGTGGCGGCGGTGAACACCGACCAGGCCACCAGCGAGATCACCAGCAAGGGCCGCGCACCCACGCGGTCCGCGAGCAGCCCGCCCGGCATCTGCCCGACCAGATACGCGATCGCGAACGCGGACACGACCAGCCCCTGCGTGGTCTTGGACAGCCCGAACTCCGCGCCGATCAGCGGCAGCGCGACCGCGATCATGACGCGGTCGATGTAGTCGATGATGAAGACGCCGACCAGCAGCGCCAACGTGGTCCGTTCGGTCCGCTTCACGACCGGGGCGGAACTCGGAATGCTCACCGTCGGATCCTCCTTGATTCGGCGACGCCGCATTGTGTGGTCATGCACCCCCTCCGCGGCTTCGTCGGATCCACTGACAGTCGGCTCCCGGATTGCGCCGATCCGACGAAGAGCCGGTTGCGCGATGAGCCGGGTTCAGCTTCGGCGCAGGTCAGCGCGCTCGGCTGCCGAGAAACGGCCGTTCGCCCCCGGAACGCGCCTGCCTTCTCTACGCTGGCGTGGCCGCGAACGGCGCAAGGAGAAGGACGGTGGGCATGGCCGAGGGGCGACCGGACGCGGTGATCGGCGGCCGTTACCGCCTGATCAGCGAACTCGGGTCCGGCGGTTTCGGCCGGGTGTGGCGGGCCAGGGACGAAACCCTCGGCGTGGCCGTCGCGGTGAAGGAGCTGCGGCTGCCGCCGTCGTCGAGCGAGGCGGAGCGGGCCGGCCGCCTCAAGCGGGCCGAGCGCGAGGCCCGGCACGCCGCCCGGCTCCGCGACCACCCGCACATCGTGGCCGTCCACGACGTCGTGGCCGAGGACGGGGTGCCGTGGATCGTGATGCGCCTGGTCGAGGGCCAGTCGCTGGCCGACCGCATCGCCGCCGGGTCGCTCTCCCCCGCACAAGCGGCCCCCGTCGCGGCGGCGCTGATCGAGGCGCTCGCCGCCGCCCACGACGCGGACATCGCGCACCGCGACGTCAAGCCCGCCAACGTGCTGCTGACCGAACGCGGCGAGGTGCTGCTCACCGATTTCGGGATCGCCGCCCACGACGCCGACACCCAGCTGACCTCGACCGGGATGTTCATCGGCTCGGTCGAATACACCGCCCCGGAACGGCTCGAAGACCGCGGCAACGGCGCCGTCAGCGACCTGTTCTCCCTGGGTGCGACGCTGTACCACGCCGTCGAGGGTGTCTCCCCGTTCGCCCGGGACACCGCCAAGGCGACGATGGCCGCGATCCTGTTCCACCAGCCCCCGCCGCCCCGGCGCGCGGGTCCGCTGGCCGAGCTGATCACCCGCCTGCTGGAGAAAGACCCCGCCCGCCGCCCGTCCTTCGCCGAAGCCCGGGAACTGGCGGCGGAAGCGGCCTCGCCGCGGCGCGAAACCCGGGTGGAGACCGTTCAGCAGCCGGTCGATCCGGTGCCTGGGCCGCCGGGGCAGCCGACGAACCGGCCGCGGATCATCGCCGGGACCGTCGCGTCCGCTTTCGGCGTGGCGATGGCCGTCCTGGTCACGATGATCACCCTGAGCGGCGCGACGCACGCCGACACCTGGGCAGATGCCGTCTTTCCCCCGGCGCTGATCGCCGGGGGAATCGCATTCCTCGTGGGAGTCGGGCCGCGCACCTGGCCGATCCGGCACTCCTCGCCGATCGCCATCGGCGCGGGTGTCGTCACATTCGCCGTGCTGCTCGCGCTGTGGTTGCCGAACATCGCCGTCGGCTGAACCTCTCCCCCGAAACGCCAACGGCGGGGCCGGTCTCCCCAGCCCCGCCGTATAGGTCGTTATACACCCAGCTTACGCGCCCGCCAGCCCTCGGCGCTTCAGCAGCGGCTCGATCTCCGGTGCGCGGCCGCGGAAGGTCGCGAAGGCCTCCATCGGGTCGACGCTGCCGCCGAGGCCCAGCAGGGTCGACCGGAAGTGGTCGCCGTTCTCCCGTTTGAGGCCGCCGTTCTCGGTGAACCACTCGACGGTGTCCGCGTCGAGCACCTCGCTCCAGATGTAGGAGTAGTACCCGGCGCTGTAGCCGCCGGAGAACACGTGGTTGAAGTACGTCGTCCGGTAGCGCGGCGGCACGCTTTCCAGTGCCACGCCCGCCTTTTCCAGCGCCGCGGCCTCGAACCGCTGCACGTCCTCCACCCGGTCGTCCGGGCCGAGCTTGTGCCACGCGAGGTCGAGCAGCGCCGCGGCGAGGTACTCGGTCGTGCGGAAGCCTTCGCCGTACTGCTGCGCGGCCTCCAGCAGTTCGACCTGCCCGGCGGGAAGCGGCTCCCCCGTCTCGTGGTGCTTGGCGTAGTTGGCCAGGATTTCCGGCCACAGCATCCACATCTCGTTGACCTGCGACGGGTACTCGACGAAGTCGCGCGGCACGTTGGTGCCGGTGAACGTCGGGAACTCGACGCCGGACAGCAGCGAGTGCAGCGCGTGCCCGAACTCGTGGAACGCGGTGCGCACCTCGTCGAGCGAGAGCAGGGTCGGCTCCCCCTCGCGGGGCTTGGTCACGTTCAGCACGTTGACCACGACCGTGCGCCGCCCGAGCAGCCGCGACTGGTCCACGAAGTTGTTCATCCACGCGCCGCCGCGCTTGGAGTCGCGGGTGTAGTAGTCCATCAGGAACAGGCCGAGCCCGCTGCCGTCGGCGTCGAAGACCTCGAAGATCCGCACCTGCGGGTGGTACTTCGGCAGGTCGTTCCGCTCGGTGAAAGTCAGGCCGTACAACCGGTTCGCGGCCACGAACACGCCGTCGTGCAGCACCCGGTCCAGCTCGAAGTACGGCCGCAGCGCCGCGGTGTCCAGCTGGAACCGCTCGCGCTCCACCTTCGACGCGTAGAACGCCCAGTCCCACGGCTGCAGCGTCGCGCCCGGCACGTCGGCTTCCAGCAGCTTCTGCAGTTCCGCGGCTTCGGTGCGCGCGTTCGCGACCGCCACCGGCGCGAGCCGCTCCAGCAGCCCGCCCGCCGCCTCGACGGTCTTGGCCGTCTCGTCCGCGATCACGTACGCCGCGTGGTTCGGGTAGCCCAGCAGCGCGGCCCGCTCGGCCCGCAGCCGGGTGATCTCCTCGACGATGGCGTTGTTGTCGTACTCGTTGCCGCGATTGCCCCGCGACACCGAAGCGGTGAAGACGCGCTCGCGCACCGCGCGGTTTTCCAGCGACGCCACGGCCGCCTGCGCGGTGGGCAGCGTCAGGGTCAGCACGTACTTGCCCTCGAGACCGCGTTCGGCCGCCGTCTGCGCCGCCGCCGCGATCGCGCTTTCGCCGAGCCCGGCCAGCTCCGCGGCGTCGTCGAGCACGACCGCGAGATCGTTGGTGTCCCGCAGCAGGTTCTGCGAAAAACGGGTCTGCAGCGTCGAAAGCTGCTCGTTCAGCGCGCGCAGCTTCGCCTGGTCCTCCTCGGGCAGCCCGGCGCCCGCGCGGCTGAAGTCGGTGTACCGGCGCTCCAGCAGCCGCAGCTCCTCCGCGTTCAAGCCCAGCTCCGCACGCTTCTGGTACAGCGCGTCGATGCGGGCGAACAGCCGCGGGTTCAGGTGGATCGCGTCCTCGTGCGCGGCCAGCTTCGGAGCCAGCTCGGCCTGGATCTCCTGGACCTCTTCGGTCGCGTTCGAGCTCGAGATGTTGAAGAACGTGCCGGACACCCGGGTCAGCAGCGCGCCCGCTCGCTCCAGCGCCGCGATCGTGTTCTCGAAGGTCGGCTCGGCCGGGTCGTCGGCGATCCGCTCCACGTCGGCCGCGTGCTCGGCGAGCCCGGCCTCGAAGGCGGGCCGGTAGTGCTCGTCGGCGATCCGGTCGAACGGCGGCAGCTCGTAGGGCAGATCGCTGGGGACGGCGAACGGGTTGTCCGGGGAAATCATTCGGGTTTGCGCTCCTGGTTCTCCACAGGGTTCTCCACGTGGTGCCGCCCACCCTACGGGGTCCGGCATCCGACGGAAGGACTGTCGATCGTCAGCGGCCCGTGCTTCCGCCCACGACGGCGTCGCTCGAAGCCTTCTTGCCGCGGCCGCGCTTCTTCTTCGGCGGCGGCGGCACGATCCCGGCCAGGTCGCCGCCGTGCTCGTTCACCCGGAGCACGAACGGCCGCGTTTCGGTGTAGCGCACGACCGACACCGCGGCCGGGTCCACGACGATCCGCTGGAACGCGTCGAGGTGCTGGCCGAGCGCGTCGGCCAGGATCGACTTGATCACGTCGCCGTGGCTGCACACCACCCACACCGCGTGGTCGCCGTGCTCGGCGGTGATCCGGGCGTCGTGCGCGCGGATCGCGGCCACCGCGCGCGCCTGCATCTCGGCGAGCCCCTCCCCGCCCGGGAACACCGCCGCCGACGGGTGCGCCTGCACCACGCGCCACAACGGTTCCTTGACGAGGTTCTTGAGTTCCCGGCCGGTCCACTCGCCGTAGTCCACTTCGGACAGCTGCGGCTCGACGACCTTCGTCAGGCCCTGCGCGGCGGCCAGCGGCGCGACGGTCTGCTTGCAGCGCAGCATCGGCGACACGACCAGTTCGGCGACCGGCACCCCGGCGAAACGCTCGACGAGGGCATCAGCCTGCGCCCGGCCGGTGTCGTCCAGCCCGACCTTCGGCGTGCGCCCGGCGAGGACGCCCGAGCCGTTGGCCGTGGACTTCCCGTGCCGCAGCAAGATGACCGTACTCACGACGCCACCCTAACCGGTGATCCTCCGGTTCAGCCGCCCGCGGGTCCCGCGTTCGGGTCGAGCACGCCGCCGAAGACCAGCCCGAACAGCACCACGCCGAGCACGACGCGGTAGATCACGAAGGGCACGAAGCTGCGCTTCTTGATGTAGGCCATCAGCCACGCGATCACCAGGTAGCCGACGCCGAAGGCGACCAGCGTGGCCAGGATCGTCGGCCCCCACTGCGCGTTCTCGCCGTTCTTGCCGATGTCGGTCAGCTTGTACAGCCCCGAGCCGAACACCGCGGGCACCGCGAGCAGGAACGAGTACTCCGCGGCTTCCGAGCGGGTGTAGCCCATCAGCAGGCCGGCGCTCGTCGTGCCGCCGGAGCGCGAGACGCCCGGGATCAGCGCGAGCGCCTGCGCGAAGCCGTACGCCAGGCCGTGCGGCACGTTCAGGTGGTCCAGCGTCCGCTGCTGCTTCGCGGTCCGGTCGGCGAACAGCAGGATCAGGCCGAACACGATGAGCGTCGTCGCGGTGATCCGCAGGTCGCGGAACGCCCGGTCGATCTCGTCCTGCAGCAGCAGGCCGAGCACGACGATCGGCAGCGACCCGACGATGATCAGCCAGCCCAGCCGAGCGTCCGGGTCGCGCCGCCAGTCCGGGCGGTAGAGCGAGAAGAACCAGGCGCGCAGGATCCGGCCGATCTTCGGCCCGAAGTAGAGGATCACCGCGAGCTCGGTGCCGATCTGGGTGACCGCGGTGAACGCCGCGCCCGGATCGCCCCAGCCCGCCAGCGCGGCGACGATCCGCACGTGCGCGCTCGAGGAGATCGGCAGGAACTCGGTGAGCCCCTGCACCAGCCCCAGGACCAGGGCCTCGAACCATCCCATCAGGCCGCTCCCGCCGGTTCGCCCGCCCGCACGGGGCGCAGTCCGATTCGCACGGTCGGGAACCTATCGGGTGGTTCCTGAGGACTCCCGCGAGGGCGCCGGTGCGCGGGCGGGGACTCGAGGCCGGTCCGTGAAGCCCGCGCCGGCAACGCCGTCCTCCGTCCCGGGAAGCGGAATGCCGGTGCGACACGAGGTCACCTTGGTCGGGTGCGGGCGGGCGCGCCCACTAGGCTCGGCGGTCGTGGAAAAGCGACAGCTCGGCCGGTCGGGACTGCGGATATCGCGGATGGCCCTCGGCACCATGACGTGGGGCGGCGACACCGATCCGGACGAGGCGGCCAGCCAGCTGGTCGCGTTCGTGGACGCGGGCGGCACGCTCGTGGACACCGCCGACCTCTACGCCGGCGGCGAGGCCGAGCGGATGCTCGGCGAACTGCTGTCGGACCTGGTGCCGCGCGAGGACGTCGTGCTGGCCACCAAGACTGTCGCCCGCCGCACCGACGGCCCGTTCGGCGGCGGCGCTTCGCGCGGCGCGCTGCTGTCCGCGCTCGAAGGGTCGCTGCAGCGGCTGCGCACCGACCACATCGACCTGTGGCAGCTGCACGCGTGGGATTCCTGCGTGCCGATCGAGGAAACGCTCTCCGCGCTCGATTACGCGGTGACGAGCGGCAAGGTCCGCTACGTCGGCGTCTCCAACTACGCGGGCTGGCAGCTCGCCACCGCCGCCTCGCTCGCCGCGGTGCCGCTCGTGTCCGGGCAGTTCGAGTACTCGCTGCTGGAACGCGGCATCGAGCGCGAAGTCGTCCCGGCCGCGACGCACCACGGGATCGGCGTGCTGCCGTGGGCTCCGCTCGGCCGCGGCGTCCTCACCGGGAAGTACCGCACCGGCACGCCCGCCGACTCGCGCGGCGCGTCCGCCGAGTACGCCGGATACGTCGAGCACCACCGCACCGAACGCGCTGCGCGGATCGTGCAGGCGGTCGTGACCGCCGCCGAAGGGCTCGGCACGTCGCCCCTCGCGGTGGCGCTGGCCTGGGTCCGGGACCGGCCCGGAGTGGCCGCGCCGGTCGTCGGCGCGCGCGACACCGGCCAGCTCACCGGGTCGCTGGCCGCCGAGGAGCTCACGCTCCCGCCTGCGATCCGGAGCGCGCTGGACGACGTCAGCGACATCGAATTCGGCTATCCGGAACGGGGCACCCGGTGAGCCGCAG
This sequence comes from Amycolatopsis sp. CFH S0740, assembly GCF_004522315.1. Classification (NCBI taxonomy): domain Bacteria; kingdom Bacillati; phylum Actinomycetota; class Actinomycetes; order Pseudonocardiales; family Pseudonocardiaceae; genus Amycolatopsis; species Amycolatopsis sp. CFH S0740. The sequence goes on along the minus strand of NZ_SDLS01000001.1, from coordinate 423,979 downwards.
GTGTCGGGTCGGTGACACGGGCGTGACGCGTCGGCGTTCCTGGAGGATGCTGGAGGGACCCGTTCGCCGGAGCTTTGGTGGAGGTTTCAAGGTGCGTCGGCTCACCGCCGCGTCGCGGATCGCGATCCCGCTGGCCGGTGCGCTCGCGCTGTCCGCCTGCTCGTCCTCGGAGCAGCCGAAGGACAACCTGCAGGTCGTGGCCAATCCGACGGCCGCGAAACCCGCCGTCTCCCCCGCCCGCGCAGGGCCGCCCGCCGGGCAGGTGCTGCCGATGCCGGTGGTGTCCGCGATCGCGGCCGACCAGCAGAGCCACACCCTCGTCGTCGCCCTCAAGCAGCCCGCTGAGCTGCGGCTTTACGATCTCGCCTCGCTCGGCGCGCCGAAGAAGACCGTCGCGCTGCCCGGTCCGGCGGAATCGCTCAGCGTGTCCGGGGGCCAGGCGCTCGCGGGGATCCCGGGCAAGGGCGTGCTCGCCCGCGTCGCGCTGTCGAGCGGGCAGGTGACCGCCGAGAAGGTCGCCGGGCAGCCGGCCGCCGGGGTCGCCGACGGGCCGGACACGCTCGTCGCGGTCCGCGACCGCAAGGCCGTCGAGGTGCTGGCGAACGGCTCGGTCGCGAAGACCATCACCGGTCAGCTCTACAGCGCCGACGACGTGGTCGACACCGGCAACGGCGTCGTCGTCCTCGACCGGCTGCGCACCGCTGTGTTCAGCGTGGACGTGCAGGCCGGGACCATGGACGAAGGCCTGCGCGCGGGCGACGGCGCGGCCAACGCGGTCGCCGACTCCTACGGCCGCGTCCTGGTCACCGACGCCCGCGCGGGCGCGCTGCTCGCGTTCTCGACCAACCCCCTGATCCTCCGCCAGCGCTACCCGGTGCCCGGTGGCGCGTACGGCCTCGCCTACGACGCGAAGCGCAGCCTGGCGTGGGTCACCCTGACCGCCCGCAACGAGGTCGTCGGCTACGACGTCCGCGGCGGAGAGCCCGTCGAGAAGTACCGATTCCCGACCGTGCGCCAGCCGGACACGGTGGGCGTCGACGACCAGAGCGGCCGCGTGTTCGTCGGCTCGGCCGCCGGAGAAGGGACCCAGGTGATCCAGCCATGACGACAGTCGACGAGGCGGTGGTCGAAGGGGATTGGGAGTATCGCCGCCTGCGCCTCCCCCCGGCGGTGTCCCGGCGCGCGGCGATGATCCAGCTCTCCATCCACGCGGAGTTCGCGGGCTGGGAACTGCGCACGGTCCGGCTGTACGCCGACGGGACGCGCCGCATCTGGTTGCGGCGCAAGCGCACCGCGGCCGACCACTCGACGGGGCTCGCGACCTGACCTGCTTGACTGTCCGTTATGCGCAAGTTGGTCTATCTGGTCGCGTCCACGCTCGACGGCTTCATCGCGGCTCCGACCCGGGAGGACCCGACCGGCTCGGTCTTCCAGTTCGAGGGCGACCACGCCGAGCCGCTGCTGCACGAGTATCCGGAAATGGCGCCGACGCACCTCCGGTCCGTGCTCGGCATCGAGGACGTCCCGCACCGGCATTTCGACACGGTGGTCGAAGGCCGGGTTTCCTATCAGATGGGCGTCGACCTCGGCGTTCCGGACGCGTACACGCACCTGCGGCACTACGTCTTCTCCCGCACGATGACCGAGGCGCCCGGCCCGGCCGTGCAGGTGGTCAACACCGACCCGGCGGAGAAGATCCGCGAGCTGAAGAAGGAAGACGGCAAGGACATCTGGCTCGTCGGCGGAGGCGCGCTGGCCGGAGCGCTGCGCGACGAAGTGGACGAGTTGCACCTGAAGCTGTACCCGGTGGTCATCGGCTCCGGCGCACCGCTGTTCGACGCCGGGTTCTCCGTGGACAACTACCGGATGGCGGACAGCCGGACCTTCGAGAGCGGCGTCGCCCTGCTGCGGTACGTCCGCGCCTGAACCCTCGTGAACGACGTCGCCGAGCTGACCGAGCGCCTCTGGCGCACCGACGCCGCCAGCATGCTGGGTGCGCTCAGCCGTCGGCTCGGCGACTTCGATCGCGCTGAGGAAGCGCTGTCGGAAGCGATCGCCGAGGCACTCAAGCGCTGGCCCGGCGAAGGGGTGCCGTCCAGTCCCACCGGATGGCTCGTCACTACCGGGTGGCGCAAGGCGATCGACCGGCTTCGCCGGGACGCGGTCGGCCAGGAGAAGGCCGTCCGGGCAGCGGCGGAACCGCCTCCGGAGCCGCGCGTCGACGACCGGCTGGCGATGATTTTCGCTTGTTGCCACCCGGATTTGCCGGAACCGGCCCAGGTCGCGCTGACGCTGTACGCCGTGGGCGGGCTGACCACCGCCGAGATCGCCGCCGCGTTTCTGGTGCCGGTGCCGACGATGGCGCAACGGCTTTCGCGAGCCAAACGGCTGTTGCGGGAACGCGGCATCGGATTCGAACCACCGCGGCCGCACGAGTACGCCGACCGGCTGCCCGCGGTACTCGCAGTGATCTATTTGGTGTTCAACGAGGGTTATCTCTCCAGCGGAGATTCGGCGCAGCGGCAGGAATTGGCGCGCGAGGGCGTCGAACTGGCCCGGCAGCTCGCCGACTCGCTGCCTCGCGAACCGGAAGCCGCCGGGCTGGCCGCGTTGCTGGAGCTGCAGCACGCGCGCGTCGCGGCGCGGTTCGACGCACAGGGGCGGATTGTGGTGCTGGAGCAGCAGGATCGACGGCTGTGGGACGGTTCGGCGATTCAGCGTGCGGTGCTGCGGTTGCGCGAGGCGGTGCGGCTTGGCCGGCCCGGGCCTTATCAAACCCGGGCTGGCATCGCCGCGATGCACGCTGTCGCAAGGAGTTTCGCGGAGACCGACTGGGTGGGCACCCGAGCGATGTACGACCGGCTTTACGCACTGGACCCGTCGCCCGTCGTCCTGCTGAACCGGGCGGTCGCCACGCGATACGCCATCGGCCCGGCTCCGGCGCTCGGCGAGGTCGACGCGCTCGAAGCCCAGCTGTCCAGCTACCACCTGTGGCACGCTGCCCGCGCCGATCTGCTCGCCGCGCTCGACCGGCCGGACGAGGCGCTGACGTCGGCGAAGCGGGCGCTGGAACTGGCCTCGAACCCGGCCGAGCGCGAGCTGATGGCGCGGCGCGCAGCCGATTTGGCAGGCTAGTCTGACGCACATGGTCGACACTCCGCTGCAGACCGTGTACCCCAACCTCACCTACGCCGATCCGGAAGCCGCGATCGCATTCCTCGTCGAGGCCTTCGGATTCGAGTCGCATTTCGTGGTCGAGGCAGGGAACGGCGTCCAGCATGCCCAGGTCCGCGCGGGCGCGAGCCTGATCTTCCTCAGCCGGGACCACGAGGGCGACCAGTACGGCATGCACAGCCCGCTCGCGCTGGGCGGCACCAGCCACGCGTTGTGCGTCTGGGTGCCGGACAGCACGCTCGACGACCACCAGGCCCGGGCCGAGGCCGCCGGCGCGCGAATCCTCAACCCGGTGCACGATTCCCCGGCCGGGGTGCGCGAGTACTCGTGCGCCGACCCCGAAGGCCAGGTCTGGACCTTCAGCAGCTACGCGGGCGAGTGAGGCTCACTCTTCTTCGCGGCTCATCACCGGCCGAACCTCCACCGCGCTCACGCCCGGTCCCAGCGGCCAGCTCGCCGCGACCTCGACCGCCTCGTCGATGCCGGCACACTCCAGCACAATCACCGAGCCGACGATCTCCTTCAGCTCCACGTACGGCCCGTCGGTGACCACCGGTTTCCCGTTCGCCCCGGCCCGGATCGTCCTCGCCGTCTCCCGCGGCTGCAGTTCGACGCCGTTCCCGACCTTGCCGGACGGCTGCCAGCGCTCGAACCACGCATAGATCTGCTTCATCTGGTCTTCCTCGTCCGCCGGGGACAAGGCGGCCCATTCGCGGTCGTCGCCGCAGATCAGCATCGCGTACTGCACGGTTTCTCCTCCTGGTCGGAAAACGCTCTCGACCGGATGACGAACGGGCCGCCCCGGTTTTCGACAAGGCTCAGCCGAGCGCGGCCATCCACTCCGTCCACTTGGCTTCCTCCGCCGCCACGTCGACGTCCGGCGCGACGATGTGGTGCGTCGCCACCAGCGGTCCGCGGAAGCCTTGCATGAAGCAGAAAAGACCTTCTGCGGTACGAATCCCGACGGTCTGCTCGTTCACCGCGTACACCACGCCACCCGAACCGGCCAGCCGGACTTTCGCGCCGACAGTCAGCTGCCCGACGCCCACTTCCTTCGCCAGCGCAGCCCACAATGCGGGCCAGTCCCCGACAGCCGTCGTCCCGAAGGCGGTGACCGGTTTCGCTGTCCGGCCCGGGAAGTGCTGCACGAACTCCACCAGGTTGCGGAAGAACAGCGCGCCGCCCGCCTGCATGGCCTCGAACTCGTCGGCCCAGTCGTCGCCCGGCAGGAAGCCGCTCGTGACACACCGGATCACCGAACTGCCGCCCTCCCGGCCCTCGACGAGGAATTCGTAAGCGATCCGCCGTCCGTCCGGATCCGGCTCGCCGCCGTAGGCCAGCCGGTTCGGCGGGTCCCAGGCGGTGATCGCGTGCGTCGGTTCGTAGGCCGCGAACGCCCCGCGCACCGCGCCGCCGACCCCGCCTTCGACCTCGTTGCGGCCCATGAACCACGAGTCGATGCCCGGGCCGGTCGCGATCGCCGCCCAGACCTGTTCCGGTTCGGCCGGGACCTCGGCGACGTCGATCTCCCGGAATTCCTTACCCATGCTCGGTTTCCTCCCCCATCGGCACGCTCGGGTGCACCGCCAGCACCACCCGGTGCGCGCGGCCGTTCTCGGCTTTCTCGTCGTGGTACTTCCCGACCAGCGTGGTCACCGCCGTCGCCAGCTCCTCCGCGAACGCCGCCCGGTCGGCTGCCGAAGCGAACCGGACCTCGCCGTCGAGCGCGAAGGTGGCGACGCGTTTCTTCGCTTTCGCCGCACCGGTGATCAGGATCCCGACGTCGCGCACGAGCCGTCCGGCGACCGCCAGCAGCCAGCGCGCGGAGAGCCGGTCCGGCGACTGCGCCGGATCGGGCTGCACGGCCGCGAGCGCGGACGGCGAGATGACGTACGACGCCGCGGTCGCCCGCATCATCCGTTCCGTGACGTTGCCCTTGCGCCGCTCCTCGACCAGTTCCACGAGACCGTGCTTTTCCAGCGCGCGCAGGTGGTAGTTGACCTTCTGCCTCGGCAGGTCGACGCGGGCGGCCAGCATCGTCGCCGAGGCGGGCTGCGCCAGTTCGGCCAGCAGCCGCGCCCGGACCGGGTCCAGCGACACCTCGGCCGCGGCCGCGTCCTCGATCACCGCAACGGGAAACATGCGGTCCATCGTCGCGGCTGAAGAGTCAGGTTGTCAAGACAGGTTTTGTTGTCGGTAGACCTCGTGCACCACCGAGGCGATCCGCGGCACCACCTGCGCCGCGGCCTCCAGCGGCACGACGTGCCCGACGCCGGGCAACACCACGGCGTACCCCTGGGCCAGCCCGCGCACGAACTGCTCGACGTCGGCGGGCGCGACGATCCGGTCCCGCTCCCCCACGATCGCCGTCACCGGCAGGTCGCCGGCCAACGACAACGCCGCTTCGCGTGCGTAGGCGTCGAGCGCGGGCCGGAACTGCGCGACCGTGTGCGGCCAGTTGCCGCGGATCATCTTCACGGTCAGCTCGACCAGGTCCGGGTCGGGATCGTCGCCGAACAGCCACCAGCGCAGCCCGGCGCTCACCGCGCGGCTGGTGTGCTCGCGGAACACGCCGTACAGCTTCGCGCCGAGCACCATTTCGAGGTCCTGCGCGAGCTTGCCGAGCGCGTTGGGCCAGGCGGCCGACGCCTCGGTGGCCAGCCGCCCGGACGACGTCGACAGCAGCACCAGCCCGCCGGCACGCTCGGCGAACAGCTCCGGATGCCGCTGGGTCAGCGACATGACCGCGAGCCCGCCCATGTCGTGGCCGACGAGCACAACCCGCCCGTGCGGGACGGCTTGCTCGATCACCTCGGCGAGGTCGTCGGCGAGCCGGCCCATCGTCGCGGTGCCGCGCGCGGCCCGGCCGGATTCGCCGTGCCCGCGGTGGTCGTAGCTGACCACCGCGAGCGGATGCTCGACCGCGTCCGGCAGCACCGGGGCGATCCGGCCCCAGCTGCGCTGGTCGAGCGCGTAGCCGTGCAGCAGCACGACGGTCACGGCCGCCGCCGGATCGCCCCTGCGCACGAGGTGCAGGGGCGTGCCGTCGGCGAGCCGGAACCCGGACATCAGGAGGAGCGGAGGAACCGGTCCAGCACGCGGACGCCGAACTTCAGCGCGTCGACCGGGACGCGTTCGTCCACGCCGTGGAAGAGCCCGGAGAAGTCCAGGTCGGCGGGCAGTTTCAGCGGCGCGAAGCCGAAGTTGCGGATGCCGAGCTGCTGGAAGGACTTCGCGTCGGTGCCGCCGGAGAGCATGTACGGCAGGGTCCGCGCGCCCGGGTCCTCGGCGAGCACCGCGGCGGTCATCGCGTCGACGAGCGCGCCGTCGAACGTCGTCTCGACCGGCGGCAGCTCCATCCACTCCTTCTCGATGTCCGGCCCGAGCAGCTCGTCCAGCTCCCGGTCGAACGCCTCGAGCCGGCCCGGCAGGATCCGGCAGTCGACCGCCGCCTCGGCCACCGAAGGAATCACGTTCGACTTGTAGCCCGCGGTGAGCATCGTCGGGTTCGCGGTGTCGCGCAGGGTCGCGCCGATCATCCGGGAGATGTTGCCCAGCTTGGCGACCGCGCCCTCGATGTCGTCCTCGGGGAAGTCCCATCCGGTGATCTCGGTGACCCCGGCGAGGAACTCGCGCACGGAATCGGTCAGCACCAACGGAAACTGGTGCTGCCCCAGCTTCGCGACGGCTTCGGACAGCTTGGTGACCGCGTTGTCGCGATGAATCATCGACCCGTGGCCCGCCGTGCCGCGCACGCGCAGCTTCATCCAGCGGATGCCCTTCTCGGCCGTCTCGATCACGTACGCGCGGACGTTGTCCTTCAACGTGATCGAGAACCCGCCGACCTCGCTGATCGCCTCGGTGACGCCCTCGAACAGCTCGGGCCGGTTCTCCACCAGCCACTGCGCCCCGTACTTGCCGCCCGCCTCCTCGTCCGCGACGAACAGGAACACGAGGTCGCGAGGGGGCACGATATTGTTGATCTTGTAGTGCCGCGCGAGGGCCAGCGTCATGCCGACCATGTCCTTCATGTCGACCGCGCCGCGCCCCCACACGTACCCGTCCTGGACCGCACCGGAGAACGGATGCACCGACCACTCGGCCGGGTCCGCGGGGACGACGTCGAGATGCCCGTGAATCAGCAACGCCCCGCGGCTGGGGTCGGCCCCCGGCAGCCGCACGACGACGTTGTGCCGGTCCTTGCCGCCGGACTCGACGTAGGTGATCTCGTACCCGGCGTCAGTCAGCTTCTCCGCGACGTACTCGGCCGCGACCCGCTCGCCCACGAGGGTTTCGGGGTCGCCGGTATTGGTGGTGTCGATGCGGATCAGCTCGCTGGTGAGCGTGACAGCCTCGTCCGCGGCGGCGTCGATCAAGTTCGGTTGGGTCACCGGCCATTCCTATCATCCGCCACGCGAAGACGCCCCCGTCCCGCCGACTGGACTCCCTCCCCGGGCGCGGCGCCCCACGACGTACGTGAGGGCCACCCTCACAGCGCCTGATTCCCTCAGGGTTCCCCTCACGACCCTCCGACGGCCACCGCCGCCGACCGGGATGCCCCCACCCCACGCAAACCGCAACCGGTGCACCCAACGAGCGAGGCACCCAGCCCCTCCCCCCGCACCCCGATACGAAGCCTCCCTGCGGTTCGGGGGTGCTTGTCAAGGCATCTTTCCCGCCTTGACAAGCACCCCCGAACCGTCAGCACAATCAAGCTTCGGGGTGCCCCACGCAACCAAGGCAGGCAATGTCGCCGCCAGGCGACGAGCCGAACCGACTGATCCGCCAGTCAACCCAAGATCGCAACTCCTTGGCACACAACAGGGTCTGAGAACCGCTACACCAACAACCCCCCAAGAGTTGCGATTTTCGCAACCCCCCATTACCGTCACGGCCCATGGACGAAACAGACCAGCTGAGAGAACGGGTCCGCCAGCTGATCCAGTCCATGCCCGTCCCCCAGCGCGAGTTCGCCGCCGCCATCGGCCTGGACCAGACCAAGCTCTCCAAGGCCCTCAACGGCGCCCGCCGCTTCTCCCCGCACGAACTCGTCCGCGTCGCCGAATACTCCGGCGTCACCGTGAACTGGCTGCTCAACGGCAGCGACGACGCCAAAACCGTCACCGCCGTCCCAGCCCCGGCGGCGGGAACCGCGAGCGAGCCCGACGACCCGGCGCACTCCGAACCAAGGCGGCGGATCCTGGAAACCGCCTGGCAGCTCATCGCCGAACGCGGCTACCACCGCGTCCGCATCGCCGACATCGCGCAAGCATGCGGCACCAGCACCGCGGCCATCCACTACCACTTCCCCACCAAAACCGAAGTCCTCGACGAAGCGTTGCGGCGCAACGTGAAGCTCGCCTTCGACCGGCAGGTCGCCGAGCTGCACGCGGTGCCCGGCGCGCACGACCGGCTGCTCAAGCTCGTCGAGCTGCAGCTGCCGACCGAGGGCCTGCTGCGCGCCGAATGGTCGGTGTGGCTGCAGGTCTGGAACGAGGTCGCGCTCGACCCGCGGCTGCGTTCGCTCTACACCGACTCCTACGACCGCTGGTACCAGACCATTCTCATGACCATCCGCACCGGCCAGGAGCAGGGCGTGTTCCGCCTGGCCGACCCCGAGGCCGCCACCGCCCAGCTCACCGCGCTGATCGACGGCCTCGGCATCCAGGTGCTGACCGGGCGTCCCGGCAGCACGGTGGGCGCGATGCGCGCGCACCTGAACGACTTCATCGACCGCTCGATCGTCCAAGGAGCCTGATGAACCACGAGGTCATCGTCACCTGCGCGCTCACCGGCGCGGGGGACACCACCCGCCGGAGCCCGCACGTCCCGGTCAGCCCGGCGCAGATCGCCGAGAGCGCCATCGAGGCCGCCAACGCCGGCGCGGCCGTGGTGCACATCCACGTGCGCGAACCCGAAACCGGGGCGCCGTCGCGGGATGTCGCGCTGTACCGCGAGGCGGTCCGGCTGGTCAAAGAGTCCGGAGTGGACGTCGTCGTCAACCTCACCGCGGGCATGGGCGGCGATCTGGTCATCGACGCCGAGGACCCGCTCAAGCCGGTCGACGGCACCGACCTGGTCAACGCGCACGACCGGCTCCCGCACGTCGAGGAACTGCTGCCGGACATCTGCACGCTCGACTGCGGTTCGCTGAACTTCGGCGAGGGCAACCAGCTTTATGTGTCCACTCCGGACATGCTGCGCACCGGCGCGAAGCGCATCCAGGAGCTGGGTGTGAAGCCCGAACTGGAGATCTTCGACACCGGCAACCTCTGGTTCGCCACGAAAATGGTCGAAGAAGGCCTCATCGACCCGCCGCCGCTCTTCCAGCTCTGCATGGGCATCCCGTACGGCGCGCCGCCGGACCCCGGGCTGCTGCAGGCGATGGTGCACCTGCTGCCGGAAGGCGCGCAATGGGCGTCGTTCGCCATCGGCCGCGACCAGATGCCGTGGGTCGCGCAGTCGGTGCTGCTCGGCGGGCACGTCCGGGTCGGGCTGGAGGACAACCTCTACCTGGCGCGGGGCGTCAAGGCCACCAACGGCCAGCTCGTCGAACGCGCGGTGGACATCGTGCAGAAGCTCGGCGCGGACATCGCCACCCCGGACCGGGCGCGCGAAATCCTGGGGCTGAAGGAGCGCGTGCATGCCTGAGACCACTGTGGACACTGTCGCGTGCATCGGAGCCGGGGTCATCGGCGGCGGCTGGGTCGCGCATTTCCTCGCGCAGGGCTTCGACGTCCGGGCCTGGGACCCGGCACCCGACGCCGCGGAGAAGCTCGAACGGCTCGTCAACGCCGCGTGGCCCGCGCTCACCGAACTGGGCCTCAAGCCAGGCGCGAGCCGTGACCGCCTCACCGTCACCACGACGCTCGCGGAAGCCGTCGACGGCGTGGGCTTCGTGCAGGAAAGCGCACCGGAAGACCTTGCGCTGAAACAGAAACTGCTCGCCGACATCGACGCCGTCACCGCGCCGGACGTCGTGATCGCCTCCTCCACCTCCGGCTACGGCATGACCGAAATGCAGGTCGCCGCGAAGACGCCGGAACGGCTGGTGGTCGGGCATCCGTTCAACCCGCCGTACCTGATCCCGCTGGTCGAGGTCGCGGGCGGGAAGCTCAGCGCGCCGTGGGCGGTCGAGCAGGCCGCCGAGTTCTACCGGCGCGTCGGCAAGTCCGTGATCACGATGGACCGCGAGGTGCCCGGCTTCATCGCGAACCGGCTCCAGGAAGCGCTGTGGCGCGAGGCTCTGCACATGGTCGCGAACGGCGAGGCGACGGTCGAGCAGATCGACCTCGCGATCACCGACGGACCGGGCCTGCGCTGGCCGATCCAGGGCCCGATGCTGACCTTCCACCTGGCGGGCGGCGAGGGCGGCATGGCGCACATGCTGGACCACTTCGGACCGTCGCTGAAGTCGCCGTGGACCCGACTCGAAGCGCCCGAACTCACCAAGGACCTGCGCGACGCCGTGGTCGCCGGCTGCGACGACGAGGCGGACGGGCGGACCATCGCCGACCTGATCGCCGAACGCGACCGGGCCGTCATCGCGATCCAGCGCGCAGTCGGGCAGGCCCGTCGTGGCTGAGTACCGCGACCGGGTCCGTCCAGAGTGGATCGACTACAACGGCCACCTCTCCGAGCCCTATTACGTGCTCGTCTTCGGCGACGCGACCACCGCGCTGATGGACATCGTCGGCCTCGGCCCCGGCTACCGCGAGAGAACCGGGGCGTCGCTGTACACCGTGGAGGCGCACGTCCGGTATCTGCGCGAAGTCGGCGCGGACGCCGAACTCGAGGTGAGCACCTCCGTGCTGTCAGTCGGCGCGAAAAAGGTGCGGCTGTGCCACGAAATGCGGGTCGGCGGCGAACTCGTCGCGACCGAAGAGCTGTTGTGCCTGCACGTTTCCGGGGGCCGCGCGACGCCGTTCCCCGCCGAAATCGCCACCGCGCTCGACACGCATCTCGCCCCGGTCCCGGACTACGCGGGACGCGCCATCGCCTGATCCCCTCCCCCACCGTGTCGTGCGCGGCGACGCCGGTTCTCACCGGCGTCGCCGCGCACGGCACCCGCTCGAAAGTCACCCATGGAAGCCCGATGTAAACCGACCAACGTTTCCCGTCGCCGATTCCTCACGACCGCGCTCGCCGGCGCCGCGCTCGCCGGCACCGCACCCCTGCTGGCCGCCTGCGGCTCCACCGTCGCCGCGGCAGTGCCCTCCGGACCGCCCAAACGAGGCGGCACCCTCCGCGTCGGAGTCACCGGCGGAGGCGCGTCGGACACCCTCGACCCGCACATCCCCGCCACGAACCCGGACATCGCCCGGGTGCTCAACCTCTACGAACCGCTCCTGCTGCGCGATCACGACTACCGGCTCCAGATGCTGGTCGCCGAATCGCTGAAGCCCTCGCCGGACGCGCGCACCTGGACCGCCGTGCTGCGGTCGGGCATCCGCTTCCACGACGGCCGCCCGGTGACCCCGGCCGACGTCGTCGCGACCTTCCGCCGGATCACCGACCCGAAGGACCCGAAGAGCGGCGCGGCCGGGCTGACCATGCTCGGCGAGGTCGTCGCCACCGGCGACCGGACCGTCGAATTCCGCCTCACGTCCCCGAATTCCGGCTTCGACGACCTGCTCGGGCAGTACAGCCTCGGCATCGTCCCGGCCGATTTCGACGTCAAACGCCCGATCGGCACCGGCCCGTTCAAAGCCGACACGTTCACCGCCGGGCTGCAGAGCACCTTCGTGCGCAACGAGCATTACTGGCGGCCGGGCCAGCCGTACCTGGACCGGCTCTCGCTCATCAACTTCGCCGACGACGACGCCCGGATCAACGCCCTCCTCTCGTCCCAGGTGGACGCGATCGACCAGGTCCCGGTCGCGCTCGTGGACGTGCTCCGCAGCGATCCGCGGATCCAGGTGCTGCGCTCGGAAACCGGGACCTGGCTGCCGTTCACCATGCGCGTCGACCGGCCGCCGTTCGACGACGTCCGGGTGCGCCAGGCGCTGCGCCTGGTGGTCGACCGTGAGCAGATGATCAACCAAGTGCTCAGCGGGCAGGGCCGGGTCGGCAACGACCTGTACGCGCCCTTCGACCCGGCGTACAACCGGCAGCTGCCGCAGCGGAAGCAGAACATCGCCGAGGCGAAACGGCTGCTCGCCGAGGCGGGCAAGCCGAATCTCGACATCGAACTGGTCACCGCGCCGATCCAGGCCGGCGCGGTCGAGGCCGCGCAGGTGTTCCAGCAGCAGGCCAAGGCGGCCGGCGTGAACGTGCGGATCCGGAAGATCGACACCACCACGTTCTACGGCGAGAACTACCTGTCCTGGGATTTCGCGCAGGACTTCTGGTACACGCGCAACTACCTGCCGCAGGTCGCGTCCGGCGCACTGCCGAAAGCGCCGTACAACGAAACCCATTGGAACGACCCGGAATTCACCGATCTCGTCACGCGGGCGAGCGCCACGGTGGACCCGAAGGCGCGCACGGAGCTGCTGCACCGGGCGCAGCGGATCGAGTACGAACGCGGCGGGCTGATCGTGTGGGGGTTCGTCGACCAGGTCGACGCCTACCAGTCCTATGTGGCCGGATTCGTGCCGGACCGGACCGGGATCTCGCTGTCGGGCTACCAGTTCCGCCAGGTCTGGCTCGGCACGGCGGAAGGAGGCGCGGCATGACCCGGCTGATCCTCAAACGGCTGCTCGTGAGCCTCGTGGTGCTGTGGCTGGTCACCCTGCTCGTGTTCGTCGCGACGCTGCTGCTGCCGGGCGACCCGGCGCGGGCCATCCTCGGCCAGCAGGCGACCCCGGAGCGGATCGCCGCGCTGCAGCACCAGCTGCACCTCGACGAACCGGTCTGGCAGCGCTATCTCTCGTGGCTGGGCGGCCTGTTCACCGGCGACCTCGGCACGTCGACCTCGACCCAGGGCCCGGTCACGACGCTGCTGGCGGACCGGGTGTCGGCCTCGCTCGTGCTGCTCGTGCTCGCCGCGGTGATCGCCACCCCGCTCGGGCTCGCGTTCGGCACCTGGACCGCGATGCGCCGCGGCCGCGCCAGCGACCAGGTCGTGTCCGGCATCAGCCTGGTGATCGCCGCGCTGCCGGAGTTCGTGATCGGCGTGGCGCTCATCGTCCTGTTCGCGACGACGGTGTTCCGCGTCCTGCCTTCCGTCACCCTCACGCCACCAGGCGAAGCGGTATGGGCGCAACCGAGTCAGCTCGTGTTGCCGGTGCTCACGCTCGTGCTCGTCGTGACGCCGTACATCACGCGGATGATGCGCGCGACGATGAGCGAAGTGCTCGATTCCGGTTACGTGGAAATGGCGCGGCTCAAGGGAATGCGCGAGCGGACGGTGTTGCTGCGGCACGCCCTGCCGCACGCGGTCGGGCCGGTCGCGCAGGTCGTCGCGATCCAGCTCGCGTGGCTGGCCGGCGGCGTCGTGGTGGTCGAATTCCTCTTCCGCTACCCCGGCATCGGCCAGGCGCTGATCGACGCGGTCGGCAAGCGCGACGTCGCCGTCGTCCAGGCGGTGACGCTGTTGATCGCGACGGTCTACATCGTGGTGAACCTGCTGGCCGACGTGATCGGCATCCTCGCCGATCCCAAGCTCCGGACGGAGGCAGTGCGATGACCGCGGTCGAAGAAGAACAGGTGGTGCCCGCGGTTCCGGAGACGCCGCCGCGCGCGGCCGGGCTGATCCGCACCGCTTGGGCGTTCCCGCAGGCCAAGGTCGGCACCGTACTGGCCGGAGTCGTCATTCTGGTGGCGCTGCTCGGACCGTGGCTCGGGCCGGTCATCACCGGGCACACCACCACGGACTTCGCCGGGAAACCGTTCAAACCGGACGGTCTGATGGGCACCGACGGTCTCGGGCGCGACGTGCTGACCCGCTTCCTAGCGGGCGGCACCACTCTGCTGCTGTACGCGGTCCTCGCCACGGCGCTCGGCATCGTGCTCGGCGCGCTGCTCGGCATGATCGCCGGGTACGGCGGCGGCTGGCTGGACAGCCTGCTGATGCGCGGCAACGACGTGCTGCTGTCGTTCCCGCAGCTGGTCATCGCGCTGCTGGCGATCGCGGTGATCGGCCCGAAAGGCTGGCTGCTCGTGCTGGTCATCGGGTTGACGCACGCGCCGCGGACCGCGCGGGTCGCCCGGCAGGCGACGGTTTCGGTGCGCAACCACGACTACATCCGCGCCGCCGAGATGTACGCCGTCCCGCGCAGCCGGATCCTGCTGCGCGAGATCCTGCCGAACATCACCGGCCCGCTGATGGTGGAGCTGGGCCTGCGGCTGACCTATTCGATCGGCTACATCGCCTCGCTGTCGTTCCTCGGGCTCGGCATCCAGCCGCCCGCCGCGGACTGGGGCCTGATGATCAACGAGAACCGGATCGCGCTCGTCGTGCAGCCGTGGGGCGTGCTGCTCCCGGTCGCCGCGATCGCGGTGCTGGCCGTCGGCACGAACCTCGTCGCCGACTCGCTCGCCTCGGCCGCGGCCGGGCGGACCCGGGAGGCACGAGCATGACGACCGCTCTGGAAGTGACCGGACTGGCCGTGCGCACGACGGCGGGCCGGCCGGTGCTGCATTCGGTGTCCTACGAGATCGCGCCCGGCGAGGTCCTCGCGCTCGTCGGGGAATCCGGCTCCGGCAAGACGACCGCCGGATTGGCCGCGCTCGGCCATTTCCGCCGCGGGCTGATGGCCGGCGGCGGCCAGGTGCTGCTGCACCCGCGCGACGGCGAACCGGTCGACGTCCTGACGCTCGACGACGCCGCGCGCCGCCAGTTGCGGGGCAGCGCGGTCGCGTACATCCCGCAGGACCCGGCGCTGTCGCTCAACCCGGCGCTGCGCGTCGGCCGGCAGATCGCCGAGGTGCTGGAAACGCACGGCTACGCCGGGTCCGTCGACGAGCGCGTGGCCGAGGTGCTCGCCGAGGTCGGGTTGCCGTCCGACGAGGCCTACCAGCGGCGATACCCGCATCAGCTGTCCGGCGGGCAGCAGCAGCGGGTCGGCATCGCGATGGCGTTCGCGTGCCGCCCGAGCGTCGTGGTGCTGGACGAGCCCACCACCGGCCTGGATGTGAAGACGCAGGCGCTGGTGCTGGAAACGGTCCGGCAGCTGACGTCCGAGCACGGCGTCGCGGCGCTCTACATCACGCACGATCTCGCCGTCGTGGCGCAGCTCGCGGACCGGGTCGCCGTGATGTACCAAGGAGATCTCGTCGAATGCGGCGTCGCTGACGACGTCTTGCGACGGCCGAAGCACGCGTACACGAAGCGGCTTCTCGCTGCGGTGCCCGACCTCGATGCGGAGCCCGCCACCGCTCCCCCGCCGGACGACGCGGTGCTGGCCGCGCGCGACATCCAGGTGTCCTACGGGCAGCAGAAGGTGTTGCGCGGCATCGACCTCGCCGTGACGCGCGGGGAAAGCGTGATGCTGCTCGGCGAGTCCGGTTCCGGGAAAACGACGCTGTCGCAGTGCATCGCCGGGCTCAATCGCGGTTTCACCGGCACCGTCGCGCTCGAAGGCACTCCGCTGGCTCCGGCGGCCCGGCAGCGCAGCACCGACGAACTGCGGCGGATCCAGTACGTCTTCCAAAGCCCGTTCTCGTCGCTGAACCCGCGCAAGACGATCGCGCAGTCGATCGAGGTTCCGTTGGTGCGCTTGACGTCTCTCTCCCGCACCGAGCGCCGGAAACGCGTCGCCGAGACGCTGGATCGGGTCCGTTTGCGACAAGACCTCGCGAACCGGTTGCCGGACCAGCTCAGCGGCGGCGAACGGCAGCGCGCCGCGATCGCCCGCGCGCTGGTGACCACGCCGGACGTCCTGGTGTGCGACGAGGTCACGTCCGCGCTGGACGTCTCCGTGCAGGCCACCATCGTCGAACTGCTCGGCGAACTGCGCCGGGAACTCGGCATGGCGATGCTGTTCGTGACGCACAACATCGCCCTGGCCCCGGAGGTGGCGGACCGGATCGCGGTCCTGCGCGGCGGCGAGATCGTCGAGGAAGGCACCGTCGAGACGGTGCTGAACTCCCCGTCGCACGAGTACACCAGCGAACTTCTCGCTACGACGCCGAGGCTGTGAGGAGCCGAATGACTGTCAACGGTGCGGTAAAACCCGGGTACGAGGGCGTGCGGGAAGCGTTCGGCGACCTCATCGAGGCGACCACTGGCGGAGCCGCGTTCAGCGTGTTCCGCGACGGTGCCCCGGTGGTGGAACTGTGGGGCGGCTCGGCCGCGGACGGCGTGCCGTGGACCGAGGACACCCGCGCCGTGTTGTTCAGCGGCACCAAAGGCGTGGTCGCGACCGTCCTGGCGATGCTGACCGCGCAGGGGAAGCTCGACCCGGACGAACGCGTCGCCCGCTACTGGCCGGAGTTCGCCGCGGCAGGCAAGGAGGACGTGCCGGTCTCGCAGGTCCTCTCGCACACCGTCGGTCTGCCCTACGTCGAGCCGGACCTGCCGATGCTGGACAACGCGGCGAACGCCGAAGCCCTCGCCAGCCAGCGTCCATTGTGGACTCCCGGGACGAAGGTCGCGTACCACGCGCTCACCTACGGCTACCTCGCCACCGAACTGGCCCGGCGCGTCACCGGAGCGGACCTGGGTGTCCTCGTCCGCGACCTCCTCGCCGAGCCGCACGGCCTCGACCTGCGGCTCGGCACCCCGCCGAGCGTCCCGGTCGCCACACTTCGGCGCGCGCCCGGGTACCGGATCAGCACCTTCCTCCAGGACGAGGAACGCCGCCGGATCGTCGAACGGATGTACCGCGGCCTGCTCGATTCGGGCGACTCGATGAACTCGCCGGAGTACCGCGGCGCGACGCTGGCGGCGGGCGGCGCGGTCGGCACCGCGACCGCGATGGCCCGCCTCTACGACCTGCTGCGCTCGGGCGGACTCGTCCCCGCCGACGTCCTCGCCCGGGCCGCCCGCACCTGGTCCGAGGGGATCGACGCGATCAACGACCGCCCGCTGCGCTTCGGCCTCGGCTTCGAGCTGGCCGACCCGATCGGCACCTACGGCCCCGCCGACGCCGACCCCGCCGCTTTCGGCCACTCCGGAGCCGGCGGCGGCCGCCACGGCGCGTGGCCGGCCCGGGGTCTGTCGTTCTCGTTCGTGACGAACGAACTCCAGGCCGAGGACGTCGACCACCGGGCGTCGTCGCTTCTGGCGGCGCTGCACGAGGCCGCCTGACCTACCGTGGGGAGATGCGGATCGTCTCCCTGCTGCCCGCCGCCACCGACCTCGTCGCCACGCTCGGCAAGGCGGGCGACCTCGTCGGCCGCACGCACGAATGCGACTGGCCCGCCGAGGTCGCGTCGGTGCCGGTGGTGACCGCCGCGGACCTCGACTCCGACACGCTGACCAGCCGCGAAATCTCCACCGCCGTCGGCGCGAGCCACCAGGGTTCGTCGCTCTACTCGGTCGACGTCAGCCAATTGGCCGCCCTCGCGCCCGACCTCGTGCTCACGCAAGACCTGTGCGAGGTCTGCGCGGTGTCCTACACCCGCGTCGCCGCGGCAGTGCGGATGCTCGACGCCGGACCGCGCGTGCTCAGCCTGGAACCGCGCACCCTGGACGAGGTCCTCGACTGCCTGACCACCCTCGGCGACGCCCTGGGCGTCCCGGAGGTGGCCGCCGCCCGCGTCGCCGAACTCCGCTCACGACTCGCCACAATCCGCCGCCACGTCGCAGGACTTCCCCGGCCGCGCGTGGTCGCGCTGGAGTGGCTCGACCCGCTCTGGCCAGCCGGTCATTGGGTGCCCGAACAAATCTCCGCGGCAGGCGGCACCCCGCTGCTCGCGGAACCGGGCGAGCACACGAAACCGATGCCGTGGGACGCCGTGGTCGCCGCCCGTCCGGACGTCCTGCTCGTCCTCCCTTGCGGCTTCTCCCCGGACCGGACCGAGTCGGAGCTGGACGTCCTCACCTCGCTGCCCGGCTGGACCGACCTGCCCGCGGTCCGGAACGACCGGGTCTGGCTCCTCGACGGCCCGTCCTATTTCAACCGCCCGGGCCCGCGGGTGGTGCGCGGAGCGGAGATCCTCGCGACTGTCCTGCACGACATTCCCGCCGAACCCCCGGTCAGCCATGCGGAGGCCCGGCGGATCTGACTCAGCCGCTCGAAAAAATCCCCCGACCGGGAAGCCGCGGACCCACTTTCGCGTTGTCTCTCAAGCAGAACCGGCACGGAATGGGGTGGGTCGCTTGAGCTCTCCCGAACGGCACGCGGCGGACTACCCGGCACCCCGCCTGGCCGTCGATCTCCCGATCGCAGCCCTCCTCATCGCCTCCTTCGCCCACTGGATCCGCGGCGCCCCCGCCGACGGCGTGATCTTCTTCGCCGCCGCGATCCTGCTGCTCTTCACCGAACGCCACAGCACCCCCGCCGACGCCCTGCTCCCCGCCACCCGCCTGCCCGGCGCCTCGCTGATCGCCGCCGCCGCCCTCGTCGCCCTGGCCTTCGGCCGCCACACCGTGCCGATGTTCCTGGCCGTCACCGCGATCGGCATCGGCGCACTCGTCGTGGAGTGGCGGGACCCCTCGCTCCCCGCGCAACCGGTCCCGCGCCGCGGCTGGCTGTGGGTCGCGCTGGCGATCTCCTGGTGCCTCTGGGAGCTCGTTTCCTTCGTCTACGAACAGGCCGCGGGCGGGCTCTCCCTCACGCATCCCACGATGAGCGACCTCGTCGACCCGATGCTCGACAACCGGGTCGTGCAGGCGCTCGCGATCGGCGTCTGGGTCGCCGCCGGGCTGGCGATGCTGCGCGCCGCCGCCACCGCGAGGAGGACGGCATGAGCAGCAGGCTGATCACCGAAATCGGCTTCGGCGCGATCGTGGCCGCCGCCCTGCTGCTGTGGCTGGGCAGCCACCTGTTCCCGAAGAAAATCCCGCCGCTGACCCGCGTCCTCGCCGCGCTGATGCGCAAACGGTCCACCCGGATCGCGCTCGTGCTGGCGTGGTGGTGGGTCGGCTGGCACTTCTTCGTCCAGAGCTGACCCCACCCTTGGCATAATCATCGATTATTTCTGCTATGGTCGATGATATGAACGAACGTCTCGAGGTCTCCCGGCTCATCCCCGCCCCCGCCAGCGCCGTCTTCGCGGTCCTCACCGATCCGCAGGGCCACGTCGACATCGACGCGTCCGGAATGCTCATGGACGCCGAAGGCGAACCGGTGACCCAGGCCGGCGACCGGTTCGTCGTCCACATGGACCGCGAAGCGCTCGGCGACCGTCCGCTGGGCAAGTACGACGTCGAGGTCGTCATCACGAAACTGGTCCCGGACCAGGAGATCGCCTGGACCGTCGAAGGCAGCCTCCGCCCGCACGTCCGGCACATCTACGGCTACCGGCTGGAACCCGCCGAGGACGGCACCCGCGTCACGTCCTACTACGACTGGTCCGAACTCAGCGAGGAGTGGAAGGAGCGCCTGACCTTCCCGGTCGTCCCCGAATCCGCCCTGAAGGCGACCCTCGGCATCCTGGAGCGCACCGTCCGCCGCCGAGCCGCCTAGCGGTACCGGAACGCGGTCGGCTTGCCCTGCTCCGCCAGATACTGCTCGAAGGTGACCACGCCGTCCGCGTGCTCCGGCACCAGGTTCGCGCCGTCCGCGTAACCCCGGGCGACCCGTCCCGGCGCCGGCACCGGAACGAGCCGTTTGTCCTTCCCGGACGCGGCGAGCAGGGCACGCGCCAGATCGGCCGTCGTCCGCACCTCCGGCCCGCCGAAGTCCGCGACCCGCCCCCGCGGCTCGCCCTGCGCCAATTCCAGCAGCCGGGCCGCAACGTCGCGTACGTCGACCGGCTGGAAGCGGAACTTCGGCACCGGTACCACCGGCAGCCGCGCGGCGCCGGCGAGGATCGTCCGCACCAGCGAGTGGAACTGCGTCGCCCGCAGGATCGTGTGCGGCATCCCGGAACCCGCGATCAGCTTCTCGGCGGCGAGTTTCGCCTGGTAGTAGCCGAGCGGGATCTGGTCGACGCCGACGATCGAGACGTACACCAGATGCGGCGTCTGCCCGCTCCACCGCGCGGCTTCGACGAGCGTGCGGACCGTCTCGACTTCCCGGCGGTAGTCCGTCGCGCAGTGAATCACCGTGCCGACCCCGGCGACCGCGACGTCGATCCCCCGCCCGGTGCGCAGGTCGCCGGCCGTCCACTGGACCCCTTCGCCGGACCGCCGCCGCCGGCTCAACGCCCGCACCGGAACCTCCGCGGCCCGGAGCCGTTCCACGACCACCCGGCCCAGTTGTCCGCTTCCGCCGGTGACGAGGATCTGCTCGGCCACGTGGTTCCTCCCGCTGCCGCACCGCCCGGGCTCAGCCGGCTTACGCCCGCCATCCTGGCACGCCTCACGGCACCCGGGTCAAAACCTCGAACGCCACCGCACCGTCGGCTCATCCGCAGCATGCCGTGATCAGCCCCGACGTCGCCTCATTCCCCCGAGCTCAGCCGACTCTCACCCGCCAACCAGACACGCCTCACGCCACCCGGGTCAAAACCTCGAACGCCACCGCACCGTCGGCTCATCCGCCGCGTCCCGCCGCGGCGCGTCCTTCCGCAACAACACCGACAACCGCCCGTACGCCGTGATCAGCTCCGACGTCGCCTCATTCCCCCGCCCGGCCCGGGCATGCTCGAACCCCTGCCGCAACGCGGCCAGCGCGCCCGGTTCCGCCGTCGCGAGCAGGCCAGCCGCCTCGGAAACCGTCTCGGCGAGCCCGTCGAGCATGGCGTTCGTTTCCGGCCGTCCGGGCGCGACAGTGAGCACCGGCGACAGCACGCGCAGCTGGTGGTGCAGCCGGTAAAGCACGGCAAGCGGATCGTTCTGCTCAGCACCGTCCATCGTGCTCTCCTCCGCTCCGTCCCCGGGGAGACGAGGCGGAGGCTCCCCCATGACGCCAGGCGCCCGATTGACTTCGCTCAGGAGTCCTCTGCCTCCAACCCGTCCCGGTCGGCCCACTCCAGCAACGGCTCGAGCGAGTACGCCACGTCGTCGATCCCCGCGTGCAGGTCGCCGAGTTCGGCGAACCGCGCGGGCACGGTCGCGATCGTGCAGTCGTGCGGGTCGACGTCGTCGACCTCGTCCCAGCGAATCGGCGTCGACACCAGCGCCTCGGGCACCCCGCGCACCGAATAGGCGCTGGCGATCGTGTGGTCCCGGGCGTTCTGGTTGTAGTCCACGAACAGCTTCTTCGGGTCGCGGTCCTTGCGCCACCAGGTGGTGGTGACCTCGTCCGGAGCCCGCCGCTCGACCTCGCGCGCGAACGCCAGCGCGGCCCGGCGGACGTCGGCGAACCCCCAGCGCGGTTCGATCCGCACGTAGATGTGCATCCCGCTGCCGCCGGACGTCTTGGGCCAGCCGCGGATGTCCAGTTCGGCGAGGATCTCCTCGGCGACGTGCGCGACCCGGCGGACCGTGTCGAATCCGCAGTCCGGCATCGGGTCGAGGTCGATCCGCCATTCGTCGGGCCGCTCGGTGTCCGCGCGGCGGGAATTCCACGGATGGAACTCCACAGTGGACATCTGCACCGCCCACGCGACGTGCGCCAGCTCGGTCACGCACAGCTCGTCGGCGTGCCGGTGGTACCGCGGGAACTGCACCCGCACCGTCTCCAGCCACGGCGGCGCACCGTTCGGCACCCGCTTCTGGTGCACCTTCTCGCCGGCCACCCCGGACGGGAACCGGTGCAGCATGCACGGCCGTTCCCGCAGCGCGCGCACGATCCCGTCGCCGACCGACAGGTAGTAGCGGACGAGATCGAGCTTCGTCTCGCCGCGCGCCGGGAAGTAGACCCGGTCCGGGTTGGACACCCGGACCGTCCGGTCCCCCACCTCGAGCTCGACGGCCTCGCCCTTAGCCATGCCACTGACCGTATCCGGAAACGGCCCTGCGCGTCAGCGGCCGAACGGCACGAGGGTGAAACGCCTGCCCGCCGCGCAACCGGCAGTTCGCCGCCGGATCGGTCAATTCGGCAACGCAGCCAGCACGGAGCGATCCAGTTTGTACACCGTGACCGTGCCCGACCGGAACGCCACCGAGAGGCCGGGAAGGCCGTCCAGGTTCTGCAGGCCCGGAGCCAGCTCGAACGTCGGCGCGGTGTACCAGCTGTTCGGCGAACCGGGTCCCGCGCCCATGGTCGGCGCTGTGCTGTCCACGTAGACGTAGCCGATGTTGAGCGACAACACGGTTTTCCGGATGTTCGGGTCGGTCGGATAGTCGCGGAACGAACGCAGCAGCTCGTAGGTCACCGGCTCGAGGGCCGAGCCGAGCGTGACCACGTTGACCACCGGCACCCGGTCCTCGACGTAGGCGTAGGTCGAGCCGTCGTTGGCGCTGTTCATCAGCCGTTCGCCGGGCTTGATGTGCTCCTCGACGAACTTCGCCGCCCGCTTGTCGTCGTCGTTGACCCGGGTGAACTCCGGCTTCGCGTAGCGGCTCGCGATCACCTCGGCGTTGCGGTGTTCGTAGGGCACCGCGGCGTAGACGACATATCCGGCCATCATGACCGCGAGCAACGCGGCGGAAACCGGACCGGCGAACCGGCGGACGCGACTGAACGCCGCCGCGTTCTTCGGCATCCCCGCCAAGCGAATGATTCCGACCGCCACGAATACGACCGCGATAGCCGCCAGCACCGGAATGAACAGGGAAATGTGCGACTGAATGCGCACATACGATTTGTAGAACGGCGATCCGACCATCGAGCCGATGCCCGACCACGGGTGCACCTTGAAATCGACGACGATCGCCAGCCAGGCCAGCCACATCGCGGCGACGCCCCACGCGCGGCGGAGCACCACGACGACCAGCACCCCGGCCAGCGCGAGCACACCCGCGCTGAGCTGGGAGAAGATGCCGTGCGGATCGAAATAGCCGCCGTAGGTGAGCTTGAGGTTGGTCGACAGCGCATCGCCGAACCGGCCCGGCGGGATGTCCGGCGACCAGGTCCCGGTGCGCGTGGCCTGGCTCGCCGAGCCCAGCAGCGTGGTCGCCGAGGCGAGCGCGGCCACCAGTCCCGCCGCCAGCAGGACCGGCCACTGCCCGCGCAGGATTTCCCGGCCCCGCTTCGTGAACGCCTCGACGATCCAGAACACCACGACGCTGAGGCCGACGGTGGCGGCCACGCTCGGGTGGACCGAGAACACCCCGGCCACCCCGAGGCCCAGCACGAACGCCCGCAGCCAGCGCGAGCCCGGTCCCCATCCGCGGAGCCCGCCCACCGAGATCAGCGCCGCGATCACGCCGGGAGCCATGCTCATCGCGGCCGCGTTCGGCGCGATCCCGCCGTCGTGCAGGAGCTGCACGCCCGGCCGGTAGAGCCCGGCCGCGACCAGCGCGGCGACCCCGCCGGCGAGGGCGGTCCAGCCCGATCCGGCGCGCAGCCTGCGGAACGCCGCGGCCGCGAGCGCCGCCGAGCCGAGCACGAACACCGGCCCGGTGATCAGGGCGTTCATCACGTTGAAGCCGGTGATCGGCCCGCCGGTCAGCTGGCCCGAGAGCGCCGCGGGCAGCGGCAGCCCGGACGGGTAGAACGACACCGGCTGCCCGGTGAGCACGTCGATCGGCAGGAGGTCCCACGGCGCGGCCCGGCCGGTGTCGCTGATGTAGGCCACCAGCACCATGTGGATGATCGTGTCGTGTTCCTGCGGGTACGTGTCCCAGGAGCCGAGGCCGCCGTGCCATTGCTGCAAGGCGAGCGCGATGCCGCCCAGCACCAGCACCGCGGCGCCCAGCTTGGCCGCCAGCAGCCACCGGCCGGTCAGCGCGGGCAGCAGCGAGGTGTCCGGCTCCTCGACCGGCGCGGGCTCGGTGCGGCCGCGGCGCAGCCACGCGATGCCGAAGACGATCGCGGACAGCAGCAGGGTCACCGCGAGCGCGAGCGGAATCCCGAAGGACAGCCCGGGAATGCCGGACGCCAGCCCGGCCAGGCCGTAGACGCCGATGCTGACCGGCGCGGTCAGCGCGGCGAGCCACAGTTTGTCCCGGACGCCGGCGGCGAGTTGCACCAGAAGCCCCGGCACGGCGAGAACGGCCAGCCCCGCCAGCGGGTACAAAAGCAGACTCACGGCGAAGACCACCCAATCTCGTGAAGAACTCGTTGGATTCCACTGGGAACTGCATCTGTACTGAAGACTGGGGCCGCCGGTCGCGCATCGAAGACGGAACTTCCGATATGCCTTCGATTTCGACGTGCTGCCTTCCCGCCGCCGCCGAGAATACGACACCGACCCCGCGATCCCGGGACCGGCCCGGCAGAAGTCGATCGACGGCGGGGCGGGCCCGCGGGCGCCCGCGTCCCGCCCGTCCCCGGCTCCGGAATCGCGGTGCTCCGGCCGTCTTCAGGCCGCGGGTCTACCCGCTTCCGCCGCGCGTCGCGTCGAGCACGGCAGTCTGCTTCGCCAGCCCGGATGTCGAGCGGGTGCCGTGTTCGACGGACAGTCCCCGCATCGGTACCGGGTAGTCGTACCGGAACACCGCGACCGGCTCCCGCACTTTGTCGCCGCGAAGGTACGTCGGCACTTCGGTCGCCTTGGCGTCGGCGTACAACGGCACGTACGGGCCCCCGGCGTCCGCGGCGTAGGAAACGCCGACCAGCGACTGCGCGTCCTGGCCGGGCGCGAACCGGTAGCGGACCGGCTGCACGATGCCGTCCGCCAGCGAGGCCGGGGTGCGGCACGGCAGGACGAACGCGTTGGTCCAGTCCAATGTCACCGGCTCGCCGACGGGGATGACGTTCGTCAGCGGCGTCAGGCGCGGAATCCGGGGCGCGGTGACCGCGACCCAGCCCGCCGCACTCGGGTCCTCGTCCCGCGCGACGACCCGGACCCGTTGCGCCCCCGGGGCCTGCCAGCGGGGATCGAAGCGCGCGTCGAGCCACTTCCCGCTGTTGTCCTCTTTGGCCTTCATCGTCGCCAGCACGGTCCCGTCCGCCTTCGCGAACTCCACCGAAACCTGCGCTTTCCCGTGCGCGGCGCGGGAAATCACCACTGGCGGCGAATCCGGCGACCCGACGTCGGCAGGCAGGTCGTACCACCCGCTGACGAGCGTGCCAGTGCGCGAGGGCGACCCGTGCGAACTCCATGCCGGGTGCTCCGGGTCGCTGCCGAACGGGGCCGGCGGCGCGGTGTCCGGCGGGAACCCGG
Organism: Amycolatopsis sp. CFH S0740; assembly: GCF_004522315.1. Taxonomy (NCBI): domain Bacteria; kingdom Bacillati; phylum Actinomycetota; class Actinomycetes; order Pseudonocardiales; family Pseudonocardiaceae; genus Amycolatopsis; species Amycolatopsis sp. CFH S0740. Next base: position 398,656 of record NZ_SDLS01000001.1, on the reverse strand, counting down.
TGTTCGTCGCGAACCCTTCCGCCGAGGCCGGAGAGGACGCTTTGAGCACGCCCGCGCCGATGTCCGGCTCGACGTCCAGCCAATCCTCGACGCCGCACGAGTTCCCGGCCTTGCCGGCACTGGCGGCGAGGCCCAGCGAAGCCAGATTCGACCGGCCGACGGAGTAGGTGCCCCAGCGCACCTTCACCGCTTGCGCCTGCCCGACCACTTCGACCGCCACCGTCGCGGCCGCCACCGCGACGATCACCCAGCTCGACCTCGGCAGCCAGCGCGGTGCCCGGCTCGCTCCGTCCCGGCGTTTCGCGGTCTGCCAAGCACCGGCGACCACACCGGCGAGCGCGACCGCCAGCCCAGCCCAGAGGGCCAGATCCGCCAGCCGCACTCCCTTCACAGTGGGGACGGTGTCGCCCCACCGGACGTCGTAGTCGGACTGCATCCACCACCAGTTCGGCGCGGACCAGGCCAGCCAGGTCGTCACCGCGACCAGGCCCAGCGCCGTCGCCCGTGCCCACACCGAGGACAGCGCTCCGCGTGCGACGGTGTGCACCAGCATCGCGATCATCACCGTGCCGAATCCGGCCAGCGCACCGAAATGGTGCGTCCACTTCGTCGGCGTGAACGCGAGCACGACCAGGCACAGGACACTGATGACAGCCATGCGGCGGGCAGGCCCGACAGCCAGTCCCGGGGCGCGGCGCCAGATCAGCAGCACAGCCAGCAGGGCCATCGCCAGAAGCATCAGCAGCACCGGCACCCGGCGGTTCAGCGCACCCTCGACCACCGACGGATCGAGCAACGTGACGTACCGGTTGATTTCGCTCTGCCACGGCAGATCCGGCCCGATCTTCTGCCGGACAGCGGTCGACTCCAGCACGGCGGTCAGCGGCTGGTCGTAGAACGCGGTCAGGAGCGCGCTGGCACCGGCGCCGACCACCACCGCGACCGCGCCGAGCACGCGCAGGTCGCCGCGCCTGCGCACCAAGCGGAAAAGAGGACGCACCCCGGCGATGAACGGCAGGAACGCCGCGATCCCGAGCGGGTTCGTCGTCGCGGTGGCGCCGGCGACCACCAGCCCGATCGCGACCGGTGTCACCGCACTGGTCGCCACGGCGCGCTCGACCAGCGCGAACACCGCCAGCGAGCCGAACACGATCCACGGCTCCGGCCGCAGCCCGACGTCGAAGGCCACGTACCAGGCCAGGAAAAGGGCCGCGGTCGCCCAGCGGGTCCACCTCGTCGGCCGGTTCACCAGCCGCGGCAGCACCACGCGATCGATCAGGAACCAGGACGCCAGCCCCAGCAGCACCGACGGCAGCCGCATCCACACCATGGCCGGCGTGACGCGGCCGAGAAGCGCGTACAGCTCGTAGTACCAGCCCCACGGCGCTTCCGGCGCGTTGAACCAGCGGAAGTAATTGCCGGTGAACCCGCTCGTCTCGCGAGCGCGCAGCATCGTCGAGATGTATCCGTCGTCCACGGTGAGCGCGCCGACGACGGACCAGACTCCGAGCACGCCGGTCACGACGAGGTCCGCCGGCCGCGGCACCCACGCCCGCCGGGGAAGCAGCCGGACCCGGCGGGCGGCGCTCCGGTCGCGCCGGATCAGCAGCACGATCATGCCGAGCAGCGCGAGCAGCGACACCACGCCGAGCGCGATCTTCGCCGCGCTTGGCGTGCTGACCCACCGGGTGTCGGGTTCGATCTGCGCGGACACCGCGCCGGGGTGCTCGGTGTACAGCCCGGCGACGTTCGGACGGCCCGTCGTCTTGGCGGTGCCGACAGTGGTGCCTTCGCCGTCCGCGTGCACCGTCAACTGGCAATCGGCACCGGCGGGGCGGTGAAACAGTTCTGTGCCACCGAGTTCTGCTCGGACCGTGCCGTCGACCGCCCGGATCTCCAGCCCGCCCGCGAGAGGCTCCGCGCCCTGCTTGCCTTTCGGCGGAGTGGTCGCGAACAGCAGCCCGTTCGGCTCGGCGCATCGGACAGTCGCGTCGAGTCTGGCCGGGTGGTACGGGTACAACGGCAGCGCGGTGTCCTGCGCGCCGTCCCAGCGGTATGTCGTTGTCTCAGTGTTCACCGGTGCGACGGTGAACAGCACCGCGGTCAGCGCGCAGACGAGCCCGAGCCCGATGATGAGCCAACGATGGCCGGCTTGCCCGCTTGCGGCGGCGTCGGAATCTGGGGTCGGCACGGCGCGGAGTTTAGTGTTCCGGCGTATCTCCGCCGTGAAGCGGCCCGGCGCCGCCGCGTCGTCGCATGTGAGGCCGGTCTCGGGGCTCCCGGGCCCAGGAGCAACCGGGGCTTCTGTCCACTGTGGAGCAGCCGCCGCGCCCCGTCGTCGCCCGTTCGAGCGACTGCCGCGCGCTTTCCGGCCCGAATACCCTCGAGGACGCCCCGGGTTACCCGAAAGTCTCCCGCCGGACCGTCCACCGTGGACATCCGCGCAGCTCCAGCGGGATTTCCGGAAGTCAAACGGGTCCTGCCCGGTTTGCCCGGTTCCTCCACGGTGATCTGGAGCACACCTTAAGTCCAGCCTAGGTGTGCTGCGTCACGCGGTCCGCTACCGCTAGCGTCACGCAACCATGGAATCCACAGTGGTCGCCAAAGAGGGCGACAACTACACGAAAGCACTGGGCAACCGCCAGGTGCAGATGATCGCGATCGGCGGGGCGATCGGGGTCGGGCTCTTCCTCGGCGCGGGCGGGCGGCTCCACGAAGCGGGACCGTCGCTGGTCCTTTCCTACGCGCTGTGCGGCATCGCGGCCTACTTCGTGATGCGGGCGCTCGGCGAACTCGTCATGCACCGGCCCAGCTCCGGCAGTTTCGTGACCTACGCCCGCGAGTTCATCGGCCCGTGGGCCGGGTTCGTCTCCGGCTGGATGTACTGGCTGAACTGGGCGATGACCGGGATCGCGGAGATCACCGCGGTCGCGATCTACGTGCACAAGTGGCTGCCGGACGTCCCGCAGTGGATCACCGCGCTCGTCGCGCTCGGCGTGCTCATGGCGGTCAACCTGCTGAGCGTGAAGCTGTTCGGGGAACTGGAGTTCTGGTTCTCCGTCGTCAAGGTCCTCGCGATCATCGTGTTCCTGGTGACCGCGCTCGGGCTCGTGTTCACCGGCGCGAACATCGGCGGCACCACCGCCGGCGTGCACAACCTCACCGACCACGGCGGGTTCTTCCCGGCGGGCGTCGGCATCGCGCTGATGACGCTGCAGGCGGTCGTGTTCGCCTACTCCGCGATCGAGGTCGTCGGCATCGCGGCCGGCGAGACCAAGGACGCGCGCAAGGTGCTGCCCAAGGCGATCAACGGCGTCGTGTGGCGGATCGGCGTCTTCTACGTCGGTTCGGTGCTGCTGCTGGCGATGCTGATGCCGTGGCCGTTCTACAACGGCGGCGAAAGCCCGTTCGTCACGGTGTTCTCGCGCCTGGGCATCGGCGGCATCGGCGACGTGATGAACGCCGTCGTCCTCACCGCCGCGCTCTCCTCGTGCAACTCGGGCCTGTACTCCACCGGCCGCATCCTCCGCGCGCTCGCCGACGAGGGCGAAGCGCCGAAGTTCGTCGGCAAGATGAACTCCCGGCACGTGCCCTACGGCGGGATTCTCTTCACGTCGGTGGCCTACGTGCTCGGCGTGGTGCTGAACTACATCGTGCCCTCGAAGGCGTTCGACATCGCCACCGCGATCGCCTCCCTCGGCGTCGTCGCGACCTGGGCGACCCTGGTGTTCTCCCAGATGCGGATGCGCCAGGCGGCGTTGCGCGGCGAACTGGAGCGGCCGAGCTACCGCATGCCCGGCGCGCCCTACACCGGCTGGGCCACGCTCGGATTCCTCGTGCTGGTCGTGGTGCTGATGGGATTCTCCGACGGAGCCGAGAAGATCGCGTTCTACTCGATCCCGGCGATCGTCGTGGTGCTCGCGGTCGGCTGGCGGCTCGTGTCCCGCAAACGGCAGGCGCGCACCGGCGCCTGAGCGGAGCCCGCGTTCCCCCATCCCCGCGAACGCGGCACCGGCCCGGCCGTCCTTCCGATACCCACCGGAAGGACGGCCGGGTTCTTTTCCTTCACCACAACGGGAAGTCGACCCCGCGCTCGGCTTCCGGCCGCGGCCCGAAGATCCGCCGCTCGGACTCCTCGATCCGCCGGTCGTTGATCGACGCCTCGCGCCTGCTCATGAGGCCGTTCTCGGCGAACTCCCACAACTCGTTGCCGTAGCTGCGCCACCATTGCCCGTCCGCGTCGCGGCTCTCGTACTGGAACCGGACCGCGATGCGGTTCTCGCGGAAGCCCCACAGTCCCTTGCGCAGCGCGTAATCCCGCTCGCGCTCCCACTTCGCGGTCAGGAACTCGACGATCGCGGCACGGCCGACCACGTGCGCGTCGCGGTTGCGCCACACGGAATCCGGCGTGTACGCGAGCGAGACCTTCTCCGGGTCCCGCGTGTTCCACGCGTCCTCGGCGGCCTGGACTTTCTGCAGGGCGGCAGCGAGGTCGAACGGCGGGAACGGGGGCCGCGATTCGGTCATGACAGGGGTCCTTTCACTTGATGAGCTGAGGATTGCGCGGGTACGGCGCGTGCGCGACCTGTCGGGCGACCGGACGGCCGCCAACCACGCGCTGCACCGCGAACCGGACGATCCGGCCGGTGTAGCCGTCGTCGCCCGAGCGGCCCGCTTCGCCCCATTCGATCTCGGCGGCGCCGGAGACCTGGAGGATGCGGCCGGTGGCGAAGTCGAAGAAGAGCAGCGCGGCTTCCGGGTTCGCGGCGATGTTGCCGAGACTGTTGAAGAGGTTGTTTCCCGGATAATCGGGCCACCGCACGGCATTTCCCTCGACGCGGACGAATCCGGGCGCGCCGCCGCGATGGGACGCGTCCGCGCCGTGCACGGGGTGGACGGTGCCGAGGAAGAACGTGTCCGCTTCCTGGATCAGCCGGGTGTCGTCAGCACTCAGCTCGGCGCGTTCCGCCGCCGGCGCCGGCTCGACGTCGTGCGTGAGGACCCGCTGCTGGATGTACTGCGGGCAATTGCCGTACGCCTGCTCGACCTCCACGATCAGGTGGTCTTTCGCGGCGGTCGAGAGAGTGCCGTTGATCCGGACCCGGCGGCGGGTCGCGAACTCGACGCTGGTCATGCCGAGCAACTGCCCCGCCGGAAGCCCGTGCAACGGATCGCCCTCCGGCAGCGCGCGGTGGATCGCGAGCGTGGTCGCCGACCTGGTTTCCAAGAACCCGGGCGGGCCGGTGACCGGCGACGTCCACAACCGTCCGTCCACGGCGCGTCCGGTCAGGACCAGGAACGTCCGCTCGGCCAGAAACCCCGCCATTCCCGCGGAAATCCCGGCCGGTTCAGCCATCCGGGACAGCCGCGCGGCCTGGCGTTCGACTCCCGCCTCCCGCTGGACGGCGAGCTCGCCGGAGTGGAACGCCTGCCGGATCGCGTGGCTCATCGCACCCTCTCTTTCTCACGGGTTGCGCCGTGAGGTTCCGTGAGAAGTTCTAGCAGCCGCTTCTCACGGATGCAACCCATTCCATCCGTGATACGTTCTCGGCCATGGGCATGCTGCCGGACGAGGTCGTGCCGGTCCGCCTGATGGCGACCGTCTGGGCCGACACGAGCGGGCTCCACGACGACCTCCGCACCCGCGAAGACCTCGACGCGTGGCTCGACGATGTCGGCCTCGATCGAGGTTCGCGGCAGTCGTCCGCCTCCGAACTCGCGCTGGCTCGCCGGCTGCGCGATGCCGTCCGCCGCCTCGCCGCGCAGGTGACCGCCGACGACCGGCAGTCCCCCACCGTCGACCTGGACACCGCACTCGGCGACCTCAACGAACTCGTGACCCACTTGCCAGTCCCCCAATTGACCTTCACGTCCGGGAAACTGCAGGAAAGCTCCTCGCGCGGCACTTCGCCGGTCGTCACCGGATTAGCCCGCGTGGCACGAGAATCGATCGCGCTGCTCGGCGGACCGGATGCCGCCAAGCTGCGCGCCTGTTACGCGCCGGGTTGCGTGCTCTACTTCATGAAGACGCATCCGCGCCGCGAATGGTGCTCCGTCGCCTGCGGCAACCGAGCGCGCGCCGCACGGCATTACGAGAAGATCCGATCGACGCGCTGACGGCTCAGCCCAGCAGCACCACCGCCGTTTCCGCGGCGCGCGCGAAGACGTTCTCGCCGACCTGCATGCCCGCCATCACGATCGCGCCTTCGTGCAGCAGCATGATCTGCTCGGCCACCTTGCGCGGCTCCGGAACACGCGCCGATTCGGCCACTTCGACGAGGACGCCCAGCAGCCACCGTTTGCTCTCGGTCATCACCGCGTACGCCGGATGCGCCGGATCGCTGATCTCCGCGTGCGCGTTGATCATGCTGCAGCCTTTGCCGCCGTATTTCTTCGCCCACGCCTCGGACGCGTCGAACACCGCCACCAGCCGGTCCCGCGGCGTTGTTCCGGCCTTCTCCAGCCACTCGCCCAGGAACTCCCGCCAGCGCGCGTCCCGGGCGGACAAGTACTCCACGACCAGCCGGTCCTTCGAGCCGAACCGGTCGTAGAGCGTCTTCTTCGTGACGCCCGCCTTCGCCGCGATGACGTCGACGCCGACCGCGTGGATGCCGCGTTCGTAGAACAGCTCCGACGCGGCGGTCAGCACCGCCTGCGCTTTCGGGGTCCAGTCGATGGCCATGGCCCCAGTGTATACCGATCTGTATAGTCCGGCGGCATGGGTAAACAGATCGGTATAGTCGGAGCGGCGGTCCTGTTCGTGGCGTGCTGGTCGTCCGGGTTCATCGGCGCGAAGCTCGGCGCGGCCGACGCGTCCGTGCCGACCGTGCTGATGTGGCGGTTCCTGCCGCTGGCGCTGCTGCTGACACCTTTTCTGCGCCCCGGTTCGATGCGCGAACTGGGCAGGCATGTCCTGATCGGCTTGCTGTCCCAGTCGGGTTATCTGCTCACCGTCTACTGGGCGATCGGCGAAGGCGTCAGCACCGGCACCACCGCGCTCATCGACGGCGTGCAACCGCTCGTGGCCGCCGCGCTCGCCGGTCCGCTTCTCGGCGTCGCGGCGACCGGACGGCAATGGATCGGGCTCGCACTGGGTCTCGTCGGGGTGGTCCTGGTCAGCTGGTCGGACGCCGCTTCGCACGCCCCGGCCTGGGCGTACCTGATCCCGTTCGCCGGGATGCTCGGGCTAGTCGCCTCCACCGTGCTCGAACGCCGAGCTCGCGTTCCTGCTCCCCCGTTGCGCGCGCTGGCCGTCCATTGCGCCACTTCGGCGGTCGTGTTCACCGTCCTCGCGCTGGCGACCGGGAACGCGGTGCCGCCCGCGTCCGGACACTTCTGGTTCGCCCTCGCGTGGTTGATCGTGCTGGCGACCTTCGGCGGGTACGGGTTGTACTGGCTGCTCGTCGGGCGGATTGGCATGACCGCGGTGAACAGCCTGATGTTCCTGATCGCGCCGGTCACGTCGGTGTGGGGCACGGTGTTGTTCGGCGAACCGTTCACCGTGCTGACCGGCGTGGGCCTCGGCTTGGCCCTGGTCGCCGCCGTCGTCGCGAACGGCCGGGTCAGCCGCCGTAGCGTTGCCGGACCACCTCCGGAGTCTCCAGGTTCTTCCCCGCGTCGATGTTCTGCGCGAGCCGGAGGTACTGGCCTTCCGCCCACATCAACGGCGCCGCGCTCCCGGTCGGCCGGCCCAGCCCGAAGCACGCGACGTCGGCGCGATCCCACACCTGCTCGGGAATGAAGTACCCGTCGTTGGCCGCGTCCGCCATCGACTTGAGGTACACCGCCGCCGAACGCCCGTTGGCCAGCTCGTACTCGCCGCGCTCGCCGGACAGGACCGGCCAGAGCCGCCCGAACCGCTGCGGCCCGTTCGCCGGCCAGCCGGTGCACGCCGTGGTGCTCTCGCCGTAGTTGTCGTGCGGGTAGCGGTGGAAGTAGATGTCGCCGTTCGGGGTCGTGACCTGCATCGGCGCGTTGCCGTCGCGGGCCGCCGCCGTCGGGGCCAGCGACTCGGCGACCTCGGGATCGGCCGGTCCGCGAAGCCCGAGCCGGACGAGGTCGAGGAACCCGAAGTCGACCACGTCGTGCTCGTAGAAGCAGCCTTCGTCGAAACAGATCTGCCCGGTGTCGTTCGGGTCGGTTCCCTTGTCGATCCGCTCGTAATACGTGTGGCCGCCCCAGTACCCGGCGGTCGTGCGCGTCCAGCCGTCGAGCTGCGCGCGCCACGAGTCCGCAGTGGACTCCCACTGCTGCGCCGCCGCGGTGTCGCCGTTCGCCCGCGCGATCGCCCCGGCCGTCACGAGCCCGGCCACCTCCGCCGCGATCGACGACGGCGACCGCCCGTACTGCTCCTCCCACCGCTCGGTCGTCGCGGGCCCGCTCGTGCGGATGTGCTCCGCCGTGACCTTGACCCGCGCGTACGTGGCCGCGTCGGTGAGCCCGGTCATCCAGGCGAGGACGATCGCGTCGGAATCCTGGTCGAGCTGCTCGCAACAGCCGAGCTGCTGCGGCGTGGCCCCCTGGACCCCGCTCACCGGGCTGTACCGCGGAAACGCGCCGGCCGGGTACGTCGTCCCGTCGCCCTGGGTGGGCGCGGAAATCCACTGCGAGGACCACAGGAACTGCGCCATCCGCTTCGCCTGCGCCGCGTCGCCCGCCACGAGCAGCCCGGTCGCCTGCTGGTACAGGTCCCGGCCCCACACGCGGTGGTACCCGTCGTTGAGCACGTCGCCGTTCACGACGTCGCCCCACGGCGTGGCCAGCCCCGCGACGCTCGCGCCGCGATGCGCCTTGTCCTCCGCCGCGTGCAACGCCATCAGCGCGACGTAATACGCCCTGCGCTGCCGCTCGTCGCCCGCCACACTGCCCGGCGCCGCCTTCAGGCTGCCGACATACTCCTCCCACCCGCGCCGATACGCCTGTTCCAGATTGCCGAATCCACTCGCCAGCGACCCGTCCGCGGCCGCCGCCGCGCCCTGGGCGTCGCTCCCGTAGCCGAGCGCGACCGAGAACGTCGTGTCCTGCCCGACCGGGATCTGTCCACATTGGACTACATTGCCGTGATCAGTGGAATCGAAGTGATTCGCAAGAGTTCGATGTGCCCGCAAGTCTACCAGGCAATCACTCGCGGCGCCGGAATATCCGTTGTCGTGCGCGATGAATCCGGTCGATGCCCGCAACGCCGACGCCACCGTCGTCGTAGCCCCGAACAACTCCTCTGTCCCGCTAGCCGTCAGCCCAGTGCCGTCCCACGCCGCCGTGTCATTCGCCGCACCGCCCGCCATGGAGGGATTCGCGAGCAGGTAGACCTGATACTGACCACCGTCAAGCGACTGAAACCGCGTGCGGGTAAGAAGAGTCGGCCGCCCAGCGTCGGTGACGTACGTCGTGGTGATGCGATAACGCCCGCTCTTCGCGGTGTTCGTGACTGTGTACTCGAGCGCCTTCTCGTCCGGCATCGAAACGACATGCTCCGTCGCGTCGCGTTCGAGGTCCACAAAGGACTTCCCGTCCGTGACCACGTACTGCATATCCTGCATGTTGGCCACGTCCGCACGCGGATAGAACACCTCCGACGTGACCCCTCCCGCGACGGTGAACCACAACGGACTGGCCGTCCCCGCCGCCGTCCCGAGGGCCGTTTTGTCCCCAGTTGTCCACGATGACGGCCCACCACAGCAATCCCCCGGCGGCTGCGCGCTGTTCTGCACCGCCGCACCGGACTTCGCCCCGGCTCCCGCAGGCGCGATCCCCTGCCCCACCACCGAAATCCCCACGACCGCGACCACCGCCGCCGCCCGTCCCCACTTCCCACCGACCATGCCGCTCATGCTGCCCGGCCGCCCCCCTCGGAACAACAGCCGAACGGTGGGAACCCTCCGGTCCTCTCCCTGCCGCCGAGAGTCCCACCCGATGGAGTGATCGAGAAGCCCCGAAAACTGTCGTACCCGGATGGTCTCCTAGTTCCCGAAGCGGTGCCCAGGTCCGGGTCCGCACCGACCTGAGGAGCCGTCACCATGACCGGAGCCACCCTTCGCCCAGCCCGTTTCCGCAGCTTCGCCCTGCAGTGCTGCCTTACCCCGTCAAGACCAAGGAAGACGCGCGCGAGACACGCATTTATTCAGCACTGAACGGTTGTTCCCGGCAAACGATGGACGGGAACCGATCCTCAGACCCGTCGCCATGGACTTGGCGACCCGAAACCAAGGAGTGTGATCATGGCTGGAGAAACCGTCATCACAGTGGTCGGAAACCTGACCTCAGACCCGGAACTGCGCTTCACCCCGTCCGGAGCAGCAGTCGCGAATTTCACGGTCGCGTCGACCCCGCGCACCCTCGACCGACAATCCGGCGAATGGAAGGACGGCGAGGCCCTGTTCCTGAGGTGCAGCATATGGCGGCAAGCAGCGGAAAATGTCGCGGAAAGCCTCGTCCGAGGAGCAAGGGTCGTAGTCACCGGACGTTTGGTTCAGCGATCCTTCGAAACAAAGGAAGGCGAGAAACGCACCGTAGTCGAACTGCAAGTGGACGAGATCGGCCCTTCGCTGCGGTATGCGACCGCCAAAGTCACCAAGGTCAGCCGGAACAACAACGAGACGGGCGGACCAGGCGGGGATGCCTGGGGCGCTGCGCCAGTGTCCGCCGGGGTCGGAGTGACTGAGGAGCCGCCCTTCTGACCTCCCGCGTGCCCGCTGGCCAGCGAGATAGGCGACGCGGCAGCCCGCAATCTCGGCGACTGCTCCCCCGTAACCGGAGCTTGGCCGGAATGCCCAAGAGCCGAGCATTCCGGCCAGCCCGGCCCGCGCATGCCGTCGCCCTCACCGACGTTGCCGTCCGTGCCGCTCGCCCGCGGCGAACCGAAGGATGCTCAGCTGCACACCGACCGTTGACGCCGGAACCCCCACGCACACCTCGGGCGGCAGCCACGCCGCCCGAGGGGCACCCAGAGGGGCGCCGACCGCCGTTCGACAGCTGGGTGCCAGCCATCGGTAGCCGAAGGGTGCCCAGCCGCGATTCGGCAGCCGTGCGCCAGCCACCGGCGGACTAAGAGCCTCGGCCGCTACTCGGCAGCCAGGTGCCAGCTACCGGCAGCCGATGGGTGCCCGGCCACCCTTCGGCAATCGAGCCCCAGTCAGCGGCAGCCGACGGGCACCCAACCGCCGTTCGGCGGCTGGGTGCCTGCCAGCGGTAGCCGAAGGGTGCCCAGCTGTTATTCGGCGGCCCGGCGCGAGCTACTGGCAGCCCAAGGGCCCCAGCCGCTACTCGGCAACCAGATGCCAGCTACCGGCAGCCGATGGGAGCCCGGCCGCAATTCGGCAGCCGAGCCCCAGCCACCGGCCGCAGCATGCTGACCGCTCGCAAACACCGCCACACAGCAGTGGTCTGGTCCTTTCCCGCAAAGGTCCATACCATTTGCCCAGAAGCCGACTATCGGCCCTGACCGGCCGGAAATCCCGCTGGTAGCTTCCCGGCCATGCCCGCACTTCGCCGGACCAAGGCCGGAACCACAGTCCTCGCCGCGATTTCCGTACTGCTGCTGGCCCCGCTCTCCGCACCAGCCGCCCACGCCGCACAGGCCACACCCGGCGCGCCAGCCTCGCACACGGCGCACACCGCGCACCGCGGCGGCCACGTGCACGACGAATGCAACACCCCCTCGATCAACCGCCTCCAGAAATGGCTGGCCAGCGGCGAAGGCACGACCGTCCCGCCCACCGGAAGCCTTCTCGTCCCCGAAGGCGACGGCTACGCGGCGAAAATCGTCTTCCAGAACAACGAATGGCACGTCGCCGTGGTCTGGCTGGGCAACCAGTTCGACGCGCAGGCCGACCTCAGCCATTCCACCGGATTCTGGCTGACTTACAGCGCCGACGACGACTTCTACGTCCAGCTGCGTCCCGCCTCCCACTGGAGCGGCGGCGACAAATGGCTCACCCGCATCCCCTCGACCGGCGGCCAGCTGGTCCGCAAGTTCTTCCCGTTCGACCCCGATTCCTGGACCTGGCTTCCCGAACTCGGCCAGCCGCAGTACTCGTTCGCCTCCGCGCTGACCGAAGCCCGCGGCCTGGTCTTCGTCGGCAAAACCCCCAACTCGCTCGACTTCCGCGAACTCCTCATCGACGGCTACCAGCCGCCATGCCTCTGAGCCCTCAGTTCTGCACCGCGGGCCGGACGGTGATGTCGCCGATCTCCACATCGTCCGGCTGCTCCACCGCGAACGCGATCGCCCGCGCCACCGCGGCCGGATCCAGCGCGAATTCCTCGACCCGTCGCCGGATCTGCTCGCGCTCCCCCGGATCGTCGATCGAATCCGCCAGCTCCGTCCGGACGAATCCGGGCGACACCGACGTCGTCCGGAGCACGCCGTCCGTCGATTCCTGCCGCAGCGCCTCCAGAATCGTCCGCACCGCGTTCTTCGTCCCGGCGTAAACCGCCTGCCCGGGCACGATCTTCAACCCGGACGTCGACACCGTCGTCACCAGATGGCCCCGCCCCTGCCGCCGGAACACCGGCATCGCCGCCGCGATCCCGTTGAGCACCCCGCGCACGTTGACGTCGATCATCGCCGACCATCCGTCGACATCCGCGTCCGCGACCGGCCCCAGCTTGGCGATCCCGGCATTCCCGACCAGCACGTCGAGCCGGCCGAACTCCTCGACCGCCCGCTGCACCAGCCGGTCCAGGTCCGCGCGCTGGGTCACGTCGGTCACGCACGCGACCGCGCGACCGCCTTCGCCGCGGATTTCCTTCGCCAGCGCGTCCAGCCGATCCTCGCGACGCGCCCCCAGGACCACCGGCGCGCCCCGTGCGGCGAGCAGCCGGGCGGCCGCCTCGCCGATTCCGCTGCTCGCCCCGGTGATCGCGACGACTTTCCCTGCCACACCTGACATTTCCTGCCCCTGCCAACAATACGGACACGTGTCCGGACAGCGTACCGGACACGTGTCCGCATAACGCAGGGGCCGTGCCGCGTCAACATCGGCTGGAGTGCAGTCAAGGAAGCGTGAGCGGCGGCGAAATCCGGGCCCGCACCAGGTCATGCTCTCGATCCGAGACGACCAACCGGAGAAAGGCCAACCGAGGTGAGCGATCTAGTCCCCGCGCTGCTGCTGATCGGCGTATTCGTCGCGCTGGCGATGACCTTGCGCGCCATCCAGCAACGCCTGACCCGCGATCAGCAGCAGTGCTCGCCCCGCCAGGCCTCGAGCCCCTCGCGGACCGCGACCGCCGCGATCGCCAATGCCGCGACCGGATCGGCCCAATACCAACCGAACAGCGCGTTCACCAGCAGCCCGACCAACAACACGCCAGAGAGGTAAGTGCAGAGAAGCGTCTGCTTCGAGTCGGCGACCGCGCTCGCCGAGCCGAGTTCGCGCCCGGCCCCGCGTTGCGCACCGGAAAGCACCGGCATCACGACCAGGGACACCCCGGCGAGCACGATCCCGACCGTCGAATGCGAAGCCTCCTCGCCGGACAGCGACCGCACCGAATCGACCGCGACATAGGCCGCCAGGAGAAAGAACGACACCGCGATCACCCGCAGCGCAGCCCGCTCGCGACGTTTCGGATCCGCGCTGGCGAACTGCCACGCCACCGACACCGCGGACAGCACCTCGGCCACCGAATCGAGCCCGAACGCGATGAGCGCCGACGACGACGCGACCGTACCGGCCGACACCGCGACGATCGCCTCGACCACGTTGTACGTGATGGTCCCGGCGACCAGCCACCGCACTCGCCGCCGCAAGACCGCCCGTCGCGCGGCATCCACCACCGGAGGGCCAGCCAGCGACACGGTCTCGCCGCCCGCCGACTCCGCGCAGCAGTCCCGATCGGGCTCGGTCATCGCGCCGCCTGCGGCTCCTCGGCACACGCGTCCGTCGGCGCGACCGCCAAAACCACCTTCGTCAGCTCCGCCAACGCGTGCGCGAGATGCGGATCAGCGATCGCGTACCGGACCTGCCGGCCCTCGTACGTCGCGAGCACCAGCCCGCACCCGCGCAGGCACGCGAGATGGTTCGAGACGTTCGACCTGCTCAGCTCCAGTTCCGCGGCCAGCTGCGCCGGGTACGCCACCCCGTCCAGCAGTGCCACGAGAATCCGGCATCGGGTCGGATCCGCCAGCGCGCGGCCGAGCCGGGCGAGTGCCAGTTCGCGAGTCTCAGAGGTCAGCACAGGCGCAACAGTACAGCAGTCACTGAATCAAATACACTGACTCGGTGGACAACCTCCTCGGCGACTTCCTCCGCGCCCGGCGAGAGCGGATCTCCCCGGCCGACGTCGGGCTGCCGGACAACGGACGACGCGCGTGCGAGGCCTGCGTCGCGAGGAACTCGCGCTGCTGGCGGGAATCAGCAGCGACTACTACATCCGGCTGGAACAGGGCCGCGACCAGAACCCGTCAGCGCAGGTGCTCGACGCGCTGGCGCGGGCGCTCGGCCTCGACGAAGCCGCCCGCCAGCACCTGCATCAGCTCGCGAGCGCGAACCAGCCTGGCCAGCCCGAGCCGCAGGTACCCGCGAGCATCGCCGAACTGATCTCCACCTGGGCGACGAACCCCGCGTACGTCCAGGACCGGCTCACCAACGTGCTCGCCGCGAACCCCGTCGCCGCAGCGGTTTCGCCGAACTACGCGGTCGGCCGGAACCTGCTCCGCGCGGTCTTCCTCGACCCGGCCGAACGAGAACTCCGCCGCGACTGGGAGCAGATGGCCGCGGACGGCGTCGCGGGCCTGCGCGCCGCACTCGGCCCCAGCATCGCCGACCCCGCGGCAGCCGAACTCATCGCCGACCTCACTGCCAGCAGCGACGAGTTCCGGGACCTCTGGGCCCGGCACGACGTCAAACCGCGCACCGGCCACCTCGTCCGTTTCCGCCACCCAGCGGTCGGAAATCTGGACCTGCACAGCGACAAACTCGACATCCCCGGACCGGTCAGCCTGCAACTGGTGGTCTTCCACGCGACGCCGGGAACCCGCGACGCCGAGGCCCTCGCCTCCCTCGCCGAACTGATTCCCGCGCAGTAGCACCGAAAACCGGGCCGGAGCAAGCCCGCTCCGGCCCGGTTCCCGGTCAGTCGGCCGCTTCGAACTCGCGCACCGCGTCCAGTGCGGCGCCCATCGCGGCGTTGCCCTCGCGTTCGATCATGATCTCGACCAGCACCGGCCGCCGGGTGCGCTCGGCTTCCTTCCGCGCCCATTCGAGCGACGACCGGATCTCGCCCGGGTCCTCGACGCGGGTGCCCGAGCAGCCGTAGGCCTCCATGATCTTCACGTTGTCCGTGCCGTGGTCGTCGTAGTGGATGTCGACCTGGTAGTTCATCTCGTACGGCAGCTCGGACTGGCGGATCAGGCCCAGGTACTCGTTGTTGAGCATGACGAGCACGAACCCGACGTCGTACTGCGCGGCGACCGCCAGCTCCTCCACCAGGAACTGGAACGAGTAGTCGCCGACCACGCCGACGACCTCCGCGTCCGGCCGGGCCTTCTTGACGCCGATCGCCGCCGGGATCTCCCAGCCGAGCGGACCTGCCTGGCCGCACACCTGGTAGTGCCGCGGCAGGTGCGCGCGCTGGAACTGCCCGGACCAGATCTGGTACAGCCCGATCGCCGTCACGAAGTACGTCTCGGGGCCGTAGAACTCGTTGAGCTCCTTGAACACCCGCGGCGCCTTGATCGGCGCGCAGTCGAAGTCCTCCTTGCGCGGCAGCTCCGCCTTGAGGTCGCCGAGCCGCTTGACCCACGCGCGGTCCCGCGCCGGGGCGGTGCGCGCGTCGAGCGCCGCCAGCAGCGCTTCCAGGAACTCCCGCGTGTGCGAGACGACGCCGAGGTCCGGGCCGAACACCTTGCCCAGCTGCGTGGGCTCGATGTCGACGTGGATGAACTTCCGGTCGCCGCGGTACACCGACAGCTCGCCGGTGTGCCGGTCGCCGAACCGCGCGCCCAGCGCCAGGACCAGGTCCGACTCCAGGAACGCGGCATTGGCCCAGCGCTGCGACGTCTGGATGCCCGCCATGCCGGCGAACAGCTCGTGGTCCTCCGGGAAACTGCCCTTGCCCATCAGCGTGACGCCGACCGGGACGCCGAGCCGCTCCGCCAGCTGCCGCAACGGTTCGCTCGCCTCGCCGAGGACGACGCCGCCGCCGGCCAGGATCAGCGGGCGTTCGGCGGCGAGCAGCATGTCGAGTGCCCGCTCGACCCGCGCCGGAGCCGGTTTGACCGTGCTGACCGGC
Source organism: Amycolatopsis sp. CFH S0740 (assembly GCF_004522315.1). NCBI lineage: Bacteria > Bacillati > Actinomycetota > Actinomycetes > Pseudonocardiales > Pseudonocardiaceae > Amycolatopsis > Amycolatopsis sp. CFH S0740. Next base: position 382,426 of record NZ_SDLS01000001.1, on the reverse strand, counting down.
AATGCCGAGTCGATCGACGCATCCCACTCGATCATCTGCTTCTGCACGTCGATCGGGAGGTCGATGAGGACCGGGCCGGGCCGTCCGGACCGCGCGATGCGGAACGCCTCGCGGAAGATCCACGGCAGCTGCGCGGCTTCCTTCACCTGGACCGCCCACTTCGTGACCGGCCGCGCGATCTCGACGATGTCGACCGCCTGGAACGCTTCCTGGTGCAGCTTCGTCGTCGCGGCCTGCCCGGTGATGCACAGGATCGGGACGGAATCCGCGTGCGCGGTGTAGAGGCCGGTGATCATGTTGGTGCCGGCCGGACCGGACGTGCCGATCGCGACGCCGACGTTGCCGGTCGTGCGCGCCCAGCCGTCGGCCATATGCGTCGCGCCTTCTTCGTGGCGGACCACCAGATGGTCGATGCCGCGGCCTTGCATCGCGTCGTACAGCGGCAGGATCGCCGCTCCTGGGCAGCCGAAGGCGACGTCGATCCCTTCGTCGACCAGCACGTCGACGACTGCCTGCATAGCGGGGACCCGGGCCATGGTCAAACCTCCTCGGACGAGCGGCCGGACAGTTCTTCGACGACCTTCAGCAGCGCGGAATGGTCCAGCGAGCCGTAGCCCATCGCCCGCCCGGCCGCGACCAGCTGCGCGACCAGGCCGGTGAGCGGGAGCGCCACGTCGGACTGCCGGGCCGCGGCCAGCGCGATGCCCATGTCCTTGTGGTGCAGGTCGATCCGGAAGCCCGGCTCGAACTGCCGCGCGACCATCGACTTCCGTTTCAGTTCCAGGATCCGGCTGCCGGCGAGACCGCCCGCGAGGACGTCGAGCCCGGTGCCCGCGTCCACTCCGGACGCTTCCAGCAGCACGATCGCCTCGGCGACCAGCCCGTAGATCCCGCCGACCACCAGCTGGTTGGCCGCCTTCACGACCTGGCCCGCACCGTGCGGGCCGACGTGCACCACGGTCTTGCCGAGCGTGTCGAAAACCGGCTTCGCCGCGGCGTAATCGGCCTCGTCGCCACCGACCATAATGGACAGAGTGGCCTGCTCGGCCCCGGCCTGACCGCCGGACACCGGCGCGTCCAGCACCCGGATTCCCTTGGCCGCACCGGCTTTCGCGACCTCGATCGACGTCTCCGGCCGGATGGTGCTCATGTCGGCCAGCAGCGTGCCGGGCGCGATCGTGTCGAGCACGCCGCCCGGGGCGAGCACGACCTGCTCGACCTGCGGGTGGTTCGGCAGCATGGTGATCACGACCTCGGCCCCGGACACCGCGTCGGCGACGTCCTTCGCCGCGCGCCCGCCCGCCGCTTCCAGCTTCGCCAGCGCGTCGGCGTTGAGGTCGAACCCGCTCACCTCGTGTCCGGCGGCGGCCAGGTGCGCGGCCATCGGCGTGCCCATCACGCCCAGTCCGATGAACCCGATCCTGCTCATCAGTTTCCCCTTCGCTCGTACGGCAGCCAGGCCAGCGAGTCCACAGTGGAACCGTCCGGTTTGTACTCGATGCCCACCGGTCCGGCGTAGCCCGCCGCCTGCAGCTTTTCCAGATGTCCTTCGAGATCCAGCTCCCCCGTGCCCGGCTGGTGCCGGCCCGGCGCGTCGGCGATCTGCACGTGCCCGGTGCGCGGGGTGTAGCGGGCGATCACGGTGTCGAGGTCGTCGCCGTTGACCGCCAGGTGGTAGAGGTCCGCGAGCAGCCGGACGTTGTCCAGGCCGAGCTCGTCGAGCACCGCGACCGCGTCGGCCGCGGTCTTCAGCGGGTACGCCGGGGTGCCGGAGAGCGGTTCGAGCACCAGCTGTGCGCCGATGCCCTCGGCCGCCTTCGCCGCGGTCGCGAGGTGCGTGCGGGCCAGATCGTCCTGTTCGGACGGTGCGGTCCCGTCGATCCGGTTGCCGTACAGCGCGTTGAAGCTGCGGCAGCCGAGCCGTTCGGCGAGCCCGAGCGCGACCGTCAGGCTCGTCGCGAACTCCGCCTCGCGGCCGACCCACGACACGAGCCCGCGCTCGCCCGCGGCCATGTCGCCCGCGTAGAAGTTCAGCCCGGTCAGCTGGACGCCCGCCTGCTCGATCGACCGCGCGAACCGGTCGACGTCGGCTCCCGACGGGTCGGCGCTGTCGAACGGCCACCAGTACTCCACCTTGGTGAAGCCCGCTGCCCGAGCGGCCTGCGCGCGCTCGAGCAGCGGGAGTTCGGTGAACAGGATCGACAGGTTGGCGGTGTAGGGCAGCGAGTGCCGCTCCCCGGCGGGACCGGTCATGAGTACCTCGGCTCCTCACATCTCGATCAGCTAATTTCGCTTCGTGGAAGTTTTCTTCCGTAGTTCGAGAATAGCTGGATGCGGAGGCTCCGGTCAACGGGAAGCGGGCAGGTTTCCTCGAGACGCCGGGCGCGCCACGGCGTCGCTCGATCCGGGCGCAGCACCCTTGCCGACCTCTTCGGCGAGCGGCTCTAGCCGCGACCGTCCACAGTGGTCACGCTTTATTCCACAGTGGACGGTCGCGCGGTTTCCTTTTCAGCCGACCGGAATCGCCGTCCGATTGAGCAATCCGATCGCGGCGTGCACATGCCGCAACGCGGGCGCCTCGACGCCAGTGAGATCCGCGAGCTCCACGACCGCACCGATGATCGCGTCGATCTCCAGCGGTTTGCCCGCTTCCAGGTCCTGCAGCATGGACGTCTTGTGGTGCCCGACGCGCCACGCGCCGTCGATCCGTTTCTCGACCGAGACCTGCGGATCCGCACCCGCCGCCCGCGCGATCGCCAGGGTTTCGGTCATCATCGCCGCGACGAGCGCGCGGGTTTCGTCGTGCTCGCACATCTGCGCCATGGTCGCCCGGGTGAGCGCGGACAGCGGGTTGAACGCGACGTTGCCCATCAGCTTGACCCAGATGTCGTCGCGCAGCCTCGGCTCGACCGGGGCTTTGAGCCCGCCCGCGACCATCGCGTCGGCGAGCTTCCGGCAGCGGACGGAACTCTCCCCGGACGGTTCCCCGAGGGAAAACCGCGTGCCCTCGAGATGCCGGATGACGCCCGGTTCCTCGATGACGGTCGAGCAGTAGACGACACACCCGATCGCCCGCTCGACGTCCAGCACCCGACTGGTAGCCCCGCCCGGATCGACGGCTTCCACGCGGCGGCCGGCCAGCGGATGACCGGCCAGCCCGTGGAAATACCACCACGGAATGCCGTTCTGCGCCGCGACGAGCGCGGTGTTCTCCCGCAGCAACGGGGTGAGGAGGGCACCGCAGTCCGGATACGAATGTGCTTTGAGGCCAAGGAAAACGTAGTCGACCGGCCCGACCTCGCTCGGATCCGCCGTGACGTGCGGATGCGCCGTGAAGTCCCCGCGGGGACTCCGGACGCGCACCCCGTCCGCCGCCATCGCCGCGAGATGCGCACCGCGCGCGATGAGGTGAACTTCGGTGCCACCGCGATGCAGCGCCGCGCCGACGTACGCGCCGATCGCTCCTGCGCCCAGAACCGCCACCCGCATGGTCGCCTCCCGGTCGGTATCCCGCCGATGATAGATTGCATACAGTATCCCCTCCGGTGACTGCGGGCCAGGTTTTGGTGATCGGAAGCGCCGATGACGAACGACGGGGTGCGCGGCGGGGATCGGTGCGCCGGGCATGTCCGCCCGCTCCCGCAGAGGACGGTGAGAGGTCCTTCGGGGGAATCTGATTCGTCTCGCGGAGAACCGAAGCGCTCCCCTTGCGGAATCCCGCACCGTCCCGTTCGCGGAACTCCGCAACATCCCCTAGCCCGCGCACCGCACCTTGCGGAACTCCGCGAGGCCGACCGCGCCCATCGGCGGGGCGAACCTTGCGCCCCCGCTGCGGAGAAGCCCGGTTGGGGCTCGTGAGTGGCGATGCCGGTTAGTACCGGCATCGCCACTCACGAGCGCGAACTGCCGGGTGCCGTGGTGTCTTGCGATGCGCCCGCTTGAAGTCCGGCAGACCAGCCGCCGCTCGCGGACCGCCAGTCGGTGGCGTGGCCAGCCTTCGGAGTCCCTCGCCGAGCGGCGCAACCACCGAGGTCAAACTTCGCGCACTGACTCCGCCACGAACCCCGACAGCACCAGCCGCGCAGTGCATCGGCTGTGCACGGACGACGTCGGCACCGTCCGCCGGACCATCACCTCGTAGCGTCGCTCTCCCGCCTCGACCAGGACGCTTCGGGCGTCGCCCCGGGATTCCTCGGTCACGGCCAGCACCGCGTCGAGACCGCGCAATCCAGTGCGTCCGCGGACCTCGATCTCGGCGAACTGCGACCACGCGCTCTCCGCCGACGTACGCCCGCGCAGGTTCTCCAGCCGGACGTTGCCGCTGAGCGCTTCCTTCGCCGCGAGTTCGGCGTCGGGCACCGCGAGGCTGCCGTGGAGGAAACCGTCCGGCACGGTCAGGAGGTTTCCGGCCCAGCGGTCCCCGCCGACGTGGCTGACCTCCCACACCCGCCCGGGATGGTTCTGCGCGAGGCTCGTCGCCAGCGGCCGGCCGAAAACGGCGCAGCACATGTCCTTGCTGCCGTGCGTGCAGACGAGAAAAAGCGGACCGGACACCGGTTCCCCGTGCCCGCGACGTCCGGCCGCGACTGCTTCGAGATCAAGATGGGCGAGATCAGCCAGGTCAGCGAGGTCGAGCCGTTCCGTCCAACGGTCGCCGGGATGTCCGCTCGCGACGTAAACCGCGCGCGGGGCACCTGGCGTCCGCGCGTGCCGTCCCGGCTTTCGGATCAGCAGGGGGCGCAGGCCAGCGGCGCGGGCGGCGTCGAGGCGTTCGGCGGGGAACACGGCGGACAGCACGTCTTCGAGCGCGTCCGGGCCCCACGAACCCGGCTGCTCGACCAGCAGCCAGGACGTCATGCGCGCGGCGGTCCCGGCAGGCTCGCCACCGAGCTCCCGGGTGAGCGCGGCGCATCCGGGCGCACCATTCCGGCCCGGGAAGCAGATCCCCGGGCCCGAGTGCGGCACGTCGGGCTTAGGCATGCCTAAGTATAGCTGACGGCGCGCCAGGTCTTTTCGAGGCGACCGTCACTGTCGCGCGACGTCACTCGATCGGGCAATGCGCCGGGCGTCCCAGACCGCGGGCGACCAGCGCTCGCACCGTCATGGCCGCCAGGTCGCGGCGGCAATGTCGCCGGGCCGCGTGACGCCCTCCTTCAAGCCCGTGCAGCCCGGCCTCTCACCACCAGCCACCCGGGCAGCACCCGCACACCCGACGGCGGTGACCGGGGCCGAGCGCCGTGGCCTCAGCGATCGCGCCTGGCGAAACTCCGCAGCCCAGACCGGGAGCCAGCCTCGCACCCCGACGAACCCTGCGACCAGGGCCGAGCGTCGAGGCCTCACAGCACCCAACTCACGCTGCCCCGCACCACCAAGGCACCCCGACAAAGCCCGCAGTCAGGCCCGAGCAACAAGCCCCTGAACCACCAGCTCCTTCAACAGCGCCCGCACCGTCTCCGGAGGCACCCCTGGCGCGGCGTCGACCAGAACCTTGAACGGCTGCGGACCGCACTCGAGCAACGCAGCGAGCACCGGACGCGCGGCCTCGGCGAAGACTAGCCGTTTCCCGGCACCGACCAGCGCAACCGTCCCGTCGTCGTCCACCAGTGCGGCGCGTGGGACGAGCAGCCGGACCTCGAAATCGTCGTCCGGCGGCAGCAGGTCCGCCGTGGCCGCCCACGGCAGGCCGATGCGGGTCTGGGCCGGGGCCTGGGCGTCCCGGTCGGCAAGGAAACGGTCGACGACGTCGCCCGCGGTCACCTCAGCGAGCCGCCGGCGGAGCGCTTCGGCCCGCTCCGCACGCGCGTCCGGACCAGCGAACCGGGGCAGGTCAGCGCGGAACAGTTCGTCGGAGCGCAGCTGGTCAGCCAGCCACGCCACGAGATCCACGCCGGTGGCGGCGTTGAACCCGATCGTCAGGTGCAGCGACTCCTCGCCGACCGCCGACACGTCGTGCCAATGCCCGCGCGGCAGGTAGAGGACGTCGCCGTCCTCGAGCAGGAAGTCGTCGTGCGGTTCGCCTTCGGGGCGTTCCGGAAGTTCGACGTCGCGTTGCAGCGGCGAACGCCGGGTGACCCCGTGCAGGCGCCACCGTTTCCGCCCGGAAAGCTGGATGACGAACGCGTCGTGGTCGTCCCAGTGGACGTCGAAGCCGTGCGTGGTGCCCCAGCCCGCGTACAGGTTGACCTGGATCCGCTCGCGCAGGTCGTGTTCGAGTTTGCCCGCCAATTCGCCGACTTCGCCGACCAGTTCGTTGACCGAGTCGAGCACGAGCGTCGCGCCGGCGCGCAAGTGTTCGGCGAACGGGGCCGGCAGCACGCGCGGGACCAGGCCGTTGCGCCGCGTCGACACCATTTCGGTGTAGGTGTGCGCGGGGACGACGTCGCCGTCGAGCGCGAGCCGCAGCCGGGGGAACTCCAGGCGGTGCTGGCGCAGCACCCGGTCCAGCTCCGGCCACGGCAGCAGGGACGCGAACCGGCCTTTCTCCCCCGGGAACCGCCGCGGCTCCTTGCCCAAGACCTCTGCGAAGAACTGGCCGGCCTCGAGCGGTGCCACGAGGCCGGCCAGTCCGGGAATCTCCGTCATGGAGCGCGACAACGGCTAGTCGTTGCCGTCGTTGTCGGCCACGGCGCCGTTGGCCTTGCCGCGGTCCACCGCGGCGGTCAGCGGTTCCACGCTCAGCAGCAGACCGCTGGCGGCCGTGTCGGTGTCGGTTGTCATGCGTTCTTGAGCCATCCGGACCTCGCAACGTCGACGACTGGGCGCGCCTCACGCTACGGGAGATCGCCGGGACGGACATCGGTCATTTGAGTAGTCTTCGCCGGGCCGATGATCACCCTCAGCCCACCCGGCGGCTCACAGATTCTGCCGGTAATCCTCGTCGAGACCCGCTCGGAGCAGCGGTTCGTTCACCCCGGCCCGCACCAGTTCCGCGGCCGCGCCCGCGGTCTCGTTCAGCTTGAGGTGGTCCGTCCAGATGGTCGACGACCGCGGCAGGTCGGCGAGATCGACGTGCTTGGCGGAGTCCCACAACCCGGACTCGCGCAGGGCACCGTTCCGCGCGAGCCGGACGGTCTCGACCTCCACCTTGAGCACCGCTTTCGGGGTGCGGTTGCGCTCGGTCATCGACTCGCGCAGCCCGTCCTCCGTGCTGACTACCGCCTTCCCGGTGATCTCCAACGTGCGAACGTCGCCGGGAACGACGGCCAAGACAGCCACCTCAGGGCGCTCGACGACATTGTGGAACGTGTCGGTACGCCGGTTGCCGGGCCGGTCAGCGAGCGCGACCGTCGTCGGTCCGATCATCCGGGCCACGCCGGGTGGATCGCCCTTCGGACTGGCGTCGGCGCGCCCGGATCCGTCCCGCGACGTCACCACGGCGAACGGTGCGGCAGCAAGGAAAGCAGCCGCTGCGGGACCGAGCGCAGTCCCCTCTTCGACGGCGTCCTCCGGCGCTGACCCCGGTCCCCACAGGTTCGAACGGAGGACCGCTTTGCCGCAGTGCAGGAACGCTTCCTCGACGAGAAGACCGTCTTCGGCAAGGGTTCCGTTGATCCGCAAAGTCTCGCGCCACCCCGGGACGAGCACCAGCAGCGCGGCACCGGCACCCGGCGCGGCCGCCGACGGAACCGGCAGCCGCAGCCGTGACCTGGACTCCGCGACGGCGAATCCTGGTGTCCCGCCGACCAGTTCGGCCCGCTGTCGTCCCCCGGCGTCGACATAACCGAGCACGGCGGCGGGGCTGTGCGCGAGCAGCGCGAGGCAATGCGGGTCGAGATGGTCGATCGACTTCATCATGACCGGCAGCGGCCGCTCGCCCACGACGCGTTCCAGGTCCGGCACCGCACGGATGATCCCCATGGAGTTAGGTTAGCCTAAGCATCAGATCCCCGCGGACGAGCTTCGCCCGCATCAGGATCCGTGCCGGTGCCCAGCGCGCACGACGCGGCGACCGCCACGGATCCACCTCCCCGTCGGGAACGGCCGACCGCCGCGGATCCACTTCACTGTCGGACACAGACCGGCAACCGCTCCCACCAGCGTCCGATCCCCTCGCCCGGCCCGGCTCGCCACCCGCGCGAGGGAAGATCGCCCACGTGATCCAGAATCCTGGGATTTTGCATACTAAAACCTGTATCCTGAAAACTGAGTTCCTCGAATCCCGCCGCTGATCCCACCCGAGGTGCACCGTGACCGAGTCCGTTTCTCCCCTGCCCGAACGCGGGCCCACCGGCCGCCGGACGGCCAAGGGGTCGCTCTCCGGAAAGAGCGCCAACCGGGTGGAGCGGCCCGCGCCGCTGCGGCAGGTCGTGTACGACGCGCTCGCCGAGCTGATCATCAACCGCACCCTCGAACCCGGGCAGCACCTCGTCGAGGCCGACCTCGCCGAGTACCTGGGCGTCAGCCGCCAGCCGGTGCGCGAGGCGTTGCAGCGCCTGCAAAGCGAGGGCTGGGTCGACCTCCGGCCCGCGCAGGGCGCGTTTGTGCACCTGCCCACCGACGAGGAAGCCGACCAGCTCCTCGGCGTCCGGGCGGTGCTGGAGACCCACTCCGCGCGTCTCGCCGCGGCGTGTGCGACCGACGACGACATCAAGCGCCTCTGGGAGCTGCAGGACGTCGGCATGAAAGCCCTCGCCGCGGACGACAGCGAGCGGCTCGTCGCGGCGAACGCCGACCTGCACGCGTACATCACCGAGCTCACCGGCAACGCCGTCCTGACCGAGCTCATCGGCCTGGTCGACCGCCGCGTGCGCTGGTACTACACGCCGATCGCTCGGCCCCGCGGGCGCGACGCGTGGCAGGAGCACGCCGCGCTGATCGAGGCGATCGCGGCGCACAACGTCGAAAAAGCCGAGAAAATCATGGCTCAGCACACCGAACGCACGCGCCAGGCATTCCACGAACGGCCCGACGCGGCGGAATAATCACCGCGCGCGCCGGGTCAGCCAGCTGAACGGTCCCGCGAGAGGAAACAAAGCAACCCGGGAGCGACGGGGCGGGTGCCAGCCGTCCCGTCGCTCCCGGGCCCGCAAGGGAAATTCAGTTGCCCGCCGCCGGAGCGGTGCGCGCGATCCGCTCGCCCGCCTTTTCCGGCGAGCCGCGACCGGAACGTCCTGGCTGCCGCAAGAACAACGTCATCACCGCGGACAGCAGAGCAATGCACCCGGCCAGCACATACGCGCCGGTGTAGCCCCACGCGGCGATCACTCCGGCCGCCAGACCGCCGCCGCCGACACCGCCGACCAGTTTCGCGCTGTAGACGATGCCGTAGTTCGTCGCGTTGTGGTTCTCGCCGAAGTAATCCGGCACCAGCGCGGCGAACAGCGGGTAGAACGCGCCGCTGCCGAATCCGGTCAGCACCGCGAATACCATGAACCAGAACAAACTGTGCGTCTTGCCCGACCACAGCACGCCGAATTGCGCCAATGCCGCGATCACCAGCACCCAGAACAACGTCGCCTTCCGGCCGATCCGGTCGGAAGCCCAGCCGACGATCCCCCGGCCGACACCGTTCACAATGGCCAAGATTCCCGCCGACGAAGCCGCTACGAAGGCGCCGAACTGGCTTTCCTTGGCGAAATCGACCTGGAAATTGATCCCGAACAGCGAAACCCCGCCGATCACCACGAGGGTGACCCACATCAGCGGCAGCATTCCGGTGCGGATCGCCTCCATCGGAGTGAACTGCCGTACCGCGGGCGGGTTCTTTTCCAGGCTCCGGGCCTTCCCCGCCGCGCTGCCTTTAAGCCAGGCGATCGGGTCGACCTCGGCGGGCCACCAGTTCTTCGGCGGGTCCTTGAAGAGGAACCCGCACAGCCCGACCACCACGAGCATGTACAGGCCGATCGCGTCGAGCGTGATCGTCACGTTCTCATGGCCGAGGAAGGCACTGAACAGGTAAATGAACGGCACCGAACCGTACGCGAAGCCGCCGTTCACGAATCCGGTGCGGGCGCCGCGCTTCTCCGGATACCATTTCCCGACCATGTTGATGCAGGTCGCGTACACGAGTCCGGCGCCGATCCCGCCCAGCACCGAATACCCGATGAACGCCACCACCAGATTTCCGCTGTGCGCGATGGAGAAGTAGCCGATCCCGGAACACACCGCCCCGGCCAGCATCGCCGTTTTCGCCGACACGATGTTCTTCTCCCGGAGCCGGCCGGCCGGGAAAGCGACCCCGGCCTGGAACACGGCCCAGATGCTGGCCAGCCAGAACGCGTCCGACAACGACCAGCCGTATTTTTCCTCCAGCGTCCCCTCGACGGCTCCCCAGCCGTATTCGAAAACGCTCACCGCCATCATGGCCACCCACGGCAGCCAGACCATCCAGCTGCGGGACCGGCCCATCAGGTCCCGGGGGCTCTCCCCGATCCGGTACGTCCGCCCGTTGTCGTCGACGATCTCCTGGTATGTCGGTTGGGCTGCGGTCATGAGAATTCTCTTTCGTCACCGTTGACTTCGGTTCCCGTGCCGGGCTGTCTCCGTTCCCCCGAGCCGGGACGCGACCCCGCGTCCCGGCGTCCCTTCCTCGCCGCACTCCGCTGACCAGCGGTTAGGTGTCGGGCAACGTACGCCTCCCTCCGGACTTGATCAAGGCAGCAGACCCGCCGAACGCGCCCACCGGTACTTCGCGCCGAGCACCGCGACCGGCTTTTCGGTCGTGTAGGGATAGGCCACGACGCCGTGCGCGTACAGGTGCTCGCTGGCCTGCTCGACCTCGACATCTCCGGACAGCGACGCCACCACCGGCTTGTGGATGCCTTTCCGCCGGAACTCCTCCACCACGTCCACGACCAGCTCGGCGAACACCATCGGCGGCGTGACGATCGTGTGCCAGTAACCGAGAACCAACGAGTGAATACGATCGTCGGACAGTCCTAACGCGAGGGTGTTCCGATAGGTCGACGGCGGCTCGCCGCCGGTGATGTCGACCGGGTTTCCGGCCGCGCCGAACGGCGGGATGTACTCGCGGAACGCGGCGTCCAGGTCGTCCGGGATCCGCATCAGCGTGAGCCCGTTGTCCACGCAGGCGTCCGAAAGCAGCACTCCGGAACCGCCCGCGCCGGTGATGATCACGACGTTTTCGCCCTTCGGCGTGGGCAGTTTCGGCACGCCTCGCGCGTATTCGAGCAGGTCGTTGAGGCCTGGTGCGCGAATGACACCGCTTTGGCGCAGGATGTCGTCGTACACGCGGTCATTGCCGGCCAGCGCGCCGGTGTGTGACCCGGCCGCTTTCGCGCCTTCCGACGTCCGTCCCGCCTTCAGCACCACCACTGGTTTCTTCGCGGACACCCGCTTCGCGGTCTCGGCGAACGCGCGCCCGTCCTTGAGGTCTTCCAGGTGCATGGCGACGAGTTCGGTGTTGTCGTCGTGCTCGAAGAAGGTGAGGAGATCGTCTTCGTCGATGTCGGCCTTGTTCCCGACGCCGACGATCGCGGACACGCCCATCCCGGCCGACCGGCTGAAGCCGAGGATCGCCATCCCGATCCCGCCGCTCTGCGAGGACAGCGCGACGCCGCCTTTGACGTCATAGGGGGTGCAAAACGTCGCGGACAGATTCTCCGGCGTGTAGTAATAGCCGTAGATGTTCGGGCCGAGAATCCGCACGCCGTGCTTGCGCGCGATGGCCAGAACCTCGTTCTGCAGCTCGATATTCCCCGTCTCGCCGAAGCCGGAAGGAATCAGGATCGCCCCGGCGACCCCCTTCTCGCCCGCCTCTTCCAGCGCCGCCGGCACGAACTTGGCCGGGATCGCGAAGACGGCCACGTCCACATCGCCGGGGACGTCCGCGATGCTCGGATACGCCTTGCGATCGAGGATTTCCGCGGCCTTCGGATTGATCGGGTAGATCTCGCCCGCGTAGCCGCCGTTGACGAGATTCTTCATCACCGAATTGCCGATCTTCCCGTCCTCGGCGGACGCGCCGATCACCGCGACCGCGGCCGGTTTCATGATCCGGTTCATTGCCGCGAGGATTTCGTCCTGGCTGAACCGCACCGGTTCCGCGGCCGCCGCCGGGTCGACGAGGATCCGCACGTCCACGGCGGTCGCCCCGTCGCCGGTGGCGAGCACCGGGTTGAGGTCGACCTCGGCCAGCTGCGGAAAGTCGGTGACCAGCTGCGACAGCCGATGCACGACGTCGGCCAGCGCCGCTTTGTCGACCGCCTCGCTGCCGCGCACTCCATTGAGGATTTCCGCGGCCGCGATACCGTCCACCATGGACAGAGCTTCGTCGGTGCTGGTGGGCGCCAGCCTGAAGGTGACGTCCTTCAGCACCTCGACCAGAACTCCGCCGAGTCCAAACGCGACGATCTTGCCGAAGCTCGGATCGGTGACCGCGCCGATGATCACCTCCTGCCCGCTGGTCAGCATCTGCTGCACCTGCACGCCGGTGATCCGGGCCGAGGCGTCGTAAGCCTTGGCGTTAGCCAGAATCTTGGCGTAGCCGTCAGCGACTTCCTGTTCGCTGCCGAGGCCGACGAGCACGCCGCCAGCTTCGGTCTTGTGCAGGATGTCCGGCGACACGATCTTCAGCACCACCGGAAGGCCGATTTCCCCGGCCTGCGCCACCGCTTCCTCCGCAGAAGTGGCGAGCCGTTCCTGCGGCGTCGGAATGCCGTATGCCTCGCAAACTGCGCGGCCCTCCGGTGCGGTCAACACGGAGCGGCCTTCCCCGGCTACTCGCTTCAGAATTTCTTCGACCGCCGCGCGGCCCGTTTCCGTCGTCATCGTCAGATCACGCCCGCCGTGCGCAGCTGCTCGACATCCGCCGCGCTGTAGCCGAGTTCGCTGAGCACCTCGTCGTTGTGCTCGCCCAGCAACGGAGAACGCTCGACCTCCACCGGCGAATCGGACAGCTTCAACGGGCAGCCGACGGTCTTGAACGCGCCGCGCTCCGGATGCGGCACCTCGACCACCGACCCCAGCTCGGCCAGCGTCTCGTCCTCGATCAGCTCCTTAGTGGACAGAATCGGTCCACAAGGGATGTTGCGGGCGTTGAGCAGCTCCATGACCTCCCATTTGGTGCGCTGTTCGGTCCATTCCTCGACCATCGCGAACACCTTGTCCAGTTTGGACAGCCGCGCCTCCGGGGTCGCCCAGTCCGGGTCCTCGGTGAGTTCCGGCCGCCCGATCAGCTCGGTCAGCGGAGCCCAGCCGACCGGCTGGACGATGACGTAGATGTAGTCGTTGGGCCCGCCCGGCGCGCACCGCACCGCCCAGCCCGGCTGGCCGCCGCCGGACGCGTTGCCCGACCGCGGCACCTCGTCGCCGAACCGTTCGTTGGGGTACTCGCCCAGCGGCCCGTGCGCCAGCCGCTGCTGGTCGCGCAGCTTGACCCGGCACAGGTTGAGCACGGCGTCCTGCATCGCGACCTGCACCCGCTGGCCGCGCCCGGTGCTCGTACGCTGGTACAACGCCGCCAGAATCGCCGCGACGAGGTGGATGCCGGTGCCCGAATCGCCGATCTGCGCGCCGGTCGCAGTGGGTGGTCCCTGTTCGAAGCCGGTCGTGCTCATCGAGCCGCCCATCGCCTGCGCGATCACCTCGTAGGCCTTGAAATTCGCATACCGGCCCGGGCCGAAACCCTTGATGGACGCGTAGATCAGCCGCTCGTTGATCTCGCGGAGCCGATCCCAGGAGAACCCGAAACGGTCCACGACGCCGGGTCCGAAGTTCTCCACCAGCACGTCCACTGAGGACACCAGCTTGGTGAAGACTTCCTTGCCCTGCTCGCTTTTCATGTTGAGCGTGATGCTGCGCTTGTTGGCGTTCAGCATCGTGAAGTACAGACTGTCCACTCCGGGCAGATCGCGCAGCTGGCCGCGGGTGATGTCGCCGCGTCCGGGGGTTTCGAGCTTCACGACGTCCGCGCCGAGCCAGGCGAGGATCTGCGTCGACGACGGTCCGGATTGGACGTGGGTCATGTCGAGGACGCGGACGCCCTCCAGTGCCTTTCCCATCTTCGGCTCCTCCCGACTACTTGTACATCGTCTGGTTCATGGTTCCGGGGGCGTAGGCGTCCGGGTCGACCCAGACGTTGATCAGCGAAGGCTTGCCGGATTCCCGGGCGCGGCGCAGTGCCGGGGCGATGTCCGCCGGGTCGCGGACCTCCTCGCCGTAGCCGCCGAGCATCCGGGCGAACTGGTCGTAGGGGACGTCGCCGAGGGTGTTGCCGATGCGTTCGCGGGCCAGGCCGTATTTCTGCGCCTGGCCGTAGCGGATCTGGTTCATCGACGAGTTGTTGCCGACGATCCCGACGAACGGCAGGTCGAACCGCACGAGCGTCTCGAAATCCCACCCGGTAAGGGAAAACGCCCCGTCGCCGAAGAGCGCGACGACCTCTTGGTCCGGCCGCGCGTGTTTCGCGGCCAGCACGAACGGAATCCCGACGCCGAGTGTCCCGAGTGGACCGGGATCCATCCAGTGCCCCGGTGCCTTCGGTTGCACGACTTGGCCGGAGAAGGTGACGATGTCGCCGCCGTCGCCGATGTAGATCGAATCCTCGGTCAGGAACTCGTTGATCTCGTGCACCAGCCGGTACGGATGGATCGGATTCGCGTCGGAATGCTGCTGCGGCAACCGCTTCTGCTTGGCTTTTTCTTCGACCGCCCGCAATTCCTCCAGCCACGGCTTGCGGCCCACCGCCCCGTTGTCCACCCGCCCGGACGCAGCGTCCGCGACCGCGGCGAGGATCTGTCCCGCGTCGCCGACAATGCCGAGGTCGATGTCGCGGTTCTTCCCGACGGTCCGGTAGTCGAGGTCGATCTGGACCACCTTCGCGTCCGGGGAAAGCCTTTTGCCGTAACCCATCCGGAAGTCGAACGGCGTGCCGACGATGACGATCACGTCCGCGTTGTCGAAGGCATAACGGCGGGAAAGCTGGAAATGGTGCGGATCGCCCGGCGGCAGAGTTCCGCGGCCGGCGCCGTTCATGTAGGCCGGGATGTTCAGCGCGCGCACGAGTTCCGTCGCGGGCTCGGTGGCGCGGGTCGTCCAGACTTGGCTGCCGAGCAGAATCGCCGGTTTCTTGGCGTGTACCAGCAGATCCGCGAGCTTTTCGACATCCGCCGGATCGCCCGCGTTCCGTGTGGAGGCCCGATAGCGGCCGGACTGCGGGATGCGCGCGTTCTCCGCCGGCACGCGCGCGTCGAGGACGTCGCGGGGAATCTCCAAAAAGGACGGTCCGGGCGCGCCCGCGAAGGCTTCGCGGAACGCCATCGACACCAGGTCAGCGGCCCGCGCGGTGTGCGGGACGGTGGCGGCGAATTTGGTGATCGGGGTCATCATGTCCACGTGCGGGAGGTCCTGCAGCGAGCCCATCTTGTGCTGGCTCAACGCACCCTGGCCGCCGATCAGCAGCATTGGACTCTCCGCGCGCAACGCGTTCGCGACGCCGGTGACCGCGTCGGTCGTCCCCGGCCCCGCCGTGACCACCGCACACCCCGGGCGGCCGGTGATCCGCGCGTACCCGTCGGCCGCGTGCGCCGCGACCTGCTCGTGGCGGACGTCGATGACGCTGATGCCCTCGTCGACGCAGCCGTCGTAGATGTCGATGATGTGGCCGCCGCAGAGGGTGAAGATGGTGTCCACGCCTTCGGCCTTCAGGGCTTTCGCAACCAGGTGGCCGCCGGAGATCGTGTCCGGCGCTGCCCCGGTGGTGGCTGGGTGCTGACCTGCGGTCCCGCTGGGTTTGTCCGGGGCGCTTCGGCTGGTTTGCCCGTTCTCGCTGGCCTTGGCACCCGCGCTTTGGCGGGTTTCGTTACTGGCCTTGCTTCCGGCGCTCGGGCTGGCTTGCTGGTCCTTGCCCCCGGTGCTCGGGCTGGCTTGCCGATTCTCGTCTCCGGCGCTCTGGCTAGTTTGCCGATTCTCGTCTCCGGCGCTCTGGCTGACTGGCCGGTCTTCGCTGGCATCGCCGACGGGTTTCGCTTCGGCCTTGTCCCCGGTCTGCCCGCTGGCGTTCTCGCCGGTGTGCTGGCCTGCTTGCCGGCCGGTCGTGGTGGGCGACATGCGCAACTCCTCCTGTCCCGCGCCGGACCTCTCTGACCCGCGCGCTCGTCCCGGTCTGCTCGTGCCTCTCCGCGGCCCGCCGAATCTGTCGCCGCAGGTCAGCGGCTCGTCGCCGGAAGACTGTAGATTGCATACCGTATGAGGTAGGCATTAGACTTACTCTTCGAGCCGCCCGCTGTCCAGGGGCATCCGCAGGTTTGTCCGGCCGACCGACCGGACGATCCGCCACCGGCTTCGACGGGCGGCTCGCCGGCTGATTCGCGGGGTCGACCTGCTGCACGACGCGCGCGGCGGGGCGGCTCATCGGCCGGGGCTTGGCGACAAGGCGGGCGTCGTTGCTCGGCCGAGGTGCTCGGTGGTACCGCGGCTAGCCGCCGGGTCGCTCGGCGGAGCTGGCTGCGGCACGGCGGTTAGCCCGTCGGATCGCTCGGCCGAGGTGCTCCGTGGCACGGCAGCAAGCCCGTCGGGCGCTCAGCCGAACTGGCTGCGGAACGGCGATTAGCCCGTCGGATCGCTCAGCCGAGCGGGCTGCGGCACGGCAGCAAGCCCGTCGGGCCGCTCGGCCGAACTGGCTGCGGCACGGCGGCAGGTTCGACGCTCGGTCGCTCGCGCGGCACCGGGCGGCCGAGTCGTTCGCCGCGAGGCCATCCACAGCCCAGCTATCCAGACCAGCCACCCACGGCCCTGCCAGAAACCGCAGCCGAGCCACCGAGCGCTCCGCAACCGCAGAACCACCAGCCCCGAACAACCCGCTCCCCCGCCCGCAAGGAAGGAATTCCGATGGACCTCTTGGAACACCAAGCGCGCGACCTCTTCGCCGCGCACGGCGTGCCGGTTCCCCGTGGCCGCGTGGCCGCGACGCCGGACGAAGCGCGCGCCGCGGCCGTCGAGATCGGCGGGCCGGTTGTCGTCAAGGCGCAAGTCAAGACCGGCGGGCGGGGCAAGGCGGGCGGGGTCAAGCTCGCGGCCCGTCCCGAGGACGCGGCGGCGGTTGCCGACGAGATCCTCGGGATGGACATCAAAGGGCACCGCGTGCATCGCGTCCTCGTGACCGAGGCCAGCGATATCGCCGAGGAGTACTACGTCTCCTATCTCCTCGACCGCGCCGACCGGAGTTTCCTCGCGATGGCGTCGGCGGCGGGCGGGATGGACATCGAGGAGGTCGCCGCGACCCGGCCGGAGGCGCTGGTCAAGGTGCCGATCGACATCCGGGTCGGGGTCGATCTCGTCAAAGCGCGCCGGATCGCGGCGGCGGCACGGCTTCCGGTCGAAGCGGCGGGGGTGCTGGTCCGGTTGTGGGACGTGTTCACCGCCGAGGACGCGACGCTCGTCGAGGTCAATCCGCTCGCCCGCACGCGCGGCGGGGAGATCGTCGCGCTCGACGGGAAGGTCACGCTGGACGGCAACGCCGCGTTCCGGCATCCCGGGCATCGGGCCTTCGCGGAAGCGGACACCGGGGATCCGCTCGAGCAGCAGGCCGCCGAGCAGGGGCTCAACTACGTGAAGCTCGACGGCGACATCGGCGTGATCGGCAACGGCGCCGGGCTCGTGATGTCCACTCTGGATGTAGTGGCTGCCGCGGCGCGCGACGCGGGCGCGGTCGGGCCGGCGAATTTCCTCGACATCGGCGGCGGGGCGTCCGCGGAGATCATGTCGGCCGGGCTCGGGGTGATCCTCGGGGATCCGGACGTGCGCAGTGTGTTCGTGAACGTCTTCGGAGGGATCACGGCGTGCGACGCGGTCGCGGACGGCATCGTGAAAGCGCTGGCGCTGCTGGGCGATCGCGCGACGAAACCGCTGGTAGTCCGGCTCGACGGGAACAACGTCGCGGAAGGAAGGCGGATCCTCGACGAGGCTGCGCATCCGCTGGTGACAGTCGTCGCGACGATGGACGACGCCGCACGCGAAGCGGCCAAGCTCGCGGCCGGGACGGAGGGCTGAACGATGGCGATTTTCCTCGACAGCACCAGCCGGGTCCTCGTTTCCGGCATCACCGGCGCGGAAGGGACCAAGCACACCCGCCGGATGCTGGCCGCGGGCACGAACGTCGTGGGCGGGGTCAATCCGCGCAAGGCCGGGCAGACGGTTTCCCTTGACGGGCACGAGCTGCCGGTCTTCGGTGGCGTCGCTGAGGCCATGACGGAGACCGGTGCGGATGTAGTGGTCTTGTTCGTGCCGCCGCCGTTCGTGAAGGACGCGGTCCTCGAAGCGGTCGACGCGGGCATCGGGCTCGCAGTGGTGATCACCGAGGGCGTGCCGGTGCACGACTCCGCCGCGTTCTGGGCGCACGCGCGCGACAGCCGCACCCGGATCATCGGGCCCAACTGTCCCGGGCTCATCTCCCCCGGGCTGTCGAACGCCGGGATCATTCCCGCCGACATCACCGGCCCGGGGCGGATCGGGCTGGTGTCGAAGTCCGGCACGCTCACCTATCAGCTCATGCACGAACTCCGCGACATCGGCTTCTCCAGCTGCATCGGCATCGGCGGCGACCCGGTCATCGGCACCACGCACATCGACGCGGTCGAGGCGTTCGAAAAGGACCCGGACACCGACGTGATCGTGCTGATCGGCGAGATCGGCGGCGACGCGGAGGAGCGCGCTGCGGCGTACGTGCGGGAGAACGTCCGGAAGCCGGTCGTCGGGTACGTCGCGGGATTCACCGCTCCCGAAGGCAAAACCATGGGACACGCGGGCGCGATCGTGTCCGGGTCCTCCGGGACGGCGGCGGCCAAGAAGGAAGCACTCGAGGCGGCCGGGATCCGCGTGGGGCGCACGCCGAGCGAAACCGCGCGGTTGGTCCGCGAGGTGCTCGCCGGGACCAGCGCGTAGCACGCGTAGTACTACGACCGGAGTGGTTCAAGGACGAACCCAGGAGGACGGATGGACCTGCGGCAGCTGGAAACCGTCGTGGCGGTGGCCGAGGAGGGCGGGTTCACCGCTGCCGCGCGTCGGCTGCATACCGTGCAGTCGACAGTGTCCACTGTGGTCCGTGCGCTCGAACGCGATCTCGGCACTGAACTGTTCGAGCGCACTACCCACCGGGTCGCGCTGACGCCTGCGGGCAAAGCGTTTCTCCCGGCGGCGCGAGCGGCGCTGGAGGCGGCCAGCCACGCTCGGGCCACCGTCGACCGGGCGCGCTGGGAGATTACCGGCGAGGTCCGGATCGGGGTCATGCCCGGGGCGTGGCCGGAACCGCATCGGGCGCTGAGTGCGTTGCGCCGGGATCACCCCGGCGTGCGAGTGCTGGTGCGGACCGCGCCGCCGCATCAGCTCCGCGAGGCGGTCGTGACGTCCACTGTGGACATCATGGTCGCCGTCGCGGGGTGCGCCCCGAGCGACGGATTGGTCAGCCGCCCGGTCCGGCGGGAGGAAATGGTGCTGGTCACCGCGGCCGGCGACGGAGCAGCGGACCGGCCCGTGTCGGCCGCCGAAGCCGCCGGTACAGCGGTGGTCGATTTCGCGCCGGGCTGGGCGATCCGGGAGGCTACCGACCGGACGTTCCAGTCGGCTCGGGTGCGCCGGACCGTCGTGCACGAGGTCACCGACGCGCCCGCCGCGGCGGAACTGGTCCGGCACGACCTCGGCGGCTGCGTGCTGCCGGTGTCCGTCGCCGCGCAGTTCCCCGACCTCACCGGCCGCCGGTTCACGCGCGGCGGCCCGACCTGGAACATCACCGCGACCCACCCGGGCGATCCGCGGCCCGCGGTGGCGGCGGTGTTGCGGCACCTGACCTGATCCAGCGCACCCTCGTTCAGCCAGCCGCCCATTCGGCCCTGACGTGCTTCAGATGCGCCCGGACCTGGTCCTCCAGCCGAGCCCAGTCCCGCTCCGCGATCGTCGCCAGCATCTCCCGGTGTTCCCGCGCCGAGTCCGCCAGCCGGCCGCGTTCGGCGAGCTTTTCCAAGCCGTACAAGCGTGTCTGGTCGCGCAGCGTGGCGATGGCGTCGATCAGCCGCCCGTTTCCGGCCAGGGCCAGCAAATCGAGGTGGAACCGGCGGTCCGCCTCCAGGAAGCGCGCGACATCGCCTGCCTCGGCTGCGGACTCGATCTCACCGGCCAGCGCGTCCAGCCGGGCGAGGTCGTCCGGACCGGCGGCCGCCCCGGCGGACAGCGTCGCCGGGATCTCCAGCAGCACCCGCATCTCGTAGATCTCGTCCAGGTCGCGTTCGGTGATCGCGACGACCCGGTAGCCCCGGTTGCGGACGGGTTCCAGCAGGCCCTGGTTGACCAGCGTCAGCAACGCCTCGCGCACCGGGCTGCTCGACACGCCCAGCCGCGTCGCGAGCGCGGCGGCCGAATAGATGTCGCCGGGACGCAGTTCGCCGGACACCATCGCCTGCCGCACCACTTCGAGCACTTGTTCGCGCAGGTTAGTGCGCTGCAGCTGCGTCACGGGACGCACCTCCGCTTCCCCGGGCTTGACTTCGCCCGCCTAGGTCCAGCAGGGTACAGGAGTAACCGGTAGCCGGTTACTAAGGAGTAACTAATGCCTGAGATCCGGGGTTACTGCACGTTGTGCCGGTCGCGCTGCGGCGCGGTCTACACGGTCGAGAACGGCGCGCTGCGCGGCGTCCGGCCGGATCCGGCACATCCGACCGGTGCCGCGTTGTGCCCGAAGGGCCGCGCCGCGCCGGAGCTCGTGCGCTCCCCCGAGAGGCTGCGCCGGCCGTTGCGCCGCACGACGCCGAAGTCCGATCCGGATCCGCGCTGGCGCGAGATCAGCTGGGACGAAGCGCTGTCCGAGATCGCCGAACGGCTCGGCGGCATCCGCGCGACCAGCGGGGCCGAGGCTGTCGCGTTCTCGGTCACCTCCCCCAGCGGCACGCCGATGTCCGACTCGATCGACTGGGTCGAGCGGTTCATCCGGCTTTTCGGCAGCCCCAATACGCTGTACGCAACCGAAATCTGCAACTGGCACAAGGACTACGCGCACGCGTTCACGTTCGGCTCGGCGTTGCCCGCCCCGGATTACGCGGGTACGGAATTCGCGGTGCTATGGGGGCACAATCCGGCCAAGGCATGGCTCGCTCAGTCCGCCGCGTTGGCTGAGGCTCGCACGCCGAAGCTGGCCGTCGTCGATCCGCGGCGGACGGCCAGCGCGGTGCGGGCTGAGCACTGGCTCCGGGTGCGGCCGGGCACGGACGGCGCGCTCGCGCTCGGCGTCGCACGGGAGTTGCTCGAACGTCGCGGGCACGACGAGGCTTTCGTGCGGTCGTGGACGAACGCTCCGTTGCTGGTCCGCACCGACACGGGCCGGTTTCTCCGGGCGGCGGAAATCGATCCCGGCGCGGCTGGGTTCGCGGTGTGGGACGAGGTCGCCGGACGAGCTGAGCCGTACGACACGAATTATCCAGCAAGCGGTCCGGAAAGGTTTGCTCTGCACGGAAAACGCCGGGTGCGCACGCTGGCTGGCCCGGTCGACTGCGTGCCCGCATTCGAGCATTACGCGCAGGCCTGTGCCGCGTGGCCGCTCGATCGGACCGAAGCCGTGACGACCGTCGAAGCCCCGGCGATCGAAGCCTTCGCGGCCGACCTTGCCGAGGCGAAGTCCGTGACGTATGCGGCTTGGTCGGGCGTCGGGCAGCACGCGAACGCGACGCAGACCGAGCGCGCGATTGCCACGCTCTACGCGCTCACCGGCAGCTACGACTCCCCCGGCGGCAACGTCGTGCTTCCGAAGCTCGCGGTCGCGCCGGTCACGTCGGCGGACCAGCTCGCGCCTGAGCAGCGAGCGAAAGCCCTTGGCCTGCAAGAGTTCCCACTCGGTCCGCCGGACCAGGGCTGGGTGACTGCACGGAACTTCTGCCGCGCTGTCCTCGAAGAAAAGCCTTATCCGGTAAGGGCGCTGGTGTCCTTCGGCGGGAATCTTCTGCTGTCGCAACCGGACCCGAACCGTACCGCGGAAGCGTTGCGGCGCTTGGAATTCGCAGTGCATCTCGATCTGTTCGAGAACCCGACCGCGCGCTTCGCCGACCTGGTGCTGCCGGTTCAGACGCCGTGGGAGCACGAGGCGGTCAAGGCCGGTTTCGAGATCAGCCAGGCGGCGCAGGAACACGTGCAGCTGCGGCCGAGGATGACCGATCCGATCGGCGAGTCGCGTTCGGACACTGAGGTCGTGTTCGAGCTGGCCGGACGGCTCGGGATGGGCGCGGACTTCTTCAACGGACGCATCGAGGACGGCTGGGATCACCAACTGGCCCCGCTCGGCTTCACTGCCGCCCAGTTGCGCGAACAGCCCGGCGGCATCGATCTGCCGTTGCGGACTGAGTACCGCAAATACGCCGATCTTGCGGAAAATGGCGCGGTGACTGGGTTTGCGACGCCGACTCGCCGGGTCGAACTGTATTCCGAACGGCTTGCCGAGCACGGCTACCCGGCGGTTCCGACTGCCGAGCCGCCGGTCCCGGACGCTCGGCATCCGCTGGTGCTGACCTGTGCGAAGAACGGATACTTCTGTCACAGCCAGCATCGCGGGATTTCGTCGCTGCGCAAACGTTCTCCCGAGCCGGCCGTCGACCTGAGCGCGGAACTCGCCGCGGAGCGCGGGATTGAGGACGGGCAGTGGGTCCGCATCACGACGGCTTCGGCGGACGTCCGGATGCGCGCGCGGATCGATCCCACGCTGCATCGCGACGTGGTCGTGGCGGAGTACGGCTGGTGGCAGCCGGCTCCTGACCTCGCGCTGCCCGGTTCGGACCCGCTCGAGGACGGCGGGACCAACTACAACTCGCTCGTCGGCGACGACGCCCATGATCCGGTGAGCGGGTCGGTGCCGTTGCGTTCGACGTTCTGCGACGTCCGGCCGGACGAGCCCGAGCCGTGGACCGGGCAGCGGGAGTTCGCGGTCGAGCGGGCGGAGCTGGAGACCGAGGACATCCGGTCGGTGCGGCTCAAGCCGGTGGACGGCGGCGCGGTGCCGGAGTTCCGGGCCGGGCAGCACATCACCGTCGCCTGGCCGGACGCGCCGGGGCTGACCCGCAGTTACTCGCTGACCGGGTCGGCGAAAGCCGCCGACGGCGGGTACGCGATCGCGGTGCGGCGGGTGCCGGGCGGGCAGTTCTCGCCCGCTGTGCATGACCGGCTTGAGCCCGGAACCCGGTTGCTGGTCACGGCTCCTTCCGGCGGGTTCGCGCTGCCGACTGTCCATTCGCGGCCGATCGTGCTCCTTGCGGCCGGGATCGGGATCACGCCGTTCCTCAGTTACCTGGAGTCGCTCGAACCCGCGTCCGCGCCGGAGATCGTGCTGCACCACGGCAGCCGCGACCGCTCCCGGCACGCGTTCCGCGCGCGCATCGCCGGGTTGGCGGCTCGGCTGCCCTCTGTCCAGATCGTGGACCACTACAGCCGTCCTGGTCCGGAGGAGTCCTGCGATTTCACCGGCCGGATCACCGCCGACCGCGTCGACGCCGAGCTGATCCGGCGGCGGGCCCGGTTCTACCTGTGCGGTCCGGAAAGCATGCTGGACGAGCTGACCGCCGGGCTGGTGGAGCGGGGCGTGCCGCGCTTCGACATCTTCACCGAGAAGTTCCACGCCGCGCCCGCGCCGGTCCACATCCCGGACGACGCGACAGCCACCGTGCGGTTCGCGCGGTCCGGCCGCGAGGCCACCTGGCGGGCGGGCGACGGGGACCTGCTGCGGTTCGCCGAGGCTTCCGGGGTCGCGCTGCCGAGCGGATGCCGGCTCGGGCAGTGCGAGAGCTGCGCCGTGACGGTGCTGGGCGGAACGGTCGCGCACCTGGTCGCGATCGCCGACGATCTGCCCGCTGACCAGTGCCTTTCCTGTCAGGCGATCCCCACTGCGGATGTAGTGCTCGATGCGTGAGTCTGGTCACCCCTAACCTCGCAAACCCCGTCCGGGGTGCGAAATCCGGCATTCGGACGGCATCATCGGCGGATGGCTCTCGACCAGACATCGCGCGCAGTGTACGAGGAGATCGTCCGGAAGAACCCGGCCGAGCCGGAGTTCCACCAGGCCGTCTTCGAAGTGCTCGAAGCGATCCGGCCCGCGCTGCAGCGGGATCCGGACCTGCGCGACGCGGCGATGCTGGAGCGGCTGTGCGAGCCGGAGCGGCAGGTGATGTTCCGGGTGGTCTGGACCGACGACGCGGGCGCGGTGCACGTCAACCGCGGCTTCCGGGTCGGGTTCAGCTCGGCGCTCGGGCCGTACAAGGGCGGGCTGCGCTTCCGCGGCGACGTCACGCTCGGCACGGTCAAGTTCCTCGCCTTCGAGCAGATCTTCAAGAACGCGCTCACCGGCCTCGGCATCGGCGCGGGCAAGGGCGGGTCCGACTTCGACCCGGCCGGCCGCAGCGACGGCGAGATCATGCGGTTCTGCCAGGCGTTCATGACCGAACTGGTCCGGCACATCGGGCCGGAGACCGACGTCCCGGCGGGCGACATCGGCGTCGGCGGGCGCGAGATCGGGTACCTGTTCGGCCAGTACAAGCGGCTCACCAACCGCTACGACGCGGGCACGATCACCGGCAAGAACCCGTTGCTGGGCGGCATTCCGGCGCGGCCGGAGGCCACCGGATACGGGACGGTGTACTTCCTCGAGGCGATGCTCGGCGCGCGCGACGACTCGTTCTCCGGCCGCACCGCGGTGGTGTCCGGGTCGGGCAATGTCGCCTACCACGCGATCGCGAAGCTTCAGGAGCTCGGCGCGAAGCCGGTCGTGTGCTCGGATTCGGGCGGGTACGTCCACGATCCGCGCGGGATCGACCTGGAACTGCTGCACGAACTGAAGGTCGCGCGGCGCGGGCGGCTTTCCGAGTACGTCGACCATGTGCCGTCGGCGAAGTACGTCACCGACGGCACGCCCTGGGATGTGCCGTGTGACCTGGCGTTGCCGTGCGCGACGCAGAACGAGCTGGACGAGCAGTCCGCATTGCGGCTGGTGAAGAACAACGTCCGGGCGGTCGCGGAGGGTGCGAACATGCCGTGCACGCCCGGTTCGCTGCAGATCTTCCGCGAGGCCGGGGTGGCGGTCGGGCCGGGGAAGGCCGCGAATGCCGGCGGGGTCGCGGTGTCCGCGCTGGAGATGCAGCAGAACGCGGCGCGGGAGCGGTGGACGTTCGAGCGCACCGACCGGACGTTGCGGGACATCATGACCGACATTCACCGGACGTGCCTCGAGACGGCCGACGAGCACGGGGTGGCCGGGGATTACGTGAGCGGGGCGAATATCGCGGGGTTCCGGAAGGTGGTCGCGGCGATGGACGTGTGCGGGTACATCTGAGCCGGATCCTGCGGACGGTCTTCGTTCGGCTGGATTTTGTATGCAGTATTTGGTCGGGGGTCTGCCGGTCGACGGTGGGCGGTCTTCGGTCTGGGATCTGCGGTCTGGGATCTACCGTCTGCGGTCTGCCGGTCGACAGTCCGCCGGTCGGCTGTCTCCGGTCGGCTGTCTCCGGTCGGCTGTCTCCGGTCGGCTGTCTCCGGTCGCCAGTCCACTGGTCGCCCGTCTCCGGTCGCCTGTCTCCGGTCGACAGTCCGCCGGTCGGCGGTCTTCGGTCGGCGGTCTGCCAGTCGGCAGTCTTTGGCCGACAGTCCGCCGGGCGGCAGTTGGCGATCTTCGGTCTTCCGGTCGGCAGTCTGCGCGTCGTCGAGGATGGGATGCGCTGTGGGCGGACTCCCCGCGATGCGGATGCCGAGCGGTGTTGTCGTGCCGCGGAGGAGCGAACCGCCAGCCGGGGAATGCTTGCCGCACTAGGTGACTATCTGGAAAAACTGCGCCAGACATAGGGGCACAGTGTGTCCGTGCTTGACGCGCGGCTGGTGGGGCGCTTCGGTACGAGGGTGACTGCGTATGTGGAGCGTCCGCCGGTGCCGGGTCTGAGTGCGGTGGTGCGCACGGTGTGGATCCAGCGCACTGGCGACGTCCCGTATGTGCAGCGGCATCTGCCTGCGGGCGGGGTCGAGATTCACTTCCCGGTCGGTGGGCGTCCGCAGTTGCTCGGGCCGTTGACCGGGCCGCAGGTCGAGGTCATTCCGGCGCAGACGACGGTCGTCGGGGTGCGGTTCCGGCCGGGGGCGGCTCCTCCCCTACCCGCTGGGCTCGACGAGCTGGCCGACCAGTGCGTCGGGCTGGCTGACGTGTGGGGGCGGGTCGTGGATCGGCTGGTGGAGGCCGTGGCGGTCGCTCCGACGCCCGAGGCGGGGCTTGCCGCGTTGCAGGCGCATCTGCTGCGGGAGTACCGCAGGGCAGGCGGGCTGGATCCGCTCATCCGGGAAGCGGTGCGGGTGCTGATGCCGTGGGAACCGGTCGGCGTGGACGCGGTTGCCGCGCACTTGGCGTTGTCGGCGAGCCAGTTGCGGCGGAGGTGTCTGCACACGGTCGGGACGAGTCCGAAGGTGCTTCAGCGGACGTTGCGGTTCCAAGGGTTTCTGGCGCTGGCCCAGTCCGGGGCGGTCGCGAGCGGGCGGCGGGGTGCGGACGGGACGGCGGGGCTGGCCGTCGACGCGGGGTATGCCGACCAGGCGCATCTCAGCCGGGAATGTCTCCGGCTGACCGGGGTCACGCCGAGGCAGCTCCTCGGGGGCGATCTCGACCGGTGCGCGTGCGGGCACGATCATTCCGCTTCTTACACGCCGTTTCTCGAGGGCCGCGGGCGGTCGCCGTTGCGCGGGTGAGCGGAGCATGGGCTGCGGGCAATCGCGGCTGGGCGGGATCTCGAGGGACCACCATCGCCCAGGCCCGCCCGCTCCGGACATCGGCCGACCCGCCGCTCGCACATCCGACCCCCGCCGAGCCCAGCCACCCGCTCCCGATGGCAGGCCGACCCCGCCCGCACATCCGACCCCGCCCGCGACCCGCCGCCCGCACATCCGGCGCCGCCAAGCCCAGCCGTCCGCCCGACGACGGGCCGACCCGCCCCCAGCCTGCCGTGCCACGAGCCCGGCGGCTCGGCCAAGCACCCGTTCCCCCCGCCACGACCAGGCGATTCCCTCCTACGAGGGATGCCCGGGATGGTTCACTGTGGCCCCGTTCGCAGGCCGCAACCCCACCGCGCGGGCGGGAAGAACGATCCGGAGGAGGGTCTTGGATGACCGGACCAGCTCGCCCCGGTGTGGCGTCCCCGGCGCTCGTCGCGGTCGTCGACTCGCTGGCGGCCGCGGCGAACGTCGCCGAGTTGCAGGACTGCTACATGCGGGCCGTGCCGCAGCTGCTGTCCTCGCGTTCGTTCGCCATCTACGTGCGCGACCCGCGGAATCGCGCGCCGGTCAGCCGGGCCACCGAGGGGGCCAGCGACGTCTTCCTGTCCAGGTACGAGGAGCTCGGCCGCGAGCGCGACCCGGTCCTGCGGCAGTGTCTCACCGCGAACCAGGCGGCGCACAGTTCGCGTCTGATGAGCCAGGACCGCTGGACCGAGCATCCGGTGTACCGCGAAGTCATGTCGCTGCACGGCTGGCGGATGGTGCTGGAGACGCCGATCGTCGCGGGGGCCGAGATCGTCGGCACGCTCAACTTCGCCGATCGCGACGCCGGGGCGCTCTCCTCCGACGAGGACCTGGCCGTCGCGACGGCGCTGGGGCGGGTCGTGGGGCTGGTGCTGAGCGGGCTCCTCCGGCAGGAAACCCTTCTCCGGGAACGCGATCATCTCGAAACGGCGGTCGACGTGTGCGACGACGCACTGGTCCTGACCGACCATCGGGGCGGGCAGCGGCGGTTCAACGCGGCCGCGAGGGCAGCGCTGCGCCGGGTGGCGCCGGACGGGCCGACGGAGTGGCTGGAGAACGTGATGGCGGCGAATCCCGATGCCAGCACGCAGGTCGCCGAGTCCGGCGGGGTGAGAGCGACGCTGCGCACGGTGCGGGTGCCCAGCCAGCCCGCGCTGTCGGTGACCACACTGGACATCCAGGACGGCCCGGGCGGCGAGATCGCGCTGAGTCCTTCGCTGTCGGCGTTGCTGTCGCCTCGCGAACGGGAGGTGGCCCGGCTCGCGGTGTCCGGACTGCACGACGATCAGATCGCCGCGAAGATCTTTCTCAGCCGCTACACGGTGAAGCAGCATTTGAAGAGCATTTACCGCAAGCTGGGCGTGGATTCCCGCACTGCGCTCGCGCGGCTCGTGCTGCACGACACGTGATCTCCGGCCGCAGGGGCTAGAATCCCGAAATCCGGCCGAGAGAACGAAACGATGTCCCAGCGCGGTCCCGACGAACGAACAGCCCGGCTGGTCGTGTCCGCTACCGACGAGCTGTCGGCGGCCACGAGCACGGAAGAGCTGCTCGAGGTCTATCTCCGCGTGGCCCGGTCCGCGCTGCCGACGCGGTCGTTCGGCATTTATCTCTTCTCGTCGGCGCGGCACCGTTCCGCGACCGAAGGCGTCAGCGACCTTTTCCTGGCCCGGTACGAGGACGCCGGACGCGAGCAGGATCCGGTCCTGCGTCGGGCGGTGGACACCCGCAGCGCGGCGCACAGCGCGCACCTGATGCCGCCCGACGACTGGCAGGATCTGCCGTTCTACCAGGACGTCCTCGCGCTGCACGGGATGCGGATGGTGCTCGAGGCCCCGATCGTCGCGGGCGGCCGGATACTGGGGACGTTGAACTTCGCCGATCAGGATCCGGGGCTGCTCGCCGGCGAAGCCGAGGTCGCGGTCGCCTCGGCGCTGGGGCGGGTCGTCGGGTCGGCGGTCGCCTCGCTCGAAGCGCGCGACGATCTTCGGCGCGAACGCGACAACGCGTGGGCCGCGCTGGATCTCGCCGCCGTCGCGCTCGTGACGACCGACCTGCGCACCGGGAAGCGGCGGCTCAACGAAGCGGCCCGGCAGCTGCTGCGCGAAGTGTCCGATGAGGACCCCGAATCGTGGCTGGAAGAGACGATGGCCGCCCGGAATCCCCGCGACGGGTTCGCGTGGACGGTGCCCCTTGCCGAGCGCGGTTTGCGGCTCTCGCTGCGTTCCCGA
This sequence comes from Amycolatopsis sp. CFH S0740, assembly GCF_004522315.1. Classification (NCBI taxonomy): domain Bacteria; kingdom Bacillati; phylum Actinomycetota; class Actinomycetes; order Pseudonocardiales; family Pseudonocardiaceae; genus Amycolatopsis; species Amycolatopsis sp. CFH S0740. The sequence continues at coordinate 353,504 of NZ_SDLS01000001.1, read as the reverse complement.
CCCGTTCCGGACGACGAGGTCGCGGTCGCGGTGCTGCGGCTCGAACGGGACGCGGCCGGGCTTCCGCCGTCGATCGCGGCACGGCTGACGCCGCGGGAACGCGAAATCGCTGTGCTGGCCGTCGAAGGCCTCAGCGACGACCAGATCGCCGCGCGGGTCCTGCTGAGCCCCTACACGGTGAAACAGCACCTGAAAGCCGTCTACCGCAAGCTCGGAATCGGCTCGCGGCAAGCGCTCACCCGCGTCGTCCTGAGCGCGCCTCCCTCCTTCGAGGGGTAACCGGCCCGGCCTCCCGCGAGGGATCGGCCTGACGTCGCCGCGCTCGTAGCTTTTCCCCCAGGCGTGAACGGGTTCACACCGGGAGGGAAACGGCGGATGAGTGCTTCACTGCGGGAACGCGACCGGCGCTGGGAGCGGCTGCACGCCGCGATGGCGGAGGAAGGTCTCGACGTCCTGGTGGTCGCGGGCAGCGATTACCGCGGCCACAAAGGAACTCTCCGGTACGTGGCCGACTACAACCTGGCCCACCGCTACGGGTACTGCGTCGTCTTCGCGGGCGAGGAACCGGTCATGGTGCTGCCGCGGAACCTGTCCGGCGGCAGGCGGCCGCGGTCGGCATGGGTGTCGGACTACCGGTATCCGCACGAGCTGGGCGACGGACTGGTCGAGGTCCTGAAATCCCGGCCGCGCAACGGGCGGATCGGCATCGTCGGGCTCGGCGAGATCATGAAGGTCCGCGAGTACCTCCGCCTCGCCGCGGAACTTCCGCGCGCGAAGCTGGTCGACGCGTCCGCGATGTTCGAGCGGGTGCGCGCGGTCAAGAGCGCGGAAGAACTCGCCGGAGCCGAGGAATCGGCCTATATCACCGATCGCTGCTTCGAGCGGCTTCTCGAGATCGCCCGCCCGGGCATCACCGAGCGCGCGGTGGCGGCGGAAATGTATGCCACGGCGGCACTTCTGGGCGGCGAGGATCCGCTGTTCCTCACCATGTACGCCGACGACGAACCGTCCGGGCCGTGCCCGACCTTCGGCGCTCCGCGCGACCGGATCCTGCGCGCACACGACGTGTTCACCTTCTCCTACGAGGTCGTCGGACCGGCCGGGTACTGGGTCGAACTGTCCAGAATGGTCACTTTCGCGCCGCCTTCCGGTGCGGTGCAACGGGTTTCCGACGCCGTCGCCGCCGGGATGGCCGCCGCGGCCGCCTCGATCGGGCCGGGCGTGGCCACTTCGGACGTTCAGAAGAACGTCATCCGGGCGGTCGAGGAACAGGGCGTCGAATCGTCGTACTGGTCCGGGCACGGGCTCGGGCTCGACGTTCTCGAAGAGCCGTGGGTCGGCCTCGACGTCGTCCAGGACGACAGTTCCGCGGGCGCGGTGCCGGTGCTCGGCGCGGGCATGGTGCTCGCGCTGCACCCGATGCTCTGGGAAGCCGAAACCTCGGCCATGGGCTACATGGCCGACACGCACATCGTCACCGAGCAGGGCTGCCGGACGCTGTCCGAGTTCCCGGTCCAGCTCTACCGATTGGCCGCGGGAGGCCGGAAATGACGACCACCGAAGTAGACCCCATCCTCGCCTCGGTCCTGCAGCGCCGGGTCGACGCGATCGCCAAGGAAATGGCGACGATGCTGATGCGCTCGTCGCGGTCCCCGATCTTCAACGAGATCGGCGACCTGGTGACCGTGCTGTTCGACGCGAAGGGCCGGGCGCTCGCGCAGGCCGAGTTCGCCGCGATCATCGCGTTCGGCGCGCAGCCGCCGCTGGAGTACATCATCGACTACTTCGGCGACGACCTCGCCGAGGGCGACGTGATCCTGCACAACGACGTCTTCACCGGCGGCAACCAGAACGCCGACACCGGCGTGTACCTGCCGATCTTCCACGAGGGCGAACTCGTCGCGTGGGCCGCGGCGAAAGGCCACATGGCCGACATCGGCGGCATGACCGTGGGCGGATACAACCCGCAGGCGCGCGAGATCTGGCAGGAAGCCCTGCGGATCACCCCGGTCAAGATCCACGCGGGCGGCAAGGTCCGCAAGGACGTGTGGGACTTCGTCGGCGCGAACATCCGGATCGACTTCGTCATGCAGGACATCCAGTCCATGATCGGGGCCTGCCAGGTCGGCCGGCGCCGGCTGCTGCACGTGCTGGAGCGCTACGGGCGGGACACCTTCGACCGGCATCTCGACTACGTCCTCGAAAGCTCCGAACGCCAGGTGCGCGCCGAGATCGCCCGCTGGCCCGACGGAGTTTACCACGGCGAGAGCTGGATGGTGTCCGACGGCGTCGACGCCTCCGCCCGGTACCGGATCGCGTGCGAGGTCCGGATCGAAGGCGACGAGATCACCTTCGACTTCAGCGCCACCGACGACCAGTCCCCCGGCATCGCGAACATGCCGCCCGCGTCGGCGAAGGGCGCGGTGCGGATCGTGTTCCTGATGCTGATCGCCGCGGGCGGCATCGTCATCCCGACGAACCAGGGACTGTTCGCCCCGCTCAGCACCGTTTTCCGGGAAGGCTCGCTGCTGAACCCGCGGTTCCCGGCCGCGACGATCTTCGGCAACCAGATGTGCGACGAAGTCCTCGAAGCGATCATGACCGCGCTGGCGGACGCGTTGCCGGACCGGGTCACCGCGGGCTGGAACCAGTTCATCTGCACCGCGCTCAACGGCGTCGACCCGCGCAGCGGCGGCCCGTTCGTAACGCTGACGGTGTTCCAGCGCAGCGGACCGGGCGCGATGCGCGGGGCCGACGGCTGGGACGCGTTCGGCTTCACCGGCACCGCGGGCCAGATGCGCGCGCCCGACCCGGAGATGTTCGAACTCACGTCGCCGCATTTCCTGGAATACCACGAGTATCTGCCGGATTCGGCGGGCGCGGGCGAATGGCGCGGCGGCCTCGGCACCCGCTCGGCTTGGCGGTGCTACGGCGAAACCGAGGTCGGAGTCACGATCGGCGACGACGTCGAATGCGAAGGGGCTGAAGCCGCGCCGGGCCTGTTCGGCGGGCATCCCGCCGGGCGCAACCGGATCGTCGTGGAGTTCCCGGACGGGACCACGCATCTGTGGGGCTCCAAGGAAATGGTCGCGCTGCCCGCGGGATCGGTCGTGCGCTCGGAGAGCGGCGGCGGGGCCGGATACGGCGATCCGCGGCGGCGCCCGGCGGAGACCGTCTGCCGCGAGGTGCGCGACGGCTTGCTGAGCGCGGAACGGGCGCGGGACGACTACGGCGTCGTCCTGGCCGGCGGACCGGACGGCGGCTGGGCCGTCGCCGAGGCGGCCACGGCCGCCCTGCGGAACTCGAACGGAAGGACTCACTGATGAGCGCGGCACGAAGCGGCGAGCTGCGGATCGGGATCGACGTCGGCGGCACCTTCACCGACTTCCTCGTGGTCCACCCGGACGGCAGCCATCTCGCCCACAAGACGAGTTCCGTCCCGTCCGATCCCTCGCGGGCGGTCGTGCAGGGGCTGCGGGAGATCGCGGACCTGCGCGGGCAGTCCGTCGAGGAACTGCTCGGCAGCGTCGGCACCATCGTCCACGGCACGACCGTGACCACCAACGCGCTGCTGACCCGGCGCGGCGCCGCCACCGGATTGCTGACCACCGAAGGATTCCGCGACGTGCTGCCGATGCGCGACGGCACCCGAGAGGAGGCGTACAACAACCGGCTCGAAGCTCCGGTGCCGCTCGTCCCGCGCCACCTCCGGCTCCCCGTGCCCGGGCGGCTCGACCACACGGGCGCCGAGGTGACGGGGCTCGATCCGGAAGCCGTGCGGCGCGCGGCGAAGACGTTCCGGGACGCGGGCGTCGAAGCGGTCGCGGTGAGCTTCCTGCACTCGCACGCGAGCCCGGAGCACGAGGACGCCGCCGCCGAGATCCTGGCCGAGGAACTGCCCGGGATCTACGTGACCCGGTCGAGCGCGCTGCTGGCCCAGGTCCGCTACTACGACCGGACCTCGACGGCGGTGCTGAACTCCTACGCGGGCCCGATCATCAGCCGCTATCTCGCCGGGCTGACCGAAACGCTGGAGGAAGCCGGGTTCGGCGGCCTGCTCCTGCTGATGCAGTCCAACGGCGGCGTCGCCACCCCCGCCGAACTCGCCCGCCGCGCCGCGCTGTCCCTGCTGTCCGGGCCCGCCTCCGGCCCGACCGCCGGGCTGTTCGAGGTCGCCCCGCACGGCTGGGACCGCTGCCTGACCGTCGACATGGGCGGCACCAGTTTCGACGCCGCCGTGGTCAACGACGGCCGCCCGCTGGTGATGACCGACGGCACAATCGACCGCTGGCGGATCGCGCTGCCGATGGTCGACATCCACACCATCGGCGCGGGCGGCGGCAGCATCGCGCGGGTCGACGACGGCGGGATGCTGCGGGTCGGGCCGGAAAGCGCCGGAGCCGTCCCCGGTCCTGCCTGCTACGGCCGGGGAGGCACCCGCGCGACCGTCACCGACGCCGACGTCGCGCTCGGCTACATCGACCCGAGTTCGTTCATGGCGGGCGGGATTCCGCTCGACGCGGCGGCGTCCCGGGCCGCGCTGGAACGGGACGTGGCCAAGCCGCTGGGCCTCGACTTCGTCTCGGCTGCGGCCGGGGTCTACGACCTGGTGAACGTGACCATGGCGGCCGGGGTCCAGGCGATCACGGTGCGGCGGGGGCTCGACCCGCGCGACTTCCCGATCGTGGTCGCCGGGGGCGCGGGCCCGGTCCACGCCGCGGCGATCGCGTCGGAACTGGAGATCCCGGTCCTCGTGACGCCGCGGCAGTCCTCCATTTTCTGCGCGGCCGGGATGCTCGCCTGCGATTTCAAGCACGACTACGTGCGCAGCATTTCCGGTTCGCTGGCCGAGTTCAGCCTGGACCGGCTGCGCGAGATCTGGGCTTCGATGGCCGCCGAGGGGCGCGAAACCCTTCGCGGGGAAGGAATTCCCGAAAGCGCTGTCACCTTCGAGCCGTCGCTGGACATGCGGTACGCGGGTCAGTGGTTCGAGATCAACGTGCCGGTCGGCATCGACGGCATGGACGCGCCCGACCGGACGAAGCTGGCCGAGCTTTTCCACGCCCAGCACGACATTCTGTTCGGCTACCGGGCGGAGGACGAACCGGTCGAGGTGCTCAACGTCCGGTTGACCGCGATCGGCGCGACGCCCCGTCCGCCGCTGGATCTCGGCGCGCTCGACGCGGATCTGACCGAGGACCCGCAGATCGGCGAGCGGGAGATCTGGTCGCCGGCACGGCGCGCGATGGTGCCCGCCCGGATCATGGACGGCCACCGGATGGCGCCGGGTGCGCGGCTGTCCGGACCGGCCGTGGTCGAACTCGGCACCACTTCCCTGGTGGTGCTGGACGAATACGACCTCGTGGTCGACCCGCGCGGTTCGTTCGTGCTGTATCTCCGCGAACGCGCGCACGAGCTGGCCGACCGGCTGTCCCTCGCCGAAGACCTGGTGCTGCGATGACCGGCTTCGAGGGAACGACCGCCATCGTCACCGGCGGGGCGACGCTCATCGGCGCGGCGATCGTCCGCGCGTTCGCCGAGGCGGGCGCGCAGGTCGTGGTGCTCGACATCGACGAACCTGGCGGAACCGCGCTGGCCGGTGAACTGGGCGAAGCCGTCACGTTCCACCACGTCGACATCACCGACGACGCCGCGCTCGGCCGCGTCCGCGACGCGCTCGCGGCCGGTCCGGGCAAGGTCGACGCGCTGGTCAACCTCGCTTGTTCCTATGTGGACGACGGCAGCAAGTCCACCCGAGCGGACTGGCGACAGAGCCTCGACGTGAACGTCATCGGCACCGCTTTGGTCACCACCACGCTGCTGCCATTGCTCACCGCCTCGGACCGGCCCGCGGTCGTCAACTTCACCTCGATCTCGGGCCGCGTCGCCCAAGCCGGACGCTGGCTCTACCCGGCGGGCAAGGCCGCGGTCGCGCAGCTGACCCGGTCGATGGCGCTCGACCTGGCCGCCGACAGCATCCGCGTCAACTCCGTCTGCCCGGGCTGGACCTGGTCCGCGGTGATGGACCGGCTGTCCGGCGGAGACCGGGAGAAGACCGACCGGGTCGCCGCTCCCCTGCATCCGCTCGGGCGCGCCGGCGACCCCGCCGAGATCGCCGCCGCGGTGCTCTTCCTCTGCTCCCCCGCGGCCTCGTTCGTGACCGGCGCCGACCTCGCGGTGGACGGCGGCTATTCGGCGATCGGCCCCGAACGCGGCGAAATCCTCATCCCCCAGCTGGCCGAGTGACCGGCCGACAAGGAGAAACCCAGTGAGCACTTTCGTGGACCGCCACGGCCTGCACACCCCGGAACAGCGCGCCGCCGCGGAGAAGAACCTCGCCGAGATCGAGGCCGCCGGGGTCGAAATGGTCCGCCTCGTGTGGCCGGACCAGCACGGGCTCCCGCGCGGCAAGTCCGTGACCGTCAAGGCGTACGCGGCGGCGCTGCGCGACGGCATGGAGATCACCATGGCGCCGTTCTTCTTCGACACCGCCAACGCCATCGTGTTCAACCCGTTCAGCCCCGGCGGCGGCTTCGGCATCCCGGAACTCTCCGGCAGCCCGAACGTGACCATGGTGCCGGACCCGGAGACCTTCGCCGTCCTGCCGCACGTGCCGGAGACCGCGTGGGTCGTGTGCGATCTGTACCTGCGCGACGGGTCGCCGTTCCCCTTCGCTCCGCGCGCGATTCTCCGGCGGCAGCTGGAAAAACTGGCCGAAGCCGGGTTCTCGCTCGTCGCCGGGATCGAACTCGAGTGGTACCTCACCCGCGTGCTCGACCCGATGCTCGAAACCGGTTCGCTCGGCGCGCCCGGGCTGCCCGGCGACCCGCCCAAGGTGGCGCCCGTCGCCCGCGGCTACAACTACCTGCTCGACGGGCACCTCGACGAGATCGACGACGTGCTCCGGCCGATCCGCAAAGCAGTCTCCGCGCTGGGACTGCCGTTGCGCTCGATCGACGACGAGTGGGCGCCCAGCCAGGTCGAGACGACCTTCGACGTCCAGCAGGGCCTGGCCGTCGCCGATTCGGTGCTGTTGTTCCGCAGTGTCGTCAAGCAGGTCGCGCGCCGGCACGGTCACCACGCGACGTTCATGTGCACCCCGGCTATCCCCGGCTTCTACGCCAGCGGCTGGCATCTGCACACCTCGCTGGTCGACGCGGTGAGCGGAGCCAACGCGATGGTGCCCGGCACCGAAGCGGAGGCGCTGTCCGAGACCGGGACGCACTACGTCGGCGGCACGCTCGCCCACGCCGCCGCGGCGTCGGTCTTCACCACCCCGTCGATCAACGGCTACCGGCGCCGTCGCCCGCATTCCCTCGCGCCCGACCGTTGCACCTGGGGGCTGGACAACCGCGCCGCGATGATGCGCGTCATCGGCGGGCACGGAGACCCGGCGACCCACGTCGAGAACCGGGTCGGCGAACCGTCGGCGAATCCGTACCTGTATCTCGCCGCGCAAACCGCTTCCGGACTCGACGGCATCCTCGGCAAACGCAGCCCCGGAGCGCTGTCCGACGACCCCTACGCCTCGGACGCGCCGCAGCTGCCGACGAGCCTGCGGGCAGCGCTGGACGAGCTGGACGCCAGCGAGTTCTTCCGCGCGGAGTTCGGCGACAGCTTCGTCGACTACCTCGTACGCATGAAGCGCAGCGAGGTCGAGCGCTACGAGGCGCACGTCAACGAGCAGCCCGACCCGGCCGCGTACGCCGCCGAGGTCACCGAATGGGAGCACCGCGAGTACTTCGAACTCTTCTGACCCCGCCATCGTTTGGAGCGTCGCCAATGTCTGTCGACACACCCGATTCGTCGCCAAGAACTGTCCCCGCCGCCGCACCGCCGAAGACCGGCCTCGGCGCCGTGATCGAGGACTACGCGCTGGAAAGCGTGCCCGAATCCGCCCGCCGCGGCGGCTGGGGCCTGCTGTGGAACACCGCCGGGGCCGGGTCCACCCTCGTCGTGCTGTCGGTCGGCGCGGCCGTGACCCTCATCGCCGGGGTGGGCTGGGGCCTCGCCGTCGGAGCCGCCACCGCCCTGTTCGGCGGCGGGCTCGGCTGGGCGGTCGGCCACGTCAGCCGCGTGCAAGGGACCTCCAGCACGCTGACCGCCCGGTATTACGGGCTCGGTTCGCGCGGTTCGGTGCTTGCCTCGCTGATCTTCGCGGTGATGATCGTGAGCTTCCTGGCCTTGGAGAACGCGATGCTGTACAACGGCACGCTGTTCCTCTTCGGCTGGGCGCCGAGCCTCGGCAACGCGGTGCTGATCCTCGGGGTGCTCACCGTGCTGTGGCTCGTGCTCCCGACGTTTGGGATTTCCCTGGTACAGCGGACTTCCGGGCTTCTCACCGCCGTTTCGGCCGTGTTGTTCGTGGTCGTTGCCGGCATCGCAGTGTCCTCGTCGGGACGCTCGGTCGGCGCCATCCTCGGCTCCGGTCCCGGGGTGCCGGGATTCGCCGGGCAGGCCGACCGCGTCCAGGCGGCGCTCGCGTTGCTAGCCGGGATCGCGGGTGCGCTCGCGCTGCTGGGCGCGGATTTCGCCCGGTACGCCCGCACCAGCAAGGACGTCGGCGTGATGGCCGTCGGCGGTTCGATCGTGGTGAACCTCCTGGTGCCGATCCTCGGCACGCTGATCGTGCAGGCGGGCAGCGTGGTGGTCGGGATCCGGCTGAACAGCGATCCGGCCCTCGCCGCAACACAGCCCGGCGCGTCGGCCGAAGAGAAGGTCGCGGGCATGGTCTCGGCGAATCCCGGCGCGTTCTTCGTCGTGCTCGCCGGGGCGGTCGGGTTCGCGCTGGTGTATGCGGCGCAAGCGAAAGCCCAGGTCGTCAACGCGTATTCGGCGAGTCTGTCGCTGACGAATCTCGTCGACGGGCTGACCGGGCGCAGCCCCGGCCGGCTGGTCATGCTGGTGGTCGCGAACGCCGCCGCGCTGGCGATGATCGCGGGCGGGATCCTCAACGTGCTCGCGTCCTGGCTGGACGCGCTGGGCATCCTGACCACCTCGCTGTGCACGCTGATGATCGTCGACTACTTCGTCGTCCGGCGTCGCCGCCCGGCCGGCCCCGGCGCGGTCGAGCGGGTCAACTGGGCGGGCGTGCTCAGTCTTCTGGCCGCCTCCGCGCTGGCGGAAACGCTCGTGCTGAGCGGGGTCACGAGACTCGGCTTCCTCGTCGCCATCGCCACCACCGCCGTCCTCTACCCCGCGCTGCGGCTGACCGTGCTGCCGCCGGGCCGCTGGACCCGTCTCGACGGCCCCCGACCAGAAAAGGTGACCCCATGACCAGGCCGTACCGGATCGGCATCATCGGCGCGGGCTTCGCCGGGCTCAGCTCCGCCAAGGTGCTGCGCGAGTTCGGCTTCGACGTGACCGTCTTCGACAGCAGCCCGGACGTCGGCGGCGTGTGGAGCCGCACCCGCCGCTACCCCGGTCTCACCACCCAGAACGGCAAGGACAGCTACGTGCTCTCGGATTTCCCGATGCCGCGCGACTACCCGGAATGGCCGACCGGCGAACAGGTGCAGCAGTACCTGGAGTCCTATGTGGAGGAACGCGATCTGAAACCGCTGCTGCGGCTCAGCACCCAGGTCACGCGCGCCGAACTCGACGAATCCGTTCCACAGTGGACGCTCCGGCTGAAGGACATCGCCTCCGGCAAGGACCTGCCGCCCTGCACGGTCGACCACCTGGTGGTCGCCAACGGCATCTTCAGCACCCCATTCGTGCCGGACTACCCCGGCGCGGAGCAGTTCACCGCGGCCGGCGGGCGGATCTGCAGCGTCTCCGACGTCGCCGACCTCGACCAGGTCGCCGGGAAACACGCGCTGGTCGTCGGGTACGGGAAATCGGCCTGCGACGCGGCCGCGGTGTTCAGCGGGGTTGCGGCGTCCACCTCGGTAGTCGCCCGGGAACTGCTGTGGAAGATCCCGCGCAAGCTCGGCGGGGTCGTCAACTACAAGTACCTGCTGCTGACCCGGCTCGGCGAAGGACTGTTCCGCTACCTGCGTCCGCGCGGATTCGAGCGGTTCCTGCACGGGCCCGGACGACCGCTGCGCAACGCGATGCTGGCGAGCGTCCAGGCGCTCATCACCCGCCAGCTCCGGCTGCGCGAAACCGGCCTGGTCCCCGAGGGCCCGCTCGAACGGATCGCGCGCAGCACGGTCAGTCTCGCGACGAAATCGTTCTACGAGTCGGTAGCCGACGGCCGGATCGCCGTGCACCGCGACCGCACGATCCAGCGCCTCGCGGTCCGAAGTGGACAGACTGTCGCGGAGTTGTCGGACGGGACGATCCTGCCCGCGGACGTCGTGGTCTGCGGCACCGGCTGGCGGCAGTCGCTCCCGTTCCTCGGCGACGAGGTGCAGCGCCGGATCACCGACGAGGCGGGCAACTTCGCGCTGTACCGGCAGGTGCTGCCGCACGACGTGCCCGCGCTGACGTTCTGCGGCTACAACTCGTCGTTCTTCAGCCCGCTCAGCGCGGAGATCGCCGCCTGGTGGATCGCCGCGCATCTGACCGGGAATCTCGATCTTCCGCCGGTCGAGGAACGCCGGGCGCAGGTGGCCGAACGGCTCGCCTGGATGGAGCGGCGGACCGAAGGCAGGCACGCGCGCGGGACCAACATCGTCCCGTTCTCCGTGCACAACATCGACGAGCTGCTCAGCGACATCGGCATCGGCGTCAGCCGCAGGGAGCGGTTCGCCGAATGGCTCCGGCCGCTCAACCCGTCCGCATACGCCCGGGTGGGCGCGCGCCTGCTCGCCCGGCACCGCGCGTCGGGCCCCACCGTGTCCCCGGGTGCCGCGCACCCCCGAACGCAGAAGGTCGACGGATGACTCTCCAGCAAGAACCAGCCCTGGCCCCGGAATCGGCGGCGACGCGCTTCGGCCCGCTCGTCCGGCCCGACCGGGTCCACCGCACGCTCTACACCGATCCCGCCGTCTTCGCCGAGGAGATGACCAAGGTCTTCGGCGGCCGCTCGTGGGTGTATCTCGCGCACGAATCCCAGCTGCCCGAACCGCATTCCTTCCTGTCGGTCCGCATGGGACTCCGCCCGGTCCTGGTCACCCGCGACCGCGCCGGGAAGCTGCACGCGGTCTTCAACCGGTGCAGCCACCGCGCGGCGACGATCTGCCGCGAGGAACAGGGCGTCGCCAAGAGCTTCCAATGCCCTTACCACGGCTGGACTTTCCGCAACACCGGCGAGCTCGTGGGCACGCCGTGGCCGCAGGGGTACGGACCAGGGTTCGACAAAACCGAGTTCGGGCTGCACGTCGTGCCGCGCGTGGAGTCGTACCGCGGCTTCGTCTTCGGCACGCTCAACGAAGCCGCTCCCCCGGTCGCCGACTGGCTGGGACCGGCGACGACGTGGCTCGACTACTGGATCGACCGTTCTCCGGGCGAGGTGCTCGTCCGGGCCGCTGCCCACCGGATGGGCTACCGGGGCAACTGGAAACTCGCCTACGACAACGCGGGCGACGGCTACCATCCCGCGTTCTCCCACCGGTCGCTGCTCGAAATGGCGTCCCGCCTCGGCGAAAGCAAGGACATGGCCTACTTCGGCCGCACCCCGGACGACGGGCCGATGCGGACGCACATGCTGGGCAACGGGCACAGCGTCATCGACCAGCGGCCGAACTACGACGGCCCGGGCAGCTTCTGGGCCAACCAGCGGCCCCAGCCCGGCCGCGAGGCGTTCGAGGAACGGATCCGCGCCGAGCACGGGCCCGACGCGGACCGGCTGCTCGACCTGTGCGTCGGCTCGCAGATCAACCTGAGCATCTTCCCCAACCTGCTCGTCATCGGCAATCAGATCCAGGTCGTCGAACCGCTCGCCGTCGACCACACGCAGCTGACCTGGCACGCCACCGCGGTGTCCGGGGTGCCGCCCGTGGTCAACACGATGCGGATGCGCACCCAGGAGGACTTCCCTGCCTTCGGCGAACCCGACGACCAGGCGAATTTCGAGGAGGTCCAGCGGGGCCTCGCCGCCGCGGAGGCGGAGTGGGTGCTCATGAACCGCGGGTTCGGCGTCGACGGCTGGCAGGAGGTCGGCCCGGACGGCGTCGTGTCCAGCACCGCGACCGACGAACTGCACATGCGCAGCTACTACCCGGCGTGGCTCGCGCTGATGGAGGAGGAAACCCGATGATGCGCCCGATCCCCGCCGAGTACGCGGACACCTCGGCCTGGTCGTACCACGTCGACGACGAGTTCTACGCGGACCTGGCCCGCGAATCGGCGGCACTGCGCGAGGACTGGCCGACCGCCGGCGCCGCGGAACTGGCCGAAGCGCAGTCGTTCCTCGCCGCCGAAGCCCGGCTGCTGGACGAAGGCCGGTTCAACGAATGGCTCGACCTGTTCACCGACGACTGTCTTTACTGGGTCCCGGTCACCCCCGGCGCGGGCGACCCGCTCGCCGAGGTGTCGCACGCCTTCGACGACCGCAGGCGGCTGACCGACCGCGTCTACTGGCTGCGCACCGGCCTCGCGTTCAGCCAGATCCCCGCCTCGCGCACCCGCCGCCTGACCACGAATGTCGAGACGACCACCGATCCCGGTTCCGGCGTCCGGATGATCCGTTCGAACTTCGCCGTACACGAGTTCCGCGCCGGGATCGCGAAGATCCACGCGGGCTGGTACGGCCACGTCCTGGAACCCGGCGAGTCCGGCTGGCAGATCCGGCTCAAGCAGGTCAACCTGCTCGATTCCGAGCAGCTGCACGAGAATCTGACGCTGGTGTTCTGAATGGACACCCGAGGAGAAACCGCGCTGCGCCACGAGAACGAGCTGCTCCGGCTGCGCGTCGCCCGGCTGGAACGCGAACTGGCGGCCGCGGCCGGGGTGGTCCGGGAGGTCAAGGACCTGGCCTTCTGGGATTTCAGCCCGTACCGGGTCAGTCCCGACGCCTCGTGGCTCGCCGTGGACCGCGGCGGCGCCGAAACACTGCTGGCTGCGCTCGCGCGGGTCGACCACTGGCACCCGTGGTCGACCCGGCTCGAACCCCGCCCCCGACCCTGACTTTTCTTTCAGGAGCACCGATGCCCAAGATCGTGTTCACCCGCCCGGACGGCACCGCCCAGACCGTCGACGCCCGCCCGGGGGCGTCGGTGATGGAAACCGGGATCAAGCACGGCGTGCCGGGAATCGTCGCCGAATGCGGCGGCGCGCTGTCCTGCGCGACCTGCCACGTCTACGTCGGCGAGGAGCACCTGCCGCTCGTCGGGGCGGCGGCGGGCTTCGAGGACGAGATGCTCGACGACGCCGCCAGCGAACGGCGGCCCACCAGCAGGCTTTCCTGCCAGATCGCGATGTGCGACGAGCTCGACGGGCTCGCCGTGACCGTCGCCCCGGTCCAATGAGCGCCGGGGTGCTGGTCGCCGGCGCCGGTGAAGCGGGCGTCCGGCTCGCCGCCGCGCTGCGAGAAAACGGCTACGCCGAGCCGATTCTGCTCGTCGGGGAGGAAATGCATCCGCCGTACCAACGGCCGCCGCTGTCGAAGGCGTTCCTGTCCGGGACCGCCGGGGACGACGCGCTCGCGCTGCGTTCGCCCGAGTTCTATCAGGAGCAGGACATCACCGTCCGGACCGGTGTGCGGGTCGAGGACGCGGTTCTCGACGCGGACGGCCGGGGCACCGCCTCGCTGTCCGATGGGACGACCGTCGCGTTCGACCGGCTCGCTTTGGCGACCGGGGCGCGGGCTCGCACGCTGCCGTTTTCCGGTTCTAACGTGCATGTCCTGCGCAGCCGCGACGACGCGGTCCGGCTTCGGCTCGCGCTGGAGCATGCCAAGCGGGTCGTCTTGATCGGCGCGGGTTTCATCGGGCTCGAAATCGCCGCGGTAGCCCGGAAACGCGGCATTGAAGTCGTTGTCCTCGAACAACAGCCGCGGCTGCTGAGCCGGGTCGCCGCCGAACCGCTGTCGGAGTTTCTGCTGGCCGCGCATCGCGGCTGGGGCGCCGAGTTCGTCCTCGGCTCCGGTGTGGCCGCGGTCGAACCGGACGGCGTGCGATTGGCGGACGGGGAGTTCGTCACCGCCGACACGATCATCGCCGGGGTCGGCGCGGCTCCGGAAATCGGCCTGGCCCAGCGCCTCGGTCTCGCCTGCGACCGCGGCGTGCTCGTGGACGCCTTCTGCCGCACCAGCAACCCCGCCGTGGTGGCGCTCGGCGACTGCGCGGCCCAGCCTCATCCGCACCGGCCGGGCGCGTCGCTCGGGCTGGAATCGGTGCAGAACGCGGGCGACCAGGCCCGGGCCGCCGCCGCGACCCTCACCGGAAGACCCGCACCGCCGCGCGCGGTCCCGTGGTTCTGGTCCGATCAGGGCGACCTGAAGATCCAGATCGCCGGGGTCTCCGACGGACACGACCGGTACGTCGTGCGAGGCGGCGACGGCGGACTGACCGTCCTGTACTACCGCGCCGGGTCGCTCATCGCGGCCGACGCAGTCAACCGGCCGGGCGACTTCATGGCGGTGAAACGCGCGCTGGCCGCCGGGAAGACGATCGCGCCGGAGAACGCCGCGGACCCGGCACGGCCGTTGAAAACCCTGGTGAGGGAGGCCTAGAGCGCGTCGCGGCCACGCTCCCCGGTGCGGACACGCACGACCGCTTTGCCGGGCCACCGACGGACACGGCCGGTACGCCGTGCGAGGCGGCGGACTGACCGTCCTGTACTACTGCGCCGGAGAACGCGGCGGACCTGGCGCGGCCGCTGAAAACCCTGGTAGCGGAGGCCTAGAGCGCGTCGCGGCCACGCTCCCCGGTGCGGACGCGCACGACCGTCTCCACCGGGGTCACCCAGATCTTGCCGTCGCCGATCTTGCCGGTGTGCGCGGTGTCCAGCACGGTCCGCAGCGCGGCGTCGACCTGGTCGTCGTCGAGCAGGATCTCCAGCCGGTACTTGGTGATGAAGTCGACCTCGTACTCCGCGCCCCGGTAGATCTCGGTGTGGCCCTTCTGCCTGCCGTAGCCGCGGACCTCGCTCACCGTCATCCCGGCGATGCCCAGCTCCTGCAGGGCGATCCGGACGTCGTCCAGCACGAACGGCTTGACCACGGCGGTCAGCAGCTTCATCGGGTCTCCTCGCGCGCGGGCCGGTGCGATCCCGGTCCGCCGGCGAGCGCGCTGCCCCGGCGTCCGGACTGGACTGCCAGCTCGTACGCCCCTTCGGCGTGCTCGGCCTCGTCGACGCCGTCGATCTCGGCTTCGCGGTCGATCCGGAATCCCATGAACTTGTGCATGACCCAGCCGAGCAGGAGGGTCACTGCCAGCGAATACCCTAGTACCGCCAGAGTTCCGACCGCTTGGCGCCACAGCTGGTCGAGGCCGCCGCCGTAGAACAGGCCGTTCACGCCGCCGGGAGCCACGCCTGCGGTCGCGAAAAGACCGATCAGCAATGTCCCGGCGAAGCCGCCGAGCCCGTGCACCGCGACCACGTCCAGGGAGTCGTCGAAGCCGAACTTGTACTTGAGGCTCACCGCGAACGAGCACACGACCCCGGCCACGATCCCGATCGCGGCCGCGCCGAGCGGTTCGACGTAAGCACAGCCGGGCGTGATCCCGACCAGCCCGGCCACCGCGCCGGACGCGGCGCCGAGGGTCGTCGGCTTCCCGTCGCGGAACTGCTCGACCAGCAGCCAGCCCAGCACTGCGGCCGCCCCCGCGACGGTCGTGTTCAGGAACGACGTCGCCGCCGAGCCCTTCGCGACCAGCGCGGACCCGGCGTTGAACCCGAACCAGCCGAACCACAGCAACCCGGCCCCGAACATCACGAACGGGAGGTTGTGCGGCCGGACGGCCTGCTTCGGCCAGCCGTGCCGCCTGCCGAGCACGAGCGCCAGCGCCAGCGCGGCCGCACCGGAGTTCACCTCGACCACTGTGCCGCCCGCGAAGTCCAGCACGTGCAGCTTGGCCGCGATCCAGCCGTCGGGAGCGAAAACCCAGTGCGCCACCGGGATGTACACAAGGGTGGTCCAGACGACGGAAAACACCGTCCACGTCCAGAACCGGGCCCGCTCGGCGATCGCGCCGGCCAGCAGCGCGACCGTGATGACCGCGAACATCATCTGGAACGCCACGAACGCGTACAGCGGCACCTGGTTCCCAGCGGGCCCGACCGTCTGCTCCGCGAGCCCGTGCAGCCCGGCCAGCCGCAGGGTGCCGAGCAGCCCGCCGAACCAATCAGGTCCGAACGCGAGCGAATACCCGTAGAACACCCAGATCAGGCCGACGGTGGCGAGACAGACGAACGTCATCGCCATCACGTTCAGCACGCTCCGGGCACGCACCATCCCGCCGTAGAACAACGCGAGGCCGGGCGTCATCAGC
The DNA here is from genome assembly GCF_004522315.1 of Amycolatopsis sp. CFH S0740. Classification (NCBI taxonomy): domain Bacteria; kingdom Bacillati; phylum Actinomycetota; class Actinomycetes; order Pseudonocardiales; family Pseudonocardiaceae; genus Amycolatopsis; species Amycolatopsis sp. CFH S0740. The sequence goes on along the minus strand of NZ_SDLS01000001.1, from coordinate 337,182 downwards.
ATCACCAGCGCCGCACTACCCAGCAACCACGCCGTGCTTCCGGTATCGACCACGCCTCAGACACTCCTCGTCTCATCGCCCGGCCGCTGGAAGTTAACCGGGCGGTGTTACCGGAATGTTTCCGTCGTGCTTCCGCTAACGACCCGCGGTCCGGCGAATCGGGCGTATCGGAGCGAAAGGACGGCGAGGAGACGGAATTAGTGCGCATTGCGGGATAAAACGGATCCGGGATGGTGCCGGCTCGGAGGCCCGCACCACCCCGTGGCCGGTCAGCGCAGGAATCCGTCCACCAAGGCGAAGGTCGCGTCGGTGGCTTCGACCTGCGGAATGTGTCCCGCGCCGGGGACGATCGCGACCTTGCTGCCGGTGATCCGGGCGGCGAACTCGTCGGCGTAGGCGGCCGGGATCAGCTTGTCCTGCTCGCCCCAGACGATCTGGGTCGGCGCGCTGATCCGGTGCAGGCGGCGTTCGAGGCCTTTGTCCGGGATCGGCCAGACGAACTTGCCGGTGCAGCCCAGCGCCCACACCAGGCCCGCACCCGCCGCGATCGCCTCCTCGGGGTCTTCGGGCGGGGTCAGCATCGCCTTCGCCGCGTCGCCTTCGGGATCCGCGAAAAGCAGCTCCGGCAGCGCGGCGGGCGGGGCGGCGATCCAGTTCGCGACTGGATGCTCGTCTCGCCAGAGGCCGATCGGATCGAGCAGGACCAGCCGGGAGAACCGGTCGGGGTAGGCGGCGGCCAGTTCCGCCGCGAGCATCCCGCCGAACGACTGTCCGATGAGGACTGGCGTGCCGATTTCCAGTTTCCGGATCGCCTCCTCGTATATGAGCACGAGCTGCCACAGATCGTCGACCTTGTGGACGGCGTACGGATCGGCGGGCGAGGTGCCGGGGAATTCGGGGGCGTAGACGGTGAAGTCCTGGGCGAGGCGCTCCAGGAACGGATCCCACGCGAGCCCGGCGGCCGGGTGCAGGTAGACCAGGCCGGGGCCCTGGCCCGTTACCTTGACCCGGAGCTGGATCTCGCCGCCCCAGACGTCGACGGTCTTTTCGGTGAGGTCGAGGGTGCTGGTCATGCGAGGGCTCCTGTCAGGCGGGCGGAATCGGCCAGCGGCGTGCCGCCGAGTCGTTCGGGCCACCAGCGGTGCCGGTAGCCCTCTTCGGTCCACAGCTGCTGCAACCGCGGCATGACCGCGCTGGCGAACAGGTCGATGTTGTCCTTCGCCAGTTCGTGCGGCATGGAGCCGAACTGCAGCATCGCGTGCAGGTTGCCGATGCGGTATTCCCGCGCGTAGGCGAGCAGCTGTTCGGCGACGGTGTCCGGCGAACCGCAGATCACCGAGCCCGCGTCGACCAGTTCGGCGAAGGTGGCGGTGCGCATCTTGCTGTAGATGCCGAAGTCGCCGGGGTCGCGCATGATCGCTTCGACGCCGCGGATGTCGATGCCGCCGGGCAGCGCGAGCCGCTCCATCGGGATGGAGCCGATGCCTTTGCGGAAGAAGTACTCCGCGTGCTTGGCATACAGCGCTTCGGCCTTCGCGTCGGTGTCGGCGACGCACACGGTCTGCATGAAGCCGAGGCGGTACGGGTTGGCGTCCTTGCCGAGCCGGTCGGCGATTTCCCAGAACCGGTCGAAGATCCGGCGGCCGGTGACTTTCAGGCCGAACCAGCCGAAGTAGTTGAACCCGAATTCCCGTTCGAGCGTCATCTGCATGGTGCGCGGGTTGCCGATGCCGGTGATCCACACCGGCGGGTGCGGGGCCTGCTGCAGCGGCCGCGGCCAGAGGTTGACGCCGGGGTACTGCCCGAACCTGCCGTTCCACGGGAAGGCGCCGCCCTGGTGCGTCCACGCCTTCAGCACCAGTTCGAGGTTTTCGTCGAACCGCTGCCGGGTCTGCGCGGGCGGCACGCCGTTGTTGAGGTTGGCGTCATAGGCGAGGCCGACCGGGAACCCGGTGACCAGGCGGCCGTTCGACATGCAGTCGAGCATCGCCAGCTCCTCGGCCGCCCGCAGCGGTTCCCGGCTCTTGCCCAGCGACCGGCCGACCGGGTAGATCGCCGTCTCGATGTTCTCGGCCTCGGTGGCGTAGGCGAGGGCGGCCTCGATGATGTCGGGGTTCGGCGCCATGTCGTAGGAACTTTGGCCGTGCTCGGTGACGGCCAGGCCGTCGAATCCCGCGCGGGCGGCGTGCATCAGTTCGTCCATCGCTTCGCGGAACGCGGCGGCGACGTGCTGCGGTTCGGTGACTTCGTGGTACGGCGTCGTGATGACGGATTCGAACCGCTGCTCGAAGTCCTCGGCCAGGTGCCGGTACGGAACCTGTTGGAAGTACGTGACTTTCACGGTGTTCTCCAGTTCGTTCGAAGGTCAGATGTCGAGCGGTTCGCCGCTGTTCCCCGCGTCGGACAGGGCATGCAGTTCGTGCACGCGGCCGACCCACGCGCAGGCGGGCCGCCCGGCGAAGGCCGCCGTGCGCGGCAGCTGCGGCAGTTTCAGGCCGGAGCGGCGGAATTCGCCGCGGTGGAACGTCAACGGTTCGAGCCGGCGGGCGTCGTGGCAGGCGACCTCACCGAGCACCAGCACGTGGTCGCCGCCGTCGTAGGTGCGCCACGGCCGGCATTGCAGCCACGCCGCCGCACCGGTCAGCCGCGGCGGGCCGGTTTCCGGTTCGTGCCAGGAAACCGCGCCGTTCCGCGGTTTTCCCGCGAAGTGCAGGGCGACGTCGAGCTGGTTGGCGGCGAGGATGTTGACCGTGAACTCGTTGCCGGTCAAGCCTTCGCACGCCCGCGCCTGCCGTGCCACGGACACGAGGACCAGCGGCGGATCCATCGACACCGACGTGAACGAGTTCATCGTCGCGCCGCGCGGTTGCCCGTCGGCATCGCGATAGGTGACGACGGTGACGCCGGTCGAGAACTCGCCCAGAACCGTGCGGAGCCGTTTCGCGTTGCCCGGTGCGTGCATAGTGGTCATGTCGTTTCTCCGGTCAGGTCACGACGTTGAGGAAGTCGGGGTCGAGTTCGCGGTGGGTGTAGTTGATGCCCTGCGCGGCCTTGTCCATCGTCCAGGTGATCGTGCGGAAATCCGGGCCGGTGCGGTAGCCGCCCGCGAAGACCTCGTTGCGGTTGCCCGCCGGGTCGAAGAAATAGATCGTCTCGCCGCGGGTGATGCCGTGCCGCGCCGGGCCGAAGTCGATGGGCACGTCGTGCATCGAGAAGAGGTCGCCCGCGCGCAGCAGGGTGTTCCAGTCGTCGACGTGGTAGGCGAAGTGGTGGAGTTTTCCCTGCTCCCCCTTCACGAACGCGATGTCGTGCGGCTGTTCGCCGCAGAACATCCACGAGCCGACCAGCTCGTCGTTGCCCGCGCCGCCGACCAGCCGTTCCGCCGCCCGGAAGCCGAGCACCTCGGAGAAGAACCGTTCCAGCAGCGCCGGGTCCTCGGTGGTGATCAGCGTGTGGTCCAGACGCGGCACGCCGATGCCGCGCAGTCCCGAACGCGGCCAGGGATCGGGATTCCAGTTCCCGGTCGCGTTGCCGAGATATTCGACGTCGCTGTACAGCTCGAGGGTGTGTTCCGATGGCAGCGTCAGCCGCAGGCCGTCGCCGACGCCTTCGTTGTCGCCCTTGCTCATCCGCTCGACCCGCACGCCGAAGGACGCCGCGCGGCGCTCGAATTCGTCGAGGTCGCCGGACTTCTCGACCTTGTAGCCCAGTTTGACCAGGCCGACGCCGCCCTCCTCGAGAACGACCGAATGGTGGTCGTGCTCGTCCCAGGACTTGAGGTAGAGCCGCCCGTCCTGCTCGGCGACCTGGTCCATGCCGAGCGTCTCGCGGTAGTGCTCGGCCGAGCCCGGCAAATCGGTGACTCGCACGTGGACGTACCCGAGTCTGATCACACCCATGTTCGCTCCCGGTTTTCAGCTGGCGGGCCGGAAAGCTCCGAAGACCCGCGTCAAAGCGTCCTTTTCGGACAGCCGGACGACGACCTCGCCCTCGGGCCGTGCCCGGCAGGGAAGGCATTTGCCCGCGGCGCGCTCCTCCGCGCTGAGCGCGGATTCGGCGACCGGGACGGGATAGCGGACCTGGCCCTCGACCAGATCGGCCTTGCAGGCGCGGCATCCGCCCCGGCGGCAGCAATAGCGCGTCCGGTAGCCGTGCCTGCGGACCGCGTCCACGATCGACTCTCCGTTGTGGACAGTCAGCCGCACGTCGGCGGGGAGGATCCGCACCGCGCCGGAGACTTCCGGTTGATCGCTCATCGCACACCCCGCCTCGTCGTCGAGTCGATTCGTTCGCGCTGTCCGAGGGACTGTAGGCGGGCTCCCGGGCCCATTTCGATCCGTTGCGCGCGAGGCTCATCCAGTTCGCGCAAGCATTTGTGCACTACCGCACGCAAGCCGTTGCCCAGCAGTTCTCGCGCGTGTCAGATTCGCAACAGCCAGCCACTGACGTAATGGAAAAAGGAGTTCGCGATGACCGAAGAATCACCCGAGATCGGACTGCGGGTCGACGTGCACGGCGTCGCCACGAACTATCACGACCAAGGCTCCGGCGATCCGGTGCTGCTGATCCACGGCTCTGGCCCCGGCGTGTCCGCGTCGGCGAATTGGCGGCTCGTCCTGCCCGAACTCGCGAAGCGGCACCGGGTCGTCGCTCCGGACATCCTCGGCTTCGGCTACACCGAACGGCCCGAGGACGCCGTCTACGACGCCGAAAGCTGGCTGGAGCACCTCGTCGGCTTCCTCGACGCGCTCGGCCTCGACCGGGTGTCCGTGGTCGGCAACAGCTTCGGCGGCTCGCTGGCGCTGCGGCTGGCCACCCGGCATCCGGACCGGGTCGACCGGCTCGTGCTGATGGGCAGCGTCGGCGTGCACTTCCCGATCACCCCGGGGCTGGAGGCGGTCTGGGGCTTCGAACCGTCGGTGGAGAACATGCGCCGCCTGCTCGACGTGTTCGCCCACGACCCCCGGTTCGCCACCGACGAACTCGCCGAACTCCGCTACCGCGCCGCGACCCGGCCGGGCGTGCACGAGGCGTACGCGGCCATGTTCCCGGCCCCGCGCCAGGACAAGGTCGCGGCCATGGCTGTCCCGGAAGACGCCATCGCCGTCCTCCCGCACGAGACGCTCCTCGTGCACGGCCGCGACGACCAGGTCATCCCGCCCTCGACCAGCTATCGGCTGCTCGATCTGATCCCGAACAGCCAGCTGCACGTGTTCGCCCGCTGCGGGCACTGGGTCCAGATCGAACACGCCGCCGCCTTCGCCGCGCTTGCGGACGCCTTCCTCTCCGGGGCACTCTGAACCACGCCCCGTCACCACGTGGACAACGACGACTGCGCCAGGTGATCACCATGACCGCGACACCGAACCGGCCGCTCCCCCGGACTTCGCCGAGGTGGGCCACCGACGTCGTGCGCACCGCCGACCGGGACGAGGCCCAGCGGGAGATCTCCGAGGTGTTCAGCACGCACACCCTCGAGGTGGCCGGCCCCGGGGCGGACCTCGACGTCGCGCTCCGGGCCCGGCGCTCCGGGCCCGGCGCACCGAAGACCTCACCATCGCCGACATCCGGCACGGCACCGAGGTCGTGGTCCGCCCCGGCCGGCTGCACTCCTACTACGAGATCAACGTCCCGCTCCGCGGCCACACCCTCTCGCAGTGCGGACCCGACGAGATCGAATCCGGCCCGGGGCGGGCGGCCGTGCTCACCCCGACCGAGGAATCGAGCATGCGCTGGAGCGCCGACTGCGCCCAGCTCGCGGTCAAAGTGAGCAGGCAGGTGGTCGAGCGGACCGTCGAGGGCGTGCTCGGCTGCCCGCCCGACGAGGCCGTGCACTTCTCGATCGGGTTCGACCTCGCCGACGGACCCGGCCGCAACTGGCTCCGCGCCGTCATGCTGCTGCGCGACGCCGTCGACTCCGACGCCCCCGACCTGGTCCTGCGCCCGCTCGAAGAACTCGTCGTCGGCCAGCTCCTCGCCGCCCAGCCCAACAACTTCTCCGACCGCCTCCTCCGCGGCGCCGCCCGCCCGGCCCGGCCCCATCTCCTGTCGCGCGTCATCGACGTGATCGACGCCGACCCCGCCGCCGCGCACACCGTCTCTGCCCTCGCCAAGGTCGCCGGGACCAGCGTCCGGTCCTTGCAGGCCGCCTTCGCCGAGCATCTCGGGCTCACGCCGATGGAATACCTCCGCCGAGTACGGCTGTCCCGGGCGCATCAGGATCTGCGGGAGGCGGTTTCCGGCGACGGTCTTTCGGTCGCCGACATCGCCTTCCGCTGGGGATTCGGGCATGTGCCCCGCTTCGCCGCGGCCTATCGGGAACGCTACGGCCAGCTGCCGTCGCAAACCCTGCGCACGTGATCCGGGCGTGGGCGGGACACTCGCGTCCCGCCCACGCGTTCCGGACTAGCCGGCCAACAAGACGATCAGCACGGCGCACAGCCCGAGACAGTAACTCTCGAAAATGACGCGCAGCCGCCGCGGCGCGTCTTTCAGCTCCATGAAGTAGAGCCCGATGCAGCGGACCTTCAGGAAGGCGACCGCGACCACCGCGATATTCGCCGCCGTGGCCGACGAGAAACCGTGGCCGCTGCCCAGCCAGAACGACAGACAGGTGACGATGATCAGGCCCAGCCAGACAAGGAACACCCTGTTGCGGCCGGCCGAACTTCGTTCGCCGATCTCAGCCTGGGTCACGATTCGCGCTCCTTCGCTTCGCCCGGGCTGATCACGGCCTTCACCGCGTCGCCGCGCTCGACGGCGTCCAGCGCGGCATCGGCTTCCGCGACATCGAACCGGTGCGTGATGATCCTCGCCAGCGGAATTGTTCGTTCGAGCCGCGCGGCCAGATTCATCGCCCGGTAGTAATGCTCGGGCTGGGCATAGCACGAGCCCACGATCCGAAGGTTCTTGTGCACGACGACGGTGGGGTCGATCGAGGCGGCACCGTGTCCTGACCACAGCCCGATCAGCAGATAGCACCCGTTGTGCCCGGCGAGGTCGACGCCCTCGCCGAACGCGGACAGCACCCCCGCGGCTTCGACAACCAGCCGCGGGCCGCGCGGACCGCACAGTTCGGCCACCCGTTCCCGGCGGCGCTCCGCGTCGACCGACAGCGGAATCGTCGCGGTGGCACCGAGTTCGCGTGCGGTCTCGAGGCGGTTTTCGTGCTGGTCGATCACCACGATCGTGCGCGCGCCGCGCTGCCGCGCTACCAGCACGGCGGACAGGCCGATCGGACCGGCCCCTTGGATGACGACACTGTCGACGACGCCGGGGAGCCCGGCCCGGTCGAACCCCTGCAGAACCGCCGGCAACGCACACCCGAGCGCGATGACCGCCTCCGGCGAGGCGCCGTCGGGTATGCGGTACACCGCCATCCCCGACGGAAGGGTGACCAGGTCCGCGTAACTGCCCCAGCCCGGCTGATCGGCGGGGTGGAACCAGGCACCGTGCGGGCAGGAGGAGAAGTCTTTTTCGACCGTGCAGTAGTAGCAGCGGTGACAGGGCGGTATCGGGCACCAGTAAACCGCGTCGCCGGGAACCAGCTCGACACCCGCCGCGTCGTGAGTTACGCCGGCACCCAGTTCCTCGACCACGCCGGTTCCTTCGTGGCCGAGCACGACCGGAAACGGGAGGCCGAAATCGCCGCGACGCAGGTGGACGTCCGTGCCGCAGACGCCGCCGAGCAGCGTGCGCGCCAGGATCTGCCCGGGTCCGGGCGGCGGCACCTCGATCCGCCCGCTGTCGACCGGGCCGCCGCCCTCGGTGAGGACGGCGACGCGGCTCGCGCGTGCCTGCCCGGTCACAGCCGCACCAGCCCGCCGTCGGCCATGATCGTCTGGCCGGTGACGAAGTGCGGATCCTCGCTGGTGAGGAACAGGATCGTGCCGACGACGTCGTCGGCTTCGCCGATCTTCTTGATGGCTTGCCCCTGCGAGACGATCTCCTGCAGTTCCGGCGACACGGCCGACACGACTCCCGGGGTCCGGGTGAGGGTCGGGCCGACCGCGTTGACGGTGATGCCGTGGGCCGCGACGTCGTTCGCCAGCGCCCGGGTGAATCCGATCGCGCCCATTTTGCTGGCCATGTACGCGGAGAGCCCGGGCACGACCAGGCCGATCGAGTTGGAGGTGAGGTTCACGATCCGGCCCCAGCCCGCATCCTTCATCGACGGCAGCACGGCCTTGGTCATCAGGAACTGCGAATCCAGGTTCACCGTCAGCACCTTGCGCCACGTCTCGTAGGTCAGGTCACCGATGTCGACGAACGGGTAGATGCCGACGTTGTTGACGAGGATGTCGCAGCGTCCGTACCGTTCCCGGACTTCGTCGCCGATCTCCCGTGTCCGGTCCGGATCGGACACGTCGGCGACCAGTCCGAGGGCTTTGTGGCCGGATTCGGCCAGCTGGTCCAGCGTCTCGGCCGGTTCGGCGAGGTCGACAGCGATCACTGACGCGCCCCGGTCGGCGAGCTGGCGGCAGACCGCCTGCCCGATTCCCCGCGCGGCTCCGGTCACGACCGCAACGCGATTCTGGTGCGATTTCATCGGATCTCCTGGATTTCCTTGAGTGTTCGAGACAGGTTTTCCGCTCCGGGCTGTCTCACCGGAGCAGGTAGATCAACGGGAAAATGACGACCCACAACAGATCCACCATGTGCCAGAAGCAGGCACCCGATTCGGCCGCGGCGAGCCTGGTGTTTCCCGCGACCGGCAGCTGTGCGGTCCGGAACAGGTGGACCAGCACGCAGAGGCCGACGAGGACGTGCACGAGGTGCAGCCCGGTGAGCACGTAATAGAGGTGATAGAAGTCGTTCGTGTAGGGAGTGTTTCCTTGTGCCGCTTCGGCGTGCCATTCCACCGCCTTGAGCACCACGAAAGCCGCCCCGCACGCCATCGCCGCCATCAGCGCTCTCGACGCCGCGCGCCTGGCCCCGGCCTTGATCGCGCGCATGCCGATGACGACGAACACCGAGCTGACCAACAGGATGACCGTGTTCGCGAAGCCGAGATCGTGCAACATCGTCTGTTGCGACCTGTCGAACACGTCGGGCTGCCGGCGACGGTAAATGACGTACATGCAGAACAGCAGCCCGAAAACAGCGAGGTCGCCGTAGATGAATACCCAGATGCCGATTTCGCCCGGGACCCGCTTCGCCGGTTTTCCGAGACGCTCGCGTCGTGCTGCGGCGCCTTTCTCAGTGCTGACTGCCGCCTGGCCGTCGATCGTCATCGCGCCACCACCGGTTCCTCGGCCGCGGCGACCTCAGGCCGCGATCCGCGCTCTCGCGCCGCGTCTCGGTTCATCTGCTTGTGCATGACCACGGACAAGGCGATCGTGAAAGTGGTGTACGCCCCCGCGAGGACATAGAAGGCCAGCAGCCCGTCGTAGGCGAACGGGCCGGTCTTGAAGAAGGCCAGCATGCCGCCGGGGAACATCAACAGTGCGCACCACAGGCAGAAGTAGCCCACCCAGCGCGGAAACACCGGCGTATCGCGCTTGTCGCTGAAAACGACGATGGCGAGCACGACCATGAACGCGGCGAACGGAGAATACGGGTATTCCGCGGCGAACCAGAACGCGTCGTTGATCAGCCGGGTGATCTCCGGCGGCACTTCCCCGGCCCGATACGCGCCGAAACCCAGCAGAACCGGGCAGGACAACGTGATCAAGAACATCGCCGACGCGAAGATCGTCAACGTGTACGTCAGGAAAGGCGACGAGGTCTCCACGGACCGGCACTCCGCGATGACCACTCCCGCCCAGTTGGCCCACAACGCAATGGACACGATGGCGACAAAGGCCGCGACGAGGATCCCAGTCTGATTTCCGGCGTATACCTCGGCTATCCGCTCGGCCGGCCACGAAGGTCTCGGCGGCGGCACCATCCGCGCCAGCAGGACGAGCGCGGCGACAAAGGGAGCCAGGGACAACGGCCCTGACCAGATGAACCATTTCTTAACCGTCGGACTGATCTGACTCGAACCCATTCACTGGTCCTCTCCAGCGGCGAGCGACATTGCCCGCGACGCCGCCCCGCGCTGCTCGAGAACGATTTGCCGGGAAGCATCGCCGACCGCAGGCGAATGTTAGGTACGCCACTGCCGCCCGGTCGATCCGCTGCGCGCACGATTCATCCGGCTCGCGCAGAGAATCTCCGCCGTCCGCAGTGGACCGTCCCCGGCGAGTCCGGCAGGCGGTGAGATCCCGCGTCCCGGCAGCATGCGCGTTTTGTTCAAGAACGGCCCGCCCTCCGGCCCGTAGCGTCAGCTCCGTGATCGACCAGACCTCGCGAGACGTCCTCCGGTGCCATTCGGTCGCCGACGTCGTCCAAGCCTTGGATTACGCGGCCGCCACCGGCCGTCGCGTGGTGCCGCGCGGTGGCGGGCATTGCTTCGTGGACCGGTGCCCGGCCGACGGGATCGTGGCGGATCTGTCCGGAATGGACCGGATCGCGGTCGACAACCTTGGCATCGCGACGATCGGGGCGGGCGCTCGGCTTGGACCGGTGTACGCGGCGCTGCACGAGCACGGCCGAACGATTCCCGCCGGGTGCGGCGACACCGTCGGCATCGCTGGGCTGACGCTCGGCGGCGGCATCGGGCTGCTCGGCCGCCAGTACGGGCTGACCTGCGACCGGCTCGTCGGCGCGCAGGTGGTGCTCGCCGACCGGAGCGTCGTGGAGTGCTCCGAGCACCGGGAAACCGACCTGTTCTGGGCGTTGCGCGGCGCGGGCGGCGGGCAGTTCGGAATCGTCACGGAGTTGCGGTTCGAGACGGTGCCGGAGCCGTCGGTCTGCCGGATCGAGGGGACCTGGACGGACGGAAACCTCGTCCAGACCTGGCTGGACTGGGCACCCGACGCCCCGGACGGGCTGACCGTGAACCTCGCCGTCCAAGAGGGACGCGTGACGCTCTTCGGCATCTCCACCTTGCCGCAGGCGGAGACGGAGGGGCTGCTCCGGGAGTTCACCGCACGTGCCGGTGTTCTGTATGCAATAGACATCCGACTGGATGTTCCCTACAGCATGGTGAAGCCGACATTCAGCGTGGTGGATCCCGCCCCGGAAACCCGCCGCTTCCGGTCGGAGTTCTTCGCGCGCACGATGTCCGAGCGGACCGCGAGCGAGCTTCTCCGGGGTCTCGGCGGGAACCGGCGGCTGGCGTTCACCGCGATGGGCGGGGCGTACAACCGGGTCGCGGAGGAGGACACCGCGTTCGCCCACCGGGGCGAGCGGTACTTGCTGGAGCAGGCCGGCGACCCGGGCGATCCGTGGGTGGACGAGGCGTGGACCGTCGCGCACGCGGAGGGGTCCGGCCGGGTTTATCCGAACTTTCCCGATCTCGCGCTCGAGGATCCGAGCCGCGCGTATCACGCGGGCAACCGCGCCAGGCTCGCCGCGGTCAAGAAAAGCGTCGACCCGCAGCGCCTTTTCGACTTTCCCCAGGCTCTCTGAGCGACTACTAAGGAGCGTCATGAACAAAGTGTTCAGTGCCCTGTCCGTTTCGGTGGACGGGTACATCAGCGGCCGCCGCGAGGAAGGGGCGGACGAGGTCGGGAGCGGGCTCGGCGACGCCGGCGCGCTGTTCGACTGGTACTTCACCGGCGACACGCCCAGCAAGGTCTTCGACGGGTTCAAGCTTTCCGAGCCCAGCGCGCAGGTTTTCGACTCGCTCGCGGCGCGCGTCGGGGCGACCGTGGTCGGGCACGCGACGTACGACCACTCAAGCCACTTCGGCGGTAGTGGTCCGCATCCGACCGCTCCCCTGTTCGTGGTCAGCCACCAGCCGGTGCCGGAACTGAGCGAGGCGCAGACCCAGGCGACCAGCGTCGAAGAAGCCGTCAAAGGCGCGCGGGCGGCGGCCGGCGACAAGGACGTCGCGCTCATGGGCGGCGTTCTGGTCACCGAGGCGATCAAGGCCGGGCTGGTCGACGAAGTCGTGCTTCACCAGGTGCCGATCCTGCTGGGCGGCGGGCGGAGCTTCTTCGGCGAACTGCCCGAACACGTGCGGCTGCGGCTGGTCGAGGCCGTCCCGGCACCCGGCGTCACCCACCTTCACTACGAAATCCTCCGCTGAAAGGAATCCCCATGCTGAACCCCGAAGTCCGCCGCGTCCTCGACGGCACCCCGATCGCCCACCTCGCGACCGTGCTCCCGGACGGGTCGCCGCACGTCGTCCCGGTGTGGATCGGCACGCGCGGCGACCGGATCGTCTTCCTGACCGGCCCGGACAGCCGCAAGGCCCGCAACCTCCGCCGCGACCCCCGGGTGGCGATTTCCCTTACCCCGCCGGACAATCCGTTCGAGCCGATCATCATCCGCGGCCGGGTGGCCGAATGGATCGAGGGCGATCCGGCGTGGGAGATCGTCGACGAGGTGGCGAAGAAGTACATCGGACAGCCCTACACGCGCGAGCAGGTGCGCGTCGTGGGCCTGATCGAGCCGGAGACGCAGTCGGTGGGGATGTAGTCAGAAGGCGACCGACGCGGCCGTTTCCCGTTGCGACTCAAGGACGTTCAGCCGTTCGGTCAGTGCATTGTGGACGGCTTCGTAGGTGTCTGAACCAAGGGAGAGGCGCAGCGGCGGGTCCGGCCGGAGGGTGGTCTCGTAGAGCAGCGCGGCGATCTTGGCCGGGTCGCCGGGGAGGTCGCTGTCGTCGAGGGATTCGAGGTATCGGCGGGTCCGGCCGACCGCGCTGTCGCGATAGGGAGCCGTTTCGGCGGTGTACCGCAGCGCGGACGCGAAGCCGGTCCGGGTCCCGCCGAGCTGTGCCAGCGTCAGGTGGACGCCGAACTCGGCGACCTCCCGGCTGACGCTCTCGGTGTACCCCTCCAGACCCCACTTCCCCGCGTGGTACGCGCTGTGCGTCGGCGAGCCGATCTGCCCGCCCATGCTGGAGATCTGGAGGATCCGGCCGCCGCCCCGCTCGCGCATCGGGCCGAGGAACGCGCGGGTGATCAGGATCGGGGCGAGCAGCAGCACCTCGATCTGGTCCCGGATCTGCTCGGGCGTCATCTCCTCGGCCGCGCCGACGACGGCGTAGCCCGCGTTGTTCACGACCACGTCCACCGGCCGCCGCCGCAACGTCCGCTCGACCACGGCGGCGACGTCGGCCGGACGGGTCAGGTCGAGCTGCTCCACGGTGAGCCGCGGCGACTCCGGCAACGCGTCCGGCCGTCGGACCGTCGCGGTGACGTGCTCGCCGCGCCGGAGCGCCTCCTCGACCAGGTGGCGGCCCAGACCGCCGGAAGCGCCGGTGACGAACCAATGCCGTGCGGGCATGACGGGATCCTCCAGGGGTAAGGTCAACCGGAATGCGTTCCGGTTCACGCTATCCGGAATGCATTCCGGATAGCAACCCCGGAGGAACCGATGCCCGACGCCCCGCGCCGCCCCCGCCGAGACGCGCTCGAGAACCGCGCCCGGCTCTTGGAAGTCGCCGCGAAGGCCTTCGCCGCGGAAGGCCTCGACGCGGCGCCGGCAGCGATCGCCAAACAGGCCGGGGTCGGCGTCGGCACGCTCTACCGGCACTTCCCGACCCGCGAAGCCCTGATCGACGCCGCCTACCGGCATCAGCTCGCGGTGGTCTGCGAACAGGCATCGACGCTCCTCGCGCAGCACCCGGCCGCGGAAGCGCTGCGGGAGTGGCTGACGCATTTCCTCGCCTACGTCAGCGCGAAGCACGGGATGTCCGAGGCGCTCAACGCGGTGATCGCGTCCGGCGTCGATCCTTACTCGGACAGCCGGAAGCTGCTCGTCGACGCTGTCAGCGAGCTCCTGTCCGCAGGCGCGGCGGACGGCACGCTCCGGGACGACGTGCGCGCCGACGACGTGCTGGTGCTGATCGGCGGGATCGCGTACTCCGCGCAGCACTGCGAAAAACCGCAGACGCAGCGGTTGATCGGCTTGGTGCTGGACTCGCTCGCCCGCTGATCACCGGCCAACGAGCGGACGCGTGCCAGGCGGCAACTGCGCCACCGGGCCGCCTCGTCGGCATACCAGCGCGTTCTTGCTCGCCCGCAGAATCACCGGCCCACCAGCGGACGCGTACCAGGCGGCAACTGCGCCACCCCGCCGCCCAGGTACTGCACCACCGCCTCCTGCAACGCCCGCACCGCACGCGGCTGCTCGACATCCCGCCGATACGCCAGCCGCACCACCCGGCTGAGCCCGGGCGAGGTGAATTGCGTGCGGCGGAACCGGTCTCCGACCACGGTGCTCGGCACGACCGCCAGCCCCAATCCGGCCTGGACCAGCTCCAGCACCGCGTCCATCTCGCCGCCTTCGATGGCGAACAGTGGGTCGAAACCCTCCGCGCGGCAGGCGGCCACGGTCGCCTCGCGCAGGTCGTAGCCCTGCCGGAACATCACCAGCGGCCGGTCCCGGAGCGCGGCGATCGGCATCCGGCCGCGCACCGGTGCGGGCGCGTCCTTCGGCGAGATCACCACGAGGTCCTCGACGAACAGCGCGCGGCTCTCCAGCCGGGGGTCGTCGTGCACGCGGCTGTCCACGATCATCGCCAGGTCCAGGCCGCCTTCCGACAGCGCGGTCTGCAGGTCCCGCGAGCCGCTTTCGTGCAGCACCAGCTCGATCCCGGGATAGTCCCGGCGGAACGCGGCGAGCATCGCGGGCAGCAGGCCGGTGCACAGGCTCGGCGTCGCGCCCAGCCGCACCCGGCCGCGGCCCAGTTCGTCCAGTTCCCGGATGGCCCGGTACGCCGTCTCGGTCTCGGCGAGGATCCGGCGCGCGATCGGCAGCAGCGTCTCCCCCGCTTCGGTGAGCGTGACGTTCCCGCGGATCCGGTGGAACAGTCCCGCGCCGACATCCCGTTCCAGCGCGCGAATCTGCTGCGACAGTGAGGGCTGCGCCACACGCATCTGTTCCGCGGCGCGCGTGAAATGCCGTGTCTCGGCCACTGCCAGGAAATACGCCAGCTGCTGGAACTGCATGACCGCCATCATAGGCGCTGCCTATCCTGTCGAGAGAAATCATGTGTTTGCCCTCTCGTCAGCGCCGACTTACCGTCGGTTCCGTGGCACTCGCACCCGCTCCGCCCCGCCGTCGCCCGGCGCTCGTGACGTTCTGGCGTTCGACGATCGGCAAGAAAGTCGTCATGGCCGTCACCGGCCTGATCTTCGTCGCGTTCCTGTTCGTGCACATGGCCGGGAATCTCAAGGTTTTCCTGGGACCGCAGCATTTCGACGACTACGCCGCCTGGCTGCGCACCATCGGCGAACCGGTGCTGCAGAACGCCTGGTACCTCTCGATCCAGCGGGTCGTGCTGCTGATCGCGTTGGTGCTGCACGTGGTCGCGGCGGTGCAACTGTCCAAACGGGACCGGCAAGCGCGTCCGGTCAAGTACGCGCACGGACAGCGGCGCAAGGCCAGTTTCGCGACGCACACCATGCGCTGGGGCGGCGCGACGCTCGCGCTCTACATCGTGTGGCACATCCTGGACCTCACCGTCGGCGTGGCCAACCAGGACTTCCGCGACGGCCAGCCGTACCACAACATCGTCGCGGACTTCCAGGTCTGGTGGGTCAACCTGATCTACATCGTCGCGCTGCTGATGCTCGGCCTGCACATCAACCACGGCTTCTGGAGCGCGGCGCAGACGCTGGGCATCACCAGCAAAACCCGCGACCGGGCGCTCAAAACCGTCGGGTCCGTGCTCGCCGTCGTGATCACCGGCGGCTTCCTGATCGTGCCGATCGCCGTGATGGCGGGATGGGTGGCCTGACATGAGCGACTACACGCTCGGCGAGCCGATCGCCGACACGCAAGCGCCGGACGGTCCGATCGAGGACCGCTGGGACAGCCGCCGCTTCGGCGCGAAGCTGGTCAACCCGGCCAACCGGCGGCGGCACCGGGTGATCGTGGTGGGCACCGGCCTCGCCGGGGCGTCCGCGGGAGCGACGCTCGCCGAACAGGGCTACCACGTGGTCCAGTTCTGCTTCCAGGACTCGCCGCGGCGCGCGCACTCGGTGGCCGCGCAGGGCGGGATCAACGCGGCGAAAAACTACCGCAACGACGGCGATTCGGTCTACCGGCTCTTTTACGACACGGTGAAGGGCGGCGACTTCCGGTCCCGGGAGTCCAATGTGTACCGGCTGGCGCAGGTGTCCACGCAGATCATCGACCAGGCGGTGGCCCAGGGCGTGCCGTTCGCCCGGGAGTACGGCGGGCTGCTCGACACCCGCTCCTTCGGCGGCGTCCAGGTGCAGCGCACGTTCTACGCCCGCGGCCAGACCGGGCAGCAGCTGCTGCTCGGCGCGTACCAGGCGCTGGCGCGGCAGATCGACGCCGGCGGCGTGGAGATGCACCCGCGCACGGAAATGCTGGACCTCATCGTGTCCGATGGCAAGGCACGCGGGATCGTCGCGCGCGACCTGGTCACCGGCGAGGTGACCACGCATCTGGCGGACGCCGTCGTCCTCGCGACCGGCGGCTACGGCAACGTCTTCTACTTGTCCACCAACGCGAAAGGCTCCAACGCCACCGCGATCTGGCGGGCGCACAAGCGCGGCGCGTACTTCGCGAACCCGTGCTTCACGCAGATTCACCCGACCTGCATCCCGCGTTCGGGCGAACATCAGTCGAAGCTGACGCTGATGAGCGAGTCGCTGCGCAACGACGGCCGGATCTGGGTGCCGAAGCAGCCGCAGGACCCGCGACCGCCGCAGGAGATCCCGGAATCCGAACGGGACTACTACCTGGAGCGGATGTACCCGAGCTTCGGCAACCTGGTGCCGCGCGACATCGCGTCGCGGGCCGCGAAGAACGTCTGCGATGCCGGGTTCGGCGTCGGTCCCGGCGGGCTCGGCGTGTACCTGGACTTCGCGGACGCGATCGAGCGGATGGGCCGCCCGGCGGTCGAAGCCAAGTACGGCAACCTGTTCGACATGTACGAGCGGATCACCGCGGAGAACCCGTACGAGGTCCCGATGCGGATCTACCCGGCGATCCACTACACGATGGGCGGGCTGTGGGTCGACTACGACCTGCAGAGCACGGTGCCCGGCCTGTTCGTGATCGGCGAGGCCAACTTCTCCGACCACGGCGCGAACCGGCTCGGTGCGTCAGCGCTGATGCAGGGTCTCGCCGACGGCTACTTCGTGCTCCCGGCCACGCTCAACGACTACATCGCCCGCGGCAGCTTCCCCGCGCTCGACCCTGCCGATCCGGCAGTCGCGCAAGCGGAAACCGCGGTGTGCGACCGGCTGGAACGGCTGCTGTCGGTGCGCGGCACCCGGAGCGTCGACTCCTTCCACCGCGAACTGGGCCACCTGATGTGGGACCACTGCGGGATGTCCCGGTCCGCCGAAGGCCTGCGGAAAGCGCTCGACCGCATTCCGGAGCTGCGCGCCGAATTCTGGCGGGACGTCCGCGTCCCGGGGACCGGAGCGGAACTGAACCAGGAACTCGAGAAGGCCGGTCGCGTCGCCGATTTCCTCGAACTCGCCGAATTGCTGCTGCTCGACGCACTGGTGCGCGAGGAATCGTGCGGCGGCCATTTCCGCGAGGAACACCAAACCGAAGACGGCGAGGCGCAGCGCGACGACGAGCGGTTCTCGTACGTCTCAGCCTGGGAGCACGGCGAAAAGCCGGTACTGCACCAGGAAATCCTGAACTTCGAGCACGTCCACCCCACCCAGCGGAGCTACACGTGAAACTCACCCTGCGGGTCTGGCGCCAGTCCGGCCCGGACGACGACGGCAGGCTGGTCGACTACCCGGTCGAGGACGCCAGCCCGGACATGTCGTTCCTGGAACTTCTCGACGTCCTCAACCAGCACCTCATCGAGGACGGCGCCGAGCCGATCGCGTTCGACCACGACTGCCGCGAAGGCATCTGCGGTTCGTGCGGCGTGGTGATCAACGGCCGGGCGCACGGCCCGGAACGCACCACGACCTGCCAGCTGCACCTGCGCTCGTTCCGCGACGGCGACGTGCTGGACGTGGAACCGTGGCGCGCCAAGGGTTTCCCGGTGATCAAGGACCTGGTGGTCGACCGGTCGGCGTTCGACCGGATCATCGAGGCGGGCGGCTACGTCACCGCCCCGACCGGCAGCGCACCCGAAGCGCACGCGACGCCGGTGCCGAAGCCGGACGCGGACCTCGCCTTCGACAACGCCACCTGCATCGGCTGCGGCGCGTGCGTAGCGGCCTGCCCGAACGGGTCGGCGATGCTGTTCACCTCGGCGAAGGTGGCGCACCTGAACTCGCTGCCGCAGGGCCAGCCGGAACGCGCTCAGCGCGTGCTCGACATGGTCGAAACCATGGACGCAGCCGACTTCGGCGGCTGCACCAACACCGGCGAATGCGTCGCCTCCTGCCCCAAAGGCATCCCGCTGACCAGCATCGCGAACCTCAACCGCGAATTCCTGAAAGCCAGCCGCTCACGACGGTAACCAGACGCGCGGCTGTCTCCCGTCCGGAACGGCTCCGGTGGGAGACAGCCGCGGCGCGGGCAGGTCAGGACTTCCTGCCCCGCTTGGTGTCGTCGTCGATGTCGATCCGCTCCTTGCGGACCTTGCCCTGGACGGTCTGCTCCTCGGTGACCTGCTCGGTGCCCAGGCGCACCCGCTCCACCGGCACGGTTTCCTTCTGCACCACCGGTTTCTCGGCGTGCAGCACGACGTCCTGCTCAGCCTCGCCGATCTCGGTCCGGCCCGCCGCCTTGGCGTCGGTGATCGGCTCGCGCTCGACGCGGACCTCCTCGTGCGTGACCGGCACGGTCACCTGCTCGTCCTCGGTCACCACATACTTGCGCAGCCGGACGTGGCCGGTTTCGACCTGTTCGGTGCCGACCCGCAGGTGTTCCTCGGACCGCACCACGTCGCCGGCGCCGGACGCGTCGTGCCGTCCGCCCTTGGCTGCGTGCTCAGCGGTCGGGTGTCCCTTGGCCTGGGCGGCGTCCCGGCCGGTCGGCCGCGTCGTGCCAGCAACGCCGCCTGCCGCACCGCCAGCTGCCGCGTCGCGTCCGCGGTCCCGCATGTTCTCGCCGTTCCCGGCGCGCGGAGCGGGCAGGCCGTAGTACTTGTACAGCTCGACGCTTTCCTTTTCGGAGAGATGACCCTCGGCGTCGATGCGCGGCGCGTCGGACACCTGGTCCTTCGCGACCTGGACGTGCAGGCCGTCGCTCTCCATGTCCGCGCCCGACAGCGGCACGAAGCTCTCCTTCTGGCCGAACAGCCCGGTTTTCACCGTCACCCACTCCGGCCGCCTGGTGTCGTCGGCGAGATAAACCGTGCCCACCTTGCCGATCTTGCTGCCGGAATTGTCCATCACGGTGCTGTCGACGAGGTCCTGCGGCTGCATTGCGCGTACCATGGATCCACTCCATTTCCCGAATCGGAATTTCTCCTCCGCGTCCCACTCTCCGGCTGGTCACAGCCCCGCGCAAGCGTCGTACCCCTCAGCCGAGCGACCCCGTTTCGTGTCAGTTTGCGGACCGGAATCAGCGGGTACTTCCGTCGTAAGAGGACCGTTCTCACGGGCCCGGCGGAATGGGCGCGAATTGTTCGCCCACCGGGGAAAGAATAGCCGCCAGCGAATTCCGGAGGCGGCACGCGGCCCGAAGGGATTCGCCTGCGCGAAAACCGGATGCGACCTGCCGGACCGGTCGGCTAGGCTTCCGGCCCATGGGTGCCTTTTTCTCCGCCTGCGCGCTGACTCGCCTGCGCAACGCCTGAGCGCCGGACGCACACCGCTCCGTCGCGCTCTCCCGTTGTCCGTCCGGGCTGCCTGTCCTGGCGCCCGGGTCGCTTCCTCATGCGCGGAGTACACACCCCTATGTCTGCCCGGCCTTTCGGCGGACGGCACGAGCTCGGCCAGAACTTCCTGGCCGACCCCGCC
This sequence comes from Amycolatopsis sp. CFH S0740, assembly GCF_004522315.1. Classification (NCBI taxonomy): domain Bacteria; kingdom Bacillati; phylum Actinomycetota; class Actinomycetes; order Pseudonocardiales; family Pseudonocardiaceae; genus Amycolatopsis; species Amycolatopsis sp. CFH S0740. The sequence goes on along the minus strand of NZ_SDLS01000001.1, from coordinate 317,323 downwards.
GTCATCGCCGCTGTCTGCACTGCCGCCGACCGCACCACCGGCCCCCTCGTGGAACTCGCCGCGGGCGACGGCGCGCTGACCGTCCCGCTCAGCCGCACCGGCCGCCCGCTCACCGCGGTCGAACTCGACCCCCGCCGTGCCCGCCGCCTCGCCCGGCGCACCGGCGACCACGTCGAGGTCGTCCACGGCGACCTGCTCCAGCACCGGCTGCCCGACGTTCCGCACACCGTCGTCGGCAACCTTCCCTTCCACCTCACCACCGCGGCCCTGCGCCGGTTGTTCCGGCAGCCGCACTGGGAACTCGCGGTGCTGCTGGTGCAGTGGGAGGTCGCCCGCCGCCGGGCCGGGATCGGCGGCGCCTCCCAGATGACCGCCGCCTGGTGGCCGTGGTTCGAGTTCGCCGTCCCCGCCCGGGTCCCGGCGCACGCGTTCCGTCCTCGCCCGGCGGTGGACGGCGGGATCCTCGTGATCACCCGCCGCCCGGAACCGCTCGTCACCGGCCAGGCGGAGTACCAGGAGTTCGTCCGCGAAGTCTTCACCGGACGCGGCCGCGGGCTCGGCGGGATCCTGCCCCGCACCGGCCGCCTCAGCGTCCGCGCGACGCGGACTTGGCTTGCCCGGCAACGGCTGTCGCCGCAAGCACTCCCCCGCGACCTGACCGCCGAGCAATGGGCGTCGCTGTGGGAGCTGGCGCGGTGAGACGGGCGGCGTGACTTCGCTCCCGTGGAAGTGCGTGCGGGTCGCCCTGAGGGAATCTGATTCCCTCAGGGTGGCCCTCACGGACCTTGGGCATCGCGCGCCGGGCCATTGGCAGGGGGTCTGCATCGGTTAGCCCGATGCAGGGCAGCGAAAAGCTCTGCTTTCCCGCACCCCGGGGAGCTGGTGATAGTGAACGGAAGCGACGAAAGGCGGTTCCGGGAATGAACCACGGCGACTGGGTGCACGAGGCCGCGCGACTGCGGCCCCGCGAAGCGGCCTTTGTGGACGGTGACTGGCTCGAAGCCAAGTCCGGCAAGACTTTCGCCGACGTCAACCCCGCCACCGGGCACCCAGTCGCGCACGTGGCTGAATGCGGCCGGGACGAGATCGACGCCGCGGTCGCCGCCGCGCGACGCGCGTTCGAGGACGGCCGCTGGTCCCGGCTCGCCGCGGCCGAGCGCAAGAAACGGCTGCTGAGGCTGGCCGAGCTGATCACAGCGCACGGACCGGAACTGGCGCTCTGCGACACCCTGGACGTCGGCCGTCCGATCTCGGACACGTTCGGCCAGGACGTGCCCGCGACCGCCGAATGCTTCGCCTGGTACGCCGAAGCGCTCGACAAGCGCTACGACGAGGTCGCGCCCACCCCTCCGGGCAATTTCGCGGCGATCCGGCGGGTGCCGCTCGGAGTGGTGGGCGCGGTCGTGCCGTGGAACTTCCCGCTCGACATCGCCGGGTGGAAGCTCGCCCCGGCGCTGGCCGCGGGCAACAGCGTCGTCCTCAAGCCCGCTGAACAGTCGCCGCTGTCCGCGCTGCGGCTGGGAGAGTTGGCCGCGGAGGCGGGAATTCCGGACGGGGTGCTCAACGTCGTGCCCGGCTTCGGCGAAACCGCGGGACAGGCACTGGGAAGGCATCCGGACGTCGACGTCCTCGCCTTCACCGGATCGACGCCGGTCGGCGGCCTGTTCCTGCGCTACGCCGGGGAGTCGAACCTCAAGCAGGTCTGGCTCGAATGCGGCGGCAAAAGCCCGGTCGTGGTGTTCGCCGACGCCGACCTCGACGCCGCGGCGGATCTGGTCGCGTTCGGGTTCTGCGCGAACTCCGGCCAGGTCTGTTCGGCGACGACCCGCCTGCTCGTCGAGGCATCGGCGGCGGACGAATTCCTCGCCCGGCTGCGGGAGAAGGTCGGCGAGTGGGTGCCCGGGGATCCACTGGACCCGGCCACGAAACTGGGTCCGATGATCGACGAGAACTCCGCGACGCGCGTGCTGGCTGCCGTCGAGGCCAGCAGCGGAACCGTCCTCGCGGGCGGCACGCGTCGCGGTGCGTTCCTGGACCCGACCCTCGTGACCGGCCTGGCCGCCGACGATCCGCTGGTCACCGACGAGTTGTTCGGGCCGGTGCTCGCCACCCTCCCGTTCGGGACCGAAGCCGAAGCGATCCGGCTCGCCAACGACACCCCGTACGGCCTCGCCGCGTCCGTCTGGACCCGCGACCTCGCCCGCGCGCACCGCGTCTCCGACGGAATCCACGCCGGGACCGTCTCGGTGAACACAGTGGACGCGCTCAGCACCGCGACCCCGTTCGGCGGCTTCAAGCAGTCCGGCTTCGGCCGCGACCTTTCCCTGCACTCGTTCGACAAGTACACCGGGCTCAAGACGGTCTGGACGGCCTACGCCTGACCGAGGTCGCGTCCGGTTTCCGCGGCCAGGTAGCCGAGCAGCAGCTCGCGTGTCCTGGCTGCGGACAGGCTGGTGTTGCGTCCGGCGAGATGCAGGCCGTACGCGTCTTCCAGTGCCACCGCGTTCGCCGCGATGTCCGCTGCGGGCGACCGCAGCTGGAACGCCCCGGTGTCCTGACCGTGGGCGAGCGCGGCCGAGTACAGCGACACCTCGCGGTCCCACAACGCCGTCATCAACACCGCGTGCGCCGGGTTGCGCGCCGCGTGGACGTGCATTTCGTACAGCACGCGGCTCAGCGGATCGCCCTCGCCCGCCGGGAGCCCCGCGTCGACCAGCCGCACCAGCCGCCGGACCGGATCGTCCTCGGCTTCCGCGGCGCGCGCTCGCGCCCAGTAGAACCGGTCGACCGCGTCGCGGTGCAGTTCGAACAGCAGGTCGTCGAGGTCCGGGTAGTAGTAGCTGACCGAGCCTGCCGACAGCCCGGCCTCCTCCGCGACGTCGCGCACGCGGAGCCCGGCCAGCCCCCGCGTCCGGACCGCGCGGGCGGCCGCCGCCACCAGCTCGTCGCGCCGCTTCGCCTGGTCCTTGGGTCGTGCCACGTCCAGGATTATTGATGACGTGCATCGAAAAACCCAGTACCGGTTCCGGAGAACCCACCCCGTAAGGGCCTTGCCTCCCGGACCGGCAGCGCGCATTCTTTGCGACAGACCGCAAAGAATGAGGAGACGCGCATGGCCCACCCCCTCTCGCGCCTGACCGAAGACGAGGTCGCCCGCAACCGCGCGCTGCTGGCCGGAGCCGGGATCGCGACCGAGAGCACCCGGTTCGCGCTCGTCTCGCTGCTCGAACCGGCGAAAGCCGCCGTGCTGGCCTGGCAGCCGGGCGACCCGGTCGACCGCCGCGTCCGTTCGCTGCTGCTCGACCGGCGGACCGGCGCGGTGCGCGAAACGGTCGTGTCGCTGACCAGCGGCGAGGTCGTGGCCGACCGGGAGGTGGACGTCGTCGCCGAGGGGCAGCCGCCGATCCTGCACGAGGAGTTCGACCTGGTCGAGGAGATCCTCTGGCAGGACGAGGCGTGGAACGCGGCGATGCGCCGTCGCGGCATCGACGAACCCCGTTCGGTCCGGATCTCCGCCCTGAGCGCCGGGTGCTTCGACATCCCTGGCGAGATCGGGCTGCGACTCGTGCGCTGCCTGGCGTTTCTGCAGCTCAACAAGGACGACAACCTCTGGGCGCACCCGATCGACGGCGTCGTGGCCTACGTCGACCTGATCGCCGGCCGCGTGCACGACCTCGTCGACGACGGTCCGGCCGACATCCCGCGCACCGCCTACGACTACCACCTCGACGGACCCGTCCGCGACACGCAGAAACCCATCGTGATCACCCAGCCCGAGGGGCCGAGCTTCACTGTCGACGGCGACGTCGTCACGTGGGAGAAGTGGCAGTTCCGGATCGGCTTCAACGCGGTCGAAGGCCTTACCCTGCACCAAATCGGCTTCCAGGACGGCGACCGGCTGCGTCCGGTCGTCTACCGCGCGTCGGTCGCCGAGATGGTCGTGCCGTACGGGGATCCGAGCCCAGTCCGGTTCTGGCAGAACTACTTCGACGCCGGCGAGTATTCACTGGGCAAGGAAGCCAACTCGCTGACCCTGGGCTGCGACTGTCTCGGCGAGATCCGCTACTTCGACGCCGTCCTGCACGACGACGACGGGCATCCGCACACCATCCCGAACGCGATCTGCATGCACGAGGAAGACGCTGGCGTGCTGTGGAAGCACACTGACCACTACAACGGCAGTGTTTCCACCCGCCGGCAGCGTCGGCTCGTCATCTCGTTCTTCGTGACGGTCGGCAATTACGACTACGGCTTCTACTGGTACCTCTACCTCGACGGCACGATCGAACTCGAGTGCAAGGCCACCGGGATCGTCTTCACCTCGGCCTTCCCCGCCGACGACGACTACCCGTGGGCCACCGAAATCGCCCCCGGCATCGGCGCGCCGTTCCACCAGCACCTGTTCTCCGCGCGGCTGGACATGATGGTCGACGGCCTCACGAACGCCGTCGACGAGATCGACGCGCAACGCGTCCCGATCGGTCCGGGCAATCTGCACGGCAACGCTTTCACCCGGAAGATCACCAGGCTGGCCAAGGAATCCGAGGCCGCGCGGCTCGCCGACGGCAACCTTGGCCGCACCTGGCGGATCAGCAATCCCGAGTCCTGCAACGCCCTCGGCAAGCCCGTCGGGTACACGCTGCATCCCGAAGGCCAGCCGCCGTTGCTGGCCGACGACGCATCCTCGATCGCCCGCCGCGCCGCCTTCACCCGCAAGCACCTCTGGGTCACCGCGTATGCCGAGGACGAACGCTTCCCGGCGGGCGAGTACGTCAACCAGAACGACGGCAACACCGGCATCGACACCTGGATCCAGGCCGACCGCGACCTCGACGGCGCCGACCTCGTCGTGTGGCACACCTTCGGGCTCACCCACTACCCGCGCACCGAGGACTGGCCGATCATGCCTGTCGACCACACCGGGTTCACGCTCAAGCCCAGCGGATTCTTCGACGTCAACCCCGCGCTGGACACGCCCGCGCCGAAACCGCAGCATCCCGGCTGCTGCCACTGAGGCAGGATGTCGGCATGAGCGAGCCTTCCTTCACCCTCGTGCAGCTGCGCTATTTCGAGGCGGCGGCGCGGCACCTGAGCATGACTGCCGCATCGAAGGAGCTGATGGTTTCGCAGTCGGCCGTTTCGACGGCGATCGCGCAGCTGGAGAAGGAAATGGGCGTGCAGTTCCTGCTGCGACACCACGCCCGCGGGCTCAGCCTGACCACCGCCGGCGAGGAGTTCTACAAGCGGGTGCTGGATTTCCTGGCGCACGGCGCGGAGCTGGTCGAAACCGCGCGGCAGTCCGGCACCGACCTGGTCGGCACGCTCACCGTCGGCTGTTTCACCACGCTCGCGCCGTTCCGCCTGCCGAGCCTGCTGGCCGAGTTCGAAACCCGGCATCCGCGCGTGCACGTGTCCCTGCGCGAGGGCGAGCACAAGGCGCTCAAGGCCGCGTTGCGAGCCGGCGAGACCGAGCTGGCGATGCTGTACGGCTACGACCTCGACGACGACATCGACCGCGAGGTGGTCGGCACCGCCGCGCCGTACGCGCTCGTCTCCGAGGACCACCGGCTCGCCCGGCGGAAGAACCGCAAGGTGTCGCTGCATGAGCTGGCGGAGGAGCCGATGGTGCTGCTCGATCTGCCGCACAGCCGGGAGTACCTGCAGTCGATCCTGAGCGACGCCGGGGTGGCGCCGCGGGTTCGGCACCGGACGAGCGGATACGAGACGGTGCGGGCGCTGGTGGCTTCCGGGCACGGCTTCGCGTTGCTCAACCAGCGCCCGCCTGCTGACACGACTTACGCGGGGGCGAGCGTGGTGCCGCTCGCGCTGACGGACGATGTTCCGTCGCTGGAGATCGTGCTCGCGACGATGCGCGGGGTTCGGCTGACCCGGCGGGCGCAGGAATTCCGGGAGCTGTGCCGCGCGCAGTACTCCTCCTGAGCGAACATCCGCGTCAAAGCAGCCGTTCCAACGCCCGGCGCGCGCGGGCCGCCGCCTGGCCATCGGCGTGCAGCTGCCGGAAATGGTTCAGCGCCAGCATGATCGCGACGATCTCGTAGAGCAGCTGCACGACGATGCGCGGACCTCAACTCACCCGGCGGGCGCAGGAATTCCGCGCGCAGTACTCCTCCTGAGCGAACATCCGCGTCAAAGCAGCCGCTCCAACGCCCGACGCGCGCGAGCCGCAGCCTGCACATCGCCGTGCAGCTGCCGGAAATGGTTCAGCGCCAGCATGATCGCGACGATCTCGTAGAGCAGCTGGTCGATGTCCGTGTCCGGCGGCAGTTCCCCGAGGCTCACCGCGCGCCAGATGTTGACCCGCAGCTCCCGCTGCCAGAACGCGCTCATCCGGACGACGGCGTCGCGCACCGGTCCTTCGCGGCCGTCGAACTCGGCCGCCGCCGCGGTGAAGAAGCAGCCGCCGGGCAGCAGGTCGCGTTCCAGGTAGGAGATCCAGGCCTCCCCCGCCGCCCGGAGGTAGGGCAGGCCGCGCGGGACGCCGCAGGCGCGTTCGGGCACCTCGCGGACGAACAGTTCGGCGGCGGCGTCGATCACGGCCAGCTGCAGGCTCTCTTTGGTGCCGAAATGCCCGATCACGCCCGCCTTGCTCATGCCCAGCTCGGCGGCGAGCCGCCCGATGGTCAGCCCCTCCAGGCCTTCGGCGGAGGCGAGCACCAGGCCGAGCTCGAGGATGCGCTGCCGGGTGTGGCGGGTCTCGGCGGCGGTCTTCCGGGGACTCATGAAACCACTATAGATTACGAACGATCGGTCGCTATATTGAACCGGACCCCGTGAGGAGACCCAGATGCCCGCTTCCCGCATCACCGCGCTCGGCCACCACCAGCCCGCCCGCGTGCTGACCAACTCCGACCTCGAAGACATGGTCGACACGACCGACGAATGGATCCGCCGCCGCACCGGCATCGCCACCCGGCACATCGCGGACGGCTCGGTCGCCGACCTGGCCGCCGAAGCCGCCGCGAAAGCGCTGGCCGGGGCCGGGCTCGAACTCGGCGAGATCGGCCTGGTCGTGGTCGCCACCTGCAGCGCGATCGACCGCTGCCCGTCGATCGCCGCCCAGGTCGCGGGCCGTCTCGGCATCCCGGCCGCGGTCTGTTTCGACCTCAACAACGGCTGCGCCGGCTTCTGCACCGCGCTCGCCACCGCGGACCACGCCGTCCAAGCCGGTGCGGCCCGGCACGCGCTGGTCATCGGCGCGGAGAAGATGTCGGACATCACCGACTGGACCGACCGCAGCACTTGCGTCCTGCTCGGCGACGGAGCAGGTGCCGCAATCCTCAGCGCAGCAGACGCTCCGGCGGTCGGCCCGGTCGTCTGGGGCTCCGACCCGACGCGCCGGCAGCTGGTCCGGCTCGTGGACGAATGGCAGCCCGCGTTCGCCCAGGACGGCCAGTCGGTGTTTCGCTGGGCGACCCAGGAACTGCCCGCCGTCGCGGCGGAAGCCTGCGCTCGCGCGGGCATCGCCACCACCGACCTCGCCGGAGTCGTCACCCATCAGGCGAATCTGCGGATCATCGAGGCGCTGACTGCCCGGCTCGAACTGCGCGAGGACGTGGTAGTCGGCCGTGACGTGGTGGATTCCGGCAACACGTCGGCGGCGTCCGTCCCACTCGCACTGTCCAAAATGGTCTCGCGCGGCGAGCTGCCGGCCGGAGGACCGGTGCTGCTGTTCGCGTTCGGCGGCGGGCTCTCCTGGGCCGGACAGGTCGTGACGTGTCCGTGAAGGACCTGGGATCCGCTCGTTCCCGGCGAAAACGGTCCAGGTCAGCGTCCGGCACCGCGTTCATTCCCGGGTGCCGGACCGCAGCCTGGCCGCCGTCGAGGGCTGGCTCTGGTACCCGCGCTGAATCGCCACGTGATCGGCCACGAACTTCGCGTCGTGCCAGACGCCCCAGATGAAACTCGACCCGCGCCGCGCCAGCCACGGCAAGCCGATGAAGTACACGCCCGGCTCCACCGACACTCCGCGACGGTGCTTCGGCCGTCCGTTCTCGTCGAAGGCGTCCACCTGCAGCCAGCTGTAGTCGACGGCGAACCCCGTGGCCCAGACGATCGAGGTCACCCCGGCCGCGGCCAGATCCAGTTCCAGCACCGGATCGGTGACGCACGCCGGGTCTGGGCCGAGGTCGCGGGCGGACGGTTCCTCGGGCAGGTCGAGCCCGTTGCGAGCCACGTAGGCGTCGGCTTCGTCAAGCAGGGCAAGGTAATTCTCGTCGCCCGCCGCAATGTTCTTCGCCAGGTCGGTCGCGAAGCTGAGCTTGCCCTCGGCGTACGCGCCGGTCATGCCGACGAGCGTGATGCCGAGCCCGGCCAGCGCGCGGAAGTCCACGGTGTGCCCGCCGCGCGCGCCGCTCACCGCGATGGTGACGTGTTCCGCTCCGGCAGGCGGCGTCTCGGCGTCCCACTTCCCCAGAACGCCCAGCCACCAGCAGAAGTCGCGGTCGCGGTAGCTGCGCGGCGGCCGGTCGTGCGGGCCGACCGACAGGTAGACCTCGCGGCCGGCGCGGCGGAGTTCCTCGGCGATCTGCACCCCTGACGAACCCGCGCCGACCACCAAGACCGCGCCTTCGGGAAGCTGCCCGGGGTTCCGGTAACCGCTGGAGTGCAGCTGCACCGGTCCGGCGTCGGCGGGCACGATCGGCGGGATCACCGGACGCTGGAACGGGCCCGTCGCGGCGATGACGTACCGGGCGTCGAGGGCGCCGTCCGAGGTTTCGACGCGGAATCCGCGCCTGCCCTCGTGCCGCCGCACGGACGTCACCTCCACTCCAGTGCGGACCGGAGCGGCGATTTTTTCCGCGTACGCCTCGAAATAGTTCGCGACCTGCTCCTTCGACGCGAACTCGCCGGGGGCCACGTCGGGGAATTCCAGGCCGGGGAACCGGTCGTGCCACGCCGGGCCGTTCGCGACGAGCGAGTCCCACCGTTCCGAGCGCCAGCGTTCGGCGATCCGGTTCCGTTCCAGGACGACGTGCGGCACGCCGCACTCGCTCAGGTGCTCGCTCATCGCCAGGCCGGCCTGTCCCCCGCCCACGACGAGGGCCTCCACCTGTTCGCTCGACATCCCAGACCTCCGCTCCGGCTCCGGCGCGGTTCAGCGCCGCCTCCCCGGATCCTCACGGCCCGCCCTGCCCGTGTCCAACAGATGTTTCCGGCACTCAAGATCTGATTTCCCGATGCAGAGTGCATCGATCCAACAGATGCATTGGTCCGGAAACATCTACTGGACAGAACCTCGGCGGCGCGGTCAGGCTGAGGCGTCCGACGACCGCCGCACGGAAGGCCCCGCAGTGACTGTCCACCGTCGCATCCGCCCGTTCAACACGCGGGACACCTACCCGGAGCAGAACCTCGACAACGACCTGTGCCAGGCCGTCGTCGCCAACGGCACGGTCTACGTGCGCGGCCAGATCGGGCAGGACCTCGACACGAGCGAATCGGTCGGGATCGGCGACGTCGCCGCGCAGGCCGAACAGGCGATGGCGAACATCAAGATGCTGCTGGAAGAAGCGGGCAGCCGGATGGAACACCTGGTCAAGCTCACCATCTACCTGGTCGACCCGCGCTACCGCGAGGCGGTCTACCGCACCGTCGGGCGCTGGACCAAGGGCGTGCACCCGATCTCGACCGGCGTGGTCGTGTCCGCGCTCGCCCGGCCGGAATGGCTGTGCGAGATCGACGCCATCGCGGTGATCCCGGAGGAGGAGAAGTGACCTTTTCGATCGTCGCCCGCGACACGTCCGGCGGCGCCGTCCGGTTCGGCATCGCGGCCAGCTCGTCCAGTCCGGCGGTCGTCGCCCGGGTCGCGCACTTGCGCCCGGGCCTCGGCGCCGCGGCCTCGCAGAACATCACCGACCCGCGGCTCGGCGGACGGCTGCTGGACCGGCTCGCCGAGCACGGCGACCCGGAAAAGGCGCTGGCCGAAGTCACGTCGGCGGCGGAGCACATCGAGTACCGGCAGCTGACCGTGCTCGGCCGGACCGGGCCCGGTTTCGCTTACAGCGGCTCGAAAACCCTCGGCACGCACGCGTCGGCGACCGCGGACGGCGTGGTGGCGGCGGGCAACATGCTGGCGGGCGACCACATTCCGCAGTCCATGGTGGACGCTTTCGCCGGCTCGACTGGCGAGCTAGAGCAGCGGCTCGTCGCGGCGATGCGGGCCGGGCTCGCGGCGGGCGGCGAGGAAGGCCCGGTGCGGTCGGCCGGGCTGGTCGTGGTGTCCGGGGCGGACTGGCCGGTCACTGATCTGCGCGTGGACTGGGCGGATGAGCCGATCGAGCGGCTCGCCGAACTCCTCGACGTCTGGCTCCCCCAGCGCGACGACTACGTCACCCGCGGCCTGAACCCCGCCGCCGCGCCGTCCTACGGCGTGCCGGGAGACGAGTGATGGCCGCGCCCAAAGCGGCCGCCCGCGCCGTGGTCGAGCGGCACGCCGACGAGCTGATCCAGCTGTCCGAGCGCCTGCACGCGGACCCGGAAACCGCGTGGGAAGAGCATCGCGCGGCTGCCGCAGTGCCGGAATTGCTCGACCGGGCCGGGTTCGCGGTCACGGCGAAGTACCTCGGTCTGGACACCGCGTTCCACGCCAGCTTCGGCTCCGGGCCCAGGCGAATCGCGCTGTGCGCCGAGTACGACGCCTTGCCCGGCCTCGGCCACGCGTGCGGGCACAACCTCATCGCGGCCAGCTCAATCGGGGCCGCGCTGGGGCTCGCCCAAGTCGCCGACGACCTCGGGATCACCGTCGAGGTCTACGGAACCCCGGCTGAGGAGGGCGGCGGCGGGAAGATCGAGCTGCTGGAGCGCGGCGCTTTCGCGGGTGTCGACCTCGCGATGATGGTGCACCCGGCACCGGTCGACGTCGCCGAAGCGCGGCCGTTCGCCGTCAGCCACTCGAGGATTTCCTATACCGGCAAGTCCGCGCACGCGGCCGCATATCCCGAAGCCGGGGTCAACGCCGCCGACGCGTTCACCGTCGCCCAGGTCGCGATTGGCCTTCTGCGGCAACAACTTCCGGCCTCGGCACGCGTGCACGGGATCGTGACGCACGCCGGGGACGCACCCAACGCGATCCCCGAACACGCGTCGGGCCGGTGGTACGTGCGAGCCGAGACGCTGGCGGAACTGTCCGAATTGGAGCCACGCGTCATGCGGGCCTTCGAAGCCGGGGCGCTGGCCACTGGCTGCGAGCTGACCGTCGAGCCGGAAAGCAAGCCGTACGCCGAATTCCGCGCCGATGAACCGGCTTTAGCGGCTTATCGCGCCAACGCCCTCGAACTCGGCCGCGAGTTCGCGCCGGACGGCACGGCCTCGCGGATGAACCGCGCGTCCACCGACATGGGCAACGTCTCGCAGGTCGTGCCCGCGATTCATCCCTACATCGGCATCGGGTCGCTGCCCGCGATCAACCACCAGCGCGAATTCGCCGCGCACTGCGTCGGCGGCGCCGCGGAGCGCGCCCTGCTCGACGGTGCTGTCGCGCTGGCGTGGACCGGCGTCGACCGCACCCTTTGAACCTCCTGCACCGGGAAGGACACCGATGTCCAGCACCCGCTCCGAGCACGACATGCTCGGCGAGATCAGCGTGCCCGGCGACGTCTACTACGGCGCGCACACCGCCCGTGCACTGGTCAACTTCCCCATCACCGGCGAAACCCTCGCCGACCGGCCGCACCTCGTCGCCGCGCTCGCCACCGTCAAGGAGGCCGCCGCGCGGGCCAACGCGGAGGTCGGTGCCCTCTCCCCGGAGCGAGCCGCGGCGATCGGGCAGGCGTGCGCGGAAATCCGGGGCGGTCGGCTGCACGACCAGTTCGTCGTCGACCTCATCCAAGGCGGAGCCGGGACGTCGACGAACATGAACGCCAACGAGGTCATCGCCAACCGCGCCCTGGAACTGCTCGGCCACGCCCGCGGCGAGTACACCGAGCTGCATCCGCTCGACCACGTCAACCTCGGCCAGAGCACCAACGACGTCTACCCCACCGCGGTCAAACTCGCCCTCGACCGGCATCTCGCCGAACTGCTCGCCGCGCTCGCCGGGCTGCGGGAAGCGTTCGCGGACAAGGCGATCGAGTTCGCCGACGTCCTCAAGATGGGCCGCACCCAGCTGCAGGACGCCGTCCCGATGACGCTCGGCCAGGAGTTCGGCGCGTTCGCCGCCACACTCGGCGAGGACGAACAGCGGCTCGCCGAAGCCCGGTTGCTGCTGCACGAGCTGAACCTCGGCGGCACCGCGATCGGCACCGGCCTCAACGCGCGTCCCGGATACCGCGAGCGGGCTGTCGCGCACCTGCGCGAGCTGACCGGCATCGCGACGCTCGTCTCCGCGCCCGACCTGATCGAGGCGACCCAGGACGTCGGCGTGTTCGTGCAACTGTCCGGCGTGCTGAAACGCGTGGCGGTCAAAATGTCCAAGATCTGCAACGATCTCCGGTTGCTCTCGTCCGGGCCGCAGGCCGGGTTCGGCGAGATCGCACTGCCCGCCCGGCAGGCCGGGTCCTCGATCATGCCGGGCAAGGTCAACCCCGTCGTCCCGGAGACGGTCAACCAGATCGCCTTCGAAATCATCGGCCACGACGTGACGATCACGCTCGCCGCCGAGGGCGGACAGCTCCAGCTCAACGCCTTCGAACCGATCATCGCGCGAGCGCTGACCGCCGGGCTCGACCATCTCACCGCCGGCGCCCGGGTGCTCGCCGAACACTGCGTACGCGGCATCACCGCGCGCAGGGAGCACCTCGCCGATCTCGTCGCCACCTCGACCGGATTGGTCACCGCGCTGAGCCCGGCGCTGGGCTACGAAACCGCGTGCGGGCTCGCCCTGGAAGCGCACCAAACCGGACGCCCAGCCTTGGAACTGGTGCGGGAACGGCGGTTGCTGACCGACGACCAGGTGGGCGCGCTGATCACCCCGCAGGCCCTCACCGGCGGGCCGTCCCGCACGTGAACACGGTGTTTCGCCGCCGTCAGACCCTCGTATCGGCACAGCTCAGCGCTTCTGCATAACTCGAACCGATGCATTGCTTTGCTTATTACTTCTTGTTAGATGCCGTGGGCCGCTCTTAGCGTCCTCCCGGAGAACCGGTCCAAGGAGGCCATTCATGACCGCATCCGACGCCTCTCCGGCGCCCGACCTCGCCGAACAGAGCGCCGATCCCGCGACGCTGCGCCGCAGTGTCGCCGCCGGTGCCGTCGGCGTCTTCGTGCACTGGTTCGACTGGGCCGCCTACGCCTACCTCGCCGGCACCATCGCCTCGGTGTTCTTCCCGGCGGGCAACTCGACCGCGGGCCTGCTCGCGGTGTTCGGCGTCTTCGCGGTGTCGTTCGGCATCCGGCCGGTCGGCGCGCTGATCTTCGGGCCGCTGGGCGACAAGATCGGCCGCAAGCGCACGCTGTCGGTGGTCATCTTCGTGATGTCCGGGGCCACGCTCGTGATCGGCCTGCTGCCGGGCTACTCGACGATCGGCATCGCGGCCCCGATCCTGCTGGTGCTGCTGCGCCTGTTGCAGGGCCTCGCGGCGGGCGGCGAATTCGGCAGCGCGGCGAGCTTCCTCGCCGAGTACGCGCCGCGGCGGCGTCGCGGGTTCGGCGTCAGCTGGCTCGAAGTCGGTTCGCTGCTGGGCTTCCTCGCCGGTTCGTTCGTGTTCCTGCTGCTGTCGATCGGCCTGACGAACGCACAGCTGGCGTCGTGGGGCTGGCGCGTCCCGTTCCTGATCGCCGCGCCGCTGGGCATCATCGGGTTCGTCATCCGCAGCAAGATCGAGGACACGCCCGAGTACCGCGCCCTCGAAGCGACCGACAACGTGCCCCGCAGCCCGGTCCGGGAACTGTTCCGCCACAACAAGAAGCAGCTATTCCAGGCGGCCGGGCTGATGACGATGATGCACGTGCCGTTCTACGCCGTGCTCACCTACCTGGTCACCTACGAGACCGACTACCTCGGCCACTCGTCCGGCAGCGCGGCGGCACTGTCCACGGTGATCTCGCTCGTCGGGCTGGTCCTCGTGCCGTTCTTCGGCCGCCTTTCCGACCGGGTCGGGCGAAAGCCGGTCCTGATCGGCGCGGGCGCGGCGCTGTTCGTCTTCGCCGTCCCCGCGTACCTGCTGATGCGCACCGGCCTCGTCGGCACCTGGATCGGCGGGCTCGCCCTCGGCGCGATCCTGGCGGCGATCCTCGGCACCTACGCGGTGTGGTCGGCGGAGATCTTCCCGACCCGCACCCGGCAAAGCGGACTGTCCATCGCGTACAACATCACCGCGGCGCTGTTCGCCGGCACCGTGCCGTACCTGATGACCGTCCTGATTTCCGCGACCGGCAGCACGCTCGTGCCCGGCCCGTACCTGATGGCCGCCGCGGCGGTCGGTCTCGTCGCCGCGTTCTCGATGCGCGAGACCGCCGGAACCCCGTTGCTGCACAAGGAAGACCTGGAGAACACCGAAGCCTGACTCACCCTCGATTCACCAAAGGCGGTGAAGCGTGTCCGAACCCACCTTCGTCAACAGCGAATCCGGAAACCTGCGCCGGAATCTGCGCCGGATCGACTCGATCTTCCTCGCGATCGCGGCCATCATCTCGGTGGACACCATCGGCCAGATCGCGACCTCCGGGGCGGAGGCGGTCACCTGGACCGCCGTGCTCCTCGTGCTGTTCCTGTTCCCGTACGGCCTGGTCATGGCCGAACTGGGGAGCGCGTTCCCGGCGGAGGGCGGGCCGTTCGTGTGGCTGCGCCTCGCGTTCGGGAAGCTGCCCGCCGCGCTCGGCACGCTGCTGTACTGGATCACCAACCCGGTGTGGCTCGGCGGATCGATCACCTTCCTCGCGGCGGCGACCTGGCAGCAGTACCTCGTGCCGGCCTCGCCGGGCGGGTTCGCGGACTACGCGTTCAAGCTGGTGTTCATCTGGCTGGCCATCCTCGGCGCGGTGGTGAGCCTGCGGTACGGCAAGTGGTTCATCGCCGCCGGGGCCTTGCTGAAGGTCGGGCTCGTGGTGCTTTTCGCCGTCACCGCGGCGATCTACGCGGCGCGCAACGGCGTCCACGGCTCGCTGGCCTTCTCCCCCCACCATCGGCGGATTCCTCGCCGTGGTCCCGGTTCTGATGTTCGCCCTCGTCGGGTTTGAGGCGCCCAACGGCGCCGCGGAGGAGATGCACAACCCGCGGCGCGATGTCCCGATCACGGTCGGCGTTTCCGGTCTCGTGTCGGCGTTGTGCTACCTGGTGCCGGTTTTCGGCATCGTCCTGGTGATGCCGCCGGACAAGATCAACGGGCTCGGCGGGTTCCTCGACGCGGTGCGCCAGGTGTTCTCCGTCTACGGCGGCGCCGCGGACGGGATGCTGACGCTCGCCGCCGTCGTGTTCATTTTCGTCCTGCTGAACCAGGGCTGCTCGTGGATGATCGCCTCGGACCGCATCCAGGCGATGGCCGCCGTCGACGGCGCGTTCCCGCGCTGGTTCGGGGCGTTCCATCCGAAGCTCAACACGCCGTTGCGGGTCAACCTGCTCTCCGGCGTGGTCGCGACCGCGTTCACGGTGGTGGCGACGATCGTGCAGAGCAGTTCGGCCTCGGCGGTGTTCGCGGTGGTGCTCAACATCGCGGTGAGCACGCTGCTGCTGTCGTACCTGCTGATCTTCCCGACGATCCTGGTGCTGCGGCGGAAATACCCCGCGGCGGACCGCCCGTTCCGGGTTCCCGGCGGACGGATCGGGCTGTGGGTCAGCTCGGTGCTGATCTACGCGTGGATCCTGCTGGGCGCGTGGCAGACGGTGGTGCCCGGGGTGCTGGACCGCGCGCTCGGGGTGCCCTACGACTTCGAGGGCACCTGGGGCGTGTCGCGGCTGACCTTCGAACTGTTCACCGCCGGAACGCTGGCGGTGCTGATCGGGTTCGGGTTCGTCGGCTACCTCATCGCCCGCAGGCAACCCGCGCCGGTCGCGGAAGTCCCGCAACCGGCGTAGGAATCAGACCTTCCGGCCCACCACACCCGCCACGCACCGGGCGGCGTCGCTCAGCGGCTTCAGCCTCGGACCGTCCTGCCACCACTCGTCGGCCACCGACAAGCCAGGCCCGTCCGTCCGGCTCGGCGGGAGCAGTTCGAGACCGGGCAGCATCGCCTCGATCTCGGCGCGGGTCCGGAACCGCCCAGCGCCCAGCGGTCCGGACACGAGGATCTCCTCGATCCGCTTCGCGACCGCGGTCAGCTCCGGCACCTCGGGGTCGTAGAAGTGCGCCATGGCGACGTACGAACCGGGCGCGAGGGCGTCGATGTACTCGCGCATCACCTCGACCGCGCCGTCACCCTCGTAGTGGTGCATGGTGCCGATGTGCAGGAGCGCGACCGGCTCGGAGAAGTCGATGTACTCGCGCACGGTTTCGTGCTGCAGCACGGCCCGCGGCTCGAAGATGTCGGCCTCGACCATGTGCGTGAAGTCGTTGTCCTCCAGCAGCGCGCGGCCGTGCGCGAGCACCACCGGGTCGTTGTCGACGTACACCACGTGCGCGTCGCGGTGGTAGCGCTGGACGATCTGGTGGGTGTTCTCGGCGGTCGGCAGGCCGGAACCGCAGTCGAGGAACTGGCGGATGTCGGTCTGGCTCGCCAGCATGCGCAGCACGCGGTTGTGGAAACCGCGGTTGCCGCGGGCGATGTGCACCGCCTCCGGGACCGCCGTGCTGATCTTCTCCATCACCGCGCGGTCCACCTCGTAATGGTGGCTCCCGCCGAGGAACCCGTCGTAGATCCGCGCGATGCTCGGGCGGTTCGGGTCCACCCCCACCGGCACCTGGCTGGGCGACAACGGGGACGACGAGCCGGTCATGGACACCTCGCGGAGCGGTCGGTCGGCAGTGACCTACTCAGAGTAGTACTGCCGCTCAGCCGTGCCAGCGGCGCGGCCCGTCGCCCCATTGCTCCATGTACGAGCTGACCGCCGAGCGGAACGCGTCTTCCATCGAGTCGTGGGACTGGTCCCGGCTGTCCTGCTGCGGGTTCTGCGTCGGCTGGACGCGCGGCGGCGCGGTCGTCGCGGGACGGCTGCTGGCCCGGATCACCGTGTCTCGCACCTGGTCGCTCGCCGGGGCCGGGGACGCGCTGAGCGTGCTCACCGCGGGCGGCGCGGACGACGTGGTGCGGACCGGAGCGGGCGGCGGCTGCACCGGCTGCGGATCTGTCCCGCCGGACGCCGACGGCCACAACGCCCAGGAGCCCAGCCCCGCGCACACCACCACCGCGGCGCCGGCGAAGAGGCCGTAACGCGGCTTTCGCTGAGCGGGCGGCGCGGTCTCGGCGGCCGGCGCGGGCGGGTCGGCGGCGGGTGCCGGGCCGCGTTTGGCGAGCTGCTCGGCCGGGGAGCCGGTCGAAACGTCGAGGACCCCGCCGAACGCCGAGGTCGGTTCGTCGGCGCTGTCTGCCCGGCGGCGCACCAGCGGCGGGGGTTCGCTGCCGTCGATCCGGGGCATCGGCGCCGTCTCGGACAGCCGCACGAGGTTCGCGACCGACTCGAGGTCGCTGCCGGACTCCGGGTTCCCCATCCAGACCTCCACCCCTCCGGGGCCGCGCGTCCGCGGCGCTTCCGGCGCGCCAGATCCTAGGGACCCCCGGTCCGCGCTGTAAACCCGAGGCCAGAACTCAAGGCGACATCGCGGCCGCCGCGTCGGTTCTTGCGGGCCGTGAGGGGAACCCTGAGGGAGTCTCATTCCCAATGCCAGAAACTTAAGCGGCGTGGCGCAGTCCCGCTCACCGTCCACAAGAGACGCCACCACCGCCGAAATGCCCGATTCATTCTCATCTGCCCGTGTCGCGCGGGCCGTGAGGGCCACCCTGAGGGAATCAGATTCCCTGAGGGTGGCCCTCACGGACCCGCACGACCCGCGTCCCAGGCCAGGCGAGACCTTCGACCTGGGCGGACACGGCTCGAACGCACCTGCAGCGCCGCCTTGAGTTCCTGGCATTGGGAATCAGAGTCACCCTCACGGACGGCAAACCTCGCGGTCTGGGGCAAGCGCGCCTCGCGACGCGCCTGCGACACGGGCTGAAGTTCCTCGCGTCCGCGCTGTAAACCCGGCTCGGGCGTGATCCAGTACGCTCGACGGGTTTCCGGCCCGGGGAGGAGGCCCGCGATGCGGCCGTTTTCGGTCGAACCCGACGCGACCGGCATGCTCGACGCCGGCGACGGACAGCAGATCTACTGGGACGCCAGCGGCTCCGGCAAGCCGGTGCTGTGCGTGCACGGCGGCCCCGGCGGAGGGGGCGGCAGCTTCGGCCGCAGCGGCTTCGACCCGGAGAAGTTCCGCGTCGTGGTGTTCGACCAGCGCGGCTGCGGACGGAGCACGCCGAGCGTCGCGGACCCGGCGGTGAGCCTGGAGCACCAGACCCTCGACCGCCTGACCGCCGACATGGAGCGGCTGCGCGTCCACCTCGGCTTCGAGAACTGGCTGCTCTACGGCGGTTCCTGGGGCGCGACGCTCGCGCTGGCCTACGCGCAGCGGCGTCCGGAACGGGTCAGCGGCATCGTGCTGGTCGCCGCGTTCACCTCGTCGCCGGACGAGATCGACTGGCTCTACCGCGGCGTCCGGCGGCTGCTGCCCGCGCAATGGGAAGCGTTCCGGGCAGGCGCGCCCGACCCGGACGGAGACCTCCTCGCCGGGTACGCGCAGCTCCTCGCCAGCCCGGACCGCGCGGTGCAGCTCCGCGCCGCCCGCGATTGGTGCGCCTGGGAAGACGCGGTGATCTCGCACGAATGGGTCGGCGGACGAACCGGCCAGTTCAGCGCGGTCCCGGACGACGAACTGATCATGCTCGCCCGCCTCTGCGCGCACTACTACCGCCACCACGCCTGGCTCGAGGACGATCAGCTGCTGCGCGACATCCACCTGCTGCACGGCATTCCGGCAGTGCTGATCCACGGACGCGCCGACCTGAGCGCTCCGCTGCGGAAAGCGTGGCAGCTCGCCCGGGCCTGGCCGGACGCCGAACTCGTCGTGATCGACGACGCCGGGCACACCGGGAGCCCGTCGATGGGGACGGCGGCGCTGGAGGCGATCGCCCGCTTCGAGGACCGTTGACGATCGGCGCGGGAACTCCTGCCGCACTCCCCCGTGCCAGAGCGGCGTCATCGGCGGCACCCCGGGGTGAGATGCGCGGTACGTGAGGGGAACCCTGAGGGAATCTGATTCCCTGAGGGTTCCCCTCGCGCACCGCCGGAACCAGCCAGATGGCGCCGAACCGGGCATTCCGTGGAGCTTGACGTCCTTTGTGGACACTCAGCGGCCACGCTGCGAGGATCGCTAGCGCAGCACGCGGTAGCGAAGGTTCGTCCCCCGCTGCGCCAGCAACTCCAACCGCACCGGCGGGCCCGGCCGTTCGAACAGCCGCACCCCGCCGCCGAGCAGCACTGGCATCACCACCACCACGACCTCGTCCAGCAGGCCAGCCTCCACGCAAGCCCGCCCGACCGAAGCGCCCAGCACGTTCACCGTCTTCTCCCCCGCCGCCGCCCGCGCCGTCGCGACGCCTTCCTCCAGCGACGAGCAGAACGTCACCCCGGGCACCGCGGGCGGGTCACCCCGGGTCAAGACCACCTGCGGCCCTTCCCAGCCGCCGCCGAAAGCCTTGCCTTCGCCCCCGGTGCCGCGATACGGGTCGTCGCCGGAGAACGTCCGGCGGCCGACCAGTAGCGCGCCGACCTCCGCGGCCAAGTCGTCGGCGGCGTCCCCGGTGTACGGCGCGAGCCATCCCATGTCCCCGCCGGGCCCGGCGATGAATCCGTCCAGCGACATCGCGGCGGAGTACAGCAGCTTTCCCATGTCAGCCCCTTCCGTTTGCCGTACCGACTCCCGGAAGGGCCGAAACTCATCGGTCAGCCGGACAGCGCGCGCCAAGCCTCCCGGCGTTCCCGCTGCCGTTCCGGATCCGCCACCGGGGCCGCGGCGACCAGGCGGCGCGTGTAGTCCTCCTGCGGCGAGCCCAGCACTGACGCCACCGGGCCCTCCTCGACCACCTTGCCGTGGTGCAGCACGACGACCCGGTCCGCGACCCGCTCCACCACCGCCAGGTCGTGGCTGATGAACAGGCACGCGAACGCCAGTTCCCGCTGCAAGTCCGCCAGCAGGTCCAGCACCGAGGCCTGCACCGAGACGTCCAGCGCGCTCGTCGGCTCGTCCGCGATCAGCAGCCGCGGCCGCAGCGCCAGCGCCCGCGCGATCCCGACCCGCTGCCGCTGCCCGCCGGACAGTTCGTGCGGGTACCGGTTGCTCCAGCCCGGGTCCAGGCGCACGGCGGCGAGCAGTTCCGCGACCCGCTCCCGGTGTTCGCCGCGTTCGCCGTGCACCACCAGGGGTTCGGCGATGCTCGCGCCGATCGTCGCGCGCGGGTTGAGCGCGGAGGCCGGGTTCTGGAACACGATCCCGATCTGCCGCCGGATCTCCCGCCGCTGCCGGGCCGACGCGCGCGCGACGTCCACGCCGTCGATCCGCACGGAGCCCGCCGAGGGAGCGACCAAACCGGTCAGCACGGACGAGATCGTGCTCTTGCCGGAACCGGATTCGCCGACGAGACCGAGCACCTCGTCGGTCCCGATGGTCAGCGACACGCCGTCGACCGCGCGCACCGGCGGGGCGCCGCCGCCGACCCGGTAGGTCACCGCGAGATCCTCCACCGACACCAGCGGAGCCGACGCCGGCCGCACCGCACCGCCGGGCGCGGAACCCAGCGACAGCACCGAATCCAGCAGTTCGCGCGTGTAGTCGGCTTGCGGCGAGGCGAACAGCCCGGCCGCGGTGTTCTGCTCGACGACCCGGCCCTCGCGCAGCACGACGACCCGGTCCGCGACGTCCGCGACCACGCCCATGTCGTGCGTCACCAGCAGGATCGCCGTGCCGAGCCGGTCCCGCAGCGACCGCAGCAGCTGCAGGATCCCGGCTTGCACGGTGACGTCCAGCGCGGTCGTCGGCTCGTCCGCGACCAGCAGCTTCGGGTCGTGGATCAGCGCGATCGCGATGACCACCCGCTGCAACTGCCCGCCGGACAGCTCGTGCGGGTACGCCCGCAGCACGCGCCGCGCGTCCAGTTCCACGAGCTCCAGCAGTTCCCGGGCCCGTTCCCGCGCGGCGGCCCGCGACACCTTCCGGTGCGCCCGGACCGCGTCCACGAGCTGCGTGCCGATCCGGAACACCGGGTTCAGCGCGCTCATCGGCTCCTGGAACACCATGCCGATCTCGCCGCCGCGCACCGCACGCAGCGCCGGACCGTCCACTGTGTACAGATCGCGGCCGTCGAGCACCGCGGACCCGGTCACCGTCGCGGTGTCCGGCAGCAGGCCGAGCAGCGACAGCGCGGTGACCGACTTGCCGGAACCGGATTCCCCGACGAGGGCGACGACCTCGCCGGGGCGCACGTCGAACGTCACCTCCCGCACGGCTTCGGCGGAACCGAACCGGACGGAGACGTCGCGCAGGGAAAGCAGCTGCTCGGACACGGGATTACTTCGCCAGGCCCATCTGGAGGTAGTTCGGGTACGCCGGGAACGCGCCGATCGCGAAATTGCCGACCTTCGCGCCGTGCAGGAACGAGTTGCGCGTGTAGATCAGCGGGACCACCGGCGAGTCCTGCATGATCCGCTTGTCCGCTTTCGCCCACAGCTTCCCGGCCGCCGCAGGGTCGACCGTGCCCTGTGCCTGCGTGATCAGCGCGTCCACCTCGGGCACCGAGTAGCGCGACTCGTTGTACCCGCCGTTGCCGATCTCCGACGTACCGAAGAGCGGCTCGATGTTCGCGTTGGCGCTCGGGAAGTCCGGCTGCCACGAACCAAGCGTCAGGTCGTAGTTGCCGTCGTTGCCGGTGACCAGCGTGGTCCACGCCTCGTCGTCGAGCGGGCGCAGCTTGGTGCGGATGCCCGCGCGCTGCAGCGCGGCCTGGATCGCCTGCGCCTTGTCCGCGTCGTTGTTCGCCGTCGACACCGGGAAGTCCAGGTTGTCGATACCGTTCGGGAAGCCCGACTCGGCGAGCAACTGCTTGGCCTTCGCCACGTCGCCGGACGGCGGGGCCGGGTAGAGGTCGTACACCTCGCGCCCGGCGATGCCCTCGGTGATCAGCGTCGTGGCGATCGGACCCGCCAAGTCGGCGCTGCCCGCGGTGGCGACCTGGTAGGCGGTCTTGTCCACGGCGTACTGGAACGCCTGGCGCACCTTGGGATTCGCCAGCGGGCCGCGCTTGGTGTTCAGCGCGAGATAGGCCAGCGCGCCGGACTTCGACGTGACGAGCTGGTTCTTCGCCGCCGGGTTCGTGCGGATCTGCGCCAGCTGCGCCGGGTTCACGAACGACGAGCCGAACGCGAACGCGTCGTTGCCCTGGCTGGCCAGCAGCCGCTTCGCGACGACGCCGGTGTCCTGGCCCATCTGGATCACGACCGCGTCCGGCAGCCCGGTGCGCGCGAGGTCGGTCTTGGCGTCCCAGTTCGGGTTCCGGACGAACTTGACCTGCACGCCCTTCTGGTACGACTCGACCTGGTACGGGCCGGACGCGACCGGCTTCGTGTCGTAGGTCGCGTCGGTGCCCTTGCCCTTCGGCACCGGGGCGAACGCGGGCATGCTCGCGATCCACGGCCAGTCGCCGTACGGGCGGGCCAGGCGGAAGACGATCGTCTTCGGGTCCGGCGTCTCGATCGACGCCAGTTCGCCGCCCTTGAACGGGCCCTGGTAGCCGGGTCCGCCGGCGAGCAGGTTCTTGTGGTAGCCCAGTCCGCCGGAGAACGCCGAGTCGAACGACCGCTCGATGCCGTACTTGATCTCCGCGCTGGTGATCGGCGTTCCGTCGGCCATCTTCAGGCCGTCCTTGAGCGTGTAGGTCCAGGTCTTGCCGTCCGCGCTCGCCCGGCCGGTGTCGGTGGCGAGGTCCGGGACCACGGTCGCCGGGCCGTCCCCGGCCGTCTTCCACGCGGTGAGCCTGCGGTGGATCAGGCTGATCGTGGTGATCGCCAGGTTCTGGCTCTTCGCCGGGTCGAGGTGCTGCGACGTGGTGTCGCTGAGGATGTACAGCGTGCCACCGGACGAAACCGCGACCGCTCCCCCGCCGCCGGACTGCTCGTTCGCGTTGCACGCGGCGAGGAACGCCCCTGCCCCGGTGACCGTGGCGGTGATGCCGAGCGCCTTCAGGAAGTCCCTGCGATCCATGGTTTTTCCGTTCCCTTTCTCACGAACCGAGCCGAGCGCGGGGGTCGAGGACCCCGTAGAGCACGTCCACCGCGAAGTTCGCGAGGACGACGAAGAAGGCGGCGAACAGGCTGACGCCCATCAGCACCGGCAGGTCCACCTGGTGCACGGCGTCGACGAGCAGCCCGCCGAGCCCGGGCAGCGCGAACACCCGCTCGGTGATCACCGCGCCGCCGAGCAGCGCGCCGAGGTCGACCGCGAACACCGTCACCACCGGCAGCAACACGTTGCGCAGCGCGTATTTCCCGATGACCGTCCGCTCCGGCAGGCCGACCGCCCGCGCGGTGCGGATGAAGTCCTCGCCCATGATTTCGAGCATCTGCCCGCGCGAGAGCCGGGCGTACACCGCGGCGTTGATGAACGCCAGCACCAGCCACGGCAGCACCAGGTGCCACGCCCAGTCGACCGGGCTCTGCGCGAACGTCACGTAGCCGCTCACCGGCACCACGTCGAGCGTGAAGCCGAACAGCAGAATCCCCAGCAGCCCCACCAGGTACGCGGGCGCGGACACCCCGGCGAGCGTCACCGTCATCGCGGCCCGGTCGGCGAACTTCCCGCGCCGCAGTGCGGAGAACACCCCGGTCGCGACCCCGGCGATCAGCCAGATCACCGACGCGCCGATGGCCAGCGAGACGGTGATCGGCAGCCGGTCGCCGATCAGCGTCAGCACCGGTTCGCTCTGCTGGAACGAGTAGCCGAAGCAGGGCGCGGAGCAGACGATCGCCGTCACGCCGGCGCCGAAGGTGCGGCCGGTGAAGATGCCGCCGAGGAAGTCGAAGTACTGCTGGATCCACGGCTTGTCGAAGCCCATGAACTCCCGCGCCAGCGCCAGGTTCTCCGGCGTGCACGGTTTGCCGCAGGACATGTACGCCGGGTCGGTGGGCAGCAGGTAGAACACCGCGAAGGTGCCGAAGCTGACCACGAGCAGCACGCCGAGCATGCCCAGCAGGCGGATGCCCACGAAACGCAGGGTGCGGTTCACCGGCGCACCGCCGTCTTCGGGTCGAGGGCGTCGCGCAGCCCGTCGCCGAGCATGTTGAACGCGAGCGTCGCGACGAACAGCGCGGCGCCGGGGAAAATGAGGAACATCGGATCGGTCTGCACCCAGTTGATCGCGTCGCTGATGGAACGGCCCCAGCTCGGCGTGGGCGGCGGGATGCCGACGCCGAGGAACGACAGCGCGGCTTCCAGCCCGATGTTGGCCGGGATGCTCACCGTCGCCAGCACGATGATCGGCGCCCACAGGTTCGGCAGCAGTTCGCGGCGGAAGACGTGCACGCCGCCCGCGCCGAGCGCCCGGGCCGCCTTGACGAAGTCGCGGTTGCGCAGGCTCAGCGTCTGCGCGCGGACCACCCGGGCCACCCGCGGCCAGCCGAACAGCCCGATCACCGCGATCAGCAGCAGCGGCCGCGGGATCGACTGCGGGGCGACCGCGCCGAGCGCGATCATGAAGATCAGCTGCGGGAACCCGAGCAGCACGTCGGTCACCCGGCTCACCGCGGTGTCCCACCAGCCGCCGAGGTATCCGGCGCTCGCCCCGAGCAGCACGCCCAGCAGCATCGACACCGCGGTCGCGGCGAGCCCGATCAGGAACGACGTGCGCGCGCCGTACGCGACGACCGCGAAGAGGTCCCGCCCGGTCAGCGGTTCGACGCCGAACCAGTGGCTGCCGCTGATGCCGCCGAGGAATCCCGCGCCGGTGCCGTCGGCCGGATTGAGCAGGTCGGTGTGGTACGTGTACGGATCCTGGCCCTCGATCAGGGCGAGCAGAGGAGCCGCGAGAGCGGTGACGATCACCAGCACGATGACGACCGCGCTGGCTTGCGCCCAGCGGTCGTGCCGCAACGCGCGCCACAGGTTCCGGGAGGCCGGAGCGGCCGCCGGGACCCCAGCGCCGCCCGGCGACAGGATGTCGGACAACGGTTCCCTATGCAGATCAGCGTTACTTGACGACGTGACAGTAAAGAACCCGAAGGAAATTCACCACGACGGCGGTGCCCTTCCCGGATCGTGAGACGCCGGCAAGATCGCACCTCCCCCGGGAATACGTGGTGTTCGCGCAGGTCACCGGCGGTCGCGCGGCCCGGGCCAGTGTGCCGTGCGGACACCTGTCCGGCCAGCCTTGTTGTCACCCGTTCGGACGCAGTCCCGGGACAGTCGGCTGACTCCGTTTGTGCCGCCGCCCGCCCGGCACTGGACTGGGCGCACGTAGCCAGTCTCCTGTGGACGGAAGGACCCGCCGATGTCTCGCTGCTCGCGCAAGCTGGCCGGAATGCTCGTTTTCGCGGCCGTCTTGCTGGTCAGCCCGCCGGCGTCGGCGGCCAGTGCGGCGGTGAATGGCGGCGACGCGATGTACACCGTCTCGCCGGGCCCTGGGCGCGAGCCCTACTACTGCTCGGCCGGGTTCGCGATCCTGGTCAAGGACGTCCGGTACCTCCTCACCGCGGGGCACTGCACCGAGCACGGGCTCGATTGGAAAGACATCGGGCGCAACGTGGACAGCCACTTCCCGGTGACCGACTACAGCCGCGTCGAGGACCGCTCCGGTTCCGGGCACAGCCAGGTCGATCTCTACGACGGCGGTACCCAGCGGATCCTGCGCGCGGGCACCCCGCAGGTGGGGCAGCTGGTGTGCAAGAGCGGCATGACCACCAAGAAGACGTGCGGAAAGGTCTTGGGCCTCAACCAGACCGTGAACTTCGGCGACGGCAAGCAGGTCGTCGGGACGATCGCCACGGACATCCCGGTCGGGGCCGGCGACAGCGGCGGCCCGTTGTTCTACGCCGGGGTCGGGTACGGGGTGCTGTCCGGAGGGAACAACCAGGTCAGCTTCTTCCAGCCGTTGCCGCCGGTGCTCGCCGCCTACGGAGCGACGCTCGCCTGAGCGCGCTGTGCGTCACGCGCTCGGGGCCTCCCCTGGGATCCCCGCGCGGACCTGCCGGTACAACCGCGGCACCGTCGGTGCGGGCAGCGCCGACAACCGGCGCGGGCTGGCCGATCCGGTCGCGGCCAGATCGCACAAGACGTGGTAAAGGTGGCTCAGCGCGCGCAAAGCCGGGTCTTTCGCCCGCTCTCCAGCAGCCGCCGGGGTGTACGCGAACAGGGCCACGTCGGCGCGCGCCAGCGGGCCCTCCGCGGCCGGTCGACCCGTTCCCGGCGGAGCCGCGGTCAATTCCTCGACCGCCTCGGCGAGCGCGGTGCACGCCGCCACCGGGCCTTCGGGATGCCGAGTGCACGAACCGGGCGACCGCATCGCGACCGCGAGCGCCCTGCCGTGCGTGGTCAGCGCGGCGTAGAGCGACAACCGGTGCCGCAACCGGGGCGAGGTCGTGCCGCCGAGGACCGGGCGGGTGAGCGGACGCGCGACCAGTGCGAGCTGGTACAGCCGGTGGTCGAGATCGCGGGCGAGGGCGTCGAAGTCCGCCTCTGCGCCGGGTTTCCGCTCGAGCCGCGCCGCGGCTGCGGTCAGCACCTCGTGCAGCGCGCCGAGGAGGTTGTTGCGCACCGTGCGCACAGTGTCCCGAGTGGACAATGGGGTCACGAGCAGCGCGACCAGCAGGCCGACCGCCGCGCCGATCGCGGTTTCCTCCAGCCGCAGCAGGAGCAGGCCGGGCGAGAACTCGTGCAGCACGCTGTAGAGCTGGCCGACCATGATCGTCACGAAGAAGATCATGTACGCGTACGACAGCCGGATCAGGTAGAAGCCGAAGAACATGCTCGCGCAGATGGTCGCCAGCACGGCCGCCGCGTTGCCCGCGGTCAGCGCCGCCAGGCCGATCGACGCGGCGAGTCCGACGAACGTGCCGAGCACTCGGTTGAAGCCCTTGAGGAAGGTTTCGGTGCGGGTGGCGGTGCCGGTGAACATGACGAACGCGGCCAGCACCGCCCAGTAGTAGCGGGCGTCGGACAACTGCTTGCCGGCCAGGATCGCCAGCGCGCCCGCGATCGCGCCCTGCACCGCCTGCCTGCTCACGAAATCCAGGCGGGACAACGGGTTCCACCCGGCGTGCCGCGCCGGGACCTCGCCCGCGGCCGCCGCCGAACCCGGGAGCGCGCCGAAGACCAGGCCCACCGCCGGCTGGAAATCGTCGACGGGTTCGGCCCCGGCCGCACCGGGCCGCCGCGCCCGTTCGAGCACCGGGGCCAGTTCGAGCGCGGCCGCCGCGAAGTGCCGGGCGGGCCACCACCCGCCCGCCGTGCCGCCCGTCCTCTCCGCCAGCGCGGCCAGCCGGTACGCGACCTGCGCCGCCCCCTGGTCGTCGTGCCGGGCCAGCCGGTCGGACACCTCCGCGGCCAGCACGGTCAGCCCGGAACCGCTGTCGACGAGCGCACACGCCGAGGTCGCCAACTGGTCGAGCAGATGGTGCGCGTCGACCATCGCGCGCCGGAGCGCGGCCGCCGAGAAACCTTCCGGCACCGCACCGGGTTGTGCCGACCACGCCTCGATCATCAGTGCCGCTTCGGCGATCCGCGCCTGCCGCCGCTGCACTCGCCGTCGGAGCCGCGCGTCCTGATGCGGGTCCGGGCTGCTCAGCAGATCCGCGCAGGACCGGGCGAGCGCCCGGCCCCGTGCGTCGAACGCGCGCACCACCTGGCCGAGCGTGCGTTTCGGGCTGGTGCGCAGCACCGTCAGCGACAACAGCAGCACCCACGCCGACGCCACCACCACGGCGAGCAGCAGCGAAGGCAGCGTCGCGACGCTGGCGTGCAGGAACGACGCGAAGAAATAGCCCATCCAGGCCATGAAGCCGTAAAAGAAGAAAACCGGCCCGAACCGGCGGACGAACACCGCCAGGAACATCACCACGACGAAGACGACGAGCATCAGGTCCGGATGCGCGCCGACCGCGGCTCCCGGCGCCATCCCGGCCCCGAACGCGACCGGGAAGAACACCGCGGTCTTCACCTTGGTCCAGGCGGGCGAGTCGCCGAGGGCCATCGACCCCATCATCGCGACCACCGCGCCGAGCAGCATCCCGACCAGCGCGCCCTTCGGATCCGCGCCGGTGAGATGCGCCAGCAGGTACTCCACCCCCAACGCGGTGCCCATCGACACGGTCGCCGCGAGCGCCGAGCGCAACCGGCTCAGCCCCGGGTCCGAGGCGGCCACCCGGTCCCGGATCTCCGTTGCCCTGGGCAGCATCCACCCCGCCTTCCCGTCCTCGTGCGCGATCACCGGTATGATACCGATATTTTCGCGACGCCTCTTCGGCTCATCGGAGGACCCGGGCCATGGACCAGCCCCCCGAACCGCTCGACGTGCTGGAACGCGCCACCGCGGTGCTGGTGCGCAACTTCGAGATGCTGCGCCGCCGCACCGACGTCTACGCCGAACTGGACCAGGCCGAGTACCTGATCCTGCGCACGCTCGACGACCTGGGCCCCGCCGACATCGGCACCCTGGCCGGCGCGCTGGGCCTCGACCCGTCCACCGCCGGACGGCAGGTCTCGGCGCTGCTCCGCAAGGAACTGGCCGAACGCAACCCCGCCAGCGACGACCGCAGACGCTGCGTCATCACCCCGACCGACCACGGCCGCGACCTCATGCACCGCACCCGGGCCCGGCGGCGATCCACCGTCGGGGAACTGCTGGGCGACTGGACGCCTGGCGAACTCGACGCCTTCGCCGAACTGCTGACCCGCTACAACAGCGCGGTCACCCGCCGCTACCTCAGCGACTGACCTCGCCGGACGGCTGCCCGCCGCCGCCGAGGTCGATCCAGAACCGATCCTCGCCCCGCTTCCGACCATCTGGCACGCCGCCGTTCGAGAGGATCACCCGGCGCGAGGGTTCGTTGTCCTCGGCGCAGGTCAACAGGACGCGGTCGAGGCCGAGGCCCCGGCATTCCGCGAGCCCGGCGGCCAGCATCCGCGTGGCATGGCCCTGCCGCCGCCACGGGGGCACCACGTGATACCCGATGTGCCCGCCCGCTTCGGCGAGTTCGGCGGTGAGTTCGTGCCGGACCACCAGGGTGCCCAGGTAGTACTCGCCGGAGACGTACCAGAAGATCGTGGACGGCACTCCCCACCGCTGCCGCACTCCGCGCCGGGCGGCGACGAACCCGGCGAAGTCGTCGCTCGCCTCGTCCAGCCATTCGGTCGGACGGCCTTCGAGCAAGCAGTCAGCCTGCTCTCCGACGAGGTACGACGTCCGCACCGCAGTCGTGGGCAAGACGAGACGGGGCGGTTCGACGAGACGGATCATCGGGCCAGTCTTCCTGCCGGAAGCCCGCCGCACAGCTCATTTCCGCGTCCGGGCGTCACGCCTGCGCGAGGTCCGCGTGCCCTTCCCGCAGCGCGCGCTTCACGATCTTCCCGCTCGGGTTCTTCGGCAGCGCGTCCACGAACACCACGTACTTCGGGCACTTGTACCCGGCCAGATGCTGCCGGGCGTGCGCGAGCACCTCGTCCTCGGTGAGCGTGACGCCCTCGCGGGGCACAATCGCCGCGGTGACCGCTTCGATCCAGTGCGGGTGCGCGACGCCGAACACCGCGACCTCGGCGATCCCGTCGAGCAGGTACAGCGCTTCCTCGACCTCGCGGCTCGCGACGTTCTCGCCGCCGGTCTTGATCATGTCCTTCTTCCGGTCCACCACCGAGAGGTAGCCCTCTTCGTCCAGCACGCCGAGGTCGCCCGAGTGGAACCAGCCGCCCTCGAAAGCCGCCGCGGTTTTCTCCTCGTCCTCGTAGTAGCCGAGCGTCGCGTGCGGGCTGCGGTGCACGATCTCGCCGACCTCGCCGGGCGGCAGTTCGCGGCCGTCCTCGCCGACGATCCGGGTTTCGACGTTGATGGACGCCCTGCCCGCCGAACCCGCTTTCGCGAGTTGTTCGTGCGGGCGCAGAATCGTGGCGAGCGGAGCCATTTCGGTCTGGCCGTAGAAGTTCCACAGCTGCACGTCCGGCAGGCGGCGCGCGAGTTCGCGCAGCACCTCGGCGGGCATCGGCGACGCGCCGTAGTAGCCCTTCCGCAGGCTCGACAGGTCGGTCGTGTCGAACGCCGGGTGGCGCAGCAGGGAGATCCACACCGTCGGCGGCGCGAACAGCTTCGTCGCGCGTTCCCGTTCCACCGCGGCCAGCAGCGCCGCCGGGTCCGGGCCGGGCAGGATCACGCTCGTCGCACCGAGGTAGACGTCGACCGACAGGAAGCAGTCCAGCTGCGCGCAGTGGTAGAGCGGCAGCGAATGCACCTCGATGTCGTCGCCGGTCATGCTGCCGTCGATCGCGCATGAGACATATTGGGCGATCAGCGAACGGCTCGACAGCAGCACGCCCTTCGGCCGCGATTCGGTGCCCGAGGTGTACATCAGCCGCAGCGGGTCGTCGTCCGCCACCAGCACCGCGGGCGCGGTTTCGTCGCCGGGCTCGTCGATCCACTCCGCGACGCTCTCCCATTCGCCGCCGCTGCCGCCGATCCGGGCCCGCAGCGCGTCGGTGCGGCCGGAGCGCTTCAACGCCTCCGCGGCGGTGTCGAGCAAGGCGTCCTCGGCGATCAGCCCGGACACTCCGGCGTGGCCGAGGATGAACGCGACCTCCTCCGCGCCGAGCATGAAGTTCACCGGCACCAGCACCACGCCCAGTTTGGCCGTGGCGAACACGAGCACCGCGTACTCCCAGCAGTTGCGGCTGAGCAGCGCGAGCCGGTCGCCCTTCGCGAGGCCGCGCTCGGCGAGCCGGTGCGCGCAGCGGTTGACCGCCGCGTCGAACTCGCGGTAGGTCGCGCGGCGCTCGCCGGAGACGATCGCGAGCTTGTCCGGCAGGCGCAACGCGGTGCGCCGCAGGAGATCCCCGACGGAGTGCTGGCGGGCGTGCTGGATCGCTTCCGCCGTTTCGGCGCTGAACGGGCTCGGCATAGCGGGAGTCTCATCCACCGGCGCGGCGCGCGCAAGCAGGACCGGCGGCGGCCCTCGGTAGGCTCTCCGGCACCACCCGGGGAGGGGCGCGTGGACGAGACCGAAGCACCGACGCTCGACCGGCCGGACATCACCGGCCGGCTGCCCCGGTACCGGCTCGTCCGCCAGCTCGCGCGCACCCGGATGAGCGAGGTCTTCGAGGCGGCCGACACGACGGACGGGCGCGCGGTGGCGCTCAAGGTGGTCGGGCCGGAGTTCATGGCGGTGCCCGGATTCCGCACCCGGTTCGAGCGGGAAACCCGGATCGCGCGCGAGCTCGAGCACCCGAACGTCGTCCCGGTGCTGGACGCCGGGTTCACCGAAGACGGCTACCTCGGCTACCTCGCGATGGAGTACGTCCGGGGCACGAACCTCGCGCGAACGCTCGCCGACCGGGGTCCGCTGTCGTTCAAGGAGACTCTCGGCATCGGCCGCGAGATCGCCGCCGCCCTCGACGCGGCGCACGACCGGCGGCTCGTGCACCGGGACGTCAAACCCGGCAACATCCTGCTCGACGCCGACGGCCGCGCGTACCTGTGCGACTTCGGCATCGCCCGCCAGCTCGACCTCACGCAGCTCACCGCGACCGGAGCGTTCCTCGGCACGGTCGGCTACGCCGCGCCCGAACAACGCCAGGGCAAACCGGCCGGGCCGGCGGCTGACGTGTACTCGCTCGCCTGCGTGCTCTGCGAATGCCTGGCCGGCGCTCCCCCGGGCCACCACGCCGAACTCGGCCACCCCGGCGTGCGCGCGCTCCGCCGGTCGCTCAGCACCGATCCGGCCGCCCGGCATCCGACCTGCACCGCGCTGGTCGACGATCTGGTCGCCGCCGAACGCTGGGACCGGCGGCGCCGGCGGCTGCTGCGCGCGGGAGTCCCGGCGGTCGCCGCGGCCGGGCTGCTCGTCGCCTCGCTGACCACCGGTGCCCTGTCCGCGGTGGACGACGCCACGCTCGCCCGGATGCCCGCCGCTTTGCGGACCGACTGCGCGACCGCGGACACGCCCGTCTCCGGCGCGACCGCGACCATCACCTGCCACGACCCGTCCGGCCGCGCCGCGACGACCGCGCTGTACGCCGACCCGAAACAAGCCGCCGACGCCTACTCCGCCTCGCTGTCGCGCGTCGGCGAGACGGCCGGGCAAGGAGACTGCGCCGTCGCTTCGGGGGCCGAACATCGTTACCCGGCAACCGGTCCCGCTCTCGGCCGCGTGTTCTGCCATGCCGGGGGCGGACAGTCCATGGTGGTCTGGAAGGACGACGCCGCCCGCGCGGTCACCACCGCCACGGCTTCGGCGCACGACGACGCCGCCTTGCGCGCAGCCTGGGTCGGCTGGACCGGGGCACCGGCATTCCCGACCGCGGACGAAACCGCCCTCACCGAGATCGCCGCCGGGAACAAATGCCATCGCGCGGCACCAGCGGATCTCGGCAACTACCCCGGAGCCATCGCCGGAATCTCCTGCACGCCACGCGGGACCGGCGCTCGCGACGTGTCCTACTACCGTTTCCCCGACACCCGGACGCTGCGCGCCAGCTTCGACGGTCTCGTCACCGCCGCGAAGGCACCGAGCGGGAAACCTTGTCCGGGCGCGTCGCCGAGCACCACCCGCTTCGATTGGCTGAGCGTCGACCTCGGCCAGGTCCTCTGCCGTCCCGGCCGGGAAGGCACCGTCGCGATCGACTGGAGCCTCGATTCCTTCCACGTCCTCGGCCACGTCGCCGGCGCCAGCCCGGAAGGCACCGGCGGCTGGTGGACGCAATGGCATCTCGCGCCGTTGAGCCGGATCGTCGCGCAGGTCAACCGCGAGTCCTCCCCCGCGTTCCCGACCCCGGGGGAAAACGCGCTGTTGCACCGGATCCCGCCCGCCTCGCGGATCAACTGCGTGCGCCCGTCCGCGGACCAGCGCTGGCAAGACCTCGGCGCGGTGCAGGCGGACGCCGCTGTCGCGTGTGGACAGACCAGCGGCGCCGGACTGGTCGTCTACTACCAACTGCCCGACGCCGCCACGATGAACCAGGTCTTCAACAGCACCCAGACCACCGAGAAGGCGTGCACCGACCAGCCGCCCGATTTCGCCGCCGACCGCCCGTACGCGCGCGGCGGCCGCACCGGACGCCTCGCCTGCGCGACCCTCCGGCCCAGCGGCGAGCGCTATCTCAAGTGGACGGACGACCAGTCGGGGATCCTCGCGGTCGCGCACCGCGGCACCGAGCCGTTCGCGATGATCGACTGGTGGAACCACGACTCCGGCCCGTCCTGAGCGCTCAGCCCTCCACGGAGCCGCCGATCGAGGCCGACCCGGTGACGTTCCCGTGCCCGCCGCTCGCGGTGTGCACGGATTCCTTGCCGTCCACGACGGAGTACATGTCCACCTGGCCGCTCGCGCCGGAATAGGTGATCTCCAGCGTCCACTGGTGCGGTTTCCCGTCGGCGGGCACGGTGAGCGACTGCCGCCACGGCATCTTCACCTGCCCGGTTTCCTTGGTGACGCCGTCCAAGGTGTAGGTGATCTGTTTCAGGGAACCGGAACCGGTCGCGTTCAGCACGAGCGTGTGCGGCTGGCGATCCGGCACCTGTTCCTTGACCGGCGCGGCGGAAGAAGACGACGGCGCCGGTGCGGGCGCGGGAGCCGGGGCGGGGCTGCCCGAACACGCGGTCAGTGCGGCGAGGAGCGCGACCGGCGCGAACACCGTCCGGGCAGCAGTGCGAAGTTCCATGCGCGCACCGTACTGATCCGCGGCCGGGACCGGTCCCCGCTCGGGAAATCCGCTCAGCCGTCTTTCGCCCACACCCGCACGGCCACCGCGACCGCGATCCCGGCGACGCCGAGCACGATCCCCGCGACCAGCAGCCCGGACGCGATCAGCCCGAGCGCCGCGGCCGCGAACAGCGCGACCTCCAGAAAGAACCGGGTCGGCTCCGGACTGCGCCGCTTCGCCTTCGGCGCGATCACGAGCCCCCAGATCGCCGCCGCCAGCGCGGGCCACAGCACCGCGGACAAGATGTTCAGGAACACGTTCCCGCCCAGCCGCGCGCCGGCGACCGCGAGACCGGCCAGCAGCGCCAGTTCGGTCAGGAAGCGGATGGCGAGCACCGCGCCGGGGAAACCGCGCAATGCGGGTCGAGTGGTGGTCACGCCGCGAAGCCTAACGGCCGGGCCCGCGCTCCGTGCGCGGAGTGCGGACCCGGCCGGGATCAGCGCCGGGCCACCATCCGGGACAACGTCATCAGGATCGCCCCGAACACCAGCAACGCCGCACCGAACACCGCGAGCCGCGGCGTGCTCACCCCGGTCTTCGCGAGCGCCTGCTGCTTCGGCTGGCTGGCCTCCGGCGCGGAGGTCTGCGTCGGCTGGCTGCTCGTGACCTTCTGCGGAGCCGAAGCCTTCGGCGTCACCTTCGCGACCTCGTGGACGCGGGCGGTGAGCGAGTCGGCGTGCTTGGCGTCCGACAGCGACCCCGGCGGGTTCGCCTGCTTGCCGCCCGCCCAGACGAGACCGCTGATGTCCTTCTTCGCCGCGGTCGACGAGGTGGACGCGGGCGGCTTCGTCGCCGAGGACGTCGGGCTGCTGGACGTCGTCGGGCTCGCCTTCGTCGTGGTGCTCGGCGAAGGCGACGCGGTGGCCGAACTGGTCGGCGTCTTCGTCGGAGTCTTGGTCGCCGAGGACGTCGGCGGCGCGCTCGTGGTCGGCTTGGCCGACGTCGGCGGCTTCGTCGAGGTGCTTGGCTTCGGCGGCGCCGGGGCCTCGCTCTTCGGGGCTTCGCCGCCGGCGAGCTTGATCAGCTGCTCCATCGACCCGTTGAACGAGTCCTGGTCGCCGGGCTTGTTGCCGGAGTCGGAGTACTGCCAGATCGTGTAGTAGCGCCAGCCCGAGGGCAGCGGGCCCGCGCTCTGCGCGTACCGGGCGATGAACAGCGGATGCGTGTCGCCGAACGCCGCCGAGTTCCCGGTGCAGGTCTTCCACCAGTCGGTCGTGGTGTAGAGCATCGGCCAGCGCGACGTTTTCGCGTGCAGCCGCTCGGAGAACGACTTCACCCACGAAACCATCGCCGGCTTGGACAGGCCGAAGCAGGTCGAGCCGTAGGGGTTGTATTCGATGTCCAGCATCGGCGGCATGGTGCGGCCGTCCGCGGACCAGCCGCCGCCGTGCGCGACGAAATAGTCCGCCTGCGTCGCGCCGTCGGACACGTCCGGACGCGCGAAGTGGTACGCGCCGCGGATCATCCCGACCTCGTAAGAACCGTTGTACTGCTGCGCGAAGTACGGGTTGCGATACCCGGTGCCCTCGGTCGCCTTGACGTACGCGAAACGCGCGCCCGCGTTCCAGGCCGCTTTCCAGTCCACATTGCCCTGGTGCCCGGACACGTCCATGCCCGGCACCTCGGCAGGCGCTGCCACCGCCTGGGGCGCGTGCAGCAGCCCCAGCGCTCCGACGGCAGCCACCGCTGCCGCCGCGACGACCGCACCCGCCCGAGCCGCTATCCGCCCGGAGCCCGTCATCCTCTACTCCCTCTTCTTTTCCCGCCCTGGGAGCGCTCCGGCCGTCCGCCTCTCTTCCCCAAGAGCGGCACCGGATCACCTGGGCGAGCCCCCAGTGTGTGTGACACGCGGGACGCCTGTAAACCACTGGGAGTGATGTGACGCGTGGTACACAAGAGGTTTTCCGAGGTCACCAGGGGTGCGCCCGGTCCGCGCCGGAATGAAACTCACCCACCCCGGGTCACTGTCGGCGGCGATTCCGGCACTCGTAGCAGCGGGTAATCACGCTCGGCCGCGCCGGAGCAGCCGTCGTGTCCGGACCGGACAGCGGCCGCCCCGGATCCGAAGTCTTGTCGTCGCGCAAGGGCCGAAGGTCGTTCGCCCGGAACTGTCCGAGACCCGCCCGCGGCGCGCGACACGCCCGGCCCGGCGAGCCGTTCACGAACAACTCCCCCGCGCCGGAAACCCTTGCCCGCACTGCGGAAATCGCGTTCTACCAGCACTTTTCGCGCCAGCGTCGGTAATCGACCGGACACACAGCGTCAACCAGGCGGATGTCTTCGCAACATCTTGGCAACCGGCTTGACACCGGCTGTGGTCCGGACCACTCTGCTGGACATTGGTCTACACCATTTGTCATACCGCCCCGGTCGCCGACGACCGGGCACCGAAAGGACGAGACACGTGAAGCGCTGGCTCATGCTGGCGGCGGGAGCCGCCGCCATCACGCTCGCCACGGCCGGCTGTGCCGGTTCGGGCGGGAGTGAGAACGCCTCGAGCGCTGGGGGCGCGCAGGACGGCAAGCTGACGGTCTGGCTCATGACCGGCTCCGCGCCGGACAGCCTGACCGCCGCCCTGAACAAGGAATTCGAAGCCGCCCACCCCGGCGTCAAGGTCGACTACCAGATCCAGCAGTGGAACGGCATCCAGCAGAAGCTGACCACCGCGCTGGCAAGCGACACCCCGCCGGACGTCATCGAGGTCGGCAACACCCAGACGCCCGCGTTCGCCGCGCAGGGCGTGCTGGCCGACCTCTCCGGCGACGTCAACAACCTCAACGGCGGGCAGTGGCTCGCCGGGCTCAAGGCATCCGGCCAGTACGACGGCAAAACCGTCGGCGTGCCGTTCTACGCCGCCAACCGCGTCGTCATGTACCGCAAGGACATGTTCGAGCAGGCCGGCATCACCCAGCCGCCCGCCTCCAACGACGAATGGCTCGCGGACATCGCCAAGCTGAAGACGAAGTTCGGCAGCGACCCGCAGTTCCAGCCGCTCTACATGCCGGGCCAGAACTGGTACGCGCTGTCGTCGTTCATCTGGGACAACGGCGGCGACATCGCCAAGGCCGAGGGCAAGTCGTTCAAGTCGTCGCTCAACACGCCGGAAGCCAAGGCGGGCCTCGAGTTCTACAAGAAGCTCGTGGACGCCTCGGGCACCACCGCGCCCAAAGACAACGACGAGGCCACGCCGCAGCAGGCGGGCATCTACGGCGCGGGCAAGGTCGCCATGTTCATCGGCACCCCGAACGAGGTGGCGACCGCCGCGAAGACCGACCCGGGCATCACCGCCAAGACCGGCGCGTTCCCGATCCCGTCGAAGACCGCGGGCCAGACCGCCCCGGTGTTCCTCGGCGGCTCGAACCTGGTCGTCCCGCTCAACAGCAAGCACCAGGACCTCGCCAAGGACTACCTGAAGCTGCTGACCAGCACCAAGTACATGACGCAGCTCGCCGCCGGCGGCTACGTGCCGGGCACCTCCACCGACGTCAGCGCCCTGGACAAGGACCCGCTGGGCGCGGTGATGGCGAAGGCGTCGAAGAACGGCCGCGCGATGCCGGCCAGCCCGAAGTGGGGCGAGGTCGAATCCGGCCAGAACCCGCTGAAGGACATGCTGACCGCGTACCTGACCGGGAAGAAGACTCTCGACCAGGCGGCGGCCGACGCGAACACGGCCCTCGACAAGATCATCGGCGGATGACCGCGACGAAGGACAAGCCGATGCCGGCGGGGGCGACCCCGCCGGCATCGGCGCACGTCGGGGCGGCGCGGAAGCGGGGAAGCGGCTGGTTCAGCGAACGGCTCATGCCGTACCTGCTGATCCTTCCCGCGCTCGCGGCCGTGCTGGTGCTGCTCGGCTGGCCCACCGTCCAGATGCTCGGCATCAGCCTGCGCCAGCTCGACCTGCGCGAGCTGGTGACCGGCAAGATGGTGTGGATCGGCTTCAAGAACTACACCGACGTGCTGTCCGACCCCGAGTTCTGGGCAGTCGCGCTCCGCACGATCCTCTTCACCGGCGCGCTCGTCGCCGGGACCCTGCTCGTGGCGCTGCTGATCGCGGTGCTGATGCGGCACCTCAACCCGGTGCTGCGGATCTTCGTGCAGGTCTCGCTGGTGCTCGCGTGGGCGGTGCCGGTCATCGCCACCACCACGGTGTTCCAGTGGATCTTCGACCAGCAGTACGGCATCCTCAACAAGACGCTGGACCGGCTGGGCTTCCATTCGTTCATCGGGTACTCGTGGTTCTCCACCGGCACGAGCACGCTCGTGGTGATCGGGCTGCTGGTGCTGTGGCAGGCCGTGCCGTTCGTCGCGTTCACGCTCTACGCGGGCCTCATCGGCGTGCCGCGCGAGCAGTACGAGGCGGCGGGCATCGACGGCGCCGGGCCGTGGCAGACGTTCCGCGCGGTCAGCTGGCCCGCGATCCGGCCGATCCTGACGATGGTCACGTTCCTGTCGATGCTGTGGGACTTCAACATGTTCGCCCAGGTGTGGGCCATCCGCCAGGGCGGCCCGGACGGCGCGAGCACGACGCTGGCGATCCTGCAGTACCTCAAGGGCATCGCGGGCAGCCACTTCGGCTCCGCCGCGGCCATCGCCACCATCA
Source organism: Amycolatopsis sp. CFH S0740 (assembly GCF_004522315.1). NCBI lineage: Bacteria > Bacillati > Actinomycetota > Actinomycetes > Pseudonocardiales > Pseudonocardiaceae > Amycolatopsis > Amycolatopsis sp. CFH S0740. The sequence goes on along the minus strand of NZ_SDLS01000001.1, from coordinate 278,854 downwards.
TGCTGGTGCTGCTCCTGCTGGTCACCGGCCGGTACGTGCAGCTGCTGGTCCGGACCAAGGACGGGGAGATCGCATGAGGAAGTCCCTGCCCGCCCGGGTGCTGGTGTCGGCCGCCGGCATCCTCGTGGCGCTGCTGTTCCTCTTCCCGACGTACTGGATGTTCACGACGTCGCTGAAGACGCCGGGCGACGTGCTGTCGCCGAAGTACGACCTGATCCCGACTTCGGCGACACTGTCGAACTTCGCGTCGGCGCTGACCAAGCCCGGGTTCGTCACGTACCTGACCAACAGCCTGATCGTGACGCTCGGCGCGGTGCTGGCCGCGCTGGTGGTGGGCGTGCTCGCGGCGATCCCGCTCGCGCGCTTCCGCTTCCGCGGCCGCAAGGGGTTCCTGCTGCTGATCCTGGTGGCGCAGCTGGCCCCGCTCTCGGCGCTGTTCATCCCGATGTACCTGCTGATGCGCGACATCGGGCTGCTGAACACGCTGCCGTCGCTGCTGCTGGTGTACTTCGCGACGTCGCTGCCGTTCACCGTGTGGATGCTCTACGGGTTCGTCAACGGCATCCCGTACGACCTCGAAGAGGCCGCGATGATCGACGGCTGCAGCCGGGTCGGCGCGTTCCGCCGGGTCACGCTGCCGCTGCTCGGGCCGGGACTGGTCACCACGTCGGTGTTCAGCTTCATCACCGCGTGGAACGAATTCCTGTTCGCCCTGGTGTTCATGCGCGACCAGTCGAAGCAGACGCTGCCGGTGTGGCTGTCGTCGTTCAAGACGGCGTTCTCGATCGACTGGGGCGGCGTCATGGCCGCATCGGTGATCTACGCGATCCCGGCGGTGATCTTCTTCCTGATCGTGCAACGGAAACTCGTGTCCGGCATGACCGCTGGCGCGGTGAAGGGATGACGGTGGCTGACCTGTCCGAAACCCGCCGGCTGGCCGAAGCCGTTCTGCTGCCCGGATTCGCCGGGACCACGGCGCCGGACTGGGTGCGCCGCCGGCTCGCCGAGGGGCTCGGCGGCGTGATCCTGTTCGGCCGCAACGTGGTCGACGACGAACAGGTCGCCGCGCTCACCTCGGCGCTGCGGTCCGAGCGGGACGGCGTGGTCGTCGGGATCGACGAGGAAGGCGGCGACGTCACCCGCCTCGACGTCGGCAAGGGCTCGTTCGTGCCCGGCCCGCTCGCACTCGGCGCGGCCGGGGATCCGGAGCTGACCGCGTCCGTCGCGGCCGCTCTCGGCGAGCGGCTCGCGGCGTGCGGGGTCACGGTCAACCTCGCGCCGTGCGCGGATCTCACGCTCGCGGCGGAGGATCCGGGCATCGGCGTGCGGGCGTTCGGCTCGGACCCGGCGGCCGCCTCGCCGCACGTGGCGGCGTTCGTGACCGGCATGCAGAAGTACGGCGTCGCCGCGTGCGCCAAGCACTTCCCCGGACACGGCGCGGCGACCGAGGATTCGCACCTCTCGCTGCCGGTGCTGCCGCGGACCGCCGCCGAACTCCGGGAAGTGGAGTTGGTTCCGTTCGCCGCGGCGATCGAGGCGGGCGTCCGGACGGTCATGTCCGGGCACCTCGTCGTGCGGGAATGGGGCGAGGAACCGGCGACGTTCAACCGGACCGCGCTCGTCGACGTGCTGCGCGGCGAACTGGGGTTCACCGGGGCGGTCATCACCGACGCGTTGGAGATGGGCGCCATCTCAGGGGCGTACGGGCGGCACGACGGGATCGGCGAAGCCTCGGTCCGGGCTCTCCTGGGCGGCGCGGACGCGCTGTGCCTCGGCGGGGCCGCGTTCGACGCGGAGACGCTGGACCGGACCGCCGAGGCGATCGTCGCGGCAGTGACCGAGGGGCGGCTTTCCTTGGCGCGCCTGGCCGACGCCGCGGCCCGGACCGCGTCGCTGGGCTCCTCCCCCGCTCCCGCCGCGGTGCAGCCGGTGGACTACTCGCTCGGCCTGTCCGCCGCGCGGGCCGCCTTGCGGATCACCGGCACGCCGCGGTTGACCGGCCGGTCGCTCGTGGTGGACGTGCAGACCGAACCGGGCATCGCCGCCGGGCCGATGCCGTGGGGACTGGGCGCGCATCTGGCGGAACTGGTTCCGGGCACCCGGACGCTTTCGGTGTCCCCGGACGACGTCGCGACGGTCGTGGCCGAAGCCTCGTCGGCGGAGAGCGTCGTGGTGGTGACCCGGGAAGCGCACCGGCACCCGGCGGTGCGGGAGTTCCTGGCCGGTCTGTCCACTGTGGACTACATCCGGGTCGAGACCGGGGTGCCGGGGCCGGAAGCCGGTGCGGCGCCGCGGGTCGACACGTTCAGCGGCTCCTACGTGAGCCTGCGGGCAGCGGCGGAGTATCTCGCTCGCGCCTGACTCTGTACGTGAAGGGACCCCTCACGGCGCGCTGGTCAATGCCAGGGATTTGCCCACGTCGGCGGTGTGGCCGGGACGGGCGTGGGGTCAGCGGTCCGTGAGGGCCACCCTGAGGGAATCTGATTCCCTCAGGGTTCCCCTCACGTACATTCGCGCGGTTAACCCCGGCCGCAACAGAGCGGATCAGAGGGCCAGTTCGGCCCAGACCGTCTTCCCGCCTTCCCGGGGCGTCTGGCCCCAGCGCACGGCGATCGCGTTGATCAAGGCCAATCCGCGTCCGCCGCCCTCGTACCCCTCCCGGTACCGGGCCAGGGCCGGAAGCGAATCGGACACCTCGATCAGGAGCCGGTCGCCGGGCAAGGACAGGGCGAGCGTGCACGGCGGACGCGCGTGGCGCATCGCGTTGGAGGCCATTTCGTCGAGCACCAGGCGCACGTCCGCCACCGCGTCCGCGTCGGCGTGCGGGCGGTGGCCGTACACGAACGCGGCCGCCTGGTCCCGGATCCCGCGCAACGTCGTGGAATCCCGCGCCAGCATCAAGTCCAGTCGCGGGATCGCGCCCTCCGGCGACGCGGCGCGCGCGGGCAAGCGGCTGGGCTGGAATTCGTCCACACTCATCGCTTGACCTCCTCTCGGCCGTGCTGCGCCTGTCCGGGGACAGGTACCCGCGCGACGTCTTGCCAATCTTGTGGCGCTGCCCGCGAATTACGCGGCGATTCCCCGCACTTCCCCGGAACTGGGTACCCGCGGGAAGGAGGCCGCAAACCGGAATCCCGGGAATGGTGCGCGAAGTCGCCCGCCGCGCAGTTTTCCCGGCCCGGTTTCGCGCTTGCCGTGCGGGGTTTCGTGTGCTGTGCCACCGTTTTTTCATGACTGACATGCCTGCTTACCCGTCCCCTTCCGCCGGAACTCCCGCCGAAGCCCCGCCGCGCCCCGCGGTGATCACGGGCGCTTTCTGGGCGTTCGTCGCCGCGACGCTCGTCGGATTGGCCGGAGCCGTGTTCCTGTTTTTCGCGCATGACACGCTGGCCGACGCGATGCGAAGAGCGAACGGGCAGAACTCCGCGCGTCTCACCGACGCCCAGATCGACCAGGCGGTCACGATCGGGATCGTCGTCGGGGTCGTGATCGCCGTCGTGATCGCGTTGCTGCGCCTGCTGTTCGCGTTCAAACTACGCGCGGGCCGCAACTGGGCGAGGATCGTGCTCACCGTGCTCACCGCGCTCCAGGTGATTTCCCTGCTGGCCGGGCAGAGCACGGTCATCGGCTACGTCAGCACCGGCCTGGCCGTGCTCGGCGTGGTCCTTTCCTTTCTGCCGGAAGCCAATCAGTACATCGCCGCCGCGAAGGCTCCTCGCTGACGGCGCGGCCGGTTTGCCCACCGCCTTCAGCGGGTAGCCCGGGAACCCCGGACACGAAGAGAGGCATCGACGATGAGCGACACCGCCGGACACAAGGCCGAGGAGCTCAAGGGCAAGGCCAAGGAAGCGCTCGGCAACGCCACCGGGAACGAGCAGTGGCAGGCCGAGGGGAAGGCCGAACAGGCCAAGGGCGCGCTCAAGCAAGCGGGAGAAAAGGTCAAGGACGCCGCCAAAGGCGTGAAAGACTGACCCGCGGCACCGAGCGGCGGCCGGGACCCGCGGTTCCGGCCGCCGCTGTGTGTCCGCCCTTCCTCCAGACCGCCGGTCCGGTTTCGCGGCCCGGTAAAGTCCGGCGGTGCGGCCCGGTGGCGGGCGGCGAACGAGGAGGCCGGGGTGACGGACACCGACACGCAGACCGATCAGGGCTGGGAAGCCGACCGGGTCGCGTTCTGCGCGGAACCGGCCGTCGACGGCTGGGCCCGCAGCGGCGTGGCCCTCGAAGGCCCGCTCTCCCGGCAGTTCGGCACGCTCGCGCTTCTCCTGCTCGACGCGGACTCCCTGCACGAAGCGATGGAGCGCGTGGTGTCCGCCGCGCTGCGCATCGTGCCGCAAGCCGATCTGGCCAGCATCACCCTGCGGTCGTCCGACGGCGGGTTCCACACCCCGGTCTTTACCGACCCGGCCGCCGAGGAGCTGGACCGGATCCAGTACCGGACCGGCGAGGGCCCGTGCCTGGAAGCCGCCCGGCACGAACGGCCGGGACACGCCTTGACCAACAACCTTCCGGAGTCGGGCGCCTTCCCCGAATTCGGCGTGCGCGCCGGACGGCTCGGGTTCGGCTCGCTGCTGGCCACGACGCTGCTGCCGGACGCCAAGTCCGACCTCCCGCCCGGCGCGATCAACCTCTACAGCCGCAAGGCCGGGGCGTTCGACGACACCGCCGTCGACAGCGCGCTCATCCTGGCGTCGCACGCCTCGCTCGCCCTCTCCGGATCGTCCGCGCACACCGCGGCCGCGCTCAAGGAGGTCCACCTCAAGCGCGCCGTCGACAGCCGCGACCTCATCGGGCAGGCCAAGGGCATCCTGATGAACCGGCGCGGGGTCACCGCCGACGCGGCGTTCGACATCCTGCGCCGCACGTCCCAGGACCTCAACGTCAAGCTGGTCGAACTCGCCCGCACGGTGACCGAACGGCACCGCGAACTCGACCTCTGACCCCCGCCGGTTTCCGTTCCGATCCGTCCGGCTCGCGTGAATTGCCGGCGAACGGGTAGCCGGGGACCAGGGACGGCCTCCGGCGCGCAGGAGACCGGGACCCAGGTTCCGCCGGTCGAGACCCGAGGCCGGCGGAACCGCCCGTCACTCCTGCCCGAGCTCGCCGTGCCGGCCGGTCAGAGTCCGGGCCACCTCGACCAGTTTCACGTTCAGGTCCTGCGAAGTCCGCCGCAGCAGGTCGAACGCTTCCTCCGCGGTGAGGCCCTCCCGGTTCATCAGGATGCCCTTGGCCTGCCCGATCACGTCCCGGGTGTCGACGGCTCGCCGGAACTCGGCCCGGCGCAGTTCGGCGGTCTTTCGCAGGTGGCTGTTCGCCAGCGCCAGCGACGCGTGGGTAGCCAGCAGCAGGGCGATGCGGCGGTCGGTCTCGGCCAGGCTGTCCGGGCGACGCGAGTAGACGGTCAGCGAGCCCGCCGTCCGGTCGAGGCCCGGAGCTGCCGGGAGTTCGGTGGAGAACGCCGCGCGGCAACCGAGGGCGCGCGCGGCGGCGGTGAACCGGGGCCATCGGGCCTCGGTCGCCAGGTCCGCGCTCGCGACATAGCCCGGGCCGTCCGCGCGGGCCGCCTCCACGCAGGGGCCTTCCCCGTCGCGGTACTGGATCCGGTCCAGCTCGGCGGCGGTCTTCCCGGTCCGGGCAGCGGTGGAAAAGCGGCCGTCGGAACCCAGCACCGTGACGCTGACCCAGTCCGCTCCGGCGACCGCCGCCGCGGTCGCTTCCACGACCTGGCGCAGCACGTCCGCGACCGAGTTCGCGGACAGCAGCATCCTGCTCAGCGACTCGAACCGGTCCGCGGCGTCCGGCCTGGCGCGCTCAGCCGTACCGGATTCGCTCTTCACCGCGATCGCCGTCCGAACGAAGCTCCGGCTGCCAGGGAAACGAACCTGCTCGGCCGTATCCCGCTGCAGCGTCGACGAGGGCGACTCGCCGTACGCGGCCCGGTAGTGGGCGGCGAACACACTGGGTGCGTAGCCCCATCGGGCCGCGATCCGGGCGACGGTGTCCTGATCCGGCACGGCGGCGCGCAGTTCCGCTCGCGCGCGGTCGAGACGGGCCCGGCGCAGGTAGGCCATCGGGGTCGTGCCGAGATGTCTCCGGAAGGCCAATTGCACCGCGCGGGCGGAAACCCGGGCTGCCGCGGCGATCTCCGCGATGTCGATCGGCCGGTCGAGATTGGCTTCGATGAAGGAAATCGCGCGGCGGAGCGTCTGCGAATGGGCGTCGAGCCCGTCCCCGGTGCGCTTTGCGGAGGCCGTGTGGGGGAACGCGTTCAGCACGGCTACGGCGAGGTAGCGCGTCGCCGTCGCCACAGCCAGCGGATTCTCCCCGACGCCGGGCACGCCGAGCACATCGTCCCGCAGATGCGCGACAGTGGACCGCAGGTGCTGGGCGGCGCTGGCGTCGACCGGCCGGTGGCCGAGCAGCCGCACCGGCCGGTCGACGCCCGCCGCCTGGCTCAGCAGAGCCGGATCCAGCATGGTGATGCTGTACTTGGCGCGCGCGATCCGCCCGGTGTAGGGCCGGTCCGGAGAGTACGACACCAGATCCCCCGGGCCGAACGTCTCCGCTTCCGGCGAGCCGTCCACGCGGTGGTCCTCGATCGTGCCCGATTCGACGTCGCAGAGGCAGATCGTGCCCAGCGGCTCGACGGAGTAGCTCATCTCGAAGGACAGGTCGAGCCGGTCGGCGCTCAGCCCGTCCACCTCGTGCCTGCGGATGTGTGTGCCCGCGTGCCCGGTGTCGCTGCCGATCCGCATCGGCGCATACGCGCTGCTCAGGAACGCCTCGGTCCGGCTGAGATCGTCGCTGTCGAAGGCAAGCGACAACACCGCGCCGCTCGCCGCGAACGGCTGCCGGACGTCGCCGGGCTCGGCCAGCGCCTCCGCCGGCGACGCAGCCCGCCGGACGGCCTCGCCAGGATCAGCGCTGTCCAGCGTCGCGGCCTGGTCTGGCGACGTCACCAGCACGCAGTCGCGATCACGGGCGAACGAGACCAGCGCCCGGGCCAGCAGTGCGCTCAGCGGCCTGACGCCGCGCAGGTCCACCACCAGGCACGTGCCCGGCGCGACAGCGCGGCCCGCCGCGTGCAGCGCCTCGACGATTTCGGCCGAGTGAGTCTTCGCGAGCCGGTCCGGCAAGGTCAGCACCACGGCACCCCCGAACTGCCGAGGGGCGATCTTCAGCTCCGTCACGGCAGCTGCACGACCACGTTTCGCCCGAAATCGCCCGGATCGGGCTTGGCCGCGCATCTCTGCGCCGGACGGGATGCTCGGCACTCGGCGGTCGCCACACGCACTCCTAGGAGCGGGCCGGACCGGGCGCAGGGCGCGCCTCAGCCAGGGAGTTGTGGACGCTGCCTGCTTAACGCACCGAGGAAAAACCCTACCCGGCACGATCTTCCGCCGGAGCGGGGCACGCCGGAACCGCCGGCGGGCGTTCCCGGCCGGACTGTCTACTGTGGACTACCGACGAAGCGGCCCGTTCAGCCGCGCGGCCCTGCGGCGCGGCGAAGCCGGTTCGCGATCGCGAGCCCCAGCCCCTTCTCCTCCGGCAGCGACGCGACGATCAGGTCGCAGCCCTTCCGGTCCAGCTCGCGAAGGAAGCCGTAAAGACCGCGCGCGTACTCGGCCAGCGAAGCCGGAACCGGCACCACCGCGTGCGCCCCCGGCGCTGCGACGTCCTGGGAAGGCGGCAGGAAGACACCCACCTGGTGCCCGAGTTTCCGCGCGCGCTCCGCTTCGGCGGCCACCTCGCCGGGCTCGACGAGAATCACCCAGGCCCGCGGCGCGTAGTGCGACGGATGCTGGCCAGGAACCCGGATCGGGCTCACGGACGGCACCTCGAGGGAACTCCCGAGCACCGCTTCGAGGTCTTCCCGCGGCACGCCGCCGGGCCGCAGCACGCTGAGGGTGTCGCTGGTGGCGTCGACGATGGTGGACTCGACACCGACCTGGCAGGGACCGCCGTCCAGAACGAAATCGACGGCCTCGCCCAGCTCCGCGCGGACGTGCTCGGCGGTGGTCGGGCTGACCGAGCCGAACCGGTTGGCCGACGGAGCCGCCGCGCCGCCGCCGAACGCCGACAGCAGCGCCAGCGCCACCGGATGGTCCGGGACGCGCACCCCCACCGTCTCCAGCCCGCCGGTCGCCGCCGACGACACGCGCGGGCCGCGCCGCAGCACCAACGTGAGCGGTCCCGGCCAGAACTGCTCGGCCAGCAGCCGCGCGGGCTCGGGCATCTTCTCGACCCAGCCGTCCAGGTGCCCGGCACCGGCGAGGTGCACGATCAGCGGATGCGTGGGCGGGCGGCCCTTCGCCTGGTAGATGCGGGACACCGCGGCCGGGTCCGAGGCGTCGGCGCCCAGGCCGTAGACCGTCTCGGTCGGGAAGGCCACCAAGCCCCCGGCGCGCAGCACCCCGGCCGCCTTCTCGATGTCGCCAGCTGCCGCGGTCACGCTCGCACTCTCCTGCCAGACGGATAGCTTTTCCTCGCCCGTCAGCCTAAGCCGCCCGCGCCAAGCGGCTTCACCCGGCGGCGAACCGCGCCTCCACCGTCGACCCCGCCGGATCCGAATGCACCCGCCGCGAGATGGTTCACCAGCAGCAGACCCCGGCCGCCCTCTCGATATCGCCAGCTGCCGCGGATAGCTTTTCCTCGCCCGTCAGCCTAAGCCGCCCGCGCCAGGCGGCTTCACCCGGCGGCGAACCGCGCCTCCACCGTCGACCCCGCCGGATCCGAATGCACCCGCCGCGAGATGGTTCACCAGCAGCAGACCCCGGCCGCCCTCTCGATATCGCCAGCTGCCGCGGATAGCTTTTCCTCGCCCGTCAGCCTAAGCCGCCCGCGCCAGGCGGCTTCACCCGGCGGCGAACCGCGCCTCCACCGTCGACCCCGCCGGATCCGAATGCATCCGCACCAGGTCCGCGAGATGGTTCACCAGCAGCAGTCCCCGGCCGCGGACCTGGTCCGGGGCGGCCGGGACGCGACCGGCCATCGGATCCGCCAGCCATCCCTCGTCCCGGACCTGGCAGACCAGCTCGCCGTCGGCGAACCCCAGCCGCACCATCGCGGCCCCGCTGCCGTGCTCGACGCTGTTGACCGCCAGCTCCGACACCGCCATCACCGCGTCCTCGACCCGGTCCTCGGGCAGGCCGTGCCGCCGCGCCGTCTCGGCGGTCACCGCGCGGAGGTCGACGAGGTCGGGTTCGGCGACGACGAAGGACCGGGCGCCGGGCGGAGGCGGCAGCTCGCGGTTGTAGTCGGCGACCACCGCGTCGGGCGCGTAGTCGCCGCTCGAGCGCCACTCCCCCGTGCCGTCGATCAGCCAGGGGTGCGTGCGGAGCGCGTCGGCCAGCTCGGTCGCGCCCAGCGCTTCGGCGTCGTACGGGCACAGGATGGTCGCCCACCGGCCCTCGAACGCCAGGTTGATCAACGCCTCGTGCTGCGCGCACGCCGGGTACTCCGCCGGCGACCGGCCGGCCCAGATCGGCTCCCCGACGATCCGCACGTGCCGGTCCGGATGCCCGTCGGCGAACGCGCGCAGCACGCCAGGGATGATCCGGCCCGGATTGCGGCCCGCCTCGGTCATGTCGACCAGCAGCACCCGCTCGGCGTCCGCGCCCAGTTCGGCCCGGACCAGGCGCACGTGCTCCGGCGGCGCGGCGACCGCGACCGGCTCGCCCGCCGCCAGCCCCTCGCGGACGAACGCGACCACCCCGGCCGTGAACTCCTCGGCGCTTCGGTAGAAAAGCGCCGGATGCAGGAACGCCTGCTCCGAGTACGTCATGGCCGCCCCGAACGAAACACCGACATCATCGCGGGCACCACGATCACTACCTCACCTCTGCCGTCCGCCGGACAGCTCGGTTCACCTTGCCCCTCAAGGCTAACCCAGCCGTCCGACAGTTCCGCACGCCCGACCGGACGCCTCGGTGCGGCAGGCCCGGAGAACCTGCCCTTGTCCTGCCGGTCAGACCAGATCGAGCACCGTCTTTCCCCTCCCGTGCCCGGAATCGAGCCGCTCGTGGGCCTGGCGCACCTGGTCGAGCGGCAGGACCTGGTCCACGACGGGACGGGCCTGGCCGCGCTCGAACAGCGGCGTCAGCTCCTCCAGCCGACGACGCTCCCGGGTGAGCAGGATCCCGTGCAGCTGCTGATTCCGCTGGTAGAGGGTGCGCAGCTCGCCCTTCGGCGGCAGCACCGTCGCGATCCGGCCGAACGCCCTGGCCGCGGCGGAGCTCTTCGCGACGTTCTCCCCGCCGACCAGGTCCAGCACCGCGTCGGCGCCCTGGCCGCCGGTGTGCTCGAACGCCGCTTCGACCGGGTCGGTCTCGTGGTAGTCGATCGGAACGGCACCCAGGTCACGCAGCAAATCCTGGTTGTCCGGGCCCGCCGTCGCCAGCACCCGGGCACCCGCTGCGACCGCGAACTGCACGGCGAACGAGCCGACCCCGCCGGCACCGGCGTGCACCAGCACCGTCTCCCCCGGCCGGACCGCCAACCGGCGGACGATCGCCTCCCACGCCGTCCCGCCGGCGAGCGGGATCGCCGCCGCCTCGACGTGGCTGAGCCCGCGGGGTTTGGGCGCCGCGATGGCCGCCAAGACGACGTTCAGCTCGGTGTAGCTGCCCAGGCGGGACGCCATTTCCGGGGTGTAGAACACCTCGTCGCCCTCGGCGAAGTCAGTCACGCCGGGACCTACTGCCGCCACGACGCCCGAGACGTCGCCGCCCAGCACCGCGGGCAGTTCCAGATCCGGGATCGCCACCCCCTGCCGGATCTTCGCCTCGACCGGGTTCGTGCCGGACGCCACCACGCGCACCAGGATCTCGCCCGGCCCCGGCTCGGGACGCTGGACCTCGCGCAGCGTCAAGACGTCCGGGCCGCCGAACTCGTCCATCACCACAGCTCGCACAGACATTCCGCCCTGATACCCGGCACCGGCGCGGCGAAACGTCCTGTTCCGCGCCGAAGCCGAGCGGTCCACTGTGGACCGCTGCGCGACCGCCGGTTACCCGCCGCCCGGCCGGGTATCCCCGCCCGCATGGACACGTTGCTCGGGATCTACCTCAACGACCAGCTGGCCATGGGCCTCGCCTGGCGCGAGCTGGCGCGCCGGGCCGCCCGCACCAACCAGGGCACCGAATTCGAGACGCCGCTGCGCGAGGTGGCGTCGGCGATCGCGGAGGACGTCGAGACTTTCCGCGGCATCATGCAGGCAGTGCCGGTGCGGGCGAACCCGGTCAAAGCCGGGCTCGCGATCGTGGCCGAGCGGCTGGGACGGTTCAAGCTGAACGGCAGGATCACGTCGCACTCGCCGCTCAGCCGGTTCTGGGAACTCGAGGCGCTGGCCATGGGCATCGAGGGCAAGAAGATCCTGTGGACCACGCTGCGCGATTCGGCGAACCTGGGAAAGCGGCTGGCCGACGTGGATTTCGACGCCCTCCTGCTGCGCGCGGACCGGCAGCGCTCGCTGCTGGAGCCGGCGCGCGTCCGGGCGGGCGAGGACGCGTTCGCCCGGCACTCCTGACCAGGCAGCGAAACCGAGGATCCCCCGGGCGCCCGGCACCTGGTTGTCGGAATTCCGCGGCGCAGCTACCGTGGCAGCATCGGTTCAGCAAGGAGCCGGCCGCCCAGCACAAGCGAGGCAGTCCAGCGCCGGTCCGCCTCCGCCGGTCCGCAGGAGGCCCCCGATGACTCACCCCGTTCGCCCGGCGAGGCTGCCCACCCGCGCAGCGCCCCTCGCGGACATCACCGTCAGCACCGCCGACGACAGCACGGTCGTCGCGGTCTCCGGAGACCTCGATTCTTCAAGCGCTGACACGTTTTTCGAGCACACCGTCACGGCGATCGCCCAGTCGCCCGGCGAAGTGATCGCCGATCTGGGCGCCGTCACGTTCTGCAGCTGCCGCGGGCTGTCCGTCCTGCTGGCGGCCGACCACACGGCTCGCCTCGCGGAGGTGTCGTTCACGGTGCTGGCGCGCCACCGCGCCGTGCTGCGTCCCCTCCGGCTGCTCGGCCTCGACCGGACCCTCGACGTCCGTCTCGTTCCGTTGCCCCGCAAGGAACTCTCGTAACCGCGGGCGGTTTGCGCCTCCGATCAGCCGGGTAGCCGGGGAGTTCGGCAAGACTTCGCTGAACTCCGAGGAAAGGTGCCCATGGCTGCTGCAGCGCATTACGTCGAGGTCAACGCTCCCGCGCAGGCGTGCTACGACTGGTGGCGTCCGCTGACCCGGCTGCCGGAGCTCTTCTCCGACGTCCAGTCGGTCGAAGCCCTGGACGGCGACGGGACGCGCACCCGGTGGAAGGTCGACGGACCCGCGGGGTCCACAGTGGAATGGCAGGCCCGGATCGTCGAGGACGCACCGCCGCGCAAGATCGCCTGGACCACGGTCGACGACGCCGATCCGGACGTGCACAACTCCGGGGTCGTCCGGTTCGACGACAAGGGCCACGGCCGCACCGGCGTGGAGGTTTCCCTCGAATACGAGCCCCCGGCAGGCAAACTCGGCGAGGCGGTCGCTTCGCTGCTGGCCGATCCGCAGAAGAAGGTCGAGCGGGCTGCTGAACAGTTTCGGACTGTCATCGGAGCCCGGTGACCGGTCTTCAGCTGTCCCTCGCGCGGGTCTCGCTTGACGCCGTCCGTGAGGGGAACCCTGAGGGAATCTGGTTCCCTCAGGGTTCCCCTCACGACCGCTGAAGCTGTCAGGGTGCCCGTCCCTTCCGGCAAGCTCGGCTACCCGGCTAGTCGCCAAGGCTCCGGGTGAACGCGACCCGGTCCAGACCCGGCCCGTCGTAATCCGGGAGCACGTCGGACACCTCGAACCCGAGCCGGGCGTGGTACGCGCGCGACGCGGTGTTCTGCGGGCTGGTGATGCACTTCACCTTGCGCACCCCCGATTCCCGCACCTGCCCGAAGAACCACTCGTACAGCGAACGGCCGATCCCCTGCCCGTGCAGCGCCGGGTCGACACCGACGAAGTGGATGTAGGCGGTGTCGGGGTCGGTCTGCGAGACGAAGCCGATCAGGAAGGCCGCCAGCGTCCCGTCCGGACGCTCCACCAGGCGGCTCGTCGTGGTGAAGTGCTGGAAGTACAGCCGCGGCACCAGCAGCGCCCGCTCCTGCGCACCGGCTTCGCCCTTCAGGCCGCCCCACCACGGTCCCAGCGCGGCGAGCACGCGCGCGTGGTCGTTTTCGGTCGGCTGGCGGAAAGTCAGGTCGGCACTCATGCCCCGACCCTCTCGTTTCCGCGCCCGCCGGGCAACCTGGTTACCGGTGCGGGTCGACGTGGATCTTCGGCGCGCCCGCCGGCCGCTCCCCGCCGAGCACCGCTGCGACCTCGTCCAGCCCGACCGTCGCCGCCACCAGCGGCCGCGGATCCACCTCGCCGGACGCGTACGCGTCGATCGCCTGCGCCAAGCCCGGCGAACCGCTCAGCACGCCGATCGCGGTGACGTCCTTCAACGCCAGCATCCTCGTGTCCAGCAGGCTCGGCCGCCCGGACAGCCCGATGCAGACGATCCGGCCCGCGGGTTCGACCACCTCGGCAGCGAGCGCGGGAGCGGAGAGATCGCCGGTCGCGTCGACCACCGCGTCGAACGGCGGCTCGGGAACGCTCGTCCCGGCGGAAAAACCCAAGCCGCGCGCGAATTCCACCGACCACGGCGTCGCGCCGACGAGATGGACCTCGCTGCCCGCGGCCCGGAGGAACAGCGCGGTGAGCAACCCGATCGTCCCCGGGCCGAGGACCAGCACCCGTTCGCCCGCGGCCGCCCGCGCCGCCCGGCAGGCGTTGCCGCCCGGTTCGGCCAGCGCGCCCGCGACCGGATCCACCGTGTCCGGCAGTTCGTGCAGCGAGCGCACCGGCACGGCGAGGCGTTCGGCCAGCGCTCCCGCCCGGCCGCCGCGGATGCCGACCTCCTGCCGGGCCGCGCAGACGTGCTGATGCCCGCCCCGGCACCGCCGGCAGTCCCCGCACCCGAGCATCGTGTCGCCGGTGACGCGGCGGCCGACCCACGCCGGATGCACGCCCCGGCCGACCGCCGACACCGTGCCGCACCATTCGTGGCCGAGCCGCATCGGGTACCGGGCGTGCCCGTCGGCGAGGTACTGCATTTCGCCGGTGAAGAACTCGACGTCGGTGCCGCACACCCCGGCCCGCTCGACGTCGACCACGACCTCGCCGACCCCGGCTTCCGGCTCCGGCACCTCGGCAGGCCCGGCCTCCCCCGGTCCGGTCACCACGAACGCCCGCATGGCCCCGATCGTAGCGGCGCTCAGCCGGTCACGCGCTCGCGCAGGAACGCCGCCGTCGCCGGGTCGGCCGGATAGAACGACTCGATCACCAGCTCGGCGACCGTCACGTCCAGCGGCGTCCCGAAGGTCGCGACCGTGCTGAAGAACGTCAGCTCCAGATCCCCGTGCCGGTAGCGCAGCGGCACGAAAATGTCGCCCGGGCCGGGGATCTCCACCTCGGGGACCTCGTCGTCGCACGGATACCCGCGCAGTTCCTCCAGCAGCTCGGCGAGCCCGGCGTCCGCGGTCTGCTCGACCTGACGGCGCAGCCGTCCCAGCAGATGCGCGCGCCATTCCCCCAGGTTCAGCACCCGCGGCGCCATCCCGTCCGGGTGCAGCGTCGCGCGCAGCACGTTCACCGGACCGGTCAGCAGCGACGGCGCGATGCCCTCGGTGAGCACGCCGAGGCTGAGGTTGGCGTCGACGAGATTCCAGCCGCGGTCGACCACCGCCGCCGGATACGGGTCGTGCCCGGCGAGCAGCCGCCGGACCGCCTCGCGGATCACGGTCATTTCCGGCGCTCCGATGTCGGACTCGCCGTAGGCGGGCGCGTAGCCCGCGGCGAGCAGCAGGCGGTTGCGTTCGCGCAGCGGGATGTCGAGATGCTCGCCCAGCCGCAACACCATGTCGCGGCTCGGCTTGGACCGGCCGGTCTCCACGAAGCTCAGGTGGCGCGTCGAGATGTCCGCCGAGATCGCGAGATCGAGCTGGCTGATGCGGCGGCGGTCGCGCCATTCCCGGAGCAGTTCGCCGATCGGGGCCTTCACCGTGGTCGTCACGCGTCCGAAGCTACGGGGTCGCGCGCGGGGAGACCATTACCCCCGAGGTAACGGCGCGTGCACCACCAACGCCTCCGCCAGCGGCTTGCGGTCCAGATCCGGCACCTCACAGTCCGGCGCGGGATAACCCACCGGGAACAAGATGTACGGCCGCTCAGTCACCGGCCGCCCGAAAACCTCGTTGAGGAAACCCATCGGATTCGGCGTGTGCGTCAACGTCGCCAACCCCATCGTGTGCAGCGCCGTGATGAACATGCCGCACGCGATCCCGACGCTCTCGTTGACGTAGTAGTTCTTCCGCAGCGAACCGTCCGGCAGCGGGGTGCTCTTCTGCGCGAACGCGACCACCAGCCACGGCGCGACCTCGAGGAATTCCTTGTGCTCGTCGGTTTCGAGCCGGGCGAGCGCCGCGTGCCAGTCCGGCGCGTTGCGTTCGCGGTAGAACTTCCGCTCCTCGACCTCCGCTGCCTCGCGCACCGCGCGTTTGACGTCCGGGTCGGCCGTCGCGACGAACGTCCACGGCTGGTGGTGCGCCCCGCTCGGCGCGGTGTTCGCGATCCGCACCGCGGTCTCGATCGCTTCGAGCGGCACCGGGTCCGGGGAGAACCAGCGGACCGACCGGCGCTGGTCGAGCAGCCGGTACAGCTCCTGCCCGCGCGCGAGGCTCTCCTCCGGGGACAGCCGCGGCGGCGCGTACGGGACGAACGGATGCTGGTGCCGGGTCATGCCCCGACCCTGCCGCGTCGACGGTCATCGGTCCAGTTCACATTTCTGGTGAAGGACATAAGCTGAACTGATGTCTCCCTCGTTGCGCCAGCTCGAGTACCTGGTCGCGGTCGCCGACACCGGCGGCCTCACCGCGGCCGCGGACAGCTGCCACGTGTCGCAGTCGGCGGTGTCCCTGGCGATCGCTTCGCTGGAACGGACTTTGGGCGTCCAGCTCATCCTCCGCGGCCCCGGCCGCACGACCGCGCTGACCGACGCCGGCCGCCAGGTCGTCGGCGAGGCCCGCGCGGTGCTCACCTCGGTGGCGGAACTCGGCACCACCGCCCGCGACTACGGCCAAGACCTCGCCGGACGCCTGAATTTCGGCTGCTACACCCCTCTCGCGCCACTCCACGTCCCCGCCGCGCTGGCGACTTTCCGCACCCAGCACCCGGAAGTCGACGTCTCCTTCGCCGAAGGCACCCTGCCGGACCTGCAGCACCTCCTGCTGGAAGGCCGCTGCGACCTCGCCGTGCTGTACCGGCAGGACCTCGTGCCCGGGATCGCAGTGGACCAGCTTTACGACCAGCCGCCGAGCGTGCTCCTCCCGTCGGCGCATCCCTTGGCGCGCCGGAAGACGGTTTCGTTGCGAGCCTTGGCCGACGAGCCGTTCATCCTGCTGGACGTACCGCCGTCGGAACGCTATTTCCGGGACGTCTTCGCCGCAGTCGGCCTGCCGATGCCGGTCGCACACCGCACGACGAGCTTCGAACTCGCCCGCGCGTTAGTGGCTCGAGGACTCGGCTACACCCTCTCGGTGCAGCGACCGCCGCTGGAACTTTCCGTCGAGGGCACGCCATTCGCGGTACGTCCGCTGCGCGAGCGAGTCCCGACGACGCCGGTCGTGCTGGCTCGCGCGGAGGGTGCGCGGCTGACTCGGCGGGCGGAGACGTTTCGCGCTTTCTGCCGGGAGTTTTTCGGTGCTAGAGCGTGATTCCGCGTGGTTCGCGGCCGAGAAGCTCGGCCAGCACCGGGCTCGTCTCGGCAAAGTGGCCTTGCCGGGAGGCCTCGAACATCGACAGCTTCATCCGCGCCACCTCCTCCGGCTCGCCCGCGACCCACTCCTCGTCCGCTACTACCACGCGCCGCACCGCACGCCCGCTGACCCGCGACGCGAGCTCGGCCACGTCGTCGAACGTCACCGCCTGCCGCGCGGTCAGCACAACCGGTCCGTCGAACTCCCTGGCCCCGGCCAGAATCACCGCCGCCGCCTCCGCGACATCAGCCCGATCGGTCCACGAAACCGGGCCGTCCTCCGGGGCCGCGATCACCCCGTCCTCCCGCCAGTTCCCGAGCAGCCAGCCAATGCTGTGCGCGTAGAAACCGTTGCGCAGCGCGGTCCACGCCACCCCGGATCCGGCGAGGATCCGCTCGGTCGCCGCGTGCTCCGGGCCTGGCGGAAAAGGCGTGTCCATCCGGGAATTCTGATGGCTGGTGTACAGAATCCGCTGCGCCCCAGCCGCTACCGCCGCCTCGACGCCGGCACGATGCAGGGCGGCCCCGTCCGCGTGCGGATCGTTCGAGGACACCAGCAGGACTTTTTCGGCCCCTTCAAACGATTTCCGCAGTGCCGCGGGATCCTCGTAGGACCCCTGCCGCACCCGTACGCCCCGGTCCGCGAAGTGCCGCGCCTTGGCGACATCCCGGACGCTGACGCCGATCTCCTCCGCCGGGACGCGCTTGAGCAGATGCTCCACAGTCGCCCCGTTGAGCGCGCCGGTCGCCCCCGTGATCACGATCATCTCCGGATTCCCTTCAGCAATGGCAGCAGGATGTCGTCGACGAGATGCCGCAGGAACCGGTCGTCGCACGGTTCGCCGGCGAAGACGATCCGGTGCACGATCACTCCCGGCGCGACCTCGGCGAACAGTTCGGCCGCACCAGGCGCCGATGCGGTGTGGCGCACCCGATCCGCCATCGCCGCCTGGTCTCGGTGCAGGATCCGGCGCATCTCGTCCGCGAGCCGCGGATCGCTGCGCATCCCCGCGAACAGCGCGCCCAGCACCCCGATCTCCTGCTCAGCGATCTCGCGCGCCAGCCACCGCACGACGGCCAGCAAGTTTTCCCGCAGTCCGCCGGACACGGCCTCGGGCGGTGCCGAGGTTTGCCGCTGCTCCGCCGCCGCCGCGACGACGGCCGCCTTGTCGCGGTACCGCCGGTAAACCGTCGTCTTGGCAACACCGGCGCGGGCCGCGATCGCCTCGATGGACAACTGGTCGTAGCCGACTTCGGGCAGCAGCGCCAGGGCCGCCTCGTGGATCGCGGCATCCCTTCGGGCATCACGCGGCCTGCCCACCGAGAACTCCTCCGACACGATGCCTCTTTTCGATACGCTCCCGTTGCGTATCGAAAAGTACGCCCGCGCCGGCACCCCCGTCAACCGGGCCAAGGCAGGACGGTCAGCTCCGGCCATTGTTCCTGCCAGCGCCGGGCTTTCGCCTCGTAACTGCTCCGCGGCGCGTGTCCGGGATTGGGCCGGACGACGAGATTGAACATGTCCGCGAACCCGTGCGGCGCGTAGACCTGCCACTCCCCTCCTTCGGCCAACCGGATCCCCAGACAGGGCGTCGTGGACGGGAACGAGTCGATGGCCGCCTCGGTGGACGGGTACGGCGCGCACGGGACGCCGAAGCGGTCCTCGTACCAGAGATGCACCCGTGCCTCGTTGCGGATTTCCACCGTGATCGGGAGATCCCCGAACCTCCGGGCGCCCTCCTCGATGACCGCGTTCTCCGCGTCCCAGCTGAGATCCGAGTCGTCGAAGTAGAACAGGTCGTAATCCTTGATGCCCTCGGCGGGCGGGCGTCCGGTCACCACGTTCCACACGGTCTGGCACAGGCAGCCCGCGGTCAGGTACCAGCCGGGAAGAGCCAGTTTCGCCGCCCTCGCCAGCACTTCCGGCACCAGCTCGTTGCGCGTCACGAACTCGCGGAAGGTCCCGAGCTGCCTGTCGATCGCCATCCGGCCGTAGTCCATGCCCCGGTTTAGCACGGCCAGCCGATTACCTCCCGCGTAATCGACCAGCCGCCGATCGTCGGCCAGGCTTGGCCCTACCGAAAACGGGACAACGCAAGGAGAACCCCGACATGACCACCATCGCACCGACCGCAGCCGACCTCGCCCGCCGTTACGTCGACGTGTGGAACGAGACCGACCCGCAGCGGCGCCGCCAGCTCGTCTCGGAGGTCTTCGCGCCGGGCGCGACCTACACGGATCCGCTCGGCGCGGTCGCCGGCCAGGACGAGATCGACGGGTTCATCGGCGGCGCGCAGGCGCAGTTCGCCGGGCTCGTCTTCAGCCTGCCCGCGGAGCCGGACGCGCACCACGATCTCGCGCGGTTCCAGTGGCACCTGTCGGCTCCCGGCGCCGCTGAGCCGATCGCGATCGGGTTCGACGTCGTGGAGATCGCCGACGGCCGGATCGCCAAGGTGCACGGCTTCCTGGACAAGATTCCGGGCTGAGCCGCCGGAAACGCCGGGGATGTGGTCTTGACCACAGGCACGAGGTTCAGACCACCCGGGAGGTCTGAACCTCACCCGGCCAAGCCGCCACGCCGCACAACAGGCGTGGTCCTCCCCACTCTGTCCGTACCCCGCGGGGCGCCTGAGAGTTTCACCCGCGTGGATAGCCGGGTTTGCACCGTCGGCGGCACCGGCTGGTGGTCTCCTGCCGATGCGCTTTCCAGAGGCGTCTCGTCCGCGCGGTCCAGGGTGCCTGAGAGGTTCCGGGGAGGACTTGCTCCTTCGGCGCCGGACCGGGGATGCCGGTTCGGTCTCTCCCGCGCGGGTTCGTCGATCGCGCGCCCAGTCTAGCGCGGACGAAGATCAGCCCGTGCGGCGGGCGTTGCGGCGCTGGGTCAGCTCGTCCGGCACGACGGCCTCGACCAGTCCGCCGTCGGCGCGCTCGGCCGGGAACTCGTGGATGGTGCCGCTGATCTCCTGCATCGCCCCGCTGACCGCGATGCCGAACACTCCCTGGCCGCCCTGGAGCAGATCCACGATCTCCTCCGGCGACGTGCATTCGTACACCGTGGTGCCGTCGGAGAACAGCGTGACCTTCGCCAGGTCGCGCACCCCGCGCACGCGCAGATGGTCGACCGCGACGCGGATGTTCTGCAGCGAGACCCCGGTGTCCAGCAGGCGCTTCACGACCTTCAGGACCAGGATGTCCTTGAACGAGTACAACCGCTGCGACCCCGAACCGTGCGCCGTCCGGATGCTGGGCGCGACCAGCTTCGTGCGCGCCCAGTAGTCCAGCTGGCGGTAGGTGATCCCGGCGATCTGGCAGGCCGCGGGACCGCGGTAGCCGACCAGCTCGTCGGGCAGCGAGGCGTCGGGGAACAGCTCGCCCTGCTCGCCGTCGGCGACAGGTCCGGCAGGTATCTCCGGACGACCAGCCTCGACCACCGCAAGCCTCCCCTCGCCCGGCCTCGCGGCGGGGCGTTCGACAGGCCGGTCGAGCCCAGGATCGGGATCGGCCGGGGAAAACTGCCACGAGCGCGCCGGGTCGGCGAATCACATCGTGGCGATTTACCGCCTTTGACGGTAAGGCTGCGCCGCTAGCCGGTCAACGCGACGCGCGGCGGACCTCGAGGCCGTGTCGAGGCTTTGGCCCGTTCGCCGTACGGGATTGACCTTTTTTACTCGGCTGAGTAACTTATTACTCATGCAAGTAAACATCGACACGCAAGCCGAACTCGGCCTGAGCGTCACCGAGGCCACCACCCGGGCCCAGATCATCGGCGCGACCATCGCCACGATCGCCGACCACGGGTACGCGCGCACCACCTTCGCGCGCATCAAGGAACGGGCCGGGCTCAGCAGCACGCGGCTGATCTCGTACCACTTCACCAACAAGGCCGGCCTCATGCAGGCGGTGCTGAGCACGGTGTCCGAGACCAAATCGGAATACCTGCGCGAGCGCAGCGAAGGCGTCGACCCGGCGGACCGGCCGGGGAACCTGCGCGCGTACATCGAGACTTCGGTCGCGTTCCTGCGCGACTACCCGCAATGCGAGCGGGTGCTGGTCGAGATGGCCGCGCACGCCGACGACCGCGACGGCTGGGCGATGACCGGCGTCATGGTCGGGCAGCTGCGCACCGGCGCGCTGCAGCGGCAGCTGGAACAGGGCCGCAAGGAGGGGGCGTTCGGCGACATCTCGCCGGAGATCGTGGCGCTGTCGATCGCGCAGGCCGTCGACGGAGTGGCGGCCGCCTACGCCGCAGATCCGTCCGTGGACCTGGACCGGTACGGCCGGGAGCTGGCGGACCTGTTCGCCCGCGCGACCGCGCGGTGAACTCGTGCCCGGCGGGAAACCGCCGGGCAGGGGCGATCAGGTGTCGGCGCCGCGGAAGTCTTCCGGGGACACGGAGTCGAGGAACTCGCGGAACTTCTCGACCTCGTCCTCCTGCTCGTCCGGGATGATCAGGCCGGCTTCCTCGAGCACCGCGTCGACCGCGTGGATCGGGACGCCGATCCGCAGCGCCAGCGCGACCGAATCGCTCGGGCGGGCCGAGACCCGGATGTCGCCGTCGAAGACCAGCTCGGCGAAGAACGTGCCTTCTTTGAGGTCGGTGATGACGACCTGCTCGAGCTCGCGGCCGAGCGCGCCGATGACCTCTTTGAGCAGATCGTGGGTGAGCGGCCGGGCGGGCCGCACGCCTTGCTGTTCCAGGGCGATCGCGGTGGCTTCGACCGAGCCGATCCAGATCGGCAGGTACCGCTCGCCCTCGGTCTCCCGCAGCAACAAGATCGGCTGATTCGCGGGCAGTTCGACCCGCACTCCGACGACGCGCATCTCGCTCATCGGGCTTCGCCTCCCTCTCGTGCACACGGGCCGCAGCGCTGGCGACGGCTGACGACCGTTGTCTCCGACGCTACCCGTCATCCGGGCGCTGTGCTCGCTCGCAGCGGACATTCTCGGTTCGTGGTCTCGCGAACCGTCTCTCACGGTACGGCATCCCGGCGCTGAGGTTCAGTCATTGACAAGTGACCGACAACGCGTCTCGGGCATAAGGGTCAATCGCCGGCGACGCCGCGGATGCCCGCTTTGACGAGCAGCGTGTGCAGCGTGACCGACAGCGCGGCCAGTTCGCGCACGACCTCGTCCGCGCGCGCCTTCGCGTCCGCGTCACGATGCCGGTACGCCGGGGTCACGATCTGCTCCAGCAGGCCGACCTCGCGGTCGGCCGCGGCGCGGAACGCGCGCAGATGCCGCGGTTCGAGCCCGAATTCGGTCATCGCCTTGACGGTGCGGGCGATCAGGACCGATTCCGGGCCGAAAAAACCCGCCGCGCCGGGGCGCAGCAGGCCGTACTGGCACAGCTCGGCGAGCATCGCGTCGTCGATGCCCGCCTGCTCCAGCAGGTCTTCCTGGGTGAGCCGGGTGTCCGGCCCGGTCTCGAAGTCCGCCGCCGCGGGCAGTCCCGCCGGATCGCTCCCGTCGCCGAGCGGCACGAGCCGCCGCGGCAGCTGGGGAGCCGACGGGACCGGCGCGGGCGGTTGCGCGCCCGCGTCGGCCGCGTCGAGCTGCTCCTTGATGACCTTGAGCGGGAGGTAGTGGTCGCGCTGCGCGGACAGCACGTACCGCAGGCGTTCCACGTCCGCCGGCGAGAACTGCCGGTACCCCGAGGGCGTGCGGCCCGGGCGGACCAGGCCTTCCGCCTCGAGGAAGCGGATCTTGGAAATCGTGACATCGGGGAAGTCCCCGCGCAGCTGCGCGAGCACCGCCCCGATGCTCAACCCGTCCCGCCGGGCCTCCTGACGACCGGGCTGCCCGGCCGCCGTCACTGCGCCCCCTGGCCCCCGTGCCCCGGGCCGGTCAGGAAGACCAGGCGGAACTTGCCGATCTGCACCTCGTCGCCGCCGGCGAGGACGGCCTGGTCGACCGGCTCGCGGTTGACGTAGGTGCCGTTCAGGCTGCCGACGTCGATCACGACGAACTCCCCGCCCTCGCGCCGGAATTCCGCGTGGCGGCGGGAAACCGTGACGTCGTCGAGGAAGATGTCGCTGTCGGGGTGCCGTCCCGCGCTGGTGGTGTCGCGGTCGAGCAGGAAGCGGGAGCCCGCGTTGGGCCCGCGCTTCACGACCAGGAGGGCGGAACCCGGCGGAAGGGCGTCGACGCCCTGCACCGGTGCCTCGGCGGCCGGCGCGGACTCCTGCTGGCCTTCCATGTCGGCCAGGAAATCGGCCCGGAAGACAGAGGTCCGCTCCGGAGACTGCTCCGGGGGAACGCCGGGCCCGTCGTTCGTGCTCACCTGAGCTCTCCTCTACGCATGAAGTGTTGTCATCGACCAAGAACGTGCAGCTGTCAACGTACCGTGCCCGACCGGCCCGGAACCCTCGGGCTCCCCTTGAGGCTCCGGCGCCCGGCCGAACGGCTCAGCCCTTGATGAGGGCCTGGTACGCCTCGGCCTCGAGCAGCGCCTCGAGACCGGCCGGGTCGTCGAGCCGGATCTCCACGAGCCAGCCCTCGCCGTAGGGGTCGGAGTTGACGAGCTCCGGCGAATCGGCGACCGCCGAGTTGACCGCCACGATCTCGCCGTCGACCGGCGCGAACAGCTCCGAGACGCTCTTCGTGGACTCGACCTCGCCGAACGCGTCGCCCGCCCCGACCTGCTTGCCGACCTCGGGCAGGTCGACGAACACGACGTCGCCGAGCTGGTCCTGCGCGTACTCGGTGATGCCCACCCGCACGAGCGAACCCTCGCGGGTCGCGACCCACTCGTGCTCCTCGGTGTAGCGCAGTTCTTCCGGAGTGGTCAACGCCGCTCCCCTTCCTGGTGCTGGCTTTCGTGCCGACAATCTTCCATCACCGGGTGCGCAGCGCGCGAGCCGCCTGCACGACGTAGAGCGCCCCGGACCAGACATACAGGACGCCGCCCCACACCATGAACGCGTAGGCGATCGGCCGCGCGACCGCCGCGACGTCCGAGCCGCCCTGCGTGAGCAGCAGGAACGGGAAGGCGTACATGAGGACGAAGGTCGCGCCCTTGCCGATGTAGGTGACCTCGGGCGGCGCGAACCCGCCGCGGCGCAGCAGCACCACGCACACCCCGAGCACCAGCTCGCGCAGCACCAGCGGCACGACGACCCACCACGGGATGATGTCGCGGATCAGGAACGCGACGAGCGTGGCGAGGATGTAGAGCCGGTCCGCGGCGGGGTCGAGCAGCTGCCCGAGCCGCGACATCTGGTCGAGCCAGCGGGCGAGCTTGCCGTCGAGCCAGTCGGTGAGCGCGGAGAAGATCAGCAGGGCGAGCGCCCAGCCGTCCTCCTTCGGGCCGAGCAGCAGCCACAGGAACACCGGGACGCCCGCCAGGCGCAGCAGCGACAGCAGGTTGGGGACGTTGAGCGCCTGCCGCCACAGGGAGGGCTCGGTCTGGGGCTCGTCGGGGACCGTGGTCACGCCGGTCAGCCTAGAGCGGACGGGATCGCGAGGTTTGTCCTGGCGGGTGAAAGGCGGGGGTTCGGTTGTGCTGGGGGTGGGTTCGGGCGCGGGAGGTCACGGGGTGCCCTGGTCTGGTGCGGCGTTGGGGCATGCGCGGCGGCGGGTTTCTCGCTTCGGCTGACGGGCGCTGTGCGAGGCCGGGGTGGGTCTCGCCGCCGGTGCGGTGTCTTGGGGAGGCGCGCTGCGGCGGGCCCGCCGCGCACCCGCACCTCGCTGCACGGCGCGCGGTGCACGGCGAATCGGCGCGGCCGGATCCGTTCGGCTCGGCGCTGGAACGATTCCGTCGGCGCGGCGGGCGAATCGGAGCAGCGGGGAGGGCAACAGGGCGGGGGGCCAACGCCGCGGCAAGGCGGTGCGGCAGCCGGTCCGGCGCGGCAGGCGAGCTGGCACGGTGAGTGAACCGGCGCCGCGGGAAGCCGGTGCGGCAGCTCCCGGTACGGCAGGCGGGCCAGCGCGGTGAGCGAACCGGTGCCGCAGCAAGGCAGTGCGGCAACCCGGTGCGGCAGGCGGGCCAGCGCGGCAGGGCGAGCTGGCACCGTGAGCGAACCGGCGCCGCGGCAAGGCAGCGCGGCAAGGCAGCGCGGCAAGGCAGCGCGGCAAGGCAGCGCGGCAAGGCAGCGCGGCAAGGCAGTACGGCAGGCGAGCCAGCACGGCGGGTGAATCGATGCCGCGGCCGAGCCGCCGCAGCGGGTGAATCGGTGCAGGGCCGGGAAAAAACGCGGATCCGCCGGACGGCGGCCGGGACCCCTCCCCGGTTCCGGCCGCCGTCCGGCGGAAGTTTCAGCGGGAGCGTCGCCTGCTGGCCGCCCGGCGGTGGCTCCAGCCGCGGCGCTGCAGCTGCGCGTTGCTCAGCGTTTCGGGGCGGCCGCGGCCGTCGGTGCCCACCCAGCGCGGGCGCACGGCTCCGGCTTCGAGCACGTAGGGGCGGCCGCCGCACCACACCACGCTGCAGGGTTCGGTCGGCGGGTCGGTCGGGGCGTCGGTCTCGGCTGCGGGGGCGGTTTCGGTGCTCATGCTCTCGGTGACTCGTGCTCTCTGGCGTCGGGCTTCGGGGACCTGGAACGCGCGGGGCGCCTGCCCTCTACGTCGGCGCGGGACCGCCGAGCGTTAACCGCCCCGGGACGGATTCCTCCGAACGATGCGTCCCGGCGATGCGGATTTCCCCGTCCGGAAAGCGAAACCAACCGTCCACAGTAGACTCAACCGGCGCCGCTCCGGTGTGTCGGTGCCGCTCAGCGGGGGCGCGAGGGGCCAGAATGGGCGCGACCCCGGAGAAAGGATCGCGGTGCTCCCGTCGAAAACCGTGTACGGGCCGCTGTGCGCGGCTGTGGTGGTTTTGCCCGCGCTCACCGCCTGTTCGGGGGATCAAGCGCCACCGGCAGCCGCGTCGTCGGCGCCCTCCGCTGTCGCCTCGGTCGCGCCGAGCACGCACGCTCCCCCGCCGCTGCCGCAGACCGCGGGCGCGAGCAGCCCGCCCGCCGCGCCCAGCAGCACCGCGGCCGCGCCGAAACCGTCAAAGCAGGCGCCGCCGTCCACTCCGGGCACGTGCGGCACCGTCACCGCGGCGAGCGGGATGACGCTGTACGTCTACGACAACAAAGCCATCCCGTGCGCGGACGCGATGGCGCTCGTCAAGAAGTTCCACCAGGCGATCAACGGCCGCCAGGCGGCGGGCTCGAACAACCCGGTCAACGCGACCGTCGACGGCTGGCTGTGCGTGTCCGGCCCGCCCGCCGCGCAGGGCGGCACCACGTGCAGCAAGGGCGAGCAGACCGTGCTGGCGGCGGTGGTCCCGGCCGAATAGGACCGGGACCGCCGCCGCGGCTCAGGACTTGAGGTCCGGGAAGTCGTCCTCGCGGAACTCGCCCTCGGGCCGCTCGCCGCCTTCCCGGCCGCGCAGTTCGACCCGGCGGATCTTGCCCGAGATGGTCTTCGGCAGCTCCCCGAACTCCAGCCGCCGGATCCGCTTGTACGGCGCGAGGTGCTCCCGCGCGTACGCCAGGATCTCGCGCGCGGTCTCGGCGTTGGGCTCGCGCCCGGAGGCGAGCACGACGTACGCCTTGGGCACGGCCAGCCGGATCGGGTCCGGCGCGGGCACCACGGCCGCCTCGGCGACCGCCTCGTGCTCCAGCAG
The DNA here is from genome assembly GCF_004522315.1 of Amycolatopsis sp. CFH S0740. Lineage (NCBI taxonomy): Bacteria > Bacillati > Actinomycetota > Actinomycetes > Pseudonocardiales > Pseudonocardiaceae > Amycolatopsis > Amycolatopsis sp. CFH S0740. The sequence goes on along the minus strand of NZ_SDLS01000001.1, from coordinate 252,438 downwards.
GACGCTCTCCAGCTCGAACGGCGAGATCCGGTAGTCCGACGCCTTGAAGACGTCGTCGGTGCGGCCGACGTAGGTGATGTAGCCGCGTTCGTCGATCGAGCCGACGTCGCCGGTGTGGTAGTAGCCGTTCGCGAAGGCGGCCGAGGTGCGTTCGTCGTCGTCCGCGTAGCCCGCCATCAGGCCGACCGGCCGGTGCGCGAGGTCCAGGCAGATCTCGCCCTCGGTCGCGCGCTCGCCGGTGACCGGGTCGACCAGCGCGACCGCGAACCCGGGCAGCGGGCGGCCCATCGAGCCGGCCACGACGTCCTGGCCCGGCGTGTTCGCGACCTGGACGCTGGTCTCGGTCTGCCCGAAGCCGTCCCGGATGGTGACGCCCCACGCCTTCTCGACCTGCTCGATCACCTCGGGGTTGAGCGGTTCCCCCGCGCCGACGACCTTCTTCGGCGGCGTCCGCAGCGCGCTGAGGTCGGCCTGGATCAGCATCCGCCACACCGTCGGCGGCGCGCAGAAGCTGGTGATGCCGCAGCGGTCCATCTGCGCCATCAGCGCGGCCGCGTCGAACCGCGCGTAGTTGTACAGGAACACCGTCGCTTCGGCGTTCCACGGAGCGAAGAAGTTGCTCCAGGCGTGCTTGGCCCAGCCCGGCGACGAGATGTTGAGGTGGACGTCGCCCGGTTCCAGCCCGATCCAGTACATTGTGGACAGATGGCCGACCGGATAGGAAACGTGCGTGTGCTGCACGAGTTTCGGCTTCGCGGTGGTGCCCGAGGTGAAGTACAGCAGCAGCGGGTCCTCGGCGCGGGTGATCCCGTCCGGGGTGAATTCGGCGGAGGACGCATACGCGGTTTCGAAGGCGTGCCAACCGGAAACCGGCTCGCCGACCGCGATCCGCGTGTAGTCGCCGGCGACGTCGGCGAACTTCTCCGCGTCGACGTCGCGCACGATCACGTGCTTGGCGTTGCCGCGCTCCACCCGGTCCACGAGGTCGGCCGGGCCGAGCAGCGTCGACGCCGGGATCACGACCGCGCCCAGCTTGATCGCCGCGAGGATGGTCTCCCACAGCTCGCCCTGGTTGCCGAGCATGACGATCACCCGGTCGCCGCGCGCGACGCCGAGGCCGCGCAGCCAGTTCGCGACCTGGTTGGACCGGGCCGACATCTCCGGGAACGTCCAGCGGTTCTCGGTGCCGTCCTCTTCCACGATCCACAGCGCGTACCGCTGCGCGTTCGCCGGGTCCGCCGCGATCGCGTCGAACCAGTCCGTGGCCCAGTTGAACTCGTCCAGCTGCGGCCACGCGAACTCGCGGTATGCGGTTTCGTAGTCCAAGCGGTGGGCCTGCAGATAGTCCCGCGCCGCGCGGAATGCCTGGTAGCCGGTGACCTCAGCGCCGTTGCTCACGTCGTACTCCTCGTGCTCGCTTTCCCGTGCCTGTTTTACTCGCCCTTGAAGTCCGGCGCTCGTCGCTCCAGGAAGGCCTGGACGGCTTCCTGGAGGTCCTTGCTCGGCAGGAAGGCGGAGTTCCACGCGGCGACGTAGCGCAGGCCCTCGGCGACCTGGCGTTCGGTGTTCGCCGACAGCACCTGCTTGGTGCCCTGGACGACCAGCGGCGGGTTCGCGGCGATCTCCGCGGCCAGTTCGCGGGCCTTGGCCAGCAGCGTCTCCTGGTCCGGGTACACGTCGTTGACCAGGCCGATCTTCTCCGCGCGCGCGGCGTCGACGTCCTTGCCGGTCAGCGCCAGCTCGCGGACGTGCCCCTCGCCGATGATGGGCGCGAGCCGCTGCAGGCTGCCGATGTCGGCGACGATCGCGACCTTCACCTCGCGGACGCTGAACTTGGCGTCCGCGCTGGCCAGGCGGATGTCGGCGGCGGTGATCACGTCCACGCCGCCGCCGATGCACCAGCCGGACACGGCGGCGACCACCGGTTTGCGGCATTCGGCGATCGAGCTGACCGCCTGCTGCAGCCGCTGGACCTCGCGGTGGAACTCGGTGCGCGGCCCGGCCAGCGCGTCGCCCGCCAGCAGCGGGGCCCAGCCGCCCATCATCGCGGGCAGGTCGAGGCCGTAGGAGAAGTGCTTGCCGCTTCCGGTCAGCACGACGGCGCGCACGCGCGGGTCGGCGTCGAGGGCGGCGAACACCAGCGGCAGCTCGCGCCAGAAGTCGGGGCCCATCGCGTTGCCCTTGCCCGGGCCGAGCAGGGTCACCTCGGCGACCGGTCCGTCGAGGTCGACGCGGAGCGAGGCGAGTTCGGGAAGGGCGGCTACTGGTTCGGTCATGCCGATCATCTTGACTCATCCCCCCGACCCCAGCCCATCCGGTTGACACTGTGCCAACGGCGCTGCGGGATGCTTTCCTGGAGACCCGAGGTGGAGAGGGAGGCGCCCGTATGGACCCGGCACCCGTGCCCGTCGCCGACGCCCCGCCGGCCGAACCCGCGGCGGCCCGCAAGGCCCGGCCGATCGAGCTGTCCGGCTCGTTCCGGCACGAGGGCCAGCGCCTGTGCTACACCGAGTACGGCAGCGGCGACCGCGTCGTGGTGCTGATGCACGGGATCATGTTCACCCGCCGGATGCACGCGCCGCTGGCCAGGCGGCTCGCCCGCGCGGGGTTCCGCGTGGTGACCCTCGACCTGCTCGGCCACGGCGATTCGGACCGGCCGACGCAGTCGTGGCGCTATTCGATGCCCGCGTTCGGCGAACAGGCCGTCGCGCTGCTCGACCATCTGGAGATCGAGGACGCGGTGGTCGGCGGCACCTCGCTGGGCGCGAACGTGGCGCTGGAGGTGGCCGTGGCCGCCCCGTCGCGGGTGCGCGGGCTGGTGGTCGAAATGCCGGTGCTGGACAACGCGATCATCGCCGGGCTGCTGACCTTCGCACCCTTGTTGTTCGCCGCCCGCTTCCTGCCCGCGACGGTGCGCGGAGTGGCGTTGGCCGCGCATCTGGTGCCGCACGGGAACCAGTGGGTGGACGTCATCACGGACACGCTGAGCCAGGAACCGGCACCGATGGCCGCGCTGCTGCACGGCGTCCTGTTCGGCCGGGTCGCGCCGCCCAAGTCGATCCGGGGCACGATCACCACGCCGACGCTGGTGATCGGGCACGAGGGCGACCCGATCCACCCGTTCGGCGACGCGGGCAGCCTGGCCGAGGACCTGCCGAACGCCGAGTTCGTCCAGGCCCGCAGCCCGGTCGAGCTGCGGTTCGACCCGAAGCGGTTGAGCGCGGCGATCCGGGACTTCGCGTTTCGCCGCTACCCCGCCTGAGCCCGGCCCCCGCGGTCCGTGAAGGGCTCCTTGAGGGAATCTGATTCCCTCAAGGAGCCCTTCACGGACTTGGTGGGGTGCGACCGCGTTTTGGCTTCACAGCGGGGCGGCTGCGCTGGTGGCTCGACCGCGGTCGGCTGGGCGGGCTTGGAACTCGCGGGGGCACCCAATGTGGCATTGGGTGCGTGCGACGCAACCAATGCCGCATTGGGTGCGTTCCGGCGGCAGGGCTCGTCCGCGAAAGGCACCCTCCCGACCCGCGCCCGGCGAGGAAGGGAGACCTGCGGGAGCAGCGTCCCGCCGGGCTCCCCCAGGCTTCCGACCGGCCGGGGTCAGTCCTGGTCGGCTTCGGGGAACTCCGGCGGCGCCTGGAGGTCGTGGGCGCGGAACAGCACCGCGTGCGCCACCCCCATCGCCTTGCCGCTCATCGCCGTGAACTGCGGGATGAAGTCGGCGGGCGCGGGGTGGTCCGGAAGCGCGGCCAGGTACGCGGCGTGCGCCTCCAGGGAAGCGACGCCGCGCCGCAGCGGCTCTCCGGTGATGTCGACGCCGTGGGTCGCCCCGGAACCCGGAAGTCCCGGGACCAGGTACCAGCGCGCCGAATGCGGAGCGAGGCCCTCGTCGTCGATCTGCTCGGGGAAGACCCACCGGTTGCCCGCGTCGCGGATCGCGTCGAGGGTCGCGAGTCCGGCGGCGCGGTGGTCGGCCTGGTCGAAGCCGTAGGGAGTTTCGACGTCGAATCCGCAGCCGAGCACGACGTCGGGCTCGAACCGGCGGATCTCGCGGGCGATGTCGCGGCGCAGGTCGAGGCCGTAGACGAGCACGCCGTCCGGGTGTTCGAGGACGGTGAGGCGCTCGACGCCGACAGCCGCGCACGCGTTGCGCTGTTCGGCGACGCGCAGGCGGGCCGTCTCCTCGGGCGGGTTCGGCATGCCTGCCTCGCCGCGGGTGAGCAGGAGGTAGCCGACCTCGATGCCGCGCGCCGTCCAGCGTGCGACGGCCGCGGACGTGCCGTACTCCATGTCGTCCGGGTGCGCGACGACGCAGAGCACGCGCCGGAAGGACTCCTCGGGCAGGGCAGGCAAGGTCATACCGGACATCTTCGCGCGCGGACGGCCCGCTGTCTGCGTTATCCGGGCTGATTCCGGTCCAGCCCGGCCACCGGGCCGAACACGATCACCGCCGGCGGGCGGACTCCCGCGGCCGCCGCTTCCTCGGCCACCGAGGCGAGCGTCGAGCGCAGCACCCGCTGGGTCCGCATCGTCCCGTCCTCGATCACCGCGACCGGCGTGTCGCCGGGTCGGCCGCCTTCGAGCAGGGCGGCGGCGAACTTCGGCAGCCGTTCGACGCCCATCATCAGCACGATCGTCCCGCGCATCCGGGCCAGCAGCGACCAGTCAACCAGCGACCGCTCGTCCCCCGGCGCGACGTGCCCGGACACGACGACCACCTCGTGCGCGACCCCGCGGTGCGTCACCGGCACGTCGGCCACCGCGGGCACCGCGAACGCCGAGGTGATGCCCGGGACCATGGTCACCGGCACGCCCGCCTCGGCGCACGCCTGGACCTCTTCGAACCCGCGCCCGAACAGGTACGGGTCGCCGCCCTTGAGCCGGACGACGAACTTGCCTTCCTTGGCCTTCTCGATGAGCGTCCGGTTGATCACGTCCTGGCTCGCCGCGCGGCCGTACGGGATCTTCGCCGCGTCGACGACCTCGACCTCCGGCGCGAGCTCGTCCAGCAGATCGCGCGGGCCGAGCCGGTCGACGACCACGACGTCGGCGCGCGAGAGCAGCCGCCGGGCGCGGACGGTGATCAGGTCCGGGTCGCCGGGCCCGCCGCCGACCAGCGCGACGCCGGGCAGCGTGCCTTCCGGATGCGGCTGGCGGCCGTCCTCGATCGTGCCCGCGTGCAGGCCGTCCAGCATCGAATCGCGGACCGCGGCCGAGCGGAGCGGCTCGCCGCCGGACAGGACGCCGAACAGCAGACCGCCGTGCCGCCCGGTCGCCGGGGTCACCGCCGAACCCGACTCGCCCTCGTCGGCGCGGACGCAGAAGACGCGTTCCCGCTCGGCCTCGGCACAGATCGCGGCGTTGGTCTCCGGGTCGTTCGTGCAGGCCAGCGCGTACCAGGCGTCCTTCAGGTCGCCCTCGGCATAGCGGCGCTCATGCCACACCAGTTCGCCCGCGTCCGCCATCCCCTGCACCGACGGCGTCGTGTGCGGCGACACCAGTTCGACGCGGGCGCCCGCGCTGATCAGGCGGGGCAGCCGGCGCTGGGCGACGGAACCGCCGCCGAACACCACGACGCGGCGGCCGGTCAGGTTGAGGCCGGAAAGGTAGTGCGGGTCGTCCATGCGCGGAAGCATATGGGCGGGGCGCCGGTTCGCACGGCGAGCGTGGGTCATGCCACGCTGAACGCCGCCCGAGGGCAGACACGAACTCGACCGCTGCGGGCGGGCAACCGTGCTCCAGCTTCCGCTCGGGTGACCTGGGGACACGACGGCTCCCGCACCCTGGTCAACGGACGACATCGCGGGGCCGAATCGCGGCCGGGGCTTCGCGGACAAGCGCGACCATTCGCCACCGGAACGGAATACCGGACGGTTCGGGCTTGGCAGCGCCGGGCGCGGCTGGGCGGCCCCGCGTCCGCCCAGCCTTGCCCGCGGGTTCAGCTCCGCGCCGCCGTCGGGTACGGCAGCAGCGCCATCTCCCGCGCGTTCTTGATCGCGGTCGCCACCTGTTTCTGTTGCTGCGGCGTCAATCCGGTGACCCGGCGGGCCCGGATCTTGCCCCGGTCGGAGATGAATTTCCGCAGCAGGTCGACGTCTTTCCAGTCCACCTGGGTGATTCCGGCCGTGTGGAAGGGATTCGGGCGGCGGCGCGGCGCGCGGTCCGGTTTGGGCACGGCGATCACCAGCTCGACTTCGAGACGCCGGGCAGTTCCCCGTTGTGCGCCATCTGCCGCATGCGCACCCGGGACAGCCCGAATTTCCGCAGGTATCCGCGCGGACGGCCGTCGGCGGCGTCGCGGTTGCGGATCCGCGTGCGGCTCGCGTCGCGCGGCATCCGTTGCAGCGCAACCACTGCGTCCGCCTTCTCGTCGGCCGAGGCGGACGGCGACGCGATCACCGCCTTGAGCGCGCGCCGGCGTTCCACATACCGCGCGGCGATCACCTTCCGCTGCTCGTTCTTCGCGATTTTCGACTTCTTCGCCATCAGCGTTCTTCCTTGAATTCGACGTGCTTGCGCGCCACCGGGTCGTACTTCCGCAACACCATCCGGTCCGGGTTGTTGCGGCGGTTCTTCTTGGTGACATACGTGTAGCCGGTGCCCGCGGTCGACCGCAGTTTGACGATCGGCCGGATGTCGGTGCTTTTCGCCATCTAGAACTTCGCTCCCTTCGCGACGAGATCGGCGACGACGGCGTCGATGCCGCGTTTGTCGATCGTCTTCATGCCCTTCGCCGACACCTTGAGCCGCACGGTGCGGCCGAGGCTCGGCACGTAGTAGCGGCGCGTCTGCAGGTTCGGCTCCCAGCGGCGCGACGTGCGGCGGTGCGAATGCGAGACCTGCTTGCCGTAGCCCGGCTTGCGGCCGGTGACCTGGCACACGGCTGACACGGACCCTCCCAAGTTGATAGTGACATTCATGTTCAACTACGCTCGTCACCGTACCCCGCCCCGTCGTCTGGAGATCCAGTGCCCCAACGTCCGCGTGTCCCGCTCGTGCTCTGCAGCGGGATCGCCCGCACCGGCGCCCTCGCCGCGCTCCTGCTCCGCGCGAGCCCCGGCACCGCCGTCGTCCACCACGACCTGCGCGACATCGGCTCCGGCGTCGTCCGCCGCCGGATCCTGCTGCGCGGGCGCGACGAGCTGACCCCGCTCGAGCTCGCGCACGGCTGCGTCAACTGCACGCTGCGCGAGGACCTGCTGCCGCTGCTGCGCCGGCTGGCCCGGATGCCGCAGGTCGACCGCATCGTGGTGCGGCTGGACGAGGCGATGGAGCCGGAGCCGGTGAGCTGGGCGATCCGCAACGTGCTGGTCGGCGACCGCCCGGTGAGCGACGACGTCGAACTCGAAGCGGTGTTCACCGTGCTGGACTGCGCGACCTGGCTCGCCGACGTCACCGGCGACGACCTGCTCGCCGAGCGCGGCCTGCAGGGCAGCCCCGAGGACGAGCGGACGGTCGCGCAGGTCGCACTGTCCCAAGTGGAATCCGCGGACGTGCTCGTGCTCGCCGGAGCCGCGCCGGACGCGTGGTGCGCGGCCAAATCCGCCGCGGTGCTGGACCGGGTCGCGCCGTCCGTCCCACGCGTCGAGCTGGCCCGCACCGACGCCGCCGGGCTGTTCGCCGCGATCCCGGCCGACGCCCGCCGCGGCGAGGTCACCGACCTGCACGGCGCGTTGCTGCGCGGCGCGCCGCCGCTGCACCCGGACTGCGGCATCGAACTGCTGCGGTTCACCGCGCAGCGCCCGTTCCATCCCGAGCGGCTGCACGAGGCGATCGACCTGCTGCTCGACGGCGTGGTCCGCACTCGTGGCCGGGCCTGGGTGGCGAGTCAGCCGGACGTCGCGTTCTGGATCGAATCGGCGGGCGGCGGACTCGGCATCGGGCACGCCGGCCCGTGGCTCGCCTCGCCGGACGGACCGGACTGGGCCGACGTCTCCCCCGAACGCCGCACGCTCGCCTCGCTGCGCTGGGACCCGGTGCACGGCGACCGCGCGCAGGAGCTGGTGATCGTCACCGATCAGGCCGCTCCCGCGGAGATCGAGAGCGCGTTGCAAGCCGCCTTGCTCACCGACGCCGAACTCGCCGAAGGCGAAGCGGCCTGGCGCGCCTACCCCGACCCGTTCGGGGACTGGCACGAGGACCCCTGCGAAGAAACCGAAGAACCCGACCGGCACGCGAACGCCGCCAACCAGAAGGACGAAACCCTGTGAAACCCGGCATCCACCCCGACTACCACCCGGTGGTCTTCAAGGACTCGTCGACCGGCGACGCGTTCCTGACCCGCTCCACCACCACCTCCGAACGGACCATCGAATGGTCCGACGGGAACACCTATCCGCTCGTGGTGGTGGACATCAGCTCGTGGTCGCATCCGTTCTGGACCGGCACCCAGCGGATCCTCGACTCGGCGGGCCAGGTCGAGAAGTTCCACCGCCGGTACGGGCAGCGCCGCGCAGGGGGTGCGCGCTGATGGCCGTCCCGAAGCGGAAAATGTCGCGCAGCAACACCCGGTCCCGGCGCTCGCAGTGGAAGGCGGCGGCGCCGGACCTGGTGCCGATCGTCGTGGACGGCGAGCGGAAACTGGTGCCGCGCAAGCTGATCAAGCACTTCCAGCGGCTCGAGCGGTGAGCGTCCCGGTCACTGTCCTTTCCGGATTCCTCGGTGCCGGGAAAACCACGCTGCTCAACCGGATCCTGGCCAACCGCGAGGGCCTGCGCGTCGCGGTGATCGTGAACGACATGAGCGAGGTCAACATCGACGCCGCGCTCGTGCGGGACAGCGTGTCGCGGACCGAGGAGCGGCTGGTCGAGATGACCAACGGGTGCATTTGCTGCACCCTGCGCGAGGATCTGCTCGACGAGGTCGCCCGGCTGTGCGAGGACGGCCGGTTCGACCACCTGCTCATCGAGTCGAGCGGCATCTCCGAGCCGATGCCGGTCGCGGCGACGTTCTCCTTCCCCGCCGACGACGGCTCCCCGGTGCTGTCGTCGGCGCGGCTGGACACGATGGTCACCGTGGTGGACGCGGCGAACTTCGCGCGCGAACTGGCGCGCGGGGACAGCCTGGCCGAGCGCAGGCTGGACCAGTACGAGGGCGACGAGCGGACGGTCAGCGACCTGCTGATGGACCAGGTGGAGTTCGCCGATGTGCTGCTGTTGAACAAAACCGACCTGGTCGCCCCGGCCGAACGGGACCGGCTGCTCGCCTCGCTGCGCCGCCTCAACCCGGCCGCCGACATCGTGTCCGCCGAGTTCGGCCGGGTGCCGCTGGAGCGGGTCTTCGGCACTGGCCGGTACGACGCCGAACGCGCGCAGGAAGCGCCTGGCTGGGTGGCGGAACTGAACGGCGATCACGTGCCGGAGACCGAGGAGTACGGCATTTCCAGCGTCGTGTTCCGCTCCGCGCGCGCGTTCGACCCGGCGCGGTTGTGGGAGTTCGTGACCTCGCGACTGGACTCCGGCGAGTTCGGCACGGTGCTGCGGTCGAAGGGATTCTTCAGCCTCAGCACCCGGCCAGGCACGCTCGGGCTGTGGTCACAGGCGGGCAGCGTCGCACGGTTCGAGCCACAGGGCGTTGCTGACGGGCCGAGGCAGGAACTGGTGTTCATCGGCGTCGGACTCGAGCACGCCGCGCTGCTCGGCGCGCTCGAAACCTGCCTCTCCGACAGCCTCGCCACCGACGACCCGTTCCCCGAATGGGAACCGGTCCACGTCCACTAAGGACAGTTCCGGCTCACGGCCGCACCACCGTGAGCCGGAACCGGCCACCCACCGCAGCCGCGTGCTCCACCGCCTCGCCGACCGCGGACAGCGCGAACTCGTCCACCGAGAACTGCGTCAAGTCCAGCAGTCCGCACCGGGCCAGCGCGATCAGCTTCGGCACTGCGTCGCGCGGGTACATCCACCGGCCCCGCACCGTCACGCTGTTCAGCATCAGCCACGGGTACGGCAGCGCGAGGTCGTCCCCGATCCCGCCCATCAGCACCACGCGGCCGAACTCCCGGACCGTCATCGCGGCCGCGCGCACGGCGGCGACCGACGCGGACGGCGGCAGCAGATCCAGCACCAGATCCACCGGTCCCGCCACGGAGAGCATGGCCTCGCGGTCCTCGTCTCCGTTGCCGCTCACCACGACCGTCCGGACGCGGTGGCCGAAGCGCCGCTCCAGATCGGCCAACGCCGACCGGTTCCGACCCGGCGCGATCACCTGACCCGCGCCCATCGCGAGCGCCACGGCCACCGCCGCCCCGCCGTACGTGCCGGTCGCGCCGCTCACCAGCACCGTTTCCCCCGGCTGCAATCCGCCGTCGAGCAGGCCGCCGTACGGCACCAGGCAGATCCCGAGCGCGGCCCACCGGCCCGCGTCGGCCTCGTCGATCTCGCCCAGCGGGGCCGCGTTCTCCGTCGGGACCATGATCTGCTCGGCGAACCCGCCGTTCCGGAAGTGGCGCTGCAGAGCCAGTCCCCCGTCGCCGCGCGCGGTCAAGCCTTGCAGGACGACGTCCGGCGTCACCGCGTCGTCACGGGAGCGGACGGTCGGGTCGCAGCGGACCCAATCGCCCGGCCGGAGTTTCGTCGCGTCGGGGCCGACCGACCGCACCCGTCCGACCGCGCCGGTGCCCAGGATCGCGGGCAGTTCCAGCGCGTACCGCCGGGCGCCGCTGACCACCTCGGCGGTGTAGTGCAGCACCGGCGCCGCGACGACGTCCACCACCACCTCCCCGGTGCCCGGCACCGGCTCCGCGACCTCCTCGACCGACAACGGGCGCCCGAATTCCCTGAGCACAGCAGCCTTCACCGAATCCTCCTTCGTCCCGCCCCCATCGTCGGCACAATCGGGGGCGGCAACCAGGAGTCCGTCGCTACCAGGATGGTTCGTCCGTTTCGCACGAGTTGAACAGGCTAGGTTTATCAGTCTAGGCTGTCGATTGTGGCGGACCGGACGATCGACACCCAGGCACGGCACGGCGGGCGCTACAAGTGGGTCGCGCTCTCCAACACGACGCTCGGCGTGCTGATGTCGGCGCTGGACGGGTCGATCGTGATCATCTCGCTGCCGGCGATCTTCCGCGGCATCGGGCTCGACCCGCTGGCCCCGGCCAACATCGGCTACCTGCTGTGGATGATCCTCGGCTACCTGCTGGTGTCCGCGGTCCTGGTGGTGACGCTCGGGCGGCTCGGCGACATGTTCGGCCGCGTCCGGATGTACAACATCGGGTTCGTGATCTTCAGCGCCGCCTCGGTGGCGCTGTCGTTCGACCCGTTCCACGCGGGCGGCGGGGCGCTGTGGCTGATCGGCTGGCGGGTGGTGCAGGCCGTCGGCGGCGCGATGCTCACCGCGAACTCCGCCGCGATCCTCACCGACGCCTTCCCACGCGAACAGCGCGGGATGGCCCTGGGCGTCAACCAGATCACCGCGCTGGCCGGGCAGTTCCTCGGCCTGGTCGCGGGCGGGCTGCTGGCCGAACTCGACTGGCGCGCGGTGTTCTGGGTGAGCGTGCCGTTCGGCATTTTCGGCACCGTCTGGTCGATCCGCAGCCTGCGCGAGATCAGCACACCGCAACGGTCGCGGATCGACTGGGGCGGCAACGTGACCTTCGCGCTCGGCACCGCGGTCATCCTCGCCTCGATCACCTACGGTATCCAGCCCTACGGCGGCGCGGCCACCGGCTGGGGCAACCCGTGGGTGCTCGGCGGGCTCGGCGCCGGGATCGCGCTGCTGGCGGGGTTCTGCGTGATCGAGACCAAAGTGCCGTCGCCGATGTTCCAGCTGTCGCTGTTCCGGATCCGCGCGTTCACCGCCGGGAACCTCGCGGCGCTGCTCACCGCGGTCGCGCGCGGCGGGATGCAGTTCATGCTGATCATCTGGCTGCAGGGGATCTGGCTCCCGCTGCACGGCTACGACTACGAGCAGACCCCGCTGTGGGCCGGGATCTACCTGCTGCCGCTCACCGCCGGGTTCCTGATCGCGGGACCGGTGTCCGGATTCCTCTCCGACCGGTTCGGCGCGCGGCTGTTCTCCACCGGCGGCCTGCTGCTGGTCGCCGGGTCCTTCCTCGGGCTGCTCGCGCTGCCGGTGGACTTCAGCTACCCGGCGTTCGCGCTGCTGCTCGTGCTGAGCGGCATCGGGCAGGGCATGTTCTCCGCGCCGAACACCTCGGCGATCATGAGCAGCGTGCCGGACAACCAGCGCGGCGTCGCGTCCGGCATGCGCTCGACGTTCCAGAACTCCGGGACGTCGCTGTCCATCGGCGTGTTCTTCTCGCTCATGATCGCCGGGCTGGCCGGATCGCTGCCCGCGACGCTCACCGGCGGGCTGCAGGCGCACGGCGTCCCGGCGGACGTCGCCGCGAACATCGCCCAGCTGCCGCCGGTGAGCACCCTCTTCGCCGCGTTCCTGGGCAGCAACCCGGTGGCGCACCTGGTCGGCCCCGGCGTGCTCGGCCAGCTCTCCCCCGCCGATTCCGCCGCGCTGACCGGCAAGGAGTTCTTCCCCACCCTCATTTCCGGGCCGTTCCACGACGGACTGGTCACCGTGTTCGTCGCGGCCGCGGTGATGGCGCTGGTCGCCGCGCTGGCGTCCGCGTCGCGCGGGAAGCGGTACTTCCACCAGGACTAAGTCAGTCCATCGTGAGCACGATCTTGCCGTGGATGTTGCCCGCCTGATAGGTCCGCATCGCTTCGGCGGCTTCGGCGAGCGGGAAGGTCGCCATGATGCGATGCGTCAGCTCGCCTTTCGCATACAGAGCCGCCAACCGCGCGAGCCGAGCCGCCGAGCGGTCGTTCACGGTGAGCTTGATGCCCAGTCCGTCGGCGCGGTTGTGCTCGACCAGGGTGAGAATCCGGGACCGGTCCTTAACGAGGTCCAATGTGTACTCCAGCGCGACGCCGCCGACCCCGTCGATCGCCGCCGTGACGCCGTGCGGAGCCACCCGTTCGACGAAATCCTCGCTGTAGGCAAGGGGAATCGCCCCGAGTGCCCGCACCTGCTCGTGCCACGCCGGACGCGCGACGCCGAGCACCTTCGCGCCACGCAACCGGGACAGTTGCACCGCCATCGCCCCGACGGAGCCTGCCGCGCCGTGCACCAGCACCGTGTCGCCGGGACCGACGTTGATCCGCTCGATCGCGATCTCCGCCGTCTGCGCCGCCGCGGTGAACGCGCCCGCGACCTCCCACGGCATCTCCGGCGGCTTCGGCACCACCTGGTCCGCTCCGGCGACGACCAATTCCTGATACGCCCCCAGCCGCCCGAAGCCGAGCACCTCGTCGCCCGCGGTGAATCCCGCGACACCTTCCCCGACTTCGTCGACGATTCCGGCGAACTCGTTGCCCGGCACGGTGAACGCGCCCGGTTCCGGCACCGGGATGAGCCCCGCGAGCACCGCGATGTCGAACGCCTGCACCCCCGCCGCCTTCGCCCGGATCCGGACCTCCCCCGGCCCGGGACGCGGTTCCGCCACCTCCTCCAGCCGCAGCACTTCCGGCCCGCCCAGTTCGCGGACCCCCATCGCCTTGCTCATCGCCGCCTCCAGCGCTCGTGTCGATCACCGCCAGTGTTCGACATCAAGCGGACTTGACGTCAAGCCGCGGGGTCGACCGGCGCCGCGCGATGGGCTAGGTTGATCAGCGATGACTACCGGGACGGCATTGCGCCACTCACGGATCGGCTACCCGGTGCTCTTCCGAGCGCCGCGCGGGCCCCGCCTGCTTCGTCGTGTTGACAGCCACCTCAACCGACGACAGGAGAATTCATGCCCGACAAGACTTTGCGGATCCCCACCCCTGACGGCCAGGCCGACGCGTTCGCCGCGTTCCCCGTCGACGGCGAACAGCACCCCGGCGTGCTGATGTACGCCGACGGCTTCGGGATCCGGCCCGTAATCCGCGAGATGGCCCAAGAACTGGCCGGACACGGCTATTACGTGCTCGTGCCCAACTACTTCTACCGGCACGGCCCGGCGCCAGTGCTCGAACTTCCGGAGTTCATCGGAGCAGAGGAGCGTCCCGGGGTTTTCGCTCGCGTGCTGCCCATGATCGAAGCGCACACCCCCGAACTGGTCCTTCGTGACGCCGCCGCTTATCTCGAATTCCTCGCCGCCCAGCCCGAAGTCAGTGCGGGGCCGGTCGGGGTCACCGGCTATTGCATCGGCGGCCTTCTCGCGGTCCGCACCGCTGCGACCCATCCGGATCAGGTGGCCGCGGTCGCCGGATTCCACGCCCCGGTCGGCGCTGCCGGGCCGGATGTCTTCTCCCGGATCACCGCGGAAGCGCACTTCGGCCACGCCGCATCGGATCTGACGCCGGAAACTCTCGCCGAACTCAACCGCGCGCTCGATGCCGCAGGGGTCAGTTGCACGTCCGAGATCTACCCCGGCACGGTCCACGGATTCACCATGGCCGACACCGACACGTTCGATCCCGCCGCGCTGCGGCAGCACTGGGAAAACCTAGTGCCGCTTCTCGGACGCGCCTTGCCCCGCGGCTGAGGCGTTGAACAGTTGGCCCGGCGCACCGGTCTGGAATCACGACCGGGCGCCGGGTGCAGCCGCTACTCGACCCACCACCAGCCGTCGCCGACCTCGACCGTGGGATGGAGGGCGCAGCCCAGGCCGTCGTCAAGGTAGTCGTGCGAGTCGATCACCACGCCGGGCATGTACTTCTCCGGAGAACCATCGAAGTGCGCGTATCCGGCCGAGCACGCGAGAAACCCCTTCCAGACGCGGATGTACCACACCCGCGGGCCGTTCCCGGTGTCGATCGACAAGACGTCTTCGGGCAACGGCTCGGTCGGCACGCGGTGTTCGGCATCGCGCAGCACGGCGGCGTACTCCGACCTGTGCATCGCGTACCAGGTCGTGGCATGGAAGTGCACCCAGTTGACACAGACCATCAGCGCGATCACCGCGGCGGTGGCCACCGCCCATCCGGCCGCGCCGCGTCGGCCCAGCCTGCGCGTCGCCATCCGCGCGCTGACCGCGGTCCCGATCGCGGCGAGCAGCCACGCCGGAGCGAGGTACAGGATCTCGGGCAACGGAATAGCCCGGCCGAGACCGACGGCGAAGTACTTCACCGCGGCCAGGGGCAGCCAGCCGCACACGAAGACGACTGCAGCCCGCACCAAACCCGGTCTTCGATTTTCCTCGGAACTCCCCACGATCCCTGGACGGGCGACCGGCCGATCGGTTGCGCTACTCCGGGGACGGCGTGTACAGCGCGCCCAGAAACTCCACCAACAGCCGCTCCCGCAACACTTCCGGCGCAACCGCCAGCAACGCATTGACCAGAGCCATCCGCCCCGGCAACCCGCCGCCGCCGGTCAGGCCCGCCGCGGCGAACAGGCCACCGAACTGCTCAGACGTCAGCCACGTGCCGCGCCGCACGATGAACTAGTCGCGCGACGGCGTGTACAGCGCGCCCAGAAACTCCACCAACAGCCGCTCCCGCAACGCTTCCGGCGCAGCCGCCAGCAACGCGTTGATCGACGCCATCCGCTCCGGCAACCCACCGCCACCGGTCAGACCCGCCGCAGCGAGCAGCCCACCGAACTGCTCAGACGTCAATGTTTCCGGATCCAACGCGGCCACGAACGCGGCGACGTCCGGATCGACCCGCACCGGGCCTTGCGTCCGCGCCGCCTCGACCGAGGCCGTCAGATCGGCGAGGAATTCCGGCTCGCTGCCGTGGTTCGCGGCGGTGACGGTGAGGTGCAGGTTCAGCGGAGAAGTCCCGTGCGCGAACTGCGGCTGGACGTACCAGCCGCGTACCTTCATCTCGTCGGCGACGGTGAACAGGTCGAAGCCGTCCGAGCCGGTGAACGCGACCAGCGTCGACACCGGCTCGCCCAGCACGTGCAGGCCCGGAATCGAAGCCACGCCAGCACGAATCCGTCCGACGGCTTCCCGCGTCCGCGAGGCCAGTTGGAGGTAACCGTCCTCGCCGAGGTGGTGCACGACGGCCCACGCGGCGGCGAGCGGACCGCCGGAGCGGGTGCTCTGCAGCGTCGGGTTGAGCATCGTGTAGCCGGGCCAGGCGGCGCTTGCGAAGTAGTGAGTGCGCCGGAGTTCCGCCGAGGCGTGCAACAGGACGGAGACGCCCTTGGCGCAGTAGGCGTATTTATGCAGGTCCACGGAAATGCTGGTGACGCCCGGAACGCGGAAGTCGAACGGCGGCAAGTCCGCGCCGAGCTTCGCGAAGTAAGGCAGCACCCAGCCGCCGATGCACGCGTCCACGTGCATGCGCACCCCGCGTCCCGAAGCGGCGGCGGCGATCTCCTCGATCGGGTCGACGACGCCGTGCGCGTACGACGGCGCGCTCGCCACGACGAGCACGGTGGAGTCGTCGATGGCCGCGGTCATCGCCGCCGGGTCCGCACGGAAGGTCTCCGGATCGACCGGCACCACGATCTTCCGCACGCCGAACAGATGCGCGGCTTTGTGGAACGCGGCGTGCGCGGTTTCCGGGAGCACGATCGACGGCGCAGCGAGGTCCGGCCGCGCGTCGCGGGCGGCGAGGACCGCGAGCAGACACGATTCGGTGCCGCCGGACGTCACCGTGCCGACCGTCTCCGGCGTCCCGCCGAGCAGTCCGGCCGCGCGGGCGACCAGGTCGTTCTCCATCCGCAGCAGGCTGGGGAACGCGGTCGGGTCGAGTCCGTTGGCGGAGCTGGCCAGCGCGTGCGCGGCGGCGGCGATTTCGTCCACTTCGGACAGTCCGCTGTCGTACACGTAAGCGAGCGTGCGCCCGCCGTGCGTCGGCAGGTCGCCGGAGCGGAGTTCGCGCAGCCGCGCCAGTACGTCGTTCACGCCTGCTTCTCCAGGACCGAACGGCGCAGCAGCGGGATGCCGAGCGCGATCAGCACCGCGGGCAGCACCGACGCGCCGATCACGATGGCGGTGATCGCCGAATGCGGCTGCGGGACGGCGGTCGTGCCGGTGCTCGACACGTAGCTCCCGCCCTGCAGCACGAGCCCGAACAGTCCCGGCCCGAGCGCGAGCCCGAGCGTTTCGGACGCGGTCCACACGCCGGCCGTCACGCCCGCCCTGGTCTCGCCGGTTCGCTCTTCCTCGGCGCTGATCAGGTCCGGCAAGATCGCCAGCGGGAACACCGAAATGCCCGCGTAGCCGACGCCGGCGAGCGCGACGAACACCAGCGTCGCGGCGAACGGGAGCCGGTCAGCGAAGTACATCGCCACCAAGCCGACGAAGAACGACGTGGTGGCGATCCGGAAGCCGGCGAGCTTGCCCCAGCGCGCGCCCACCCGCGGCCACAGCGGCATGGTGACGAGCGCGGGCCCGACGAAGCCGACGAACAGGTAGGTGCGGTAGCTCGGGTCGCCGAGGACGTGCTGCGCGAAGTACGGGATCGCGGCCAGCACGGTGCCGATGCCGAGCGCCTGGATGAAGTAGACGCCCATCAGCCACCGGAACGAACGCCACTGCGCGATGGTGCGCGCCAATTCCTTGAGCCGCACCGTGTTGGGCCGCAGCGAGCCGACCGGCGCGCCCTTCAGGCCGAAGTAGACGCCGAGCGTGGCGGCCAGGATGATCACCGCCATCACCAGGCCCATCACCCGGTAGCCCGCCACGCCGGGCAGCAGGTCGGTGATCGCCGGGGCGCCGCCGCCGGACACCAGCACCGCGACCGCCAGCACGCCGATCCGGACGCTGGTGAGCTTCGTGCGTTCCTCGGCGGAATCGGTCAGCTCGGCCGGGAGCGCGTTGAACGGCACCTGGAAGAACGCGTACGCGGTGGCGCACAGGAAGAACATCACGACGACGTACGTCGCGTCCCACACCGGCGTGCCGAAGCCGGGATGCGCGAACAAGGCGAAGAACAGGATCGCGACGCCGATCCCACCGCGCAGCAGGAAGCGCCGCCTGCTGCCGGTGCGCGCGAGGTCGGCGTCCGACAGCCGCCCGGCGACCGGGTTGAAGACCACGTCCCACGCCTTGGGCACGAACACGATGATCCCGGCCGCCGCGGCGGGCACCGCCATGGTGTCGGTCAGGTACGGGAGCAGGAGCAGCCCGGGCACCGTGCCGAACCCGCCGGTGACGAAGGAGCCGAGCGAGTAGCGGAATCTCGTGCGGCGGGACAGCGACGCCAAAGGTCCTCCTCCAAGGCGGAACGACGAACGCATGCCTAATGGATCTTCGCCGGTTCCGGGTAGTGGTCGGGAGGAATCGTGCCACCGTCGTGATGCACTGGCCGTACCGGGCCGACTACCGCCTCGTGAGCGGCGACGCCGGTTCTGACCGGCCTCGCCGCTCACGACCTTCTCTCGTCAGGACAGCGCTTTCGCCGCCTTCGCCAGCGACCCGGCGTCCCCGCGCAGCAGCAGCGTCGTCACCACCGTCGCTTCCCACGCCGCCAGCTCTTCGCGGATCTTCTCCGCGGGGCCGATCAGCGAAGTGTCCTCGACCAGCGAAGTCGGGATCGCCTTGACCGCTTCTTCCTTCCGCCCCGCCAGGTACAGCTCCTGCACCTTGTCCGCCACGTCCGCGTAGCCGAGCCGGGCGAACACGTCGTGGTGGAAGTTCACGCTCTTCGCCCCCATCCCGCCGATGTAGAGCGCCAGCGCCGGCTTGATGAAGCTCGCCGCCTCCTCGACGTCGTCGTGCACGATCACCGGCACCGACGCGGCGACCTCGAACCCGTCCAGGCCGCTCCGCCGCGCGCCCGGGCGGGCGAAGCCCTCCTCCAGCGCGGCCCGGTAGAAGCCGTCGGACTTGGGCGAGAAGAACAGCGGCAGCCAGCCGTCGCAGATCTCCGCGGCCAGCGCGACGTTCTTCGGGCCTTCGGCGGCGAGGTAAATCGGCAGGTCGGCGCGCAGCGGATGGACGGTCGGCTTGAGCGGTTTGCCCAGTCCGGTCCCGCCCTTGAGCGGCAGCTGGAAGAACTGCCCGTCGAGGGTCACCGGTTCCTCGCGGGCCAGCACCTTGCGCACGATCTCGACGTACTCGCGCGTGCGCGCCAGCGGCTTCGGATACGGCTGGCCGTACCAGCCCTCCACCACCTGCGGCCCGGACGCGCCCAGCCCGAGCACGAACCGGCCGCCGGACAGGTGGTCCATGGTCAGCGCGCTCATCGCGGTCGCGGTCGGGGTGCGCGCGGACATCTGCACGATGTTGGTGCCGAGCTTGATCCGGCTGGTCGCCGCGCCGACCCAGGCCAGCGGGGTGAACGCGTCCGACCCGTACGCCTCGGCCGACCACACCGAGTCGAATCCGAGCCGTTCGGCTTCGAGCACGGTCTCCTGCGCGCCCGGGATCGGCCCGCTCCCCCAGTACCCGAGGTGAAAGCCCAGCTTCATCAAGCCCTCCTGATCTCGAAGCCCGTGCAGGGCTCCTTCCGGGAACCAGAGTCCCGGAAGGAGTCCTTCACGGCACGTCCGGCGAGTAGTGCTCCGGTTTCCCGCGCTCGGCGAGCGGGGGAAGATTGCGGCGCGGGGTCTCGACCGGCGGCGTCCCCGGGGCCAGTTCGCCGCGGGCGCGCCGCCAGCCCGCCCGTGCCCGCGGATGGTAGCGGCGGTCGTGCGGTAGCAGCGAGAACGCCGCGTTGATCAGCTTGCCCACGCGACGGTGCCGCCGGGCGTCCCGCGCGGTCCAGCGGTAGCCGAGCAGGTCGCGCACCTCCTGGTCGTACAGCCCGACGGTCAGCCACACGAACTGTTTCGCGATGATCTTCGCGACCGGTTTCCACAGCGGATCCGGAAGCCACGGCAGGAACGGCGGTTTCGCGATGCCGCGGAGGTCGAGGACGTCGCGGGTGGCCTTGTTGTCCTCCAGCACCTCGGCGCACATGTGCTTCCAGTACCGCTGGAAGTCCTCCCACGATTCCGGCACCGGCCGCATCGTCATGTCGTACATCCGCCACCAGCGCACGTGCTCGTCGAACAGCGTGCGCTTCTCCTCTTCGCCGATGCCGCCCATGAAATGGTCGGCGATCAGGACGGTGCTGACGAAGAACGTCGAATGCGCCCAGTAGTACGTGTCCGGGTCGAGCGCGTGGTAGCGGCGGCCTTTCGCGTCCACGCCCTTGATGCGGTCGTGGTAACCGCGCACCTCCAGCGCCGTGCGGTGCGCGAGCGGGCCGTCGTAGACCACGCCGCCGATCGGGTACAGCGACCGGAACAGCCGCTGCCAGCGCTCCTCGAAGAACCTCGAATGCTCCTCGACGCCCGCGCCGAGGCCCGGGTGCATGTTCTGCATCGACCCGGCCCACAGCGCGATCAGCAGCCCGCGCCAGTCTCCGAAGTACTTCCAGGTCAGCGAGTCCGGTCCCAGCGGCTCCGGTGCGTCCCTCATCGCGGCTCCTCGGCGGGTCGGCGAAGTGACTACAGCTGTTGTCAGGTTAGGATGTGACAACATCTGTGGTCAACTCGGGACGGGAGCGGGTATGCCGGGCCGCACGTGGGCGGGCACGACGCTCGACGACCGCAAGGCCCAGCGCCGGGCCCAGCTGCTGGCCGCCGGGCTCGACCTGCTGGGCGCGCAGGGCAGCGCGGCGGTGAGCGTCCGCGCGGTGTGCCGGTCGGCGAAACTGACCGAGCGGTACTTCTACGAAAGCTTCGCCGACCGGGAAAGCCTGGTCGCCGCGGTGTACGAGGACGTCGGCGACCAGGCGAGAAAAGCGCTGGCCGACGCGGTTTCCGGCGAAGCCGATCCGAGCCGCCGGGCCGAACGCGCCGTGACCGCGTTCGTGGAACTGGTGCTGGACGACCCGCGCAAGGGCCGCGTGCTGCTGCTCGCGCCGCTGACCGATCCGGCGCTGACCCGGCGCGGCCTGCACCTGCTCCCGGCGTTCACCACGCTTGTCGGCGAACAGCTGTCGCGCGGCGACGAAACCGGCCGCCAGCTGGTGGCGATCGGTCTCGTCGGCGCGCTCAGCAACGTGTTCATCGCTTACCTCGACGGCACGCTGAAGGTGAGCCGCGAGCGTCTCGTCGAGCACTGCGTGCAGCTCGTGCTCGGCGCGGACGCTTTCGACCCTGGAGCTCACTGAGCGGCTGCCCGCTCGTCGCGCAGCCGCAGCGCGATGTCGATGATCATGTCCTCCTGACCGCCGACGTAGCGTTCTTCGCCGACCTTGTACAGGATTTCGTGCGCCGGGACGCCGTAGCGCTCGGCGGCGCGTTCGGCGTGCAGCAGGAAGCTGGAGTACACGCCGGCGTAGCCCTGGATGATCGACGACCGGTCCATCACCGGCAGCCGGGTCAGGTACTTCTTCACCACGTTCTCCGCGGCTTCCATCAGCACGTCTTTGTCCACGCCGGTTTTGATGCCGAGCCGCTCGAACGTGGCCGCCAGGACCTCGGTCGGCGAGTTGCCCGCCCCCGCGCCGAGCGCGGCGAGCGAACCGTCGATCTGCCGGGCGCCCGCGCGGTACGCGAGCACCGAGTTGGCGACGCCGAAACTCAGGTTCTGGTGCCCGTGGTAGCCCACCTGGGCGTCGTCGCCGAGTTCCGCGACGAGCGCGGCGACCCGGTCGGACGCGTCGTCCAGGATCAGCGCGCCCGCGGAGTCCACGACGTACACGCACTGGCAGCCCGCGTCGGCCATGATCCGGGCCTGCTTCGCCAGGTCCTCCGGGGACGACATGTGCGACAGCATCAGGAAGCCGACGGTTTCCAGGCCGAGATCGCGGGCCGCGCCGAAGTGCTGGATGGACACGTCGGCCTCGGTGCAGTGGGTCGCGATCCGCACCGCGCCCGCGCCGAGGTCGGCCGCCGCGCGCAGGTCGGTGACCGTGCCGAGGCCGGGCAGGAGGAGCACGGCGATCTTCGCCTGCTTCGCCTCGTCGACCGCCGCGGCGATCAGCTTTCGCTCGTCCACCAAGGAAAAGCCGTAGTTGAAGGTCGAACCGCCGAGGCCGTCGCCGTGGGTCACCTCGATCAGCGAGATGCCCGCGTCGTCGAGCGCGCGGACGGTGTCGCGCACCTGCTTTTCGGTGAACTGGTGCGCCATGGCGTGGCTGCCGTCGCGCAGAGTGGTGTCGACCAGCCGGACGTCGGTGTTGTTCACGCGGCCACCTCCTGAGCGGCGAAGAGATCGCCGACGCGCGCGGCGGCGGCGGTCATGATGTCGAGGTTGCCCGCGTACTTGGGCAGGTAGTCGCCGTTGCCCGCGACCTCGAGGAAGACGCCCACGCGGGCCTTGCCGCGCCAGTCCGGGCGCGGCGGATCGAACTGCGGGTCGGCCTTGAGCGTGTAGCCCGGCACGTACTGCTGGACGTCTTTCACCATGCGGTGCACGGATTCGCTGATCGCGTCGAAGTCGGCGTCCGGGTCGACCGCGCAGAACACCGTGTCGCGCATGATCATCGGCGGGTCCATCGGGTTGATGATGATGATCGCGCGGCCCTTGTCCGCGCCGCCGACCTTCTCGATCGCGTGCGAGGTGGTCTCGGTGAACTCGTCGATGTTCGCGCGCGTGCCCGGTCCGGCCGACCGCGACGACACCGACGCGACGATCTCCGCGTACGACACCGGCGTCACCCGCGAAACCGCGTGCACGATCGGGATGGTCGCCTGGCCGCCGCAGGTGATCATGTTGACGTTGCGGTCGGTCAGCTGGTCGGGCGGGTTCACCGCCGGGCAGGTCAGCGGGCCGACCGCGGCGGGCGTCAGGTCGATCGCGCGGATGCCGGCCTCGGCGTACCGCGGCGCGTTGGCCTTGTGCGCCTTCGCCGACGTCGATTCGAACACCAGCTGCGGCAGTTCCGCGCACGCCAGCAGCCAGTCGACGCCCTCGGCGGACGTCTCGAGCCCGAGCTTCGCGGCGCGGGCGAGCCCGTCCGACGCCGGGTCGACGCCCACCATGTAGCGCACTTCCACGTGCTCGCTGCGCTGGAGTTTTGCCAGCAAGTCCGTACCGATGTTGCCCGGGCCGACGATCGCGGCCGTCACCTTGCGTTCCGCCATGCCGCCACGGTGCTCGCCGGGATGGGGCACACTCAACCCATGCGTACCACTGGACGGAACGGCGACGGGCTCGTGACCGCACGGGTCGCCGCCGTGCTGGAAGCCTTCCGCCCCGGCGACGACGCGCTCGGCGTATCCGAGCTGGCGCGCCGGACCGGGCTGGCGAAGACGACCGTGCACCGGCTCGCCGGGCACCTGGCCGACACCGGCCTGCTGGAACGCGACGGCACCTCGGTCCGATTAGGACTGCGGCTCTTCGAGATCGGCCAGCTCGCGGTGCGCCGCCGCGGTCTGGTGGAGGCGGCGCGGCCGTACCTGGCGGATCTGCGGGAGGCCACGCGCAACACGGTGCACCTCGCGGTCCTGGAAGGCACCGAGGTGGTGTACCTGGACGTGCTGCGCGGCCCGGACGCGCCAGATCTGCCCTCGCGCACCGGCGGGCGGTTTCCCGCGCACGCGACCGGCGTCGGGAAGGCGATCCTGTCCTGCTCCCCCGACGACGTCGTGACGCGCGTGATCGACGCCGGGCTGCCCCGGGTCAGCCCGCGAACGATCACCGCGCCCGGGTTGCTGCGCCGCCAATTGGCGCGGATCCGCGAGGACGGGATCGCCTTCGAGCGCGAGGAATCCGGCGTCGGCGTCGTGTGCGCGGCGAGCCCGCTGGTCGACGCGAACGGGCTCGCCGTGGCGGCGGTGTCGATCTCCGGATGGGCAACGCGAATGCGCACCGAACGCGTCGCGCCCGCGGTGCGGACGGTGGCACTGGCGTTGTCGCGGACCGTTTCCGAGACCTGATCAGCCCTTGCTCATCCGGAGGATCAACGCGGCCGCATCCTCCGAAACGGCGGCGGTCGCCATCGTCAGCGCCTCCCTGGCACTGTGCCCTTGCCGTTCCGCGAGCAAAGCCAGCATCTTGGTCAGACGGGATCGCCTTCGAGCGCGAGGAATCCGGGGTCGGCGTCGTCTGCGCGGCGAGCCCGCTGGTCGACGCGAACGGACTCGCCGTGGCGGCGGTGTCGATCTCCGGCTGGGCGACACGGATGCGCACCGAACGCGTCGCACCCGCAGTGCGGACGGTGGCACTGGCGTTGTCGCGGACGGTTTCCGAGACCTGATCAGCCCTTGCTCATCCGCAGGATCAACGCGACCGCATCCTCCGAATGGCCCTCCGGAGTCAGCACCTCCTGCAACAACAAACCACGAATCGCCGCGACGGCGACAGTCGCCATCGTCAGCGCATCCCTGGCACTCCGCCCCTCGCGTTCCGCGAGCGAAGCCAGCATCTTCGTCAGGTCGTCCAGCGACTCGACCAGCTCGCGGAAGTCCTCCGGCCGGTACGCCGCCAGCCCTGCGACATGAAAGAACCCGCGAACCCGAGACAGCTGCTCCGGGCGGGTATAGGTCCGCCAGATCGCCACGACGAACTCGTCGAAGGTGCTGTCGCGAGCCGTCTCGAACAGTGCCTCGTTGTCGCGGGTTCGCTGCGCCTTGAGCATCGCCGCCAGGACCCCCGGCAGCGATCCGAAGTGGTAGCGCAGCAGGGCATGACTGGTGTCGGCCCGGGCGGCGACCTCGCGCAGCGAGACCTCCGGTGAGGGAAGCGTCCCGTCGAAGGCGTCGAGAAGCCGCGCCAGAAGACGCTCGCGGGCGTCGCCCTGGGGTTCCGTGCTTGACAAGGTCACCTCCGCAGTTTATCCATTGGAAAAGAACGGTGCAACGGCGGAGGGACAGCTCGTGGGACGGTTTCAGGTAGTCGGCGCGACGGTCGTCGACGGGTCGGGGCGAGATCCCGCCGAGGTCACGGTCACGGTCGAAGACGGGGTGATCGCGGAGTCCGACGCGTCCGGCGAGCGCTTCGCTGCCGACGGGCTGACGATGACGCCCGGCCTGATCGACGCGCACGTCCACCTGGGGCTGTCGAGCCCGATCGAACCGCAGTTCGCGTTTCGGCTCAGTACCGCCGAGCTCGCGGCGGACATCTTCGCCACGGCCGGCGCGGCGCTCGACGCCGGGTTCACGACGGTCCGGGACACCGGCGGCATCGACGGCGGCGTCGTCACCACGATCGCCAAGGGGAAGGTCCGGGGGCCGCGCGTGCTGTCGTGCGGACCGGTTCAATGCCAGACCGGCGGCCACGGCTACTACGGAGCCGAATGGGAGCCGACCGAACGGTGGAGCGACCATCACATCCCAGGCCTGTGCGCCCTGTCGATGCAGTCTGGCAACGCGAACGAGCTGCGCAGCAACGTGCGCGAGGCCTTCCGTCGCGGAGCCTCTTTCTTGAAGCTTTGCGTGACCGGCGGGGTGGTCAGCTCGCATGACCAGCTGACCGACACCCAGTTCACTAGCGAAGAAATCGCTGTCGCGGTTCAAGAAGCCGCCGCGCGCGGCACCTACGTGACGGTTCACGCGCACAACAACGAAGGCATCCGGAACGCCGTCGAGGCCGGGGTGCGCTGCGTCGAACACGGCACCGACATCGACGAGCCGACGGCCGCCTTGATGGCCGCGCACGACGTTGCCCTCGTGCCCACGTTCGCCGTCGTCGAACAACTGCTTCGAGACACTGCGAGCACTGGCCTGAACGAGTCGATCCGCGAGCGAGTGCTGGGCGTTCGCGAGCGGATGGCCGAGGCGCTCGCCGTCGCCAAGAAGGCCGGGCTGCGGATCGGGCTGGGGTCTGACCTCATCGGGCCGGCCCAGCACCACCGAGGCGAAGAACTCGCCTTGCGAGCCGGTCTGGAGACGCCGATGGATTCGCTCGTGGCAGCCACGAAAACCAACGCCGAGATCCTCGGCCTCGCCGGCGAAGTAGGAGTCATCGCTCCCGGCTTCCAGGCGGATTTCGTGCTCTGGAACGGAAACCCGCTCGAGAATCCGCAGCTTTTCTCCGACCCGGCCAACGCGATCGTCGTCGTCCAGGCCGGACGCGTAGTGAAGGACCTCCGATGAGCACCCTGTGGCACGGCTGCTTCGCCGACACCGAATACTTCGAAATGCGTTCCAGCAGCGGGTACGACTACGGCGTCTGGGTCACCACGCCGCCGGGCTACGACCCCGCCACGACGCGGGCACCGGCCGTCTACGTGCTCGACGGCAACTGGGCCGTGGGCCAGACCGCCCCGCTGATCGTCACGCAGGCGGATCCCATGCAGCAGATCCAGCCGTACCTGCAGGTCAGCGTCGGCTACGCGGGCGAGGACGCGCAACATTGGGCGCGGCTGCGCAACCGCGACCTCGTGCCGCCCGGCGAACCCGTCGCCCCGGAATTCGTGGATGCCGTGGAGATGGGCGTCAGCACGGGCCGGATGACCCGCGAAGAGGCCGACGCCTACCTCGCCGAACTGCGCGACACCCGCGCCGACGCGTTCCTGGCCTTCCTCGCCGAAGAACTCCACCCGCGCATCGAACGTGACTACGGCACGGCCGAGAGCGGTCACGGCCTCTTCGGCTACTCCTACGGCGGACTTTTCAGCCTCTACGCCTGGCTCAGCGGCTGCCCGCTCTTCGAGAGCGTCGGAGCGGGCAGCCCCGGCGTTATCGGTGAAGACAGTCAGGTTTTCGCCCAACTCCGCGAGCTTGGCGACCGGCGGCCCGCCGCCAAGCTGCACGTGACCGTCAACGACCGGGAGCTTTTCGGGGACCTGGCCGTCTACCAGAATCTTGCGAAACACGCGGCAACGTTCCTGCACCGCGTCACGTCGCCCGCCGTCACCAGCGAGGTCTTGCGGGAAACGCACGTGACCGGGTTGCAGGCGTCGTTCCTCAGCTACCTCAGGACGTGCCGGTCCCAGTAGCGGCGTGGACTGCGGGTCGCCGGGCCGCCCACGGCATCGCCTCTTCCAGGAACGCGGCGACCCGCAGCAGCAACGATTCCGAACACACCGGCCCGCCCAACTGCACTCCGATCGGCAACCCCTGCGAGGACTCGCCCAGCGGGAGGCTGATCGCCGGAGCACCGATCAAGTTGAACAACGGCGTGAACGAGCAAACGTCGAAAAGCTGCTTCGTCCACTCGGCCGCAGTGAGATCCGCGTTCGCGTCCAGACGGCCCAGCGGCGGCGCCGGGGTGGTGATCGTCGGGGTCAGCAGCAGGTCGTATCCGCTGAAGAACCGGCCTGCCTCCCGGGAAACGGCGTTCATCGCGCCCAACGCCGCGGTCAGTTCCATCGCGCTGATCGAACGGCCGTACTCGACGCACGCCCACGTGGTGCGTTCGAGATTCTCGGGACTCGCCGCGACCCCAGTCAGCTCTTCGATCCCGGCGACCGAACCGGCCAGGAATCCGGACCACAGCACGTGATTCGTGTGCAGGAACGCTTCCCAGTCGAAGACCGGCGTCGCGCGTTCGACGTGGTGGCCCGCCGCTTCGAGCACCTCGGCCACGGCTTCGACCGCGCGCGCCACCTCCGGGTCGACGTAGCTGCCCGCCCAGGATTCGGTGTGCAGGCCGATGCGCAGCCGTCCGGGATCGGAGCCGACCTCGTCGAGCCACGGGCGCGCGGGCGGGGCGAGGACGTACGGGTCGCCCGGATAGCTCACAGCGACCTCGTCCAGCAGGGCGGCGGTGTCCCGGACCGTCCGCGACACCGTGAATTCGACTCCCATGCCGTACAACGGATCGGCGTAGTCCGGGCCGGTCGGCACGCGGCCGCGGCTGGGCTTCAGTCCGACGAGGCCATTGCAGGCCGCCGGTACGCGGATCGAGCCGCCGCCGTCATTGGCGTGCGCGATCGGGAGTGCCCCGGCCGCGACCAGCGCCGCCGAACCGCCACTGGATCCGCCGGCGCTGTGCCCGGTGTTCCACGGATTGCGCGTCGAACCGTAGGCCAGCGCTTCGGAATTGCCGTTGAACCCCAGCTCCGGCGTAGTCGTGACCGCCAGCGTCGCCAGACCCGCCGCGCGGAAGCGCTCCATCAGGTGGGTGTCCGCCGGCGGCACGATGCCTTGGCCGAGCATCCGCGTGCCCATCCGCATCGGCACTCCGGCAGCGTGCAGCACGAGATCCTTGATCGCGAACGGGACCCCGGCGAACCGGCCGGCGCGCGAGTAGTCGAGCGGGCGCTCGAACGGGCCGTCGGCGACCGCGTTCAGCTCCGGGTTCACCTTGCCGATGGCTTCGACCGCCAGTGCCGCGACCTCCTCGGCGGTGACCTCCCCGGAGGCGATGACCGCGGCCAGCGCGGTCGCGTCGAGGGCGGCGTATTCGTCAAGGTTCATCGAAGTCTCCTTAAGCCGGGGAACGGAAGGCTACGAGCGGGCGCGGGCGGCGGCATCGGCCGAAAAGCCGTTCCGTCGCCGCCGCGGATGTGCGTCCCGTTGACATCCGCGGCGGCGGCCGTTCATGCTCCGTCCGGCAGCGGAGGTGCGGAAATGACCGCGGATGTGCAGTGGTGGGCCCGGCTCGCCCGGGAAGTGCGCGCGGCGGGCCGCGGCGAACTGCCCGTCGAAACCCCGCTCCGCGCGGTGCGGGACAAACTCGGTTTCGCCTGCGTCGCGTTGGTGAGCGGCAGCAAACAGCGCACCGCGACGGTCAACCTCGGCTATCCCGCGGACATGCTCGGCTATATGACCACGACCTACCGCTGGAAATGCCCGATCCACCTGCGCGCCGCCCGGCTGGGCCTGCCGCTGCGCTTCGTCGACATCCCGGAGGTCCACGAGACCAGGACGTACCGGGAAGGCATCCAGCCCTACGGTTTCCGCGAAGGCGTGACACTGCCGCTCTCGCCCGGTTCCGGTCCGGAGCGCAGCTTCGTCGCGCTGAGTTCCCTCCACGATCGGCCGTTGGACGACGGATCCGTCCTCGCGCTCACGATGCTGTCTCATGATTTCGCCGCGCTGGCCGACCCCGGCGCGGAACCGGGCGATCCCGCGGCCGACGTCGTCCTCCTCGTCTCACCGGCGAAGGTCGACGTGCGCTCGGCTGCGATGGAGCGCCTGCCGCTGAGCGAGCACGAGGCCCGGCTCGCCGCGCGATGCACCACGGGCGAGCGGACCGGATTCCGCCATCGGGACGCGGACGGCGTCTGGTGGCAGGTGCTCGCCCGGGCGCGCCGACCGGACGGAGTGCTGCTGCGGATTTCCCGCCTGCCCGATCCCGCGCCGTTGACCGGGCGGGAACTGGATGTCGTCGGGCTGGTCGCGCGCGGATGGTCGAACGAGCGGATCTCGGCGGCACTGGGGATCGCAGTCCGGACGGTGCGCAGCCACGTCGAGTCTTCGCTGGTGAAGCTCGACTGCCCGAACCGGACCGCGCTGGCCCGGCACGCGCTCGAGCACGACCTCGACACGCTCGGCGCGCTGGAGGCCGCACACCGCTGATTGTGTCACAATCCTTGCACTCCCGAGGGTGCCATGTTTCACTCCTCCTGCCCACGAATCGCGCAAACGCCGATGGAGCCCGAAGTTCACCGGCTCGCGATTGTGTACCGATTACCCGGCGGCCAGGAGGCAGCGGATGACCACGTTCGAACCCGAGCACCTGCCCCGGCGGGCGATCAAGCGGCGGCTGCCCCGGCCGTCGGAGATCCGGCCGCTGCTCAAGTTCCGGCAGCCTCGGTTCGACGTCCGCGAGCGCCGCCTCGCCACCGCGCACACCATCGACGACCTGCGCACCATCGCCCGCCGCCGCACGCCGCGGCCGGTTTTCGACTACGTCGACGGCGCGGCGGAGCAGGAAATCAGCCTCGGCCGGGCGCGGCGGGCCTTCGAAAACGTCGAGTTGCATCCGCGCGTGCTGCAGGACGTCACCGAGGTGGACCCGGCGACGTCCGTCCTCGGTGGACAGTCCGCGCTGCCGCTTGTGCTGGCACCGACCGGTTTCACCCGCATGATGCACCACGAGGGCGAGATCGCCGTCTCCCGCGCGGCCGCCCGCGCCGGGATCCCGTACGTGCTCTCGACAATGGGCACCACCGACCTCGAAGACGTCCGCGCCAGCGCACCGTCCGCGCGGCAATGGTTCCAGCTCTATCTCTGGAAGGACCGCGCCGCGAGCGAAGCGCTGGTCGAACGCGCAGCTCAGGCCGGGTACGAAGCGCTCGTTCTCACGGTCGACACCCCGATCGGCGGGGCGCGGATGCGCGATGTCCGGAATGGACTGACGATCCCGCCGACGCTGACCGTCCGCACCCTCGCCGGGATCGCGGTCCGGCCGTCCTGGTGGATGAACCTGCTGACCACGGAACCGTTGCAATTCGCCGCGTTGAGCAACTTCGACGGCACCGTCGAGGAACTGATCGGCACGATGTTCGACCCGTCGCTGACCGTCGAAGACCTGCGGTGGCTGCGCGGGCTGTGGCCGGGAAAGCTGATCGTCAAAGGGATTCAGAGTGTCGCGGACGCCAAGGAGATGGCCGCTTCCGGCGTCGACGCCCTCGTGCTCTCGAACCACGGCGGCCGCCAGCTCGACCGCGCGCCGACCCCGCTCGAACTGCTGCCGCGCGTCGTGGACGCCGTCGGGGACGACTGCGAGGTCATCCTCGACACCGGCGTCCGGACCGGGGCGGACCTCGTTGCCGCACGGGCGCTGGGCGCGTCGGCCGCGATGGTCGGCCGGGCCTACCTGTACGGCCTGATGGCGGCCGGAGAGCAAGGCGTCGAGCGCGCGATCGAGATCCTCCGCGCCGAGTACGTAAGGACGTTGCGGCTTCTCGGTGTCAAGCGCACCGACGAGATCGCGGCGGAACACGCCTCCCTGCGGCTGCCCGCCCGGCTTTGACGGCGGGCTCGGCTAAGATCGGCAGTCGCTGTGGGAAGTTCTGCTGAAACGAGTGGCGAAGTGCGCGAACAGGCGGGCAGTACGCCGGGAAGCATCGCGCAAGCACTCCGCGACGATCTCCTGGACGGCCTCCTCGAACCCGGGACGCGGCTCACCGAGGAATCGCTGAGCGCCCGCTTCGGCGCCGGACGGCATTCGGTGCGGTCCGGCCTGCAGACGCTGGTGTCCGAGGGCCTCCTCGAACACCAGCGCAACAAGGGGATCGTCGTCCCCGCGGTGACGACCGAACGCATCGACGCGATGTGCTCGTACCGCTCCATCCTCGAACTCGGCGCACTCCGGCTGGCTCTGCTGCAGAACGCGAACTTCGACGCAGTCGACGAGGCGGTGCGGCGACTCGAAGCGATGACCGCCGAAACACCGTGGCGGCACGTGATCGAGGCGCACAGCGCGGTCCACACGGAAATCGTGAAGGCCAGCGGGAATCCTCGCGTGCTCGCCGCGCACCGGGCCTGCGAGAACGAACTGAACTGCATGCTCGCGACGATCCGCGCCGAGTCCTCCGCGGCCCACCTGGCGACGACGCACCGGCACCTCGTCGACCAGCTCCGCGTCGGCGGCCAGACCGCCCTGAAGGCCCTGGAGGACGACCTCGAACTCGGCGGCCGCGCGATGATGCACCTCGCGCTGCGCCGCCGGAACGAGGTGCCCCACCTGCTGCCGTGAGCGTTCCTGCCGGGACCCGGCTCCCCTACAGAGCAGCCACCGCCCGCTCCCCCGGCACCGCCCGCACCGCCACCGGTCCCTCGTCCACCAACCCGCGCCGAGCCAGCTCCGGCCGCACCCCCTCGCCGAACCAGTACGCCTCCTCCAGATGCGGATACCCGGACAGCACGAACTCCGAGACCCCGGCCTCGCGGTACTCCTCGATCAAGTCCGCGATCTCCGCATGACTCCCCACGAGCGCCGTCCCCGCGCCGCCGCGCACCAGACCGATCCCGGCCCACAGTGCCGGATGGATCTCCAGACCCCGTGCCGTCGTCCCGGCCCGGCCGCCGTGCAGCGCGACCATCCGCCGCTGCCCCACCGACTCGCTCGCCGCCAGCTGCGACTGCGCCTTCGCGATCTGCTCCGGGCTCAACGCGTCCAGCAGCTTCTGCGCCTCCGCCCAAGCCTCCGCCGACGTGTCGCGCGCGATCGTGTGCAGCCGGACGCCGAACCGGACCGTGCGCCGCTGCTGCTCAGCCAGTTCCCGCACCCTGCCGATCTTCTCCGCGACCTGCGCGGGCGGTTCGCCCCAGGTCAGGTAGACGTCGGCGTGCCGCGCGGCGACCGGGAGCGCCGCCGACGACGAACCGCCGAAGTACAGCGGCGGCACCGGATCCGGTGCGGCGAGCGTCGTGGCTCCTTCGACGCGCAGGTGGTCGCCGGCGAAGTCGAACGGTTTGCCCGACCACACGCCGCGCACGATCGACAAGAACTCGTCGGTCCGGGCGTACCGGGCGTCGTGGTCGTGCCAGTCGCCGAACCGGCGCTGTTCGACCGCGTCGCCGCCGGTCACGATGTTCAGCAGGACCCGGCCGCCGGACAGCCGCTGGAAGGTCCCGGCCATCTGCGCGGCGAGCGTCGGCGAGATGACGCCCGGCCGGAACGCGACCAGGAACTTCAGCCTGCTCGTCTCGCGGATCAGCGCGGCCGTGGTCAGCCAGGCGTCCTCGCACCAGGTGCCGGTCGGGGTCAGCACGCCCTCGAAACCCAGTTGTTCGGCCGCGCGGGCGACCTGCGCGAGGTAGTCCAGATCCGCCGGTCGCTGCGCGCTGGGGCCCTGGGACTTGCTGGCGTGGAAGCGTTCCACGATCGTCCGGCCGTCCCCGGTGGTCGGCAGGAACCAGTGCAGTTTCAGGCTCATCCGTTCCTCCTCGCGGCCTCGATGTCGGGCCCGTAGCGGCGGTCGACGAACGCCGCGAAGTCGACCTTCCCGGGCAGCGTGCCCTCGTTCGTGAACGCGTCGGAGAGCTGTTGTTCGGACGCGACGACGGCGTCGTCCAGCGGGATCGGCCGGTCCCGTCCGGCGGAGACCGCCTTCTTCGCCACCTCCGGTTTCAACCCGGTCTCCGCCGCCCACGCGCGCGCCCATTCGTCGGGGTGCGAATTGGACCAGAGCTGGGCTTTCACCACGCGCTGCACGAAATCCTTGATCGCCGAGTTCTTGCCCGGATCGGCCAGCGCGGTCGTGCTGGCGGTCTCGAAAGCGAGCCCGTTGGACGCGCCGCGGCCGTCGGCGAGCACGCGGGCGTGCGCGTCGATCTGGGCCTGTGCGGTGTAGGGATCCCAGATCGCCCACGCGTCGATCTGGTGCTGCGTGAACGCCGCGAACGCCTCGGACGGCTGCAGGAACGAGATCTTGATGTCCTTGGTGGAGAGACCAGCCTTCTTGAGCGTGTTGAGCAGCTGCCCGTGCGCCGAACTCCCCTTCGCGACACCGACCGTCTTGCCCCGCAGGGAAGCGACATCCGTCAGCGGCGAATCCGGCGGCACCAGAATGGTTTCCCGCTCCACATTGCTCTTCGCCACGCTCACCACGGAGATCTTCGCCTTCGACGCGGCCGCGAAAATCGGCGGCGTATTGCCCACCCGGCCGACGTCGATCGCCCCCGCCGAAGCCGCCTCCAGCAACGGCGGCCCGGAAGTGAACGTGGACCATTCGATCCGGTACGGCGTGCCGGTCAGCTGATTCGCCGCGGTGAGCAGGGATTTCACCCCGCCCTTCTGATCGCCGACGCGCAGCGTGACCTTCTTCAGCTCCGCGGGCGAAACCGCGGCGGGAACCGGCGCGCGACCGTCCGAAGCGGACGACGAGCAGGCGGCGAGCCCGGTCAGCAGAAGCGCTGCGGCCAGGACGTTACGCAGGTGCACCTTCGGTCACTCCCAGATCGGCCAGGACGCGGCTGCGCACCTCGGCGTGGTCGGCGGCCTTCCGCGGACGCGGCTGGCCGAGAACGTGTTCGGCGACGATGTGGCCCTCGCCGAGGACGAGAATCCGGTCGGCGAGCACGAGCGCTTCGTCGACGTCGTGGGTCACCAGCAGCACGGCGGGCTCGTGCGTGCGCCACAGGTCTTCGACGAGCCGGTGCATCGCCAGCCGGGTCAACGCGTCGAGCGCGCCGAACGGTTCGTCCAGGAGCAGCAGATCCGGCTCGCGGACCAAGGCCCGGGCGAGCGAAACCCGTTGCGCCTCACCGCCGGAGAGCGTGAGCGGCCACTTGTCGGCATGCTCCGCCAGCCGCACCTCGGCCAGCGCTTTCTCCGCGACCGCGCGGTCGTTGTCCGGACGCAGGCCGAGCACGATGTTGCGCCAGACCTTGCGCCACGGCAGCAACCGCGGCTGCTGGAACGCGACGGAAACCGTGCCGTCCACGGTGGCCGTGCCCTCGATCTCCTGATCCAGCCCGGCCAGCACCTTCAGCAGGGTCGACTTCCCGGACCCGCTCCGCCCGAGCAATGCCACGAACTCGCCGCGGCCGATGTCCAGGTTCAGTCTGTTGAGGACAGTGCGGTCGCCGAATTTCTTCGCGAGGTCACGGACCTCGACTACCGGGCTCGCCATCGCAAGGCCCTCCTTTCGAGCAGCCGGACGAGGGCGTCGGTGACGAGGCCCAGCACGGCGTAGACCACGAGCCCGACCACCACGACGTCGGTGCGCAGGAATTCGCGGGCATTGTTGATGAGATAACCGATCCCGGCGTCCGCGTTGACCGTCTCGCCGACGATCAGCGCCAGCCACGCGACCCCGAGCGACTGCCGCAGCCCGACCAGCGCCTGCGGCAAGGCCCCTGGCAGAACGACGTGCCACAGCCGTTCGGCGCGGGTGAATCCCAGTGCCCGCGCGGCTTCCACGAGTTGCGGGTCGGCGGTGCGGATTCCCGAGTGGACATTCAAGTACAGCGGAAACGCCACGCCCAGCGCAACCAGGAAGATCTTGGTCTCTTCGCCGATCCCGAACCACAGGATGAACAACGGGATCAACCCGAGGAACGGCAACGTCCGCAGCATCTGCACCGGCGGATCGACCAATGCCTCGCCCCAGCGCGACAACCCCGCGACGGCCCCGAGCAGCAGTCCGGCGAGCGCCCCGAGCGCGAATCCCGCGCCGACGCGGCCGAGCGAAACCGCGAAGGCGCTGCCGAGTTCGCCGCTGCGAGCGACATCGACCCCGGCTTGCAGGACAGTCCAGGGCGAGCTGAGTTTGTCGGGCGGCAACGCGCCGGTCGAGCTGGCGATCTGCCACGCCGCGACCAGCGCGACCGGGCTGATCCAGCGGCGCAGCGACGGCAGCCGCCGCGGCGCGCGCTTGGGCACGGCCGTTTCGGCGCGCGGCAGCACGCCCGTGGTGGAAATCGACACGGATTTCTCCCGGGTGGGGTTTTCGGTTCAGGGAAAGGAATTCAGCGGCGGGTCGGACAGACCGCGCTCGCCTGCTGCCGGAGGTCGACGTGCAGGCGGCACACGAGGAGGACGCCGCGCTTCATGTCCCCGAGCTTCGATCCCCGGACGGGTGAAGTCAACGTCGGGCCGGACGGCTCTCACGCACTGGAATCCGCGCCGCGGTGTACGGGTTTTGTTCACCGGACGGGCACCCTTGTGCCCGGGATCCGGGACAGGGTTCCCGGTCCGCTGCCGAACACCGGCGCGCGGGCGTCACGAAATTGTCGGTGCCGTGGGGTACAAGATCACCATGCACATTTTCCAGGCACAGCAAGCACTCTCCACCGAGCCGGACCGGCGGCGGGCCGGCTCAGCCGCCGAACATCATCCGCCATTCCTCGAGCGATCGGGGCCGGAACACGAAATTCGAGCTCTTCACCCGAGACAGCGACGCCGAAGACTCTGGCGAATACTGGTGTCCCGGATACACCACTGGGTCGCCGGGCAGCGTCGCCAGCCATTGCAGGCTGCGGAAAATCGCGTCCGCGTCGCCGCCGGGGAAGTCGGTCCGGCCGCAGCCTTCGAGGAACAGCGTGTCGCCGGAGACCAGCCGGTCGCCGACCAGGAAGCACTGGCTGCCCGGCGTGTGCCCGGGCGTGTGGAGCAGCCGGATGTCGATCGAGCCGACCGTCACCACGTCGTCGTGCTCGTGCGCGCGCAGGTCGGTGTCCGACACGCCGGTCACCCGGCGCACCCACTCGCTTTCCTGTGCGTTGACGTGGATCGGCACCGGCCGCAGCGCGAGCAGTTCCGCGATCCCTGGCAGAGAGAAGCCCATCATGTCGCCGCCGACGTGGTCGGGGTGGTGATGCGTCGCGAGCACGCCGGTCAGCCGCATCCCGTCGGCCTCCAGCGTCTCGACCAGGTCGCCCACCGCGTACGCGGGGTCCACCAGCACCGCCTCGCCCGATTCGCGGTCCCCGATCAGGTAAGCGAAATTCACCATCTGGGTCGCGACGGGGTCCCCGACGGCGAAATCGCGGCCGGCGAGCAACTGGCGGAAGTAGAGCTGGTCTGCCATGCCCGCAGCGTAACGTCACTCCCCCACGGAGCCGTCGGCCAGTTCCCGCAGCGCGTCGAGATGCCCGACGTGCCGCGCGGTCTCCTGCACGACGTGCGCCAGCACCCAGCGGACGGTGAACTCCCCCGACCGGCGCGTGCGGTCCTCCGGCGCGAGCCCGGCCAGCGCTGCGGCAGCCCGTTCCCTTTCCACCCGGTAAGCCGCGACGACCCCGGTGACGTCGTCTTCCGGCGTCAAGTCCCAGCTCGGATCCGGCGAGCCCGGCCACAGCGAGGGCTCGTCGGAGCCGCCCGCCTCGATCACCAGCCACCACCGCTCGACCGCGGTCAGATGCTTGAGCACGCCCAGCGCACTGGTGCGCGGCGAACTCGGCAGCGGCGCCGCGGCCGCCTGCTCCCGGGTCAGCCCGGTGATCTTCTGCACCGCGGTCGCCCGGAGGAAGTCGAGGAACCGCGTCTGCACGGTCATCTCGTCGCCGTCGAGCGGATCCGGCCAGACGCGTTCTGCCTCCGCCATGGCCCCGACCCTACTGGCGCCGGAGAGGAATACGCTCGGCGTCATGGTGTGGGGATTTCTGTGCGCGCTGCTGTCCGCGGTGGCCTACGGCGTCGCTTCGGTGATGCAGGCGGTGGCCGCGAAGGCCGCGCCGGACGAGGGCGGCGCCGGGGTCGACCCGCGGTTGCTGCTCCGGGTGCTGAAGCAGTGGAAGTTCGTCGTCGGACTGCTGCTCGACGGCGTCGGCTTCGTCGCGCAGATCGCTGCCCTGCACGTCCTGCCGCTGTTTCTGGTCCAGGCGACGCAAGCCGCGAGCCTGGCGGTGACGGCCGTCGCGGTGCGGGTGTTCGGAGTCCGGCTCGGAGCGCGGGAATGGACCGCTGTCGGCGTCGTGGTCGCCGGGCTCGCGCTGCTCGGTTCGTCCGCGGAAAGCGAAGGTTCCAGCGAGGTCGGCCTCGGTTTCCGCCTGACGCTCGCCGGTGCCGCCGTGGTTCTCGGGATCGCCGGTCTCCTTGTCGGGCGCGCGGGCGACCGCGTACGCACCGCTGGGCTCGGGCTGGTCGCCGGGCTGTGCTTCGGACTGGTCGCGGTGGCGGGCCGGGTCATCCAGAGCCTCGCGCCGCTGGACCTGCTGCGCGACCCCGCGCTGTACGTCGTCGCGGTGGCGGGCGCGCTGGCCATGCTGTTCTTCGCCACCGCACTGCAACGCGGCAGCGTCACCACCGCCACCGCGATGATGGTGCTCGGCGAAACGGTCATGCCGTCGCTGATCGGCGTCCTGCTGCTGGGCGACCGGACCCGGCCCGGGTTCGCCGTGGTCGCACTGATCGGCTTCGTCCTCGCCGTGGCCGCCGCGCTGGCCCTGGCCCGCTTCGGCGAGCCCGAACCGGCCGTCGCCTCCGTCGGAGACCAGCCGCCGGAAGCAGAGCCCGCGGGACGCGACGTCCGCCGATGACGCCGCCCGACACGGTCTTGGTGAAAGGTTAGGCTAGCCTTCTCCAGCGGACGAAAGGGAGGAACCGGCGACCCGACCGGCCTCGTCCGCACGAACGGAGGCGCCGATGACCACCGGCCGGGACGTCCTGCGCAGTGCGATCGCCGGACAACGGAAATCCGTCGTCGCCGCAGCCGTCCTCGCGGCGGGGCACCAGGGTGGCGAGGCGCTCGTCCCGGTAGTGATCGGCGTGGTGCTGGACCGGGCCGTCACCGACAGCTCCGTGCTGACGCTCCTCGGCTGGCTGGCCGTGCTGGCGGCGGTCTTCCTCGTGCTCTCCTACAGCTACCGCTTCGGCGCGCGGGCCGCGGAGGGCGCGTCCGAGCGGGCCGCGCACGAGATCCGGCTCGCGGTCAGCCGTCGCGTCCTGCATCCTCGCGGCGGCGCGGAAAACGGTGCGCTCGCCGGGGAACTGGTGAGCGTCGGAACCTCGGACGCCCACCGGGTCGGGATGATCAACGCGGTGCTTCCGTTCGGCATCGCCGCGCTCGCCGGGCTGGTCGTGAGCGCGGTCGTGCTCCTCCGGATGTCGGTGCCGCTCGGGCTGCTCGTCCTTCTCGGCACCCCTCCGCTGCTGTTCCTCGCCCACCTCATCGGGAAACCGCTGGAGAAGCGCAGCGAACTGGAACAGGAACGCGCCGCGCACGCCTCCGGGGTCGCGGCCGACCTGGTCAGCGGGCTGCGCGTGCTGAAAGGCATCGGCGCGGAACCGGCGGCGACCGCGCGGTATCGGCGCACCAGCCGGGATTCCCTGCGAGCGACCATCCGCGCGGCTCGCGCGCAGGCGTGGCACAACGGCGCCCTGCTCGCGCTCACCGGGATCTTCATCGCGATCGTCGCCCTCGTCGGCGGCTCGCTCGCCGCGAACGGCGAGATCTCCGTCGGCGACCTCGTCGCTGCGGTCGGGCTGGCGCAGTTCCTGCAGACGCCGTTCACCATCTTCGCCTGGGTCAACGGCCAGCTCGCCCAGGGCCGCGCCTCCGCCGGCCGGGTCGCCGCAGTGCTCAGCGCACCTCCCGCCGTCCCGGACGGAACCGGCGAACTGCCCGCCCCGGCGAGCGGCAGCGTTGAGCTTTCCGCGGTATCGCACGGAAAACTCAACGAACTCGACCTCACCGTCCCGCCCGGCGAACTGCTCGGCATCGTCACCACCGACCCCGCCACGGCCACCGATCTCCTCGACTGCCTAGGCCGCTTCGCCGATCCACGCGGAGGCGCGGTCCACGTCGACGCGGTGAATCTGTCCACTGTGGACCCCGACCGAGTCCGCGAGGTCGTCCTCGTCGCCGCGCACGACACAGACCTCTTCGAAGGCACCGTGGAAGACAACGTCCGCGGCGGCATGCCCACCGTCCCCGACGGAGCGCTCACCGCCTCAGCCGCCGACGAGGTCGCCGCGACTCTCCCCTCCGGCACCGCCACGACCGTCACCGAACGCGGCCGCTCCCTGTCCGGCGGACAACGACAACGGGTCGCCCTCGCCCGCGCCCTCGCCACCGAAGCACCGGTCCTGGTGCTGCACGATCCGACCACCGCCGTCGACACCGTCACCGAAGCCCGCATCGCCGCCGGAGTCGCGGAACTACGCCGCAACCGCACCACCATCGTGGTCACCACGAGCCCGGCGCTGCTCGCCGTAACCGACCGGGTCGTACTCCTCCAGGACGGCCAGGCCGCCGCCGAAGGCACCCACCCCGAACTCGTCCGCACCAACGCGACCTACCGAGCGGCGGTCCTCTCATGACCCAACGCGTCGCGGAACCGCGCTCCCACCGCACCACGATCGTGATCACCGCACTCCTCGAACACAGCCACATCACTGCCCAAGGCACCCACCCCGAACTCACCCACACCGAACCCGCCCACCGAGCGGCGGTCCTCCCATGACCCAACGCATCGCGGAACCTCGCCCCAACCACACCACACTCACCCACCCCGAACCCGCCCACCAAACGGCGGTCCTCCCATGACCCCACGCGAACTACTCCCCACCGCCCCCGGACCGCGCATCCGGGCCGTCCTGCTCGACCTCCTGCGGCAAGCGAAAGGCCGCGCGATCGGGTCCTTCGCCTTCGTCGTCGGCGCGACCGCGATCGGCCTGCTCACCGCTCCCCTGCTCGGCCGCGTCGTCGACCTCGTCGCCACCCGGCAGCCCGCGGCCGCGCTCGCGTACCCGATCGCCGGTCTGGTCCTGGTCGCCGCGACGTCCGCGGTCGCCACCGCCATCGGGGTCTCGATGCTCGCCCGGCTCGGCGAAACCATGCTCGCCGACCTGCGCGAACGGTTCATCGACCGCGCCCTCGGCCTGCCGCTGGAACAGGTCGAAAAAGCCGGTTCCGGCGACCTGACCACCCGGGTCACCAACGACGTCTCCGTCGTCGCCGACGCGGTCCGGCAGGCGCTGCCCGCGCTGGCCCGTTCGGTGCTGACGATCGTGCTGACCCTGGTCGCGATGGCGATCCTCGACTGGCGTTTCCTCGCCGCCGCCCTGCTGGCGGTCCCGATCCAGCTCCACACCGTCCGCTGGTACGTCCGCCGCGCGACCCCGTTGTACGCCGCCCAGCGAACCGCCGTCGGCGCGCAGCAGCAACAGCTTCTCGACACCATCGGCGGCGCCAAAACCGTCCGCGCGTTCCGGCTCGCGGACGCGCACGTCGACCGGGTCCGCGAACGATCCACCGGGGCGGTGGAGCTGGCATTGCGCGGAGTTCGCCTCGCCACCCGGTTCTACGGGCGGCTGAATCTCGCCGAGTTCGTCGGCCTCTCCGCAGTACTGGCGGCCGGTTTTCTGTTGGTGGGCGCGAATCTCGCGACGGTCGGCGTAGCGACGGCGGCCGCGTTGTACTTCCACAGCCTCTTCGGGCCGATCAACACCGCACTCGCGCTAGTCGACGACGCGCAGGCAGCCACCGCGAGCCTGTCCCGACTGATCGGCGTCGCGGATCTGCCCGCACCGGCCGAACCGACCCGCGTCGGCCGTCCCGTCGACGCCTCAGTGAAGGCAGCCGGCGTCGGACACTCCTATGTGGACGACCATCCGGTGCTGCGCGACGTCGACCTCGAGGTCGCGCCGGGCGAACGCGTCGCGCTGGTCGGGGCGAGCGGGGCCGGGAAGACGACGCTGGCCAAGCTGATCGCCGGGATCCATCAGGCCAGCAGCGGCACCGTCTCCATCGGCGGTGTTCCGCTCGACCAGCTCGGCCCCGCCGCCACCCGGCGCGCCGTCGCGTTGATCAGCCAGGAAGTGCACGTCTTTAGCGGACCGCTGGCCGACGACCTCCGCCTGGCCGCGTCCGAAGCCAGCGACGAAGACCTCCAGGCGGCACTGGCCAAGGTCGGCGCGGCCGAGTGGGTCGAGGCGTTGCCGGACGGGCTCGCGACGGTCGTCGGCGAGGGCGGGCATCGGCTGACCGTCACGCAGGCTCAGCAGCTCGCGCTCGTACGGTTGGTGCTCGCCGATCCGCCGGTGGCGATCCTCGACGAGGCGACGGCGGAGGCAGGCAGCGCAGGGGCGAAAACGCTGGAAGCCGCCGCAGCCGCCGCGCTCGAAGGACGTACCGGCCTGATCGTGGCGCACCGGTTGACCCAGGCGGCGGCTTCGGATCGCATTGTCGTTCTGGACGCCGGAGTGGTCGTGGAGTCCGGGACGCACGACGAACTGGTCGCCGCCGGAGGCCGGTACGCCACGCTCTGGACCGCCTGGTCCGGCCTGCGCAGCCACCGTCCGTGAGGGGAACCCCTGACTGAGTTCCCCTCACGGCCTTCAGGAGGTTCGGCGCAGCGAAAGCGGGCGCAGGTCGGTCCAGGTCCGCTCGATGTGGTCCAGGCAGGTCTGCCGCGCGTCCGGCCCGAAGGCGGTCCGCCACCCGTCGGGCACGGCCACGAAATCCGGCCACAGGCTGTGCTGGCCCTCGTCGTTCACGAGGACCCGGTAAACGCCGTCGGGGTTTTCGAACGGATTCGTCATCGCTCAGTCCTTTCCCTGCCTCAGCGGATCCCGCTGACCGCGTACTCCACCGGATCCGCTCCGGCCGCCCGCCGGTCCACAATGGACTGCAGGATCTCGCCCACCCGCACCGCGGTGTTCGACAGCAGCGACGACGTGATCCCGTGCGTGTGCTCGGTGCCGCCCTGCAAGTAGAGCCCGCCGCGCA
This sequence comes from Amycolatopsis sp. CFH S0740, assembly GCF_004522315.1. NCBI lineage: Bacteria > Bacillati > Actinomycetota > Actinomycetes > Pseudonocardiales > Pseudonocardiaceae > Amycolatopsis > Amycolatopsis sp. CFH S0740. The sequence continues at coordinate 210,649 of NZ_SDLS01000001.1, read as the reverse complement.
CGGACGGGTCGGTGGTGATCCGGTAGTCGCGCTCGACCTTCAACCGGCCCTCGCCGTCCCGGCGGCAGTGACCGGCCAAGCCGCCGAGCAGCGGCGTCGGATCCGCGGGCAGGTAGCCGGTCGCGTAGACGACCGCGTCGGCGTCCAGCACCGAACGCTCGCCGGTCGCCAGCGATTCGACCGTCGCGCGCACGTGCGTGCCCTGGTCGGCGACCTCGACCGGACGCGAGACGTTGAACAGCCGCAACCGTTCCACGCCGAGCACCTTTTCCTGGTAGCGCCGCCGGTACAGCTCGTCGATGAGATCGAGGTCGACCGCGGAGTAGTTCGTCGCGCCGTGGTAGCGCATCAGGCGTTCCTTGACCGGTTCGCTTGCCGCGTAGAAGGAATCGACCCCCTCCGGGTCGAAAATCCGGTTGGCGAACGCACTGTCGTCGGCGGGGCTGTAGCCGTAGCGCGCGAACACCGCGCACACCTCGGCACGCGGGAACTCGTCGTGCAGCAAGGCGGCGACCTCGGCCGCGCTCTGGCCGGCGCCGATCACCACGAACCGCCGCGCGTCCGTGCCGCGCAACGACTCGACGCGGTGCAGCAGCTCGCTGTTGTGCCAGATCCGGTCTCCGGCGACGACCCCGTCCGGCAGTTTCGCGCGCAATCCGGTGCCCAGGACGAGGTTCCGCGCCCGCAGCTCGGTGATTTCGCCGTCCACGCGGGCGCGCACGTCGAAGAACGCGACGTCGGCGCCGTCGTGCACCGGTTCGACCGAAACGACTTCGCTGCCGTAGGACACCAGGTCGTCGACCTTCGCCGCGGCCCATTCGAAGTAGTCGTGGAACTCGACGCGCAGCGGGAACAGGGTCTTGTGGTTGATGAAATCGACCAGCCGCCCTTTCTCGTGCAGGTAGTTCAGGAAGGTGAACGCGCTCGCCGGGTTCCGCATCGTCGCCAGGTCCTTGAGGAACGACACCTGCATGGTCGCGGTGTCGATCAGCATCCCGCGATGCCAGCCGAAGCGGGGCTGGCGCTCCAGGAAGTGCGCCGTGACCGTCTCCCCCGAGTCCGCGTTGTGCTCGGCGAGGGCGATCGCGAGCGCGAGGTTGGACGGCCCGAACCCGACTCCGACCACGTCGTACACCGGCACCTGGCTGTCCTCGGCCCCTGCTCGTGACATGAAAGTCCCCTAGCGCGGCACTGCCGCATCACCGTTCTCGACTGACCAATGCTCAAGAAACCCTAACCTAACTTAGGTAAGCCTCAACTAGTACTGTCTGGGTGATGTTCGTCCCGACCACGAAAGGTGCACCGCCGATGCGCGTGGCCATGTTCGGCTACCAGACCTGGGGACACCGCACCCTGAAGGCCCTCCTCGACGCGGGCCAGGACATGCGGCTGGTGGTCACCCACCCGCCGAGCGACCACGCCTACGAACGGATCTGGAGCGATTCGGTCGCCGGACTGGCCGAGGAGCACGGAATCCGCACCCTGCTGCGCACCCGCCCGGACGACGCGGAACTGCTCGACGAACTGAAGGCGGCGGACCTCGACCTGATCGTCGCGAACAACTGGCGCACCTGGCTGCCGCCGGAGATCTTCGACCTCCCGCGCCACGGGACCCTCAACGTGCACGACTCGCTGCTGCCCGCGTACGCCGGCTTCTCCCCCATCATCTGGGCACTGATCAACGGCGAACCGGAAGTCGGCGTCACGGCGCACATGATGAACGACGAACTCGACGCCGGCGACATCGTCGCCCAGCGCGCGGTCGCGGTCGGCCCGCGCGACACCGCCACGGATCTGTTCCACCGCACCGTGGATCTCATCGAACCGCTCGTGACCGAAGCACTGGGCCTGATCGAATCCGGCACGGTGGTCCCCATCGCGCAGGACCGGACCAAGGCGAGCTTCTTCCACAAACGCGCCCCGCGCGACAGCCTCATCGACTGGACCTGGTCGGCCGAGGAACTGGACCGCCTGGTGCGCGCCCAATCCGACCCGTACCCCAACGCCTTCACCTACCACCGCGGCGAGCAACTGCGCATCGTGCGCGCCTCGGTTTCGGACGGCCACTACGGCGGAACCCCGGGCCGCATCTTCATCCGCGAAGGCGAGGGCGTGGTGATCGTCGCCGGACGGGACGCACGGCGCGGCCAGTCGCCGGGGCTCCGAATCGAACGCGTTCGCACGGCTGACGACCGGGAACTTCCGGCGGCGGAGTACTTCACGACTATGGGCGGGTATCTCACCGACCGTCCGTAGCCGCCGCCCTCGGCCTCGGACCCCACCTCCGCGACGAGCCGGGTCCGAGGCCGAGATTCAAGTTAGATTAGCCTTACCTACCTCGCACCGCTAGCCTGTCGGCATGAGCGCTGTTCTGGTGATGGGCGCGACCGGAAAGGTCGGCCGGCACGTGGTGGCCCGCTTGCGGGAACTGGGGCACGCGGCGCGGCCCGTCTCCCGGTCCAGCCCGGTCCGCTTCGACTGGGCGGACCGTTCCACCTGGCAGCCCGCGCTCGCCGGGGCGGACACGCTGTACCTCAACGTATGGGGCGTGGTCGGCACGGCGGATCCCGCGGAGTTCACGGAACTGGCGGTGCGGTCGGGAGTCCGGCGGATCGTGGCATTGTCCGGCCGCGGCGACGACGGCGAGGACTACCTGCTGAAAACCCCTTACGGCCCCTGGGCGCAGGCGGTGATCGACGGCGAGCGCGCGGCCGGCGAGAGCGGCGCGGAATGGACGATCGTGCGCCCGTGCTGGTTCGCGCAGACCTTCGAGGAAGACCCGAAACTGTCCGAACTGCGCGACGGCGAAGTCGCGATCCCGGTCGGCGACGGCGCAGTGCCCTTCGTGGACGCCACCGACATCGCCGCGGTCGCCGTCGCCGCCCTCACCGAAGACGGGCATCAGGAGCAGACCTACGAACTTTCCGGACCGGAACCGCTGACGTTCCCGGAGGCGGTAGCCGAGATCGCGAGGGCGACCGGCCGGGAGATCAGGCAGATGCCGGTGGAGATACCGGAGTACGTGCGCCGCCTGATCGGCCGCGGCTACGACCGGGCGTCGGCGGAAATGCAGGCAGGCCCGTTCGAATGGCTGCACCGGGGGAAAACCGGCTTCCTCAGCGACGGCGTCCAGCGCGCGATCGGGCGCGAGCCGAGGGGTTTCGCCGACTACGCCAAGCGGGCGGCGGCGACGGGCGTGTGGTCCGCGGGCGCACCGAAGTGACCGCGGTTCCGTTCTAGCGCTCGGAAACCTTGCCCCCGTCGACTTCCAGCCGCCGCGTCACCGAAACTGCGTCCAGCATCCGGCGGTCGTGCGTCACCAGCAGCAGCGTGCCCGGGTAACTGTCCAAAGCGGACTCGAGCTGTTCGATCGCGGGCAGGTCCAGGTGGTTGGTCGGCTCGTCCAGCACCAGCAGGTTGACGCCGCGCGCCTGCAGCAGCGCCAGCGCCGCGCGGGTGCGCTCGCCCGGCGAAAGCGTCGCGGCCGAGCGCAGCACGTGTGCGGCCTTGAGCCCGAATTTCGCCAGCAGGGTACGGACTTCCGCGTCGGCGAGCGACGGGACCTCCTGCGCGAACGCGTCCGCCAGCGGGAGGTCGCCGAGGAACAGCCTGCGGGCCTGGTCGACCTCGCCGACCACCACACCCGGTCCGAGCGCGGCGTCGCCCTCGGCCAGCGGCAGCCGGCCCAGCAACGCCGCCAGCAGCGTGGATTTGCCCGCGCCGTTCGCCCCGGTGATGGCGACCTTGTCCGCCCAGTCGATCTGCAGGTCCACCGGTCCGAGGGTGAACTCGTCGCGCCGCACGACCGCGCCCCGCAGCGTCGCGACCACCGCGCCCGCGCGCGGAGCGGCCGCGATCTCCATCCGCAGCTCCCACTCCTTGCGGGGCTCCTCGACGACGTCGAGCCGCTCGATCATCCGGTCCGTCTGGCGCGCCTTCGAGGCTTGCTTCTCGGTGGCCTCGCTGCGGAATTTGCGGCCGACCTTGTCGTTGTCGGTCGCTTTGCGGCGGGCGTTCTTGACGCCCTTCTCCATCCACGCGCGCTGCATGCCCGCCCGGGCCTCCAGCGCCGCCCGGGTGTTGGCATATTCCTCGTAGTCCTCGCGCGCGTGCCGCCGCGCGACCGCCCGTTCCTCCAAATAGGACTCGTACCCGCCGCCGTACGTCTTCACTTGCTGCTGCGCCAGGTCCAGTTCCACCACGCGGTCCACCGTGCGGGCCAGGAACTCGCGGTCGTGGCTCACCAGCACGGTTCCCCCGCGCAGCCCGGTGACGAACCGCTCGAGCCGGGCGAGCCCGTCGAGGTCGAGGTCGTTCGTCGGCTCGTCGAGCAGGAAGATGTCGTAGCGGCTGAGCAGCAGCGACGCCAGCCCGGCGCGCGCGGCCTGCCCGCCGGAGAGCGAAACCATCGGCTGGTCGAGGTCGACCGCCAGCCCGAGGTCCGCGGCGACCTCGCCGGCGCGGTCGTCCAGGTCGGCGCCGCCGAGCGCGAGCCAGCGGTCCAGCGCGGTGCCGTATGCGTCGTCGGCGCCGTCCTCCCCCGCGGTAAGCGCATCCGTCGCCGCGTCGAGTGCGGTTTGCGCGGCCGCGACCCCGGTGCGCCGCGCGAGGAAGGCGCGGACCGACTCCCCCTCGCGCCGCTCCGGTTCCTGCGGCAGGTGCCCGACGGTGGCGGTCGGCGGGTTCAGCCGGACCTCCCCGGATTCCGGGCGGGCCAGCCCGGCCAGCGTCCGGAGCAGGGTGGACTTCCCGGCGCCGTTGACGCCGACGAGCCCGATCACCTCGCCAGGGGCGACGACGAGATCGAGACCGGAGAAGAGGACGCGGTCACCGTGGCCCGCGGCCAGGTCCTTCGCGACGAGTGTGGCGCTCATATCGGAGCCGAGTTTACGGGGGGCCCGCGCGCAGCGTGCCGCGTGTCGGCTCCGTCACTCCGAGTGGGTACTCTGGGCGGGTTGCCGGGTCCAACAAGAGCAGTGAGGTCGGTGAAAAGCGATGGCGGAACCCGCCCCGGTCCCGTTCGGACAGGGGAAGCAGCGGGCTCCCCGGCCGACCGTCAGCAGGCGGCGCGAGGTGAGCCACGCCAGCGCGCGGTCGCTGCTGATGACCGTGCTGGGCGAGTACGTGCTGCCCCGCGACCGTCCGGTGTGGACGTCGATCCTGGTCGAATCGCTCGGCATGCTCGACATCGAGGAGAAGTCCGCGCGCCAGGCGCTGGCCCGGTCCGCGGGCGAGGGCTGGCTGGTGTCCGAGCGCATCGGCCGCCGCGTCCGGTGGTCGCTGACCCCGCCGGGGCGGCGGCTGCTCACCGAGGGCGCCGAGCGCATATACGCCTTCGGCCGCGACGCGCACGCCTGGGAAAACCGCTGGCTGATGCTGATCGTCTCGGTGCCGGAGGCGAAACGCGACCTGCGCCACCGCCTCCGCACCCGCCTCACCTGGGCCGGTTTCGGTTCGCCGGTGGCGGGCGTCTGGGTGAGCCCCGATCCGAGCCGCGAGCCCGAGGCGCAGAAGATCGTCGCGGAGCTCGGCCTCGAAGCGCAGGCCATGTCCTTCACCGCGGAGTACGGCGCGATCGGCGACCAGGAAAGCATGGTCGCGCGGTCGTGGGACCTGTCCGAGCTGACCGACCGCTACGAGGACTTCATCGACCGCTTCACCGGCGTGTCGCCCTCGGGTGCGCAGGCGGTCCTGCGCGCGCAGACCGAACTGGTGCACGAGTGGCGGCGTTTCCCGTTCCTCGACCCGCAACTGCCCGCGGAGCTGCTGCCCGCGAGCTGGAGCGGAGCCAAGGCAGCCGAACTGTTCCACCGCAAACACGTGGAATGGCGGCCGGCCGCGCAGGCGTACTGGGACGAACTCACCGCGAACGAGGAGCAAGCATGACGAGGCTGGAACGCGACGGCGGGCTCGCCGTGCTCACCATCGACGAACCGCCGCTCAACCTGTACACGAAGCCGCTCCAGGACGCGCTTCTCGACGCGATCGGCTCGCTGGAGGAAACCCCCGCCCGAGCCCTCCTGATCCGTGCCGAAGGCCGCGTCGTCAGCGGCGGCGTCGATGTCGCACTGTTCGACGCTCAGTCTTCTGCGGCCGAAGCCAAAGTGCTGTTCGACGAGATGCTCAGCCTCCCGGATCGCCTTGCCGCACTGCCGTTCCCGACCGTCTTCGCCGCCCACGGCCTGTGCCTGACGTGGGCTTTCGAGGTCGCGATGGCCTGCGATCTGCTGCTCGCGTCCTCCCGCGCGAAGTTCGGATTGGTCGAGAAGGTCGTCGGCCTGACCCCCACCATGGGCGGCACCCAACGCCTAGCCGCCCGGGCCGGGGTCGCCCGCGCGAAGGAGTTCGTCTTCACCGGCACTCCTTTCGACGCCGCCACGCTGGAGCGATGGAACGTCGTCAACCGGGTCCTGCCAGACGAAGGCTTCGACGAGGCAGCACGGGAATTCACGCGGCAGCTCGCCGAGGGACCGACGCGGGCTCATGCCGCCACGAAGCAGATCCTGGCGCACTTCGAACACGGCGGTGTGCCGGAGGCGAACGAGCACGTGACTGCCATTGCGGCAGAGCTGTACAACACCGAGGACTTGCGGGGCGCGGTGAAGTCGTTCCTCGCTGAGGGCCCTGGGAAGGCTCGGTTCAGCGGCCGCTGATGCGGCTTCGCTGCCCGGCCTTCGTGCCCGCGCGCCGGGGTCGGTTTTTATGCCGGTTTGTGCAGGTCAGAAGATAAAGGAGACCTCGTTGCAGGGGTGGTTGGAGGACCCGCTAGAGTAGTCGCATCGCACTTCACGAGGGGTTCCTCGGGGAGTGAGGAGTCCGGGCTGTGGCGCAGTTTGGTAGCGCACTTGACTGGGGGTCAAGGGGTCGCAGGTTCAAATCCTGTCAGCCCGACCGGACAGAGCCACGTTCACGCAGGTGGACGTGGCTTTTTTGTTGCCCGCGATCGGCCCGAAACGACAGAAACCCCGGGCCGTGCAACATTCGTACAACACGCGCCCGGGGCTTCCCGGTCAGGCCGCCATGCGTTCGAGTGCTTGCCCACGGCGAAAGTCGAGCGCGTCGGCCACCTCGTCGAGGCGGTCCGGCCACAGGTGCCCGTAAATGTTCAGCGTCATGGACGCGTCAGCGTGCCCGAGCATCTGTTGCACGACCTTGACGTCCGCGCCTGCCGCGATGGCGAGCGAAGCTGCGGTGTGCCGGAGCTTGTGCGGCGTCAGCCCGTCGACCTCCAGCCCGGCAGCGTGCACGGCGGCGTTGAACTCACGGGTACGCCAGTTGTGCGACCGCAGCGAATCGCCGCGCTTCGTGGTGAACAGCAACTCGGTGTCCGCCCTGTCTTCCTTCAGCGGCTTCAGCAGCGGCACCAGCGACGCGGGGATCGACACGGTCCGCTTCTTTCCGGTCTTCGGCAGGACTTCGTGCTGCACCCCGCCGACCTCAGTGAAGGTCACTGCGATCCGAATCCGGCGCTTGTCGAGGTCGACACGCCCCACGCGCAACGCGGCAGCCTCGCCCCAGCGCATCCCGGTGTACGCGAGCAGCAGAATGAACGCCCGGTTGACCGCTGCACACGCGGTGGGCTTGTCGTACTTCGTCCGCAGCTCCCCGGCCGCCGCCGCGAGCTTTTCCACCTGGTCATAGCTCAGGTACACGTGCTCGGCCTCCAGCGGTATCGGAGGCTTCACCCCGCGAGCCGGGTTCCGGGGTATCCGCGTCGGGACGCACCACTCCAGCACCATCGCCAGCACGCGGTAAGCATGGCGCGCCTGCGAGGGTCCCAACCCCGAGCCTTTGTCCTTCGTGCTCTTCACGAGTTCGGCGACCCAGACGGCAATGTCCTCGCCCAGAACCGCGTTCAGCGGCGTCTCGCCCCACCTCGGAATCACGTGGTTGTCCAGCAACCCCCGGTACTTCCACCACGTACTCGGCTTGAGGTCATGCCGCGAGGCGAGCCACTTCTCTGCCATCTCCCCTACGGCCACTTTGGACAGATTCGGGTCCACATAGGTCCCGCCCGCGAGCGATTCCGCGATCTTGTCGCGGCGATCCTCAGCCGCCGTCTTGTTCGGCGCGACCTCCGAGCGCAGCTTGTTCGCCCGGTCGTAGTACATGACCATCCATCGAGCGGGCGGCTTGCGTCCGGCCGATTTCGCCTTCCGGACACGCGCAGCGAAGTCAGGCTGCCCGGAGCGGTCGTAGATCCACGCGCGGGCCATCAGGCGGTCACCTGCCCATCGATCCAGGAGTCAACCTCGTCGGGCCGGAAGCGGACGTACTTGCCGATCCGGTAACCCCTCGGCCCTTTGCCGGTCTTGCGCCACTGGTACACGGTGTTCGACGGAACGCCGAGGTAGTCGGCGAGCTCGTCGACGCTAAGCAGTTTGTTGTCCATGGTTGTTTTCCTTGCTGTATTTGTGTTTGCGGTCGTCTCGGATGCGGCGGGCGATGGCGGCGGCGAGTTCGCGTTCGGCGTCGTCGCTGTAGCCCGCGCCGTCGAAGGTCCAGTTGTTGACCACGGCGACGGTGTCGGCGCGGTCGGCGAGGCCGAGGCGTTCGAGGGTTTCCTCGAGCCGGAAGCGGCGGCGGTCGCCACGGATGTCCTTGAACGTCGTGGAGTAGGCGCGGGACTTGGTGAGGAAGTGGCCTCGGAAGGCGAGCATGTGCGCCCAGCGGCGCAGGTTCAGGTCGTCGTAGGGTTCGAGCGCGCCGAGGTCCCAGGCGGTTTGGATGATGCGGCGGTGGTGGTCGGAGACCCGCAGGTGCGCGATGTCGCGTTCGGAGCGGATCGGCCGGTCCGCGGCTTCGCTTTTGCCGGTGCCTTTGGTGGCGTACTTGGCGATGTAGGCGGCGAGGCGGGCTTCGCTGATTCGGCCGGCATTGTCCTCCAGCTCCGCCGACCCCATGGGTTCGATGCGGCGGACGTCGACCTGGTCGCCCCAGGTCAGCACGAGCGGCGTGCCGTCGGGCAGCGCGGTGGTGGCGTAGGCGGCCCCGGCGGCGGCGTAAACGGCGTCTTCCAGGAGGTCCGGGTGCGCCCAGGCCGGGGCGGGGTCGGCCGCGCCGTCGGGGCCGTCGAGGCGGACCACGGCGTGGAAGTGCACGAGCCCGCGCCGCTGGTATTCCGCGACCTTCCCGTAGGAGAGGCGGGCTTGTTCGGCGAACTCGCGGGCCTTGAGCCCAGCGCGTTTGGCGATCTCGCGGCGCAGCCGGGTCGCGAACCGCTGCCACAGCACCCCGGCGTGGGCTTGCCAGAGCACGGAGCCGGTGTAGTCGTAGGTGCCCGGGTCGAGCGGGGTGCCGACGCGCGGGTCGGCGTCGAGGTGGTACTCCCCGCAGCCGCACGGGATGCGCTTGCCGCGCGGACTGGTGCGGGCGTGGTGCACCGGCCCGAACGAGGGCGCGGTGAGGGTGACGAACGCCCTCGGCCGGTCGGTGACGTGCTCGGGGACGCCTTTGTGGCCGCCGACGAGTCCGGCGCGGACGAGGTGGAAGGCGTCGGCGGCGTAGCGGTCGGAGCAGGACGGGCAGACCGATTCGCGGCGGTTGCCGCACGGGACGAAGATGTCGCCGCCGTGGTGGTGCAGCACCTGTCCGCTGGCCGCGTCCTGGAGCTGGTGTGCGCCTCCGAGGCGGATCGGGCGGGCGCAGCCGTTGACGGCGTGCACTTTGGCGCGCCATTCGTCGTAGTCGCGCATCCGGACCCGGTAGGCGATGCGGTCGTCCAGCGTGTGCATGTCGGTGGCCCTTTCGTTCGCGGGCATGGAAAACGGCGCGGGAACCAGCCGGTGAGGGCCAGCTCCCGCGCCGTCGGTCGGTGCGGGGTGGTTCAGGCGGTGACGGGGTGTCCGTTGTGGCCGGTCAGGTCAGCGAGGATGCGCGTGGCCATGGCGTCGGGGACGCGGGCGGCGCGGCGGATGTCGTCGGCGGTGAGGTCTCGGCCTTCGTCGCGGGCGGCGTCGGCGGCGGCGTGCACGCGGCTGGCGATCTCCGGCGGAAGCTTGAGCCGGGCAGCCGGTCGCGGGGCCGGTGCGGGCGCGGTCTCCGGTTCGGCCGGCATTGCCGCCGGGGCGGGTTCGGCCGGTGCCGGGGCCGGTGTGGCAGCCGGTGCGGGTTCGTCGGGGGCGCGGCGCATGAGGAGCTTGACGACCACGAGGAACCCGAGGGCGGGCATCGCGGCGACGAGCCATCCGGCCGGGGTGGGTTCGGCGAGCGCGACTTGTGCGGTCATCTGCACGCCGAACCCGGCCACCAGGACGCCGAGGGGGAAGCTGAACCGGCGGTGTCGGCCGGTGCGGTGGTCGCGCTGGACCTCGAACCCGGCGACGATCACGATCCCTTCGATGACGACGGCGTCGGCCCAGGCGATCCAGCCGGTCTGTCCGTGGTGGACGGCCCAGTCGTGGGTGTGGGTGAACCCGGCCGCCGCGCCGATCAGGCCGAGCGTCGCGGCGACCAGCAGACGGACGATGTCCACCAGCCGACGAGTCGCGTTCGCACTGTCCGCAGTGGACATGGGGTGTCCTCCCTTTTATTCGTGGCCGGTGCGGAAGCGTTCCGCGCAGCGGCGGAACACCCCGGCGTAGGTGTCCAGCCAGCGGGCGAGGTCGTCGGACAGCTCGGCCAGGCGGGGCTGGACGAACCACGGTTCGCCGTCGTGCACGCCGAGTTCGAGCGTGTAGAGCTCCTGGAACTCGTCGACGACCGGCAGTGCCTGGCGGAACGCGTCGGCGAAGTTCTCGCCGAAGTGGTGTTCCATCGGTGGGGTTCCTTCCGTGAGGGCGGTCAGGACGAGCCCGGCAGGTGCAGGGCGTCCTCGTTCTCTGCGAGATCGGTGCGGAAGACGTCGATGAGGCGTTCGCACTCGCGGACGATCCGCACGTCCAGGTCGATCAGCTCCAGCACGGTCGACGAAGCGTCGCCGGACCGGTGTTCCAGGCCGCGGGCGACGGCGTCCTCGTATTCGTCGACGAGCGCGACCAGCGGCCAGACGATGCCGCTCACGTCCTCGTTCACGGCCGCGCACCGCCCGGGTAGCCGGAAAGGTTGCTCCAGCGCTGGAGCATCGTGCGGCCGCGCGCGGTGAGCTTCAGCGGCGTGACCGGCCGCCGGATCGCGCCGTGCATCGCCGACACCGTGTCCCGGCTGCCACCCGGGGCGACGTAGCCGACGGAGATCAGGTGGTGCACGACGTCCTCGTCCAGCGCGGTCCGGACGCGGTCGGTGTCCTCGAACACCAGCACCCGGTCCGTGTCGTCGAGCAGCGCGAACCGCCCGTCGCGGATCTCGGCCAGCACGTCCTTGGCCACCAGCGGATTCGCGCCCTGCCCGGTGTCCTTGCGGCGGGAGGCCCGGGCGGGCGGGCACTGGCGGCCGGACTGCGGAGCCGAAGCCGCGGGGACGGTGCCGAAGAGCCCGAGCTGCGCCGGGTCGCGGCGGGTCACCGGACACGCTCCCGGCCGACCGGCCCGAACTCCCGGTTGCGGAAGTCCGCGACCGCGATCCCGACGCCGAGCCCGATGCACCCGAACACCACCGTCGCGCTCCAGAACAGCGCCGACGGGCCTTGTGCCAGGTAGATCAGGATCAGGACGAGCAGTGCGGGTGCGCCGAGCTTGAGCCACAGCCACGCCCGCCACACGTAAAAACCGATGCGCCACATGGGTTTACTCCTCTGCGTCTTCGGGTCGGTGGTACGGGCAGAACACGAGCTGTTCGGACGTGGCCAGCCAGGCGGGCTCGAAATAGATCACCTGGAGGACCGCATCCCAGGAGAATTCCGGGCGGGTCGCCGAGGCTCCGTAGGGACGCTCGCCGCAGACCCCGCAGCGCGGGAAGAACACCTCGTCGTAGCGGCGCAGCTCCGGGGCGTGCCCCTCGTCGGCCAGCTTCCGCCATGCGGCCAGCGCTTTGCCGTCGTCCGTGGTGCACGCCGCGATCTGCGTGACGCTGCGCCGCACGGGACCGGAGCCACCGAAGCGTTCGTAGCCGACCACCCAATGCGTTTCGCGCACCAGGCACGGGTAGTAGACGATCTGCTGCATCGCTTCTCCTTGTCCGATGGGGACAGTCATGCGCCGACCCGGCGGGCGAGGGCCAGCACGTCGGCGAGCGCGCCGAACACGTCCAGCGCGGCGGAGTACTCCGGGTCGTCGACGAGCGTGTCGGTGTCGATGGCCCCGAGGCGCTGTTCCCGTTCCTGGCGCACGGCGTCGCACCAGGTCCCGGCCCGGTCCGAGGCGACCGACAGGCAGGACAGGAAGTCCTGGTGCCGGTCTTCGCGATAGCTCATGCGACCACCGACAGGGCCGGACCGGCGTGGTAGCCGCGCAGGATGAACGCGACCAGCTCGTCCAGCTCCCGATCGGACACGTAGGCGGCACGGACGCGCTGCGGGACCCGCGAACGCGGCCGGATGACGAACCCGATCCCGGCAGTGTCCTCGCTTTCGGGGATCTCGTCGGCGAGCGCGCCGCGCAGCCGGGCACCGTCCCCGAGGACCATGTCCACATGCGACTGCGAGGTCACCCGCAGGCAGACCCGGACCGGGAACAGGTCGCGCACCGGGACGGTGTCCTTCGTCGGTTCCTGCACGAGCGCCATCGTGGAATGCCCGGTCGCCCGGCCCTGGGACACCGCGATCGCGAGGTCTTTGCGCAGCGTGCGGGCGATCGTGCCGTCGCCGTAGGCCAGCAGAGCGCCGATCTCGTCCACGATCAGCAGGTTCAGCGGCGTCTCGCGCGACATCGTGATCTTGCGCTTGCCGGTCGCGGCGAAGTCGCGCTGCACCCGGCGCAGGTCCTCGATGAACTCCCGCACCAGCTCCGCGCAGGCGGCCTCGTCGTGCTCGTAGCGGTGCGCGACCCCTTGCAGTTTGCGGAACTCCATCTGCTTCGGGTCGCAGATCCACAGCCGCACCAGCCCGTCCCGGATCAGCGGAGCCAGACCGCGCAGCAGCGACAGCGGGATCGAGTTCTTGCCCGCTCCGGTCGCCCCGGCGATGAACGTGTGCTTGCCCAGGACCGACAGCCGCCAGTCGGTGCCGTACTCGGTGTCGCCGACGTAGATGTCGCCCGGGTCGACCGCGCCGGATTCCTCGGGCATGTCCGGGGCCGGGATGGTCTCGGTGAACGGCTCCCGGCGTTCGATGACCAGCGACACCTGGCCGGGCTTGACCCGCTCCAGCGCGATCCGCTCCACCCGCAGCGTGTCCGCGAGGTCTTCGAGCTTGTCGTTGAACGCCCGCCGTCCCATGCCCGGGGGCAGCAGCAGCGTCACCGTGTCCACCGACGGCGAGAACGACTGCACCCGCACCACGCGCGGAAACTCGGCCTTGCCGGTGCGGCGGTTGGTGACGTACAGGTCGCACGCTTGCAGCGCCTTGTTCAGCTTCGGCCCGCAGTACTTCGACCAGCGGCGGCGCCAGGCCCGGATCCGCGGTGCGGCGTAGTGGTCGAACGTGTCCGGGTGCGCCCGGTACCAGGTGCACAGCCCCAGCGCCGTGCCGCCCACGACACCGCCGGTCGCGCTCCAGCCCAGCTCCAGCCCCGAAGCGGCCAGTCCGGCCGGCATCAGCACCGAGCCGGGGTGCCGGGCGGTCCACTTGAGGCCCCGGAACTCCAGCCCCGCCCGGCGGTCCGACTTCGGAATGCGGTTCTTCATCGCAGAAACTCCCTTCCGGCAGCACGAAAACGGCCCCGCACACCTCGTCCGGCAAGGACGGAGGGCGGGGCCGATCCCGTGCGACGTGCGTGCTCGGTCTAGTGCTCCAGCGCGGGACGCGCGTCCAGCAGTTCCGTGGACAACGTGCCCATCGCGCGGGCCGCCTTGTCGTGCGCGGCCTTGAAACCGTTGCGGTGCACCGGCATCCCGCGCATCGCGTCCTTGAGCGTGCTCATCGCCGAGTGCAGGTCGTCCACGACCCGGTCAACCTGATGCGCCATGGCTCAGAGCCTCCAATCCCGCGAGACGAGTTCGGCCTCGTGCTTCTTGCCCAGCGTCCGCAACCGGTCCAGCTCGTCGAACGCCTTCGTCCGGAACGCTTTCAGCTCGTCCCGCGTCGAGATCGTCCACGACTCCGTCTCGTGCCCGTCGTCGTAGGAATCGATCAGCTTGTCCACCTCCGCCAGCACCTCGGCCACGAGGTCCAGCGCCGCGGTGAACGTGCCGTAGCGCTCCTGCGCCCGGCGATTCAGGTAACCCACCTGCATGGCTGCCCGTCACCCTTCCCGTGTCGCGGCGGTCAGTTCGGCCGCCGTCCTGAGATCAGCGGTCAGGAACCCGACCGCGTTGCCGACCGCGACCCGGATGTCCTGGTCGGGATTCGCCGCGACAAACCGCCGGTAAGCGGTCTGCGCGGCCTCGATGATGGCGACGATCTCCGGCATGTCAGGAGTCCTTCCGGATCACGTGCTGCGCGTCCCGCAGGCCCTCGCAGTAGCCCGCCTGCCACGCCATGTCGTCCGTCGGTTCGGCCAGCGCCTGCAACCGCTGCGCTTCCAGCCGGGCCGCGAGCATCCGGATCACCACGCCGACGCGCACCGGGCGGCTCATCGCCGGGCCTCCCGCACCATCACCACGATGCCCGCGAACATCGCCATCCCCGCCATCAGCGGCGACGCGAAACCCAGACAGACCACCAGCACCAGCCAGAACAGAAACGGGCTGAAATTCGCCACCATCGCCAAACCTCCTAGTCTCCGAAGTAATGCCACTGCCGGGAACAGACCTGACAGGTCGCGATTCCCGTTGCCGACAAGAAAAAATTCGCCGTGCACGCGTGCGCGGCCATCAGCAGCCCCGCTCGTCGATCCGTTCGCAGTCCTTGCAGCGGGGCACGCCCCACGCGAAGAACCACACCCGCTCGTGCTGCCCAGGCCCGAACACCAGCCCGCACAAACTCGTGCGAACACCCTTCAACCACTGGTGCGCCGCCTCGATGTGCACCATGTCCTCAGTCATCACAAACCCCGCTTCGGGCCGTACGGGTCGAACGTCGACAGCCCGTCCCGTGCCGCGGAAACCGTGTGCATGCCGTTCTCCCTTCCGCAATGCGAATCCGTGGTGAAACCCCAGGACCCCCGGACGAAAAACACCCGGGAATCGAGGCGCGCCACCACAAACAGGCGCGTTTTCAGGCATGGATCGGCCCACTCTGAATTTGTCAATGAACGGAAAGCTCCCTCGCCCGACTCGAAAACGGGCAGCCAACCGACTTGGGAAGGGATCCAGGGTGGTGTTATCCGCGCACGGCCGGGGAGGAAGCCGCCGCGAGACCGGGCACCCGCCGGTCAGGAAACCGGGCTAGGCAGCGTCGCGGACCGCGCCAGCACCGGCAGGCTTCAACCCCTCAGCCTTGAACCACAGGCCCGACCCCGTGATCCGCCCCTCGTCGTTCGTCGTCTGCCACGTGTTCAGCACCGGATCGACCAGCTCCACATAGGTGCCCTCGTCGAACCCCTCGCCCGGATCCGTCGCCAGCGTCACCTTGATCTCCTCGCCCTTGCCGATCCGGCCGTTCTTCCCCGCCTGCCGCGGCTTCGCGAACAGCATCACCACGAACGACGCCGCACCGGTCTGTTTGTCCACCGCAGGGACCATCTCGCCCTTGACCTCCCGCATCTTCATCACGGGCGCCTCGGTGACCATGAACTTGTAACCGCCGCTGTAGAACGGGATGTCTTGCATGTCTAACCTCCAGGTGCAGGCCGGGCTGGTATCGTGTTGCATACCCAGTATGCAAGTCCATACCTGGTATGTCAAAGCATACCCGGTCGTTCACCTGAACGGACTAAGGACACCGACCAATGACCAGTAACGACCCATCCCGCCAGAAGGCCCTGCCTCAGTACATGCAGATCGCCGAGGACATCCGGCACAAGATTCGCGAAGGCATCCTCGCGGTCGACGACCCGATCCCCAGCGCAAAAGCCCTGTGCGACCAGTACGGCGTCAGCATGATCACGAGCAAGAAGGCTCTGCAGGTTCTCCAGAGCGAGGGCCTCGTCTACACGATCAACGGCAAGGGCACCTACGTCGCGCAGATGAACGTCATGCTGCGCACCATGCCCTACCGCCATTTCGAGCAGGACGAACGTACCTACGTCCGAGAAGCGGGCCGCGCAGGGCGGACGCCTACTGCGGAACACCACACCACCGTTGACGCAGCCACAGACTGGGTTGCCCAGAGACTGGACATCCCAGTCGGCGAGGACGTAACGAAGACGCGGTACAAGATCTCTGCCGACGGGCAGCCCATGAGCACCTCCGTCTCGTGGGAACCACGCCGCATCACCGGTGGCACCGCTATCGAGCACCCACACGAAGGCCCGCATGGCAAGCATGGGCTCAATGCAAGGTTCCGCGCGATCGGATGGACGCTGTCGCAGATCGAAGAACGTCTGATCGTTCGGCAGCCCACCTCGGCCGAGAGCACCGAGCTCGCGATCCCGCCCGGCGTACCCGTCATGGAGATCCGCCAGACGGTTCGGGCCACGCAGGGCGACTCCGACGACCTCGTTCCGATCGAAGCTGCCGATATCGTCTTTCCGACCGACCGCTATGAGTTCGTGTACATGATGGACCGTCCCAAGTAGAAGGTTGGCCGCCCATGCCGCACCATGCCGAAACAGACGATGCACCGATTGCCGCGAACGCCGACGGCACTGTCGATCACGAGCATCCCTACGGTGCCGAGACTCCGACTCTGCTCATCGCCTTCGGCGAAGTGACGCCAGCCCGCCTGCACGGGTGCCCCGGGTGTGGCAGCACCGAGGTCTCGTACACCGCGTCGAAGTGCTACCGCTGCGGCTCCGAGTTCACCCCGGCGTTCGAGCTGCCGCCCCGCACGGCGTGACCCTTGTGTTCAGAGTTTCTTTTCTTGTTCAAGGCGGCCCCTGCGGGGCCGCGCCGCTTTCGGGCCGGGCACGCGGGGCCCGCCTCCGGCACCCACGCACCCGGCCCGGCGGCTGCACCTTGGTGCCGCGCAAGCTGTAACTGGAACAGGGGCTTCCGCGACATCTCAGCATGAACCTACGCAGCGCATGGACAGAGTACGGCGAACCGCGAAGACCTCTCCGCCGCTGGCCCCGTCATTCCGACATGCTGCAAGCTGGCGACAAGCAACACGCCATCACCGAAGAGGGCTACCAGCAGTTCATCGACGGAAATCCGATCAAGACACTTTGCGGCCGACCGGTCGTCGGAAGCCACGGGGTTCCATGGCCTCCGACACTCGTCGCCCGTCATAATCGATGCACAGACTGCGAAAAACGAGCCTCCAGCATCAAGGACTAGAAGAATGTCCTCGCCGGACGGGCAGGTCTCCGAGATGGCAAGGACCGCGCACACGTTGCGTCCGTGAGTGACCTGCCGCCATCCCGCCGACCTCCCCAAGGGCTATCACGCCGCGTCAAGGGGGCAGTTCGGCCGGCATGCTGCGGACCGCAGGAAGGCGCCCCCTTGACCCGACATGATCGGGCTGCGCCAGGTCGACGAGATGGCGGAGAGGCCACCCACTTGTAGGTTGAGACCCACAAGCACTGCGTCCAACATTCGTGCAACACGGCACCGGCGAACAACACCCAATGATCATCACCGATGAACGCGTTTTTCCGCGCTGCCCAGGCAAATGCACCACCGACGGCAGGTCAGGAGATCAGAGCATAAGGGCAAGGGGTCGCAGGTTCAAATCCTGTCAGCCCGACCGGACGAACAAGCCGCTTGGCTTGGGTGAAAACCCAGGTCGGGCGGCTTTTTTGCTTCGGGGACTTGGTCTTGCCCACGACGTCCCCAGCAGCCGCTTGGGGACCAGATGGGGACCCCGCCGCGTCCGATGTGGAGGGTGGTCCGGTCTCTACCTCGATCAATGGGAAAAGCGGGTTGCGGGCCGGATAGCATTCCCGGGTGTCGGATGTGGGGGACGAACCTTTCGGCTGGGCCAATGATCCGTCGGTGGTCATGGTGTGCCTGACCTTCGTCCGGGATGCATCCCTGGACGAGATCTTCAGGGTGCTCGCCGCGCAGCCGTTTGGGACAGTGGCTACGCCCTTCTCGTTGGGCGACCTGACAGACAGCACCAACAGCGGCATTCGTGTCGCACAGGACGGTCAGTGGGCGGTGGTCGTCGAGCTGGAATCCCTGGCGGCTACCAAATCGGAGATCCTCGCCGCGCTGTCCCGCGGGCGTGAGGTCGTGCAGGTTTTTCGCACCGGATCGGGGATGGAGAACTTCAGCTACTGGCGCGACGGCGAACAGTGGTGCCAGTTCGACCCGATCAATCCCTCCGTCCGGACAGGAAGCCGCCCCGACAGTCTGGTCGCCGAGATGCGGGCCTGCGGCATCTCCCCCGACGGCGGGGCGATGGTGGAGGGCACCGGGCTGTACAGGCTGGCTGCGACGCTGACCGGCCTGGTCGCTGACACGGCGCTCGTGCTCGATGCCGCGCTTCCGGCCGGATCGATTCCCCGGCGACGTCGCAGGCAGCTGCCGGACTGTCCGTGATTCAGAACCACGGCCAGACTGGCTTCGTGGACAACAACATCGACCTCGACGCCGCCGAGCAGCAGATCGCACAACGGCGGGTCGGCTGGCGCAGGCTCGGCATTGTCGCGGGCGAGACCACCTGGCGGGAGTGCGACGGATGGCCGCACCGGATCACGACTGATCGCGCGACGGTCGCCGACGTCGATTCGATCGGTGTCGAGCTCACCAAAGGCACGCAGCTGGGAATCATCGTGCTGTTCGCCGGCGGCTGGGCGGACTTCATGTTCTATAACGGCGTCGACGACGGCATCGGCATCGTGGAGGCGCCCGGGTGGAACGATCCGCTTGACGTCGGCAGATTCGGCCAGCTCCTTGATCGGCTCACCAAGCTGTTCTCGTAGCTGCGCACCTGGTGCCAAGCCGGAGAACAAAAGAGTTCGCCTGGCGTCAACCGCGGGCGAGCAGTGCGTACGCGGTGGAAGCGGCCTGCCGAAGGAGGCTCGCGTCCGAGCGGGCGCGGGCCAGGACGTAGCCGCCCTGGACTACTGACAGCACCATCGTCGCCAGCTCCGCCGCCGGGAGGTCGGCCCGTACGGCACCGGCTTCCTGGGCGTCTTGGATCGCGGGCTCGATCAGTTCGGCGACCCGGCGGAAAGCCTCACCGATGGGCTCGATCAGATGCGGGTCGTCGAGCACCGCGCGGTCGTGCGTGAGACCGCCGATCTTGCATCCGGCGAGCGCGTCTCGCTCGTCCAGCAGGTAGCGGCGCAATCGGACTAGACCGGGTTCCGTTCCGGCGAGGGCGGCCTCCGCGGCTGCGACGACGGCGTTCGCGTTCGCGGCGATCGCGGCTGCTCCCAGGTCGGTCTTCGCCGGGAAGTGGTGGTAGAAGCTGCCCTGGCCGACCCCGCTGGCGGCCATCACCTGGCGCGGGCTCGTCGCTGTGTAGCCGGACTGCCAGATCAACTCTGCGCCCGTCTCGATCAGCTTCGTGCGGTTGTCGCTCACGCCCCAACCATACCTACCTCTAGGTATCGTGGCTGCATGAGCGAAGACATCACGTCGGACCGGCACCGTTTCGCGATCGGCACTATCGGAGGACCGACCGCGGTCATCGACTACGGCGGGCTGCGGTTCGTGACCGATCCGACCTTCGATCCGCCCGGCGATTACGGCGCGTACCGCAAGACCGAGGGACCGGCGGTTTCGCCCGCCGCGTTGGGGAGGGTGGACGCGGTTCTCCTCAGCCATGACCTCCATTGGGACAACTTCGACCGCGAGGGCCGAGTTTTCGCCAGGAGCGCTCCGTTGATCGTCACGGGCAGGCAGAGTGCCGAGCGCCTCGGGGCTCCGGCGATCGGGCTTGGCGATTTCGAGGTGCACGGGATAGCGGAGGTGCGCGTGCACGTGGTTCCGGCGCAGCACGGCCCACTCGATGGCGAGCGCGACGACGCCGGCAACATCAACACCGAAGTCCACGGGTTCGTCCTCGAATCCGCCGGGCTGCCCACGGTGTACGTCAGCGGCGACAACGCGGGCATCGGGCCGGTCAAGGCGATCGGGGCCGCGTTTCCCGGGATCGACGTCGCGGTTCTGCACGCCGGGGCCGCGCGGGTGCCGGGCAAGAACGCGGGGCGGGCGCTGACTCTCACCTCCGCCCGGGCCGCTGACGTGGCCGCGTTGCTCGACGTCGGCCAGGTCGTCGCGGTCCATCACGAGGGCTGGTCCGTCTACAGCGAGAATTTCGCTGATCTGGAGCGCGAGTTCGCCGAAGCCGGGATCCGCTCTCGTCTGGTTCCGACGAAACCTGGCCGGTGGGCGCTCCGGCACTAAGGGGTTTCGTCCTGGCCGAAAGCCGAACTGAGTTCAGTGCTCGTCGGCCACGCGCTGCGCCCGGGCGGAGAGTTCGGTTTTGCGGATCTTGCCCGTCGCGGTCATCGGGAACTCGCCGACGACCTCCACCAGCGGCACTTTGTACGGCGCCATCGCGGTTTTCGCCCACGTGCGCAGGTCCGAGGCGGTCACCGACGCGTCCGGGGCGAGGCTCACGAACGCCACCGGCACCTGTCCCGATTCCGGATGCTCCGCGGGCACGACCGCGGCGGTGCGGACCGCGGGGTGCCGGGACAGCAGGAGTTCCACCTCGGCCGGGAACACGCTCATCCCCTTGACCTTGATCAAATCCTTGTCCCGCCCCAGATAGTGCAGGCAGCCGTTCTCGTCGAGGCGGCCGTTGTCGCCGGTGTGCAGCCAGCCGCCAGTCAACTGCGCGGCCGTCGCGTCGGGGCGGTTCCAGTAACCGGTCATCACCGACGGGCTGCGCACCACGATCTCCCCCGCTTCGCCGAGCGGAAGCGGGTCGAGCGTGCCGAAGCGGACCACGGCGAGGTCTGTGCCGGGCATCGGGACACCGCAGAACACTGGTTCCGCCAACAGGTCCTGGTCCTCGTCCGCCATGCCGTACGGCGTCGCGTCGAAGGTGTGCGTCTCAGTCATCCCGTACGCCGCTTCGCAAAGCACCGAATGCGCGCCGACGGCCTCGCGCCACGCCGCGCGCACGTCCTGAGTCAGCTTGCGCACGAACGAAACCGCCATCGGCATCTTGAGGCTGGACAGGTCGCGGGCCGCGAGGTCGGGGCGCTCCAGGAGTTCGAGGTAGTTCTCCACCGTGCCGACCATCGACGTCACGCCGTGCCGTTCGATCGCCGTCAGCGCGGCCTCCGCGTCCCACCGGGTCATCAGCACCGACGTGCCGCCGAGGACGATCGGGTTCAGGATTCCCAGATCCTCGCCGGCGATCCAGAAGACCGGCAGGTAGCACAACGGCACATACCCGGTCTCCACGGTGTGTCCGGTCGCCGCCACGGCCGTCGCCGCGGTGTAGAGCATGTGCCGCTGTGTGTGCTGGCAGCCCTTCGGCAGGCCGGTCGTCCCGCCGGTGTAGTTCAAGGCCGCCAACGCGTCCAGGTCGGCAGGGTGCTCCGGCGCGGGCCGGTGCGCGGCCGCTTCCGCCCAGGCGGTGGCGGTGAAACCGTCGGGCAGCACCGGGGAACCGCCTGCCGCCGACAACTCCCCCAGCGCCGTCACGAGCACCCGCCGCACCCGCGTCTCCGGCAGCGCCGCCGCCACGACCGGCAGCACGGTGTCGACCGCGACCAGGACCGTCGCGCCGCTGTCGGCGAGTTCGTAGACGAGTTCCTCCCGCTGGAACATCGGGTTCACCGGCACGTGCACCGCGCCGAGCCGCAGAACCGCCAGCATCGCCACGGTGAACTGCGGGCAGTTCGGCAGGTCCACCGCCACCCGGTCCCCTGCCCGCACGCCCGCGGCGGCCAGCCATCCGGCGACCCGGGCGACCAGGTCGGCGAGCTCGCGGTAGTCGATCGTCCGTCCTTCGTAGACGATCGCGGGCTGGTTGGGCCGTTCCCGCGCCCAGTGGTCGACGTGCCCGGGAATGCTCAGTTCGCCGAGCGGCAGCACGAGGCGGTCCGGGGTGTTCGCCGGCCGTACCCGGGCCTGGCGAGCGCGGACGTCGTCGAGATAGGTC
The DNA here is from genome assembly GCF_004522315.1 of Amycolatopsis sp. CFH S0740. Taxonomy (NCBI): domain Bacteria; kingdom Bacillati; phylum Actinomycetota; class Actinomycetes; order Pseudonocardiales; family Pseudonocardiaceae; genus Amycolatopsis; species Amycolatopsis sp. CFH S0740. The sequence continues at coordinate 188,622 of NZ_SDLS01000001.1, read as the reverse complement.
TCGAGGTCCATGTCGGGCTCCTTCGTCACCACGTGTCGATGCGCTTGCGGGGACCGGCCGTGCGCTCGCGCGGCAGCGTCCGGGTGATCCAGGCGCGGGTGTCGGCCGGGTCGATCACGTCGTCCATTTCGAACACGGTCGCCGCGGCCAGCGCTTTGCCGCGGCGGTAGCTCTCGGCGAGAAGCCGGTCGAACTCGCGCTGTTTCTCGGCGTGGTCGGAGATCGCGTCGAGTTCGCGGCGGTAGCCCAGCCGCACCGCGCCCTCCAGGCCCATCCCGCCGACCTCGCCGGTCGGCCACGCGACCATCGCTTCGGGCACCCGGAACCCGCCGCCCGCCATGGCCATCGCGCCGAGCCCGTACGCCTTGCGCAGCACCACGCCCACCATCGGCACGTCCAGATGCGCGCCCTCGACGAACATCCGGCCGAACCGGCGCACGGTCGCGGTCCGCTCGGCGTCCGGGCCGACCATGAATCCCGGTGTGTCCACCAGCGACACGACCGGGAGCCCGTGCGCGTCGCACAGCTGCAGGAACCGGGCGGCCTTGTCCGCGGCGTCGGCGTCGATCGCACCGCCGAGGTGGCGCGGGTTGTTGGCCAGCAAGCCCATCGGCCTGCCCTCGATGCGCACGAGTGCCGTGACGACGCCCGCTCCGAATCCGCGGCGCAGCTCCAGCACCGAATCCTCGTCGGCCAGCAGCTCGATCGCGCGCCGCACGTCGTAGACCCGGACCCGGTTTTCCGGCACCACGTGCCGCAACCGGCGCTGGTCCGCGACTGTCCATTCGCGACGGTCGCCCTGGAAGTACGACAGGTACCGCCGCGCCAGCTCCACTGCCTCGGCCTCGTCCGCGGCGACCAGATCGAGCACGCCGTTGGGTTCCTGCACCGAAACCGGGCCGATCTCCTCCGGCCGGTGCACGCCGAGGCCGCCGCCCTCGATCATCGCCGGGCCGCCCATGCCGATGTTCGCGTCCGCGGTCGCGATCACCACGTCGCACACCCCGAGCAGCGCCGCGTTTCCGGCGAAGCAGCGGCCGGACGCGATGCCGACAGTCGGCACCAGCCCGTTGAGCCTGCCCATCGCGGCGAACGTGTCGAGATCGAGCCCGCCCGCCGTCACCACGTCGGTGTCGCCCGGCCGCCCGCCGCCGCCCTCGGCGAACAGGACGAGCGGAAGCCGTTGCCGCGCAGCGAGATCCAGCATGCGGTCGGTCTTCTCGTGGTTCATGAAACCCTGGGTGCCGGCGAGCACGGTGTAGTCGTAGGAGAGCACGACGCAGCGCGCGTCGCCGGTGTGCTCGGCATTGACCGTGCCGATTCCCGCGACCAGGCCGTCCGCCGGGGTGGCGGCGATCAGGTCCGCTTCGGTGCGGCGCTGGCGTTGCGCGGCGATCACGAGCGCGCCGTACTCCAGGAAACTGCCGTCGTCGCACAGATCCGCGATGTTCTCCCGCGCGGTCCGGTGCCCGGTGCGCCGACGCTTCGCCACCGCTTCCGGGCGTGCCTCGTCGAGACCGATCCGGTGTCGCTCCAGCACTTCTTCGAGGTCCGCCCGCACGTGCGCGGGGTCCGGTTCGGCCGGTCCGCTGCTCGCCCCGTGCTGGTCGGCGTCCGCGGTCAGTTCCACGAGCGGCTGCCCGGGCCGGGCGAGGTCCCCGACTCCGATGTGGACAGACCGCACCACGCCCGCGACCGGCGCCGCGAGCACGTGTTCCATCTTCATCGCTTCGAGCACCACGACCGGGTCGCCGGCCGCGACGCGAGCGCCTGGCGCGGCGACGAAGACGACCGAACCGGCGAAGTCGGCCGCGATCCCGTCGCCTTCCGCCGCGGCCGGACGGTGTTCCGGCACCAGCTCGGCGAGGTGTTCGTCCACAAAGGACGTCGTCGCTGATCCCTGCCTGACTTCGTCGCGGGACAACAGCTCCCGGAGGAAGTCCGCGTTCGTGCCCGGTCCGTCGACCCGTACCTCCGCCAGCGCCGAACGGGCCGCGTCGATCGCCGCGGGCAGGTCCGCCGAAGGAACGTGCGTGACGATTTTCGCCAGCAGCGAGTCGTACGTCGTGGTCGCGACCGCGCCGGCGTGCGCGGCGGTGTCGACCCGCACCCCCGGCCCGCCCGGCAGGTCCAGGGCCTCGATCCGCCCGGCCGTGGCGTGCGCCGTGCCGTCCGGCCGCAGTTCCTCCAGGTTGACCCGGCACTGCACGGCCGTCCCGCGTGCGGGCGGGATCTCCTCCTGAGCGAGCCCGAGTTCCGCGAGCGTCGCGCCCGCCGCGATCCGCAACTGGGCGACCACCAGGTCCAGTCCCGTGACCGCCTCGGTGACGGTGTGCTCGACCTGGATCCGCGGGTTCGCCTCCAGGAACGCGAACCGCGCCGGATCGTCCGCGTCGACCAGGAATTCGACGGTGCACAATCCGCGATAAGACACCGCGCCGGTCATCCTCGCCGCCGCGTCGCGCAGACGCGCCCGGCACTCTTCGGGCACCGTGCGGGCGGGCGCGACCTCGACCACCTTCTGGTGGCGGCGCTGCAGGCTGCACTCGCGGTCCCACACGTGGCTGACCGAGCCCGTGCCGTCGCCGACGATCTGCACCTCGACATGCCGCGCCCGCGGCACCAGTTCCTCCACGAACACGGTGTCGTCGCCGAATGCCCGCAACGCCTCCGACCGGCATCGCTCGATCGCCCCCGGCAGTTCGGCCGCGTCAACGACTCGCCGGATCCCGCGTCCCCCGCCGCCCGCGACGGCCTTGACCATCACCCCGCGGCCCCCGCCGAGGCTCGCGAGGAACGCGCCAGCCTCGGCGACGTCCGAGGTCGAGCGGAGCACCGGCACACCGAGCTTCTCCGCCAGCCGCCGCGCGTCCGCCTTGTCCCCGAACGTCCGCAGCACCGCCGCGTCCGGCCCGGCGAACCGGACCCCGCGCGCCGCGCACAGCTCCGCCAGCGCGGCGCTTTCGGACAGGAAGCCGTAACCCGGGTGCAGCAGCTCGCAGCCGGTGCGTTCGGCAGCCAACACGAGCTGGTCCGCGTTGAGGTACGGCCGGTCCCCGGCGAGTACCACGACCTCGTCGGCCAGCCGGTGCACCGGGCCGTCGGGCTCCTCGGCGGCTTTGACGGCCACCGCCCGCCAGCCGAGAGCGCGGGCGGCGCGCAGGACGCGGAGGGCGATCTCGCCGCGGTTGGCGATGAGGACGGAAGGCAAGGGCTGCTCCTTCGGGACGTGAGCCGCCCTCATCCTGCGTTGACATTGACGTCAACGTCAATAGGTATGCTGGCGCCCATGGCATCCGGAACCTGGGCCGTGCGCGAGAAGCTCGACCGCGCCGACAGCGCGACCCGGCACGTGCTGCTAGCCGCCGCCCGCCGCGTCTTCGAAACGAAGGGCTTCGCGCTGGCCACGGTCGCGGACATCACCCGCGAGGCCGGCGTCGGGCGCGCCACGTTCTACGTGTACTTCGCGGCCAAGGAGGAGGTTTTCGCGGTGCTCGCGCGCCAGGTGCGCGACCAGCTGGTGCAGGCGCAGGAGCTGACCGGCCTCGACCCGGACGACCCGTGGGCGGTGGCGGCGGCGACCACCACCGCGTACCTCGACGCGTACGCGGAAAACCTGTCCTTCCTCACCGTTCTCGACCACCAGGCGATCGCGGACCCGGCGATGGCCGAACTGCGCGAGGAGATCCACGAGCTGCCCACGAAACGGGGCGGCCGCTACATCCGGCGGCTCGCCGAGCGGGGGCTGGCCGACCCGGCCGCCGACCCCGAGACGGTCTCGCTGGGCGGCGGCGGTCTCGTCGCGGTCCTCGCGCCCGTCCTGGCCCGGCACCCCGAACGCCGGGACCGGATCCTCGCCGATCTCACCCGGATGTACCTGCGGCTGCTCGGGCTGCCGCCGGAGAAGCCCGCCGCCCGGAGCTGACCCCGCCGCCGCGAAGCTTCTGTCATCTCGGCGCGCCGGATGCTAAACAGGACCTCCCTGGTTTCACCGCCGCTTTACCCGGTGCGCCCGGTCCGGGGTCCTGGGCGCACCGCCGAGAAAGGGTTGCCATGCCTGTGAAGCGCATCTTCACCTCCACAATGGCCACCGGGCTCGCCGCCGTCTGCGCACTGGCCGCGGCGCCCGCCGCGTCGGCGAGACCGGCGCCGCCGCCGACTCCGGTAGCGCAGGGTTCCGGAGGCGCGGTCGTCTCCGACACCGTCGAGTCCACCCAGGCCGGGATCGACGTGCTGCGCCGGGGAGGCACCGCCGCGGACGCCGCGGTCGCCGTCGCCGCGACGCTCGGCGTAACCGACCCGTACGTCGCCGGGCTCGGCGGCGGCGGGTACTTCGTCTACTACGACGCCCGCACCAAGACCGTGTCCACCATCGACGGGCGCGAGACCACGCCCGCGGGCGACTCGTCGTCGATGTTCATCGACCCGGCCACCGGCAAGCCGTACGCCTTCGAGACCGCCGTCGAGAGCGGCCGGTCCGTCGGCGTGCCGGGAATGCTCGCCACCTGGCAGCGTGCGCTGCAGCGCTGGGGCAAGTTCAGCCTCGCGGACAACCTCAAGCCCGCGGAGAAGGTCGCGCAGCGCGGGTTCGTCGTCACGCCCGAGTTCGAGCGGCAGACGCAGTCCGTGGCGGCGAAGCTGGGCCACTTCTCCCCCAGCGCCCAGCTGTTCCTGCCCGGCGGAGCCGCCCCGAAGGCCGGTTCCGTGCTGCGGAACCCCGATCTCGCCGCGACCTACCGGCAGATCGCGCGCGAGGGCATCGGCGCGTTCTACGGCGGCTCGGTCGGCCGCGATCTCGTGCGCACAGTGCAGAACCCGCCGGCCGCGCCGGGCACCGCGACCCCGCTGACCGGCCCGATGCAGCTGTCCGACCTGCGCGCGTACCGGGCGCTCGACGGCACGCCGACGCATATCAACTACCGCGGCTACGACGTGTACGGCATGGCGCCGTCCTCCAGCGGCGGCATCACCGTCGGCGAATCGCTGAACATCCTCGGCAACTTCCCGATGTCCACAATGGACCAGACGCAGGCGCTGCACCACTACCTGGAGGCGAGCCGGCTCGCTTTCGCCGACCGCAACCGATACATCGGCGACTCGCGCTACGTCAACGTGCCGCAGCAGCAGCTGCTCTCCAAGCAGTTCGCCGCGACCCGCGCGTGCCTGATCGACCCGGCCAAGGCGGGGTCGAGCCCGGTCGCGCCTGGCGATCCGTACACCACCGGTTCGGGCTGCGCCACCGCTCCGGCGGCGTCCTCGGACAGCAATGAGCAGCACACGAACCACTTCGTCGTCACCGACAAGCAGGGCAACATCGTGTCCTACACCAACACGATCGAGCAGCTGGCCGGCAGCGGCATCACCGTGCCGGGACGCGGGTTCCTGCTGAACAACGAGCTCACCGACTTCAACTTCGCCCCGACGCAGGGTTCGGCGCCCGACCCGAACCTGCCCGCGCCGGGCAAGCGGCCGCGGTCGAGCATGTCGCCGACGATCGTGCTGCACGACGGCAAACCCTTCCTCGCGGTCGGTTCGCCGGGCGGCGCGACGATCATCACGACCGTCCTGCAGATCCTGGTCAACCGGCTCGACCTCGGCATGACCCTGCCGGACGCGATCGCCGCCCCGCGCGCCTCCCAGCGCAACGCGGCGACCACGGACGCCGAACCGGGATTCCTCGCCCTGCCCGTGGTGCAGGGTCTCGAGGCGCTGGGGCAGCAGTTCAAGAACGCCGGCAGCATCGGCGTGGCGGCGGGGATCGAATTCCTGCCGCACGGACAGCTGCTGGCCGCCGGGGAACCGGCACGGCGCGGCGGCACGTCCGCGGCCGTGGTGAACGGGAAGCACTGACGCCTGGACGGCCCGCCGCCTTTCCGGGCGGCGGGCCGTCGCGATCGGCGTTGCCGCTCCCGGTGCTGAGCCGCGGCAGACCGCGACGGGTTCGCGCTCACACGGGAAGCAGCGATGGACGTTTCGCGCTGCGGCCGTCCCCGGAAGACCTGCCGAGCAACCGCCGGACCAGCCAAGGGCCGAGAAACTCCGCCAGCCACCGGAGTTCCGCGCCGACTGTGCGCCACACCGGTACGCGGACGGCGGGCGGCAGCGGGGCGCTCCAGCTGTCGTCGCTGCCGGGGAGGCCGAGGCTGTGCGCGACGGCCGCCGCGATGCGGGCGTGTCCGATCGGGTTGGCGTGCAAGCGATCCGCGCACCAGAGGCGTGGGTCGCTGGCGACCTCGTGCCGGTCGCAGTCCACGACTGTTACCCCGTATCGGGCTGCCGCGGAACGGATCCGGCGGTTGAGATCAGCGACTCGCGGGCGCAACGGCGCGGCGATCGGCGCGATTCGGCCGAGGTCGGGGAAGGCAAGGGTGACCACGTCGGCGCCCGCGGCGGTGAGTGCGGCGAACATGGCCGTCAGATGCGCTTCCACGGTGCCGGCGTCGTAGCCGGGGCGGAGCACGTCGTTCATTCCGGCGACCACGGTGGCCAGCGTCGGCCGCAGAGCCAGCGCCGGAGCGAGCTGTTCGGCACGCACCTGGCCCGCGAGGCGTCCGCGGACGGCGAGGTTGGCGTACTCCACCGGCTCGCCGGTCGCGGCGAGCTGCTCGGCGAACCGGTCCGCCCAGCCGCGGTGGCCAGTGGCCTCGTCGCCGTCCCCGATGCCCTCGGTCTGGCTGTCGCCCAAGGCCACGTAACGGATGGTCACGCACCGGCCTCCTGTTTGATCTGCTCGAACCGGGCGGCCATCGCTTCGCTCAGCGCCGTCGCCGCGGAGAGCGGGCGCACCATGACCACGAAGTCGTCGATCAGCCCGTTGTCGTCGGTGTGCAGGAAATCGCACCCGTTGATCTCCTTGTCCCCCACCTTCGCGGTGAAGACCAGGGCGTGGTCGTGCCCGTCGGCACTGGAGATCTCCCGGACGTAGCGGAAGTCGGCGAACACCCGGCTCACGGCGCGCAGGATGGCCGAGGTGACCGGCTTGCCGGGGTACGGCCGGTACGCGACCGGGCTGGTGAACGTCACGTCGTCGGCGAGCAGGGCTTCGACGGCGGTGTGGTCGCCGCTTTCGACGGCCTTGCGGAACGGGTGCACGCTGCCTCCTATTAACTTTGTTGATTAGGTGCAGCCGAGATTAATCACCGGGGTGTTACCGTGTCCAGGTGTCCTTGAAGTTCGCGATCCTCGCCGCCCTGCTGGAGGGCGAGTTCTCCGGGTACGACCTGGCCAAGTCGTTCGACGCGTCGGTCGCCAACTTCTGGCAGACGACCCCGCAGCAGCTCTACCGCGAACTCGAACGGCTCTCGGCCGAAGGCATGATCGCGCCGCGCGTCGTCGAGCAGGAACGCCGGCCGAACAAGCGCGTGTTCCGCCTCACCGCCGCCGGGCGGCGCGCCCTGCACGAGTTCACCGCGACGCCGGTCCAGCCCACCACGATCCGGGACGACCTCCTGGTCAAGGTGCAGGGAAGCGACGCGGGCGACGCCGAGGCGGTGATCGCCGCCGTCGAGGAACGCATGGAGTGGAGCCGCGCCAAGCTCGCCCGGTTCGAGCGGCTGCGCGAGCGCATGCTGGACGGCCGACCGGAAAGCGACTATCTGCGCGAGAACGACCGCGTCGGGCCTTATCTGACGTTGCTGCGCGGAATCTCGTTCGAGAAGGAGAACCTGCGGTGGGGCGAGCACGCCGCGCGGATCCTCCGGCAGCGCGCCGAATCGGGCGTTTCCAGGCCTGCCTAGCGCGGCGGTGGCGGAACCGTCCTGGGTGACGTATACCCGTGCGGTGGCGGGTACGACGGTGGGGCTGTTGCATCCGGGCCGGATGGGTTCGGCGATCGCGGCGCAACTGATCGCGGGCGGGCATCGGGTGTTGTGGTGCCCGGCCGGGCGGTCGGCGGGAACCGCGCGCCGGGCCGAGGAGACCGGGTTGACCGCGGTGGAGACGATTCCCCAGCTTCTCGAGCGGAGCGCGGTCGTGTTCTCGATCTGCCCGCCCGCCGCGGCCGAGGAGGTCGCCGGATGCCTCGGGGACTACCGCGGGATCTGCGTCGAGGCGAACGCGATCAGTCCGCATCGGACGGTCGCGATCGCCGGCCGGGTCCGCGCGACCGTGGTGGACGGATCGATCATCGGCCCTCCCCCGGACGAGCGCTCGACCGCCCGCGTCTACCTGTCCGGCCCGGACGAAGCCGTCGAACTGGTGCGGGGACTGCTGGCCGGGAGCAGGGCCGAACCGGTGCCGCTGGGCGGACGGATCGGCGCGGCGAGCGCGGTGAAGATGGCCTACGGATCGTTCCAGAAGGCCTCGCGTGCGCTGGCCGCGGTCAGCCATGCGATCGCCGACGACTACGGCGTCGGCGACCACCTCCTCAAGGAAGCGAACGCCTTCGGCGGCAACGCACTGGCGGACACCGACGGGCTGCCTTCCGCGGCCGCGCGGGCCTGGCGATGGGCGCCGGAAATGCTGGAGGTCGCCGAAACCGCACGGGCGCTCGGTCTCCCGGACGCCCTCGCCACCGGCGCGGCCGAGGTGATGTCGCGCTGGGCGGACGACAAGGACGACTTCGGCCTCGACCTTCCGGCCACGCTGCGCCGCCTGCACCGCGAGTGACCGGGCCGGGCCGCGATCTCGCCCGGCGATGCCACAAAACTGAGGCTTAGCTTGCGCCCGCAGTCCACACGCGACCGACGGGGATTCTTGGCGGCCCGGGCGTCACCCGCGAGCCCCTCGGCCGATGCCGCGGTCGCCCGCCCCGAGTGACCGCGGCCACTCGGCCCGCGCCTTGCCAGACCCCAGTTGATCTGTTGTGCTTAGCCTTACCTAATCACCCGGACCGGCAAAGGGGTGTCGTCGGCGATGTACGCATGTGTCTGCGCGGCTGTGACGATGCCGCAGGTCGAGGCCGCCGTCATGGCCGGAGCCCGCAGCGTCGAGGAGATCGGCGAGCGCTGCGCCGCCGGGACCGGCTGCGGAACCTGTCACGAACGGCTGAACCGGATCCTTCTCGAGCGCGCCGCACCGCAGGACCTCGCGCACAGCGCCTGACCGGCACGCTCCGCTCCGGTTGTGAGGCGCATCACGCGTGGGTAGCATCCGGACCGGTCGAGGCCGGAGGTGCGGACGATGCAAGGCGACGACGAAGTTCTCGCGCTGCTCAACGAGCAGCTGACCAGCGAGCTGACCGCGATCAACCAGTACTTCCTGCACGCCCGCATGCAGGCGAACTGGGGATTCACGAAGCTGGCCGCGCAAACCCGCGCCGAGTCGATCGAGGAAATGCACCACGCCGAATGGCTGACCGACCGCATCCTGCTCCTCGGCGGTCTCCCGAACTACCAGCGGCTCCTGCCGATCAACGTCGGCCAGACGATCCCCGAGATGTTCTCCTCGGACCTCGCGATCGAAATCGACGTGCTCGACCGGCTCCGGCCCGGCATCCCGATGTGCCGCGCCCACGGCGACGCGGGCAGTGCGAACCTGCTCGAGAAAATCCTTCTCGACGAGGAGCATCACGTCGACTACCTCGAAACGCAGCTGGAGCTGATCGACAAGCTCGGCGAGCAGCTGTATCTGGCGCAGCTCGTGGATCAACCGCCCACCGCGGGCTGACCGCCGCCCGGGTAACGAAACACCGCGGCACGGCGACTCACTGGCACAGAATCCGGCACTGCCGAACCCCGGAGGACGCCGTGTCCGACGACGACCGCAACGAGACGACCCCGCCGATCCCGGCCGCGCCGCCGTCCCCTCAGTCGGAATTCGACTACCCGGCCATCGGGACCGAAAAAGTCCTCGATGGCGGCATTCTTCCTGACCCCGCGGAAGACCGCGACAAATGACCGCCGGGCCCGAACCGGTGGACAGCGCGAAGAAATCCGGGCCGGTCATCGCGAGCCTGATAGACAAAGAGATCGACAACGCTCGCGCGAACGCGAGTTCCCTGCAGGTCCGCGGACTGGCGGTGATCAGTTCTTCCGGAACGCTGGTCACGCTGCTTTTCGGGCTCTCCGCACTGTCGACGAAAGCCCGGAACTTCGTGCTCCCGGACGCGGTCAAGCTTCCGCTGTACCTGGCGGCCGCGCTGCTGGTGCTTGCTGCGGCCGCCGGAATCTTCACTAACGCGCCGCGAAGAAGCGACGCGATCGCGCTGAAAAACCTCACGCCGTTGATCGCCGAGGACCGCTACTGGAACGCGCCGTCGATTTACGCGGAAAGGGAAGTCGCCAAAACCCGGCTCACGGTGCTGCAGAACTCGCGAGCGATCAACATCAGCACCGCGCGGACCCTGCTGGTCGCGATCGTTCTCGAGATCGCCGGGGTCGCGTGCGTCACCTGGGCCGTCACGAGCCTCGTCTCGGCCTGAGCTCCGCAGGCGGGTCGTGCGCCCGGTCAGCCCTGGGTTTCCGCCGGGAAGCCGTGCCTGCGGGCGGCCACGACGACCACGATCACCGGCAGCATCAGCAGCAGCACGGCCCACGGGAACGAGCCGCTGCCCGCGAGGCCGAGCAGCACCCCGCCGACGACGCCGCCCGCCGCCATGGCGACGTTCCACAGGGTCACGAGCATCGCCTGTGCGGCGTCGGCAGATTCGCCGCCCGCCTCCCCCGCCGCGGTCTGCAGCAGGGTGGGCACGCCGCCCCAGCCGAGGCCCCAGAGCACCGCCGACGCGTAGACCAGCACCGGATCGTGCGCGATGGTGGCCAGCAGCAGCGCGGCCGCGGCGACGAGCAGCGAGCTGACGATGGTGAGCAGCCGCAGCCGCCGGTGGATCTGCGCGCCGACGAGCCAGATGCTCGCGATCGAGGCGATGCCGAAGGCGAGCAGGACGAGGTCGGCGCTTCCGCCCATGCCGAGTCCGGCGAGGAAGGTGGCGATGTAGGCGTACAGGATCGTGTGCGCCAGCACGAAAACCAGCGTCACGAACAGCACCGGGGCGACCCCGGGTACCCGCAGTGTCGGCAGCAGCTTCGGCCGCTCGCCGCTGCGGTGGCCGGGGAAGTCCGGCACCGCGGCGGCGATCCAGACCAGCAGCAGCGCCGTCAGGCCGGTCATGGCGAGGAATGCGGTGCGCCAGCCCGCGGCCTGGCCGAGGAAGGTCCCGGCGGGCACGCCGAGGCAGAGCGCGACCGGGATGCCCGCCATCGCGATCGCGATCGCCCGGCCCTGCAGATGGGCGGGGACCATCCGTCGCGCGTACCCGGCGAGCAGCGCCCAGGCCAGCCCGGCTGCGACACCCGCGACGAACCGCGCGACCATCGTCAGGAAGTACTCGGACGACACCGCCGTAACCGTGTTGGCGACGGCGAATCCGGCCATCGCGGTCAGCAGCAGCGGTTTCCTTCGCCAGCCCGCGGTCGCACCGGAGAGCGGGATCGCGGTCAGCACCGTGCCGAGCGCGTAGATCGTGACGGTCTGGCCGGTCGCGGACTCGCTCACGCCCAGCGAACCGCTCATCGCGGGTAGCAGGCCGGCGGGCAAGGTTTCGGTGAGGCTCGTGATGAACACGGCGGTGGCGAGGGCGAGCAGCGCGAACAGCGGAAACCGCGGTCCGGCCGGGTCTTCTCCCGCTGCGGTCTCCACAGTGGATTCTGGTGTGGTCCTCATGCTCCGGCTTCTCTTCTGGGAGTGGCTGCTGGTGGCGGTCGCTTCCGGGTCCGGTCGTCGGACCGTTCCTTCCGCGCCCCGGCGACCACTCTGCGGACGGGGGCTTCGGGATTGCTTACGATCGGCTGACGGCGATCTGACGACAGCGCGGGGGCGACGGGATGCGGTTCGGGGTTCTCGGCCCGCTGGCGGTGTGGGACGACGCGGGGGAACCGGTCGCCGTGCCCGAGGCCAAGGTCCGCAGGCTGCTCGCGGTGTTGCTGGCCAGCGACGGCGGTCCGGTCTCCGCTGACCGGCTCCTTTACGACCTCTGGGGCAGCGAGCTGCCGGGCAAGCCCCTCGGTGCGCTGCAGGCGAAAGTGTCCCAGCTGCGCCGAGTCGTCGGCCGGGACCGGCTGGAACGCCAGCCCGCCGGGTACCGGCTGCGGATCGAGCACACCGAAGACCTCGACGCCCGGCGGTTCCGCGAACTCGTCACCAGGGCCCGCTCGACGCCGGACCCGCGCAGCCGGGCGGCGGTGCTCACCGAGGCGCTGGAGTTGTGGCGCGGAGCGGCGTACGCGGACTTCGCCGACGAGGATTTCGCGCGGGCGGACGCGCACCGGCTGACCGAGCAGCGGCTGACCGCGGCGGAGGAACGGGCGAAAGCCTGGCTGGAAACGGGAGACCACGCTGCCGCTGCCGACGAACTCGCGGTCCTCGTGCCCGCGCACCCGCTGCGGGAAAGCTTGCGCGGGGTGCAGATGCGAGCCCTGTACCTGAGCGGGCGGCAGGGCGATGCGCTCGCCTCCTATGCGGAACTGCGCGAACGTCTCGCCGAGGAGTTGGGCGTCGACCCGGGCCGGGAGTTGCGTGCCCTGCACGAAGCGATGCTCCGGCAGGATCCTGGGCTCGCCGCCGGACCGCCGCCGCACGGCAACCTGCCCACCGGGCTCGCCGCCACCGCACCGCAGCTGCACGGCAACCTGCCCACCGGGCTCGCCGCCACCGCACCGCAGCTGCACGGCAACCTGCCCAACCCGCTCACCCCGCACGCCGCCGCACCGCGCCCGCACAGCAACCTGCCCAACCCGCTCACCCCGCTCATCGGCAGGGAGCAGGCACTCGCGCAGCTGACCGGCCTGCTGGGCACGACGCGGCTCGTCACCCTCACCGGTCCCGGCGGGGTCGGCAAGTCGCGCCTGGCCGTCGCGGCCGCAGCCGAAGCCGCCGCGGACTTCCCGGACGGCGTCCGGGAAGTCGAGTTCGCCGGGGTGCGCGGCGGGACGGCCGACGACCTCGCCGAAGTTGCCGCAGCCGCGTTCGGCATCCGCGACGACTCCTCCGCGACACCGCCAAGCACCGGGGCCGCCGCACCGACGCGGCGTCTCGCGGCCGCACTGCGCGACCGGCGCGCGCTGCTCGTGCTGGACAACTGCGAGCACGTGGTCGACGCCGCCGCCGAGCTCACCGAACTGCTCCTGCACTCCGCACCCGGACTGCGCGTTCTGGCCACCAGCCAGGAACCTCTCGGCCTCCCGGGCGAAGGCGTCTTCGCGGTGGAGCCGCTCCCGACGGCGGAAGCGGTGAAGCTGTTCGTCGAACGGGCCGCCGCGTCCGCGCCCGGTTTTCCCCGGCAGCCGGAAGATTGCGCGCCCGCCGATCTCGAGGCCGTCACCGAAATCTGCCGTCGGCTCGACGGCATCCCGCTCGCGCTCGAACTCGCCGCCACCCGCGTCCGCGGCCTCGGCGTCCGCGAGCTGGCGACGCGGCTCAGCGACCGGTTTTCGATCCTGACCCGGGGAAAGCGCGGCGCCCCGGCCCGGCAGCAGACTCAGCGCGCGGTGATCGACTGGAGCTGGGAGTTGCTGAGCGCACCGGAGCGGATCGTGTTGCGGCGACTGGCCGTCCACCGCGACGGCTGCGACCTGGAAGCCGCCGAAGCGGTGTGCGCGGGAGACGGCGTCCGGCACGAGGAGGTGCTCGACCTCGTGACGCGGCTCGTGGACCGCTCTCTCGTCGTCGTCGCGAACGGGCCCGCCGGGATCCGCTACCGGCTCCTGGAATCGGTTGCCGCCTACGCCACCGAACGCCTGCACGAAATGTCGGACGCTGCCGAAGCCCGCATCCGACACCTGCACCACTACCTGGCTCTCGCCGAGCGAGCCGAGCCCCGGTTGCGCGGCGACGAACAGCGAACCTGGCTCACGCGTCTGGACGCCGAAGCCGGGAACATGCGCGCGGCACTGGACGAGGCGGTCCGCGCGAGCGCCACGGAGGAGGCCGTCCGGCTGGCGACGGCGCTCTCGTGGTGGTGGCTGCTTCGCGGTCGTCTCGCCGAAGGCCGCCGCGCCCTCTCGACCGTTCTCGACGCGGTATCCCCGGACGCGGAACTCGCTGTGTTGCACCACGCTTTCACCTTGCTGACCGGCGATCAGGCCGCCGCCCCTGCCGACGCCGCGGCCATTCGCGACCCGGTCCGCAGGGGTCGTGCGCTGTGGTTGCGGGCCTACAGCTTGTTCAGCGTCGGCGACGCGACAGCCAGTGCCGAAACGAACGCCCTCGCCCTCGATCTGTTCACCGCCGAGGACGACCAGTGGGGCGTCGCCGCGGCGCTGGGCCTGCGAGCCATGCTCGCCTTGGTCCGCGGCGACCTCGCCGGTCTCGGCCGCGACGGCGTCCGCAGCGCCGCGCTCTTCCGCGCTCTCGGCGACCGCTGGGGCGAAATGCAGACTATTCCGCCGTTGGCCGCCCTCGCCGAGATCAAGGGCGACTACCAGGACGCGGCGGACCGTCAGCACGCCGGCCTCGCGATCGCCCGCGAACTGGACCTGCAGGCGGAGGTGTCCGCCCGGCTGTCCGGCCTCGGCAGGCTCGCACTGCTGGAGCGCGACTGGGAACGCGCTCGCGACCTGCACCAGCAGGCGCACCGCATCGCCGCCGAGCACGGCTACACCTACGGCCAGATCCACGCCGAGATGGGCCTCGCCCTCGGTGCGCGCCGCTCCGGCGACCTCGACACCGCCGAGAAGCACCTGCACCACATCCGCGACAGCTACGCCGGCCTGTCCTCCTTGGCCGGGGACCATTTGCTGTACGCGGAGCTCGGGTTCGTCGCCGAACTCCGCGGCGATGCCGGGCAGGCAACAGCTTTTCATCTCCGGAGCCTGGACATCGCCCGGACGCTCGACGAACCGCGCGCGCTGGCGCTGTCCTTGGAAGGCTTGGCGGGAGCGGCCGCCCGGAAGGACTCCGCCCAATCAGCTGCACTGCTGCTGGGCGCCGCCGACGCCGCGCGCCGCAGGGTCGGCGCTCCGCTCCCCCGCGCCGAACGCGGCGACACGGACCGCATCACCGCCGCCGCGCAAGCGGTCCTTTCGGAATCCGGCTTCGCCGAGGCGTTCCAGCGTGGCGCGGGGCTGTCCGTCGAAGCTGCGATCGCGGAGGGAACGGCAGAGGGCGCGAATTCCGCGCGGATGCGGAGCCACCCGACAGGATAAAGTGCAGGCGGAGCGAGGGGGCGTGATGACAGCAGGCGAGGGGCAGTCCGAGCTGCGCTCGGCTGTTCTCGCGCGGGCCTGGCAGCGAATCCCTGACGTCGAGGTGCTTTCGGCGGCCGACGGCGGGCCGCTGACCCGCACGATCAAGAAGATCATCGACCCGCTCGTGATCCGCACCGCGGCGCGGACCCGGCTGGGCCGTCCGCTGCTGGATCCGGCCGCCGCGGCGGAAGTGACCGAGTTGCTGCTGGCCGATTCGGCTCGGCTGCGCGCCACGGCAGCGTGGTTCACCCACCTGAAGCGGCAGCGGCGGGCCTTGCGCATCACCGCGGGGAACGTTCAGGACGTGTGCTTTCCGCTCGCCTACGAACTCGCGACCGGCTTCGGCATGCCGGACGACTCCGCGCCGGAGCGGGCCGCGGCGGCGTTGCGCGAGTGGCACGGCGAAGACGGTGCGGCCGGGGTCGATCAGGTGAGCCAGTACCTCGCTGATCCCCAGCGCGCCGCTGAACTGACCACTGAATTGCGCCGTCGCTGGGCTGCGGTGCCGGACGGATCTCCCGCAGCATTCGTTGCGCTGCTCGACGCGGTCGCCGACGGCTTCACCGACGAGGCTTGGCAGAAGCTCGCCGACTCTCCCGCCGGGCACGCGTTCGGCCTCGCGTTGCGGCAGCCTGGTGGCACTGCCGTGCTCACCCGGGCCGTCCGCGAGATTTCCGGCCTGCCCACGCCTGATCTCGGCCTGCAACGCGGCGAACGCACCGCCGTACCTCCGTTGAGTCAGCGAGACGAAACGGGGAACGGGCTTCTCGAGCGCAGCATCGAACGGCGGGTCCGCGCGACGCTGCGCCGGGTGGACGGACAAAGCGCCGTCGCTGACCTGGTTGGCGAGGAACTCCGCCGTGCAGCCGCCGGGTTCGGGCTCGAATTGCCCGTGCTGGCAACGTGTTTCGTGCTCGGGGTCGTTCTCGCGCCCGCGCTTCGGCCGCTCGACGGGCCCCGCGACCTCCCGGGCTTCGCCCAGCGGCTCAACGCTCAGGTCGCGCGGGAGGGATACGTCCTGTACGCACGGCGGGCGCTGGCCGGTTCGACGCCCCTCACCGCTCAGCCGGACGCCGAGATTCTGCAGGAACTGCGCGAATTCGCGAAGCGCTTCCTCGCCCGGTTGTGGGCGCGGCTGCACGGCTTCGACGTCAGCGGAGAGGTCCCGGACGACTTCCGAGACCTCCTCACCGGGGTGGTCCGGTCGACCTCACTGGACCTGCGGACGAAAGTGCGCCGCGCACTCGTCGCCAACCTGCCGCGATTGGAGGCCGCGTCGTGACCCATCCAGTGCACACTCCGGTCCTCGCGGCGGACGGCGGCCTCATTCGCTTCGCGTTAGCGGATCTGCTGGGCGCTTCGGTGCCGTCGATGCGGATCGAACTCACCGACGCCAGCGCGGCCGAACCATGGCTGACCAGGCTCGTCGGTGCCGAAGCCAGCTTGACCGCGCTCCGCGACGGATACGTCGACGTCCCGGCCCGGCCGGAATTGGCCCGCCTCGCACTGCTGCTGTGGGCGCGACGTTGGTGGCCTGCCAGCCCGCTGCTCGGGATCCCGTCGCTCGATCCGGCGCTGCTGGATTTCGAAGCGGCCGTCGCGACCGCAGACGTCGCCGAGGGCCTGCTCGACGGGTTCGAGGCCACCCCGGCTGAGCTGTTCGATCAGGCCGTCAGCGCGGGTCTGGTCGCCGTGGCCGGACCGGTGGCCGACGAAGTCCGCCGTCTGTGCGAGCAGCTTTCGGCCTGGTTCGACCGCGAAGACGACCTCGATCGGGCCGAAGCCACGGCCTCACTGGCGGCTCGGGTGGCTCCAGGGCAACGTGCGTACGCCTTGGCGGCGGGTTCCGGCCCCGCCGCGTCTGGCGAGGGTGTGCTCGCAGAGGGACGCGCCAGTGTCGACTGGGCGCGGGTGCCTTCCGGCGTTCTGGACGCCGCGGAGGACACGGTCGCCTGGCGGATCGTCGCGACTAGGACTGCTGCCCGGCTCGACGTCGAAGTCTCGGGCGCGCTCGACGACGCGTCGCTCACCGCCGTGGCGACCCGCGACGGTGCGCCGTTCGCCGAGGTTGCCCTGCACCTGGGCAGCGCAGGGTTCGCCGGAACGACCGACTTGGACGAAGCCGGTGCCAGGCTCGCAGCGACGTCCTCCGGCCGGATCGATCTCATCGTCGGCGCGGCAGACCCGGACGTCGACGGCACCACGTCCGAGGACCGCGCAGAGGTGATCTCCCTGGTGCGGTCCCGCGAATCGTTGCCGCCGGAGGCCCGCACCTTGGCTGAGCGAGCCGCAGCCGACGAGGAGTTCTGACGTGCTCGTGGGGTTGCCGCCTCCGCTCGTCTCACCGGACCGGCCACTGCCTGCCGAACTGGCCGATGCGGTGTCACATGGCTACAACTGTCGTTGTGTCGCAAGGCATTTCAGCCTCGACGCGATGGCGTACCAGGAATTGCCCGCCTGCTCGCTGAGCCAAGCCGAGTACGATGCGCTGCTCGCCGAAGCCTCCGCCGTCCAGAGCGAGGCCAAGAAACTCGCCGCGGCACGGGATGTCGCCGGGGCACAGCGGGCTTATGCACGGATGCGACAGCTCGCTCAGCAGCTCGACCGCGTCAGCCTCGACGTCGCCGCGGTCAGCGATCTGGCCACGGTCTGCTACTCCGCGGGCGACCTCCGCAATGCGCGCCAGTGCGCGGAAGCCGTCCTCAACGTCTTCGCGGTCAGCACCGCCGCTATCGTCCACTTCGGACAGTACGCCGAACTGCGGATGATCGAAGGCTCTCGCGAGGTAGCGGAACGCGTCCTCATCGCACTGTCCACTGAGGAGGGTGACCTCGACCAGGCACGCGAGTTGCTGGCGGATCGGCGGCGGCGCGCAGCGTTCCGAAAGGCCGCCGAACCCGGCCAGTTCCCGCGCGAACAACTCGACCCGCACGGTGCCGACGAACTGGAGCTGCGCATCCTCGAAGTGCGCGTCCAGGTGGCCGCCGGGGACCCGGCCGGTGCGCGGGACGCGATCGACGAGATTCTGACTCGCCTGGACCGCCTCGCGGACGTGGACGAGGTCCGCGACCAGGTGGCGGCGCTGCAAGCCATGGCCCGGGCTGAACGCGCCCGGATCCGCCAGGCAGGTGGCGAGGAAGCGGACGCGACGGCGGATTTCCTGCGGCTCAACGCCCGGCACGAAGGTCCGACGGCGGCGAAATTCGCCATCAGCCTGGCCGAAACCCGCGCGCTCGACGGAGATTTCCGCGGCGCGATGGCGGCCATAGTCCAGGCCCGAGACAAACTCGCTGCCGCAGGGGTGACCGGCGACGTCGCCGAGGCGAGCTACGCGCTGGGCAGCTTGCTCCTGCTCGCCGGTGCTGCAGCGCAGGCGCGAGAACAGTTCGAGCACGCGGGAAAGCTGTGGGCCGCGAACGGCGACACCCCCGGCGCGCGACGGCTCGTCGCGGCGCTGGCTCGCTGTGCGGCGGCCGACGGCGACTGGACGTCGGCGGAAGAGCACGTGGCCCAGCTCCAGGCGGCGGCGCGCGAGTCGGGCGAATGGCTGGAGTGCCTGCGAGCCGATTACCTCGCGGCCGCGATCGGCTACGAACGCGGCGAAGACCCGCGGGCGGTGCTGGACCTGCTGTTGCCAGTGACCCTCGCCGCGCAGGAGTACCGGTTCGCGTTCGCGTCGGCTCAGGCCCGCACCGCGTGGGCGAACAGCGTCGCGGGCCCAGCGGCGGAGCTGCTGATGGTCCTGCTGACCCAACTCCGCGAAACGCGGCTGACCGCAGAGCTGATCGAACGCGCGTGCGCGGTCGGGGCGTATCCGGAGGACCGTTCGCTGAACCTGACCGGCGCGCTTCCCGCGCTGGCCCCGGCGGTCGAGGACGGTCAGCTTCCCCTGGCAGCATTGGGTTCGGTCACCTCGTCGCTGCCGCTCCGGCTCGCCCCGCCGCCCGGGCTGCGGTGGTCGCCGTCCTCGCCGATGGAGCTGGACACCTGGTCCCAGCTGGCCGCCGAACGCTACGGATGCAGGTCGGAGCCGGGGGCTGTCGCGACCTGGCCCGCCGCCGCACCCGGTCGCGAGACATTCATCCTGCGCTACGCCGACGCCGGGCACACCTACCTCAGCTGGCGCACCACCAGCGACCTCGACACTGTCCACACTCACCCCATCGACGCTGATCTCGTCGACACCGCGCGCGGCTTCCTCGCCGAGGCTTCCCCGACACCGCGCGAAAGCGAGCCGGTCGCGGACGCGGTCCGTCGTTCGCTCGACGCTTTCGGCAGCTTCGCCGCTGAGCAACGCCTTGCTCGCGTCCTCGCGCTCAACCTCCTGCCCGCCGATCTCGTCGCGCAACTCCGTCGCGCCAACCGTCCGCTGTTGCGAATCCAGCCGTCCCCCGCGCTCGCCGCGGTCCCGTGGGGCCTGCTCGCTCTGCCCGACCGTCGCCCGGACCACGCGCTCGACGCCGACGAGGTCGACACCTGCTTCGACAGCGACGTCCGGATCCTCGACCTCGCCGACGTCTCGCTGCTCGCCCCCGCCGGAATCCCGCGCCGCGAACCGGCTCCCGCCGGACCGCCCGTCTACCTGCTCGACCCGCGAATCC
This sequence comes from Amycolatopsis sp. CFH S0740, assembly GCF_004522315.1. NCBI lineage: Bacteria > Bacillati > Actinomycetota > Actinomycetes > Pseudonocardiales > Pseudonocardiaceae > Amycolatopsis > Amycolatopsis sp. CFH S0740. The sequence continues at coordinate 168,899 of NZ_SDLS01000001.1, read as the reverse complement.
CCGGGCAGAGCGCGTTCGGCGAGCTGGGCTCCGTGCTCGGCAAGCAAACCGCCGCTTCCCCGCTGATCCGCCACCTCGACGCACAACTCGCCGCAGGCCCCGTCCGCCCCGCCGCCGAGCGCGGCCTCGACCTGGTCCGCCGCACCGACACCGACCGCCGGCTGCTCGCCGACCTGCTGACGGAACCGTGTTCGCGGCTGGTGTTCGCGGGGCACGTCAGCCGCATCCAGGACGTCCACGGTGCGCAGACCGCGCTGCACTTGTCGTGCTCGGCCGACCTGCCCGGCACCGCCGCACCGATCGGGGCGCACCGGCCGTTCACCGCTGCCGACCTGGCACTGTCCGAAGTGGACATGCCCCCGCGGGTCGCGCTGATCGGCTGCGCCAGCGCGAGCGACTTCGGCCTGCCGGAACCGTTCGGCGTCCTGCTCGCCGCGGTCGCCGCCGGGGCCGGGCTGGTGGCCGCAACGGTGTGGGCGCTGCCGACGTCGGCCGCGGTGCCGGGCGCGGATCCGATCGCTGAGTTGATCATCGCCGTGGACACCGCGCTTGCCGGAGGGGACCCGGTTGCTGAGGTGTGTGCCTGGCAGCGGGCCCGGCTCGCCCACTGGCGCGAGCGACCCGAACCAGCCCATTCCCCGATCTTCTGGGCAGCCCTGACCTGCCTCGACGCCACCGACGACGCCAAAACTTGGGTTCGGTAGCAACCCGCCCGCCCGAAGCTGTGTCCAGCACACCGGCACAGCGAAAGGGCACCCGATGTTCAAGAAGATCCGCGACAAAATCAACGAAGCGACCCAGCAGGGCATGGCGAAGGGCGCGCAGGACTTCCAGCAGCACGCCGAGCAGTTCCGGCAGGCGGCCGCCGCGCAGGGGCACGACATCACCCCGCAGCTGCCGACGCCGCAGCTGGCCGCGCAGGCGTACCGGAACGTCGCGGCCGACCCCGAGATGGCTGCGTTCCTGGCGCTGCCGATGCAGGAGCAGCTGCGTCAGCAGCAGGAACTGCAGGCCTACGGCACCGAACTGCGCCGGCTGTACGACACCGGCGAGAAGGCCACCCTGGTGATCCGCGCGCTGGAGCCCACCGGCCGGACGGTCGCCGGGCAGGCGCAGTACACCGCCACTCTGGAGGTCACCCGCGCCGACGGCATGATGTACCGGACGGTCACCCCGCTGATCACCCCGCAGGCGACGATCCAGCAGTACGCGCCCGGCACCCGGCACGAAGCCCGTCTCGACCCCGCCGATCCGGCGAAGGTCGCCGTGTTCGGCCCGCTCGCGTAGGCGGCCGCGGTGTTCAACTCCTCGGTATTCGGGCTCGCGGACGACCCTGAACAGAACCGTGCGTCGAGCCGGCGGCTGTGGCTTCTCGGGATTCCCACGACGCTCGCCTGGGCGGTCGCCGGCTGGTCCGGCGCGCTCGGGCTGCTGGACGGCTTCCGGCTGATGTCGCTGAACCGCGTCGGCGCGTGGGGGGCCGACGCGGGACCGGCGGGTTCGCTCGTGTTGTTCTTCAGCCTGGCGGTGACGATCGCGTCGTCGCTGGGGTTCGCGATGCTGTCGGGCGGCGGGATGTCGTTGCGCCGTATGGGAATCAGCTTCCGAGCCAGCTCACTGGCAGCAGCACTCGGCGTGACGCTGGGCAGCGGCGTGGCGGCTCCGTCGTGGACACCGCCCGAATCGGTCGGCGAACGGCTGCCCTTCCTCGACGGCAAGGCCGAGCCGTGGTCCGATGTGGACTGGGTGATCTACTACGAGCCGTTTCTGGTGCCCGCGGCGTCCGGGCTCATCGCGCTCGTGCTGATCGTGGTGCTGCTGCGGTCTTTCCTCCGCGCGGCCGAGGCGGACGATCGCGAGCAGGCGCTGCGGCAGTGCGGCCGCCAGGCGACGGGCGTCCTCACCCGGGTGGATTTCACCAACGTCTGGGTGATGGGGAATCCGCGATTCAGCGTCCACGTGCGGTTTCCCACCGAGACCGGCGAGCGCGAGGCCGTGACCACGATGATCACGCCGCTCTTCCAAGCCCCTTCCGAGGGTTCGGCCGTGCGGGTCCGCTACGACCCGCAGGACCCGAAAGCCGTTCTGGTGGAACCGGTTTCCCGCTGACCAAGTCTGGAGCACGTCCATGCGCACGATCGCGCTCGGTTTCCTGACCGGCATCGTCGTCGGAGCGACCGTCTGCTCGCTCGTCGTCGGGATCATCGTCGAAAGTGTTCCGCTGTTCGTGGCCGGGTTCGGAATTCCGCTCGGCTACGGCGTTCTCGTCTGGCTCGGCGGCCTGCCGCGACGCGCCCGCGAGGCGGCAGTCCCGCCGACAGTGGCACTCGCCCGGATCGAAAGCCTCCGCGCCGGCGGCACGGAAACGGGCGATCTCCCGGTCGAGTTCGTCCTCACGGTGGCGCCGGACGGGGAGCCGGCGCATCGCGCGACGGCGACCCGCACGGTCAACCTGGTCGATCTCCCGAACTACCGCAAGGGCGACGTCCTGGTGGTCGCTTACCCGCCGGAGCGGCCGTGGAAGGTCCGGCTCGTGGACAACCCGACGCCGGAATGGCAGCGCCGGGCGGCGGAAGCGGTCATCGAACCCGCTCCCGAGTCCGCTCTGGTCGCCCCGCCGCCGGAGGGGTGCGCGGCCGGTGCCCTCACCCTCGTCGGGATACTGCTCGGCGCGGGCGCCGTTCTCGGGCTCTTCCGCGCCGAACTGTTCGCTCCGGAAGCTCCGTCACCGCCGCCCGCGTCCTCCACGGAGACCACTTCCTCGGGGTCCGCGACGGTCGACGTCGGCCCCGAGCAATCGTTGCTGGACGAGGGAGAACTGCGCCGCGCCGTCGACGGGCTGGCCCAGGCCACGGACGTCTCGCAGACGCTCACCGCGGTCGTCCAGGAGCACCGGCTGACGGTCGTCTTCGCCCCGACCGGGGTCCAGGTCCCGCGATTCGACCTGCGCACCCTGCCCGTCACCGAGATCCCGCGCCTGGTCCGGAAAGCCTTGCAGACCCTCGACGTCGGAACACCGCAGACCTGGCAGGTCACCGTTGTGCAGCTGCCGTCCGCTCGCACCATCCGCGTTACGGTCACCGGCCCCAACGGCAGCGCTTCCCTCGCTGGGTGATCAGCCCGTCAGTCCCAGCGAGGCGCCGAGCAGCAAAAGTCCTTTGGCGGTGCGCGGATCCGCGCCGGTCAGGTTGGCGATGCGCGACAGGCGATTGTCCACTGTGTTCGGATGGACGTGCAGCTTCCGCGCGGTCTCGCGACGGTTGAAGTCTGTCTCGAAATACGTCCGCAGCGTCGTCGTCAGATCAGGCTCGCCATCCAGCCGGGACGCCAGCGCGCGCAACTGAGGGGTGGCCGCGCTGTCGTGGTTGAGCTGGTATTCGAAGAGGTGATCCGCAAGGACCGCAACAGTGTCCGGGACTGCGTTCAACCGCAGCAGCCGCTCCGCTTCCGCTACCGCCGCCGGGATTTCCGACAGTTCGGCCGCGTGCGCGAACGCGCCGGTGATCTCCACGCCCGACGTCTGATGCGCTCGCGGCACCGCCAGTCGAGCCTCGTCCAGCACCGCTTCGGCATTGTCCGAACCGGATGGAAGCAACAACAAGCCGCCGTCGGGATCCAGCGCGGCGAGCACGTCTCCGGACAGTTCGCGGCGCAGGTGCTGCAACAGCAACCGCACCTTCCGCTGCCCGGCGAGATGGCGGCCGACCGCGTCGCCGACGGAATCCGCCGGGTCCACGGCGAACCGCAGCGCCAGCACGCCGTACGCCGGGGCTAGCCGGACGTCCGCCGGCTCCGGGACCGACTCCCCCGCCGCCAGCCGCCGCACCAGCGCCCGCGCCGCCTCGCGTTGTTCGTGATCCGCGGTCTGGAATTCCTTCTGGTGCGCCTGCACCGCCGCGTTCATCACCCGGTGCATGCACTTCAGCAGCACCGCCGCCGCTCCGTCCGGCGGAGACCCGCCGGACAGGTCGTCGACCTCCGCCCACATCTCCTCGGCCACCAGGAGGTAGGCGTGCACGAACTCGCCGACCGGCAGCCCCTCCGCGCCTCGCTCCCGGCCGCGTTGCCGGAACAGCTCCAGCTCGTCCTCTCGCGGCTCGTCCCCCTCCCGCGCCGCGCGGGAGAACATCCGGCCGAACTCGCGGACCGTGTGCGCCATGTGCTGGTGCAGGTGCGCGGGCGCCTTGCCGCGGTAGTGCGGCGAGGTCTCGACGTACCGGCGGATGGTCCGCTCGGCCAGCTTCGGCAGCCGATGCTCGAAGCTGCGCCACGACAGTTGTGACATGTCACAGCACGGTAGCCGAAAACCTGGGCAATGTGCGCTACCAGCTGGAGAGGCCAGCGGCGACAGTTGGGGTTGTGTCCATGACCGCGATCACAGGAGGTCCCGCACCGATGCGCTGCGAGCCGCTGTTCCGCCCGAAATCGGTCGCCGTGGTCGGCGTTTCCGCGACCACCGCGCTCTCCTGGGGACGGATCGCGCTGGACCGGCTGCTGCGCGGCGGCTACGGCGGCGAGATCTTCGCGGTCTCCCGCGGCCCGCTCGACCTGCCCGGCGTCCGCACGGTCGGCTCGCTCGCCGAGATCGGCTACGGCCCCGACCTCGTGGTCCTCGCGACCCCGGCGGAAACGGTTCCCACGCTGGTCAGGCAGGCGCGCGAACTCGGCTCCGGGGCGGTCATCGTGTTCGCGTCCGGTTTCGCCGAGGGCGGCAACACCGCGCTCGAAGACGAACTGCGCGAAGCTGCCGGAGACCTGCCGGTGCTCGGCCCGAACTGCCTGGGCGTGGTGAGCCACCCGGCCGGTGTGCAGCTGTCGACGACGGTTTTCCTCGACCGCGAGCGCGTGCCGCCGGGTCCGATCGCGATCGTCACGCAGAGCGGCGCGATGGGATTCGTGCTCGCTGACCTGCTCGAACAGGCCGGGATCGGCTACTCCTACTACGCGAGCGTCGGGAACGAAGCCTGCCTGTCCAGCCACGAAATCGGCAGCGACCTGCTCGACCAGCCGGACGTCGAGGTGCTCGTGCTCTACCTCGAAGGCGTGCGCGACGCGGACGGTCTCCGCGCGCTCGGCCGTCAGGCGCGGGCGGCGGGCAAGACCGTGGTCGCGCTCGCGGTGGGCAGCAGCGCCGCCGGTCGACAGGCCGCGCTGTCTCACACCGCGGCCGTCGCCGGTGATCACTTCTTGCTCGCTTCGCTGTGCCGTCAGGAAGGAATCCACCTGGTCACCGACGACGACCAGCTCGTGGACGCGGTGCTCTGCGCCCGCAAAGACACGACGCTTCCTCCGGCACCAAGGCTCGCTGTGCTCACCATGTCCGGTGGCGCGGGCGGCATCCTCGCCGACAACCTGACCGCGCTGGGAGTGCGGATTCCGCCGCTTTCCGGTGCGACGCGCGCGAAACTCGCGGAGGTTGGCGGCGTCGAGGCCGCTGATGAGAACCCCGTCGACCTCGGCGGCAACATCGACCGCTGGCTCGGCCGGGTCGGCGATCTGCTCGGCGCGCTCGACGAGGACCCGGAACTGGACGGCGTCGTGCTCTATCTGACGTTCGGCGACCGGTTCCGCGAGGCCTACCATCGGCTGGCCGCGGCCGCCGCTGCGATGCGGACGCCGACGTGGTTCGTCTGGGCCTGTGCGCCGCCCGGCGAGCTGGCGAGCGTCGGACGGCCGGACACCGTGCTGCCCAGCATCGGCGCTCTCGTGCGTCGGCTTCGGGTGCTGGTGCCCGACCGGGTCCCCGAGCCCGCGCACCACGCCGCGGCCGATGACCGTCCAGTGTGGACTGAACTGCGTGCCATTCCGCTGTTGGAAGGCGCTGGCATCCCGCACGTGGACACCGTCGCCGGGGTCGATCTTGCCGCCAAGATAAGACAAAACGGCTGGCCGGGGCCGTATGTGGTCAAGGGCGACGCCGCCGACGTGCCGCACCGGGCCCGGGCCGGACTCGTCCGCGTCGGCGTCACGGCGGCTGAACTGCCCGCGGTGCTGGACACCTTCCAAGCGCGGCTGGACGAGGTCTCCACCGACCCGGACCGCATCCTCGTCGTGCAACCCCTGCTGCCGCACACCGCCGAGCTCGCCCTCGGGGCGACACGAGACCCGTTGTACGGCACCGCAATCGTCCTCGGTGCGGGCGGCGACCGCGCCGAAGACCCCACCGCACCCCGGCGCGCGCTGCTGCTCCCGGCTACCCCAGAGCAGCGGACGGAACTGGCCGCGTGGGCCGGCGACGTCCTCGCCGCACCGGTCCCCGCCGTCGCCGCCGCGATCGACGGGCTCGTCCGCATCCTCGGCGACCATCCGGAATTCGCCGAAGCCGACCTCAACCCGCTCTGCGTCACCGGCGACGACCTGGTCGCCGTCGACGCGCTCTTCACCGAGAACGCTCAGGAGGCATCCCGTGACTGACCTGCTCGACTACGCCGACAAGGTCTGGCGAGGCGAGGCCGACACCCGCGTCTACCACACCGGCACCCTGCGCAAGGACGGTCTGCACGAGCTGGCCGAGGGCGTCTGGATGTGGCCGGCGTTCGGCAACGTCTTCCTCTTCCCCACCGCCGACGGCCTGTTCTGCTTCGACACCGGCGAACGTCGCACCGCGAAGGACCTGTTCGGCGCGACCCGCGCCCGCACCGACGCGCCGCTGCACACCGCCGTCTACTCGCACGGGCACATCGACCACGTCTTCGGCGTCGGCCCGTTCGACCTCGAAGCCGAGGAGCGCGGCTGGCGTCGCCCGTCCGTGCTGGCCCACGAGAACACGCCGCCGCGCTTCGAGCGGTACGAACGCACCCGCGGCTACAACACGGTGATCAACCAGCGGCAGTTCCAGTCGCCCGGATTCCGCTGGCCGGACCGCTACCGGCACCCCGACGTCACCTACCGCGACACCACGACCCTGCGGATCGGCGACCTGGACGTCCAGCTGAAACACGGCCGCGGCGAGACGGACGACGCGACGATCGCGTGGCTGCCCGACCGGAAAATCCTGTGCTGCGGCGACTTCTTCATCTGGTCCTCCCCCAACCCGGGCAACCCGCAGAAGGTCCAGCGCTACGCCGCCGAGTGGGCGCGGGCGCTGCGCTGGATGGCCGGGCTGGGCGCGGAGCTGCTGCTGCCCGGGCACGGCGTGCCGATCGTCGGCGCCGACCGCATCCGGACCGCGCTGTCCGACACCGCCGAGTTCCTCGAGACCCTGCACGACCAGACCGTGGACGCGATGAACGCGGGAGCCACGCTCGACGAGGTCGTGCACGGCGTCACCGCGCCCGCCGAACTGCTGGCCAAGCCGTATCTCAAACCGTCCTACGACGAGCCGGAATTCGTCGTCCGCAACGTCTGGCGGCTCTACGGCGGCTGGTACGACGGCAACCCGGCCAACCTCAAACCCGCGCGCCGCGCCGAACTGTCCCGCGAACTCGCCGACCTGTCCGGCGGCTCCGACCGGCTGGCCGCGCGGGCGCGGGAACTGCTCGCCGCCGGCGAACACCGGCTGGCCGGGCACTTCGCCCAGCTTGCCGTGGACGCAGCCCCGGACGACGAAACCGCGCACACCGCCCGCGCGGAAGTGTTCACCGCACTGGAAAAGGCCGCGACCTCGACGATGGCCAAGGGCGTCTACGCCTGGGCCGCCGCCGAATCCCAAGCCGTGCTCGACGGAACCGACCGCGCCGAACAACTGCGCGCCCGCACCGCGGGCCGCACCCGCTGGGCCTTCTGACCCGCCTTCCGCACCACCCCGTCCGACAACGACGTTGAAATGGGGACCCCACGATGAACGCTCCCGCTCTCCCCGCCGAAACCGCCGCCGGCGGGCGCACCCGCGGCACCAGCGCCCGCGGCTGGGTCGTCACCGGGCTGCTGCTGGTGTTCATGCTGATCAACTTCGCGGACAAGGCCGTGCTCGGTCTCGCCGCGAAACCGCTGATGCACGATCTCGGCCTGTCGCCCGAGGCGTACGGCCTGATCAGCAGCGGGTTCTACTTCCTGTTCAGCATCTCCGCGATCGTGGTCGGCTTCGTGTCGAATCGCGTGCCGACCAAGTGGATCCTGCTGGTGCTGGGCGTCGTCTGGGCGCTGACCCAGGCCCCGATGCTCGGCACCGTCGGGTTCGGCGCGGTGCTGGTCAGCCGGATCGTTCTGGGCGCGGCCGAGGGCCCGGCGAACCCGCTGGCCATGCACGCGGCGTACAAGTGGTTCCCCAACGAGAAACGCGGCCTGCCGAGCGCGTTGCTGAACGCCGGTTCCGGCATCGGCGTGGCGCTCGCGTCGCCGCTGCTGACCGCGCTGATCGTCGGGTACGGCTGGCGGTGGGCGTTCTTCGCGCTGCTCGTCGTCGGCCTCCTGTGGTCGGTGCTGTGGGCGATCTTCGGGCGGGAGGGCAAGGTCGCCGGAACCGCGTCGGTGCACGCGAACGCGGTCAAGTCCGAAGCGGACGAACCGCGTGTCCCGTACCGGCGGATCCTGCTGAACGGCACCTGGCTCGGCGGGTTCCTGGCCGGATTCGCCGCGTATTGGGCCCTGGCCGTGCTGGTCGCGTGGGTGCCGCATTACCTGGAAACGGCGTTGCACTACAGCACGGTGACCACCGGGACCCTGGTCGCGCTGCCGTGGATCGCCTCGGTCGTGTTCAACCTCGCCCAGGGCGCGCTGAGCGACCGGCTGATGCGGCGCGGGGTGTCGAGCCGGGTGGCGCGCGGCGTGCTCGGCGGGATCGCGGTGCTGATCTCCGGGCTCGCGATGCTGCTGTTCCCGCACACCGGCGGCTGGTTCCAGATCGCGTTGCTGACCATCGCCTTCAGCCTGGGCGGGGTCGTGTTCGCGCTCGGCGTCACGATGAACGCCGAGATCAGCCCGACCCGCCAGCGCGGCGCCGTGCTGTCCATCACCGTCGGCCTGGTGACCACCGCCGGACTGCTCGCCCCGTACCTCACCGGACGGCTGATCCAGGCCGCCTCGTCGCCGGTCAGCGGCTTCACGCTCGCCTTCACGATCAGCGGCCTGCTGTCCATTGCGGGCGGTCTGCTGGCCGTCTTCTTCGTCAACCCCGACCGCACCGCGCGGCGGCTCGGGCTCCGCACCGAGGTGGTTCGCTGATGCCTTTCCAGGACACCAAAAACCCGCTCTACGGCAGCGGCCAGGTCACCGAGGTCGCGCCCGGCGTGCGCTCGATCGGCTTGCAGGGCAACAGCCTGGCGGTGGAAACCGCGTCGGGCCTCGTCGTGGTCGACACCGGACCGTCCCCGGACCTTGTCGCGCCGGTGCTGGACCAGCTGCGCGAACCGGTGCGGTGGATCGTCTACAGCCATGGGCATCTCGGCTACAACTACGGCGTGCCCGGGTTCTTCGATTACGCGGCCGCGCACGGCGAACGCCGCCCGACCGTCGTGGCGCACGAGAACGTCGTCCGGCGTTACCAGCGGTATCTCGAGACGGCCGGATTGCAGAACCACATCAACACCCGGCAGTTCCGCCGCCCGATGGACGACCTGTCGGCTCCCCCGCCGCTCACCTTCCCCGACCAGACCTACCGGGAAGCGCTGACGCTGACCCCGGACGTCCGGCTGCTGTGGGCGCCCTCCGAAACCGATGACGTGACCGCGGTGTGGCTGCCTTCCCAACGGGTTCTGTACGGCAGCGCCGCGGTGATCAACGGCATCCCCAACATCGGGACGCCCATGCGGACCATGCGCGACACCGTCCGCTGGGCCGACACCCTGGACCGGCTCGCCGCACTCAACCCGGCGGTCCTGGTGCCGGAATTCGGCCCGGTGGTGCGCGAGGACCCGGTCCGGCAGCTCACCATGACCGCCGCCGCGCTCCGGTGGCTGCGCAGCGCGGTGGTGGACGAGCTCAACCGGGGCCGGAGGGTGGACGACATCGTGCACGATCTCCGGTACCCGGCTGAGTTGTTCGACGTGCCGTGGATGCGCGAGCGCTACGGGCATCGGGAATACATCGTCCGCGATATCGTCCGCTCGGAAACCGGGTGGTGGGACGGAAATCCGACGACCCTGCACCCGTCCCGCCCGGACGTCGCGGCCGCTGCCCGCGCGGAGGCGATCACGGATAAGCAGGCGGTGCTCGACCATGCCGAACGGCTGCGCGGTGACGGGCGGGTGCAGGAAGCGTTGCATGTCATCGATCTGCTGGCGCTCGCGCCTGGCGATGATCCATTGGTGAAGCAGGCGCGGGCGATGAAGGAGCAGCTGTGCGCGGTGCGGGCCGAGGAAGCCAGCAGTTACGTGTCGCGGAGTTTCTACCGCAGCGGCTGGTGATGCCGCGGGGACACTTGGCGACCGGCCAGCGCCAAGAGGATCACGGACAAGCACGCGGTGCTCGACCACGCCAAACGGCTGCGCGGTGACGGACGCGCGCCCGGCGACGATCCACTGACGAGGCAGGCTCGGGCGATGAAGGACGAGTTGTGCGCGGTGCGGGCCGAGGAAGCCAGCAGTTACGTGTCGCGGAGTTTCTACCGCAACGGCTGGTGATGCCGCGGCGACAATTGGCATCCGGCCAGCGCCGACCTTCGGAAGCACAGACCGCAGCAACCGAGGCAAGCGTGGTCGAGACAACCACGACAGGAACCTCCACACTTTCCGGCCCCGGCTAAGCAAGAGGAGCCCCCGACACCGCAGCCTCAGGTCGGCGCAACGCCGCGAGCTGCAACCCGAGCACAACGCCGACCCCGATCGCTGCGGTGGACACAATAGTCTCCGCTACTGCGTCCCAGGCGCCGGGGACCCGTGCGAATACCTGCGACAGGCTCAAATACAGCGCGGGCCCCGGCAGCACCGCACCCGTCAAGCCCGGGATCGTGACCACCGCGGTCGGCACCTTCAGCGTCCGCGAAGCCACCCCCGCCAGCATGCCCAGCACCGTCGTGGCAAGGAAAATCGACACCGGAGCCGACAGGCCGAGCGCGGACCGGCCCGTCCAGTTGGCCAGTGACGTCACGATCCCCGCCCCGCAGGCGAGCAGCCACCAGCGCGCGGGCGTGCCCATCAGGATCGCGTTGCCCAGTGCACCCACCAGGGCCGTCACCGGGACCAGGGCCAGCGGCAGCGCGGCGAGCTGCACCCGGCTTGCCGCGCCGAGGATGTCGAGGTCGTTCGCCACCGACACCACGACCATCACGCCGGTCGCGATCGCCCCGGTGAGCAGCAGGACCGTCACGATCCGGGCGGCCGCCATCAGGTGGAAGTCGCCGACCGCGTCCTCGACCAGCGACACCAGCGACAGGATCGGCAGCAGCAGCACCAGGTTCGCCGCCGACAGGCTCGCCGCCTCGTGCCCGGTCAGCATCCCGAGCGACAGCAAGGAGATCGCGACGACCAGCACCGTGCTGGCTTTGGCCGCGAGCTGGAAGAACTCCGCGATGCCGACCGTGCTCAACGCCCAACCCACCCGGTTGGCGAGAACGAACAAGCCGGCCGACACCGCCGCGGCGAGCACGGTTCCGTTCGCCTGAAGGCAGATCATCGCCGCGAGCAGGCAGCCGCCGAGCAAACTCACGTACCACGGCCAAGTCGGCCCCGCTTGAGCGAGGATTCCGGCGTCGCGCTCAGCTTCGGCAGGCGAAATCGTACCGGCGGCCGCGCGGACGGCGAGCGCCTCCAAGTCTCCCATCCGGCCGATGTCGCGCGCGTCGTTCGCCCGCACGCTCCCGAACAGCACCAGCGGTTCTTCCCCGCCGCCGCAGTATTGGAGGTGAATTGCCCGTACTCCCACCGAAATCCGCAGATCCTCGACGCCGCCCGCCGCGGCCAGCCCGCGGACCGTACGCACGACGACGGCAGTTTCGATGCCCTGCCGGAACATCTGCATCGCCACCTCGAGAGCGAAGCTCAGCACCCGTCGCGCCCGTTCGCGCTCGTCCACTGCCATGCCCCGCACTTTAAGCAGCCGCCCCGACAAGAAAGCGCCCGCGAACGCGCCGAACGGGACCCTTCGCCCGATCGTGGCGGATCCTGACTTCCGCTTAGCAGAACACCCCCGGACAGCCGCTTGCGCGAGCGACCTCGAGGGCCACACTTTGGAGTGAACCGCCGCGAAACCTGTGACACGGCCCACATCTGAACCGATACACCTTCTGCCGTGCCTCGTACCGCATCGCGCGCCGAACGGCAGGACCTGGGGGAACCGCACGTGCTGACCGCCGCAGAACTCTTTGTCCGGCAAGCCTTCCGGCGACCTGCGGCGGGAACGGCCGTGCCGGAGCCGGTCGTCGCGCTGCTCGGGCCGAAGGGTTCGGGCAAGAGCACCGCGCTGAAAACGATCTCCGGCGCCTGCGGCGGCACGCTCGTCCACGCCCGGCTCGATTTCCAGGACGCCCAGGTCGCCGATCCGATCTCCGCCGCCGCGTACGTGTCCTTCCTGCTCGCGCGGCACTGGGACAACCTGCCGCGCGACCCGGCCTTCCACCGCGTCGGGCTTTCCCTGCTGGCACTGAACGAAACCCTGCCGCAGGACCGGGACGCGGCCCGGGCGCACGTCCTCCAGCTCGTTGGGAGCTACCTGCACCAGGACGACGAGCACCCAGTCGCGGACCTGGCCGGCGAGGCGGTCCGGTTCGCGCTGTCGCTGTCCGGGATCGGCGCGCAGGTGCCGGGACCCGCGGTCCAGCAAGCGGTCAGCAGCGGAATCGGCGCGCTGCTGCGGCTCGCGAACCGGCGGCGGCGAAGCGTGCGGCAGGCGCTGAAATGGTTCAGCGGCTTGCTGGAGGGAGCCAGCACGATCGACTCGCTGATCGACCTGAGCCAGCGCAGTTCGGACCCGGTCCCACACGTGCTGAACGCGTTCCTGACCGATTTGTCGCGCAGTGCCGATCAATGGACGACGCCGGTGCGCCGGTGCGAATGCCTCGCCCCGCACAGACAGGACGTCCCGCACGAGCACGCCTGGGCGCTGCTGATCGACAACGTCGACGCCACCCCCGCGGGCCGCGAATTCCTCTCCGCCTTCGTGCGTGCACGGCAGAATCGGTTGCCCGAACGCGATCCGCTGCTGATCGTGGCGGCGATGGACCGGTGGTCGTCCGCCTGGGGGCACTGGTGGCGGGAACCGTGGCGGACGAAGGCGGACTGCCCGGACAAGCGGCCGATTCCCCTGCTGTCCCAGGCCGATTTCAAGCAGTGGACCCATCATCTGGCCGCCACTGCCGACCGGGGCGACTCCCCGACCCGCGCGTGGTATCCCGTGTGGCTGGACCCGCCCGGTCCCGAGGTGCTGCGCAAGCTCGCCCCGACCCCGCCGGACGGCTGGGAACCGGCTGTCTTCGACGAGTTCGTCCAGCGGCTCTCCGGCGGCCTGCCCGCCGCCGCGCAGGAGATCGGCCGCCGCGCCGGCGAACTGCCGGACGACGCCGGCCCGCCCGCCCGGTCGCTGCTGTTCCAGCCGCACAACGGAATCGCGCTGTGGGAACGCGCGCTGACCTCTTTCCTGCCCCGGTCGCTGCTGGCGGACTCGCTGCCGGCCGTCGTTCCGCAGGCAGTCGCGGTGGGGGTACGGCTCGGCCAGCCGGGACAGTCGGCCGCGCTGGATCCGGCCGCCTTTCCCGACGCGAACGACATCCTGCGCGCATTGCGGGAAAACCTGTGGGTCAGCACCTTCGCCGCCCGGCCCTCGCGGCTGTGGCCGGTCGCCGTCCCCGGGCGGGAACACCCGGCGGCCCTGCACCCGTGGCTGCTCGCCTGCCTGCTGGCCGGTCTGCACGCGCAGAGCGCCGCCGACCGCCATCCGGTAGCCATGACGTGGGCCGAGGTGTTCCGGCGGATGGCGAACACCTGCGCCGAGCCGACCGGCGAGGCCGAGGACCAGGCCCGGCGGCTGTATTACGCCCTTGCCTGCGACAACTTCGCGGCCGTCGTCGACGAACTGGTCACCGAATTCGCCAAGAGCGGCCACCCCGACTGGGTCCGGCTGGTCGACCAGATCACGCGGGCGCCGTGCCGCCTGGCCGCGGTCGAGCCGACCGACGACAGCGTCGCGAAGCTCGTGCCGGACGGGCAGCCGGGGCGGGAGTCCGCCGAGGCCGCGATCACCAGCATCGTCGCGCGGCTCTGGCTCTACCACGACCCGCACACCGTTCCCAGCCCGGCGCACGACCAGCGGATCTCCAAGAACTTCACCAGATTGGCCGGCAATTACGCGGCCCGCGACGACACCGACGCGCTGACCGACGCCGCCGCGCAATTCGGCGGCCGGTGAAAGCCTCTTTCCCGACAGGAGCGTGATGGACCGCATTCGCAAGCTGCTGCGCTGGTTCACCTACCGATTCCCGCGGCTGGCCAACTGGGTGCTGCGGCGTCCGGTGCTGGCGACCGGTTTCGCCACGCTGACGGTGGTCGTCCTCGTCGCCGCGGGCCTGCTCGTCCCGCCGTTGTTCGCCCGGTGCGGGGAAGGCATGACCGCGGACGCGAACGACGCGTGCGTCGGCATCAACCTGGACAGCGCGCAGTTCCGGCAGAACGAGCCGGAGCACATGCGGGAGCTGGAAGCCGCGGTCCGGGCCAACAACGCGGCGATCACCGGCAATTACGTGTCCGTGGTGCTGTTCCAGGACATGTCGCCGAACGAGGGCGTCGACACCCGGCTCTACCCTGATCTGTACCCGGACATCGAGGGCGCGATCGCCGGGGCGTGGCGGGCCAACCACACCGCCGCGTTCCAGGGCAGCGTGCCGAAGGTGAAGCTGTTCCTGGCGAACATGGGCAGCCAGTACGCGAGCTGGTCCGAGGCCGTCGACAAGATTTCCGAGCACGCGGCGGGCAACCACGTGGTGTCGGTGATCGGGCTCGGCCAGAGCATGGACAACACCCGCGCGGCGGCCGCGAAACTGACCGCGCAGGCGCATCTGCCGGTGATCGGCGCGACCGTCACCGGGGACACCATGAACCTCACCCCCGAGGGCAAGCTCAACACCGGGTTCTTCCGCACCTCGCCCACCAACACGCATTCCGTGGCGGCCGCCGCCCGGTTCATCGCGAGCATCGAGCCGGACCCGTCTCGGGTCGCGATCGTGCAGGACAACATCCCCGGCGACGACTACACCCAGACCCTCGGCTCGCGGGCGGTGAAGGAAATGCCCGCCGCGCACCGGTTCCCGTTCACCTCGCCGGGCGCGCTGCCGCACGACGTCTCCCGCGCCGACCCGCTGCTCACCCAGTTCGCGTACCTGAACCAGAACCTGTGCTCAGTCGCGCCGACGGTCGTCTACTTCACCGGCCGCGGCACCGACCTCGGGCCGTTCGTACAGTCCTGGACGCAGGGGAACACGCCGTGCGCCAACGGAAAACTGACCGTCGTCACCGGCGACGACGGCGGCTCCGCGATCAACGAGGCCAGCCTCCGCGACGCCGTCCGCGGCGGCCACGTCCGGGTGCTGTTCACCTCGCTCGCCAGCCCGGACGAATGGGGTCCGTGCAACGGCAGCGCCGAACAGGCCGCCTACAACACTTTCCAGTCGGTCTTCACCGGCAAACCCGGCATGTGCAACGGCCAGACCGTCCGCGCGGACGACGGCGCCGCCCCGCTGACATTCTCCGTCGCTGACCTGGGCAGCGGCGAAGGCATCCTCGCCCACGACGCCATGATGGTCGCCGTCATGGCCGCCCGCCGAGCCGCGAACGGCAACGCCGACACAGTGGTGCGCACGCCGCTGTCCCAAATCGGCCTCATCGAGGAGATGCGCTGCCAGAACGCCGTCCAGGGCGCGAGCGGGACCATCCAGTTCAGCCCCGATCAGGCGCAGTACGGCAACCCGGTGGAAAAACCGTTCCCGGTCGTCGAGATCAGAGCCGACGGATCCACCGCGACAGTGTGGAACAAGGCGGTCACGACTGCGGTGCCGAAAACGTCCTGCTGACGCCTCGCTCGTCGAGCCAGCCGCGGTAGCGACGCAACGCGCGTTGCTGCAGGACGGTCTCTTTCGCCAGCGCCAGCTTGGGATTCGTCCGCAACCGCGGCGTACGGCCCGCCCCGACCCGCCGTAGCTGGCGGCGCACCCGCGCCATCCCTGCGGCCGAAGCCAGCGCTTTGTCCTTGATCGCCACCGGTGCCAGCTCCACCGCGGCATCCTCCCCGTGGAGCCACTTCTTCGGCAGGTCGGGATCCACCGCCAGCGCCGTCCCCATCCCGGCCAGGTCGATGCCCCCGGCCAGCACCTGTTCGGCGACCGGCCGCCGGACGATGCCGCCAGTCAGCATCAACGGCAGCGGGCTCGTCGCGGCGAGTTCTTCGGCCAGAGTCAGGAAGTACGCCTCTCGCGCCACCGTGCGCTCGTCGGCCGAACGACCCGACATCGCCGGGCTTTCGTAGCTGCCGCCGGACAGCTCGACCACGTCGACCCCGAGCGGAGCCAGCATCTCGATCACCCGGCTGGCATCCGCGGCGTCGAACCCGCCGCGCTGAAAGTCAGCCGAGTTCAGCTTCACCGCGAACGCCGGGGACACCACGTCGCGCACGGCTCGCACGATGTCGAGCAGGAGCCGCGCCCGGTTCTCCACGATGCCTCCCCACTCGTCGGACCGCCGGTTGACCAGCGGCGACAGGAACTGTGACAGCAGGTATCCGTGCGCGGCGTGGATCTCGACCCCGTCGAACCCGGCCTCCTCGGCACGACGCGCGGTCTCGGCGAACCTCGCCACTGTCTGTCCGATCTGGACTGCCGTCATCTCGGTCGGCTGCGCGAGCCGTTTGCTCTGCTTGCCGAGGTTCACCTTGACCGCCGACGGGCCCCACGCGACGCCGGGCATGTTCGCCATCACCTGGCGTCCGGGGTGGTTGATCTGCATCCACACCCGCGCACCGCCGCTCTTGGCCGCGTCCGCCCACGCGCGGAACGGCTCCAGCGGCGACTGGTCGTCCAGGACGATGCCGGCCGGCCCGGTCATCGCTTCGGCGTGCACCATCACGTTGCCGGTGATGATCAGTCCGGCGCCGCCTTCGCTCCAGCGCCGGTAGAGGCGGCGGATGCGCTCGTCGGGCAACTGCCCGGGGCCGGCCATGTTCTCTTCCATGGCCGCTTTGACGATCCGGTTGGCGAGCGCGGGCCCGTGGGCGGGCGCGAATGGCGTGAACAGCGGCGAGGTCGTCATGATTCCTTCGCTCCATGCGGTATGTTTGCAGTGCTCACATAAGAGTAGGAGGCGATGTAAGCAGTGTCAACTTCCACGAAGGACGGCTACCATCACGGCGATCTGCGCGCAGCCCTGCTGACGACCGCGATGGGGATGCTCGAGCAGGGCGAGCAGTTCTCCCTGCGCGCGGTCGCCCGGAAAGCGGGCGTCTCCCCGACCGCCCCGTACCGGCATTTCGCCGACCGCGACGCCCTGGAATCAGCACTGGCCGCCCAGGGCCTGCGCGACCTCGATGCCGACCTGAACCAAGCCGACACCACCCCGAATACAGTCGCCGAGCTAGCGGAACTGGGCGTCGCGTACGTCGACTTCGCCCTCCGCCGCCCAGCGCTGTTCCGGCTCATGTTCGGCAACGCCTGCGACGACACGAACGACGATCGCGCCACAGCGGCAGCCGCGGTGCACGAGACGCTCGCCCGCGCCGTCGCGAACGTGTTCCCCGACGCCGATCTCGCCAGCATCACCGTCGGCGGATGGGGAATGGTGCACGGACTGGCCTGCCTGCACCTCGACGGCAAGCTCGCCAGCACCTCCGCCGACGACGTCGCGAACCAGGTCCGAGCGTCGTTCACCGCGGTCTTCGCCGCCCGGCCGGGTGACTGACGACTCCCGGTGTTGACAGTGCTCACATCGCAGCCTACCGTGATGTAAGCACTGCACACATGACGTGAGGGAGCACTCCGATGGCACCGCCCAGCCAGGACAGCCCGGCGAGGACCGGAACAGTGGAGGTCGACCTCGGCGGCCGCCGCGTCGCCGTTCCCGAGGGCGGGCTGTTCGACCGCTACCGGATGGACACCGACCTCGACGAGGTGGCCCGCGACCCGCGCGTCAGCGGCGTCGAGTTCTTCCGCGGCCTGCCCAAGACGAAGGTCGAATCGCCGATCGGCCCGACGCTGACGCCGAACTTCTACTACCGCATGTCCTCGGCCCGGCTGACCATGCTCGCCCGGTCCCGCGCGATCCGCGCCCGGCTGCCGCGGGAGCTGGCGCCGCTGGAGGTCGCGCCCGGCCTCGGCCTGGTGTCGGTGATGTTCTTCCGCTACGACGTGTGCGACATCGACTTCTACACCGAGGCCGCCGTAGGCGTCGCGGTCCAGCCCGCGCGGCACGGGAAGCTCGGGTTCGTGGACCTGGTCGCCGCGCTCAAGAACGACCACCTCGACACTTACGTCCTGTCGCTGCCGGTCAACACCGACATCGCGCAGGTCCGCGGCCACGACGGTTACGGCTTTCCCAAGTGGGTCACCGAACTGGACGTCGACATCGACGCGAACCGCACCACCGCGCGGGTCGCCGACGACTCCGGCGAACTCGACCTCGCGCTGTCGGCCGCCACTCCCGCGCAGACGAGGCACCCCAGCGGCGAACGCGTTTCGACGCTCACCTCGTACACCACCATCAACGGCGCCTGGCACTCGACGCTGAGCCAGACCAACGCGCTGTCGTCCGGCAGCACGTCCTTCCCGCGCGACGTCGACCTCAAGCTCGGGCGCGGCCGGATGAGCGACGACCTGCGCTCGCTCAAGCCGACCCGCCCGGTCCGCCTGGACGTGCTCGCCGAAGGCCAGCTCGCCCTGCACCTGCCGGTCCCGTATTCGGTTCCCCAGCAAGGAGTTTCGCGATGACCAAGGTTCTGCAGGTGCTCTCCGCCGCCCGCGTGTGGACGCTGAAGGACGGCACCGAGCACCCCACAGGGTTCTGGGCCGAGGAATTCGTCGTCCCCTACACGCTGTTCACCGACGAAGGCTGGGACGTCACTGTCGCCACCCCCGGCGGCAAACAGCCCGTGGTCGACCAGCTCAGCCTCGGTGTCAAAGGCGGCGTGCTCCCGCACACCGCCAAGAAACTGCGCGCCGAACTCGACCGCCTCTCCCCCGTCCTGGAACACCCCGCCGATCTGTCCAAACTGGACCCGGACGACTTCGACGTCGTCTTCTACTCCGGCGGCCACGGCCCGATGGAAGACCTCGCCGTCGACCCGGTATCCGGCGCCCTGCTCACCAAACGGCTCTCCTCGGCCCGGCCGCTCGCGCTGCTGTGCCACGCCCCGGCGGCGGCGCTGGCCGCGAAAAACCCGGACGGCAGCTGGCCCTTCGCGGGCTACCGGATGACCGGGCTCTCCAACGTCGAGGAACGGTTCAACCCGTTTGCGTGGAAAGCCAAGTGGCTGCTGGAAGACCGGCTCAAGGAAGCGGGCGCGGACTACACCTCGGGATTGCCGCTAAAGTCGCACGTGGTCGTGGACCGCAACCTCTACACCGGCCAGAACCCCGGATCCTCAGCCGCGCTCGCACGCCGCATCATCAAGGACGTCTCCGCCGCCTAGCGCGAACGACGTTATGCCTTACGCTCATCGGCTGACAGCTCCAGGGCGTCGAGAACCAGCGCGGCCATCGCGGCCGGGTCGCCGTGTTCCGGGCGCAGCACGAAGTCCGGGGACACGGGGCGTTCGTACGGCGCGTCCACCCCCGTGAATCCGGTGATTTCGCCCGCGCGCGCCTTGGCGTACATACCCTTCGGATCGCGGTCCTCGCACACTTCGAGCGGAGTGTCGACGAAGACCTCCAAGAACGGCAGACCCGCGGTTTCGTGCACGGTTCGCGCGAGTTCGCGGTCCGCCTGGTACGGGCTGATCAACGACACCACCGCCACCAAACCGGCGTCGGCGAACAGCTTCGCGACCTCCGCGACGCGGCGGATGTTCTCGGCTCGTTGCGCCGGGGCGAAGCCGAGGTCGCCGTTGAGCCCGTGCCGGAGGTTGTCGCCGTCGAGCAGGTACGCGGGGCGGCCCGACGCGACCAGCCTTCGTTCCAGTTCCACGGCCACGCTCGACTTGCCCGAGGCGGACAGCCCGGTGAGCCAGACCGTCCGGCCGCGGGTCGCGCGTTCGTCGCGGGAGACCGCCGCGGGATGCCAGACCACGTTCGGCGCGGTCGCGCTCGGGCCGGTGATCATGCCCGCTCCGACGGTGTCGCCGGAGTGTTCGTCGACCAGCAGGAATCCGCCGGTCGGCCGGTTGCGGGCATAGTGGTCGAACAGGAGCGGCTGCCGGGTCCGCAGCCGGATCCGGCCGATTTCGTTGAGCGACAACGACTCCGAGGTCTCGTCGCGGTGCAGCGTGGTGACGTCCAGCCGGTAGTCGAGCGCGCGGACCTCGGCCTTGGTCTCGCGCGTGGTGTGCCGGACGAGGTAGTTCGCGCCCGGAGCGAGCGAGGCCTGGTCGGAGAACCAGCACACCATGGCGTCGACGTCCTGGCCCACGTGCGGACGGTTGCCCGGACGGCAGATCAGGTCGCCGCGGCTGAGGTCCAGTTCGTCGGCAAGCTCGATGGTGACCGCCAGCGACGCGAACGCCTCGGGCACCTCGACCCCGCCGGGTCCCCAGATCGCACGCACGGTCGTGGTGAATCCGGACGGCAGCACGGTCACCTCGTCGCCGGGCTTGAAGACGCCGCCCGCCACCGTCCCGGCGTAGCCGCGGAAATCCCGGCTGTGCTCGCGAATCACGTACTGCACCGGAAAACGCGCGTCGACCAGGTTCCGGTCGGAAGCGACGTGCACCTGTTCCAGGTGGTGCAGCAGCGAAGTGCCTTCGTACCAGGGCATGCTCGCGCCCCGGTGCACCACGTTGTCGCCGTGCAGCGCGGACATCGGCACGAAGGTCAGATCCGGGGTCTGCAATTTCATCGCGAACCGGCGGAAGTCCTCGCGGATTTCCTCGAACCGTTCCTGCGACCAGTCGACCAGGTCCATTTTGTTCACGCACACCACCAGGTGCCGGATGCCCAGCAGACTGGCGAGGAACGCGTGCCGGCGCGACTGTTCGAGCACGCCCTTGCGCGCGTCGACCAGGATCAGCGCGACGTCCGAAGTGGACGCCCCGGTGACCATGTTCCGGGTGTACTGCACGTGCCCCGGGGTGTCGGCGATGATGAACTTCCGCTTGGGCGTGGCGAAATACCGGTGCGCGACGTCGATGGTGATGCCCTGTTCGCGTTCCGCGCGCAGGCCGTCGGTGAGCAGGGCGAGGTCCGGATACGCGTCGCCGCGGTCCCGGCTGGTGCGCTCGATCGCTTCGAGCTGGTCGGTGAACACCGTCTTCGAATCGAACAGCAGCCGGCCGATCAGGGTCGATTTGCCGTCGTCCACGCTGCCCGCGGTGGCGAGCCGCACCGTCGTGACCCGGTCCCCGGCGCTCATCAGAAGTAGCCTTCCTTTTTGCGGTCTTCCATTCCGGCCTCGGAAATCCGGTCGTCGGCCCGGGTCGCGCCGCGTTCGGTCACCCGCGTCGCGGCGACCTCGGCCACCACTTCCGCCGGTGACGAAGCGGTCGATTCGACGCACCCGGTGCAGGTCGCGTCGCCGATCGTGCGGAAGCGAACCGTTGCCGGATAAGGCACTTCTCCCTCGGCGACGGAGAGGAACCGGGTGTCGGCGAGCAGCATCCCGTCGCGCTGGACCACCGAACGGCGGTGCGCGTAATACAGCGACGGCAGGGTCACGCCTTCGGCTTCGACGTACTGCCAGATGTCCAGCTCGGTCCAGTTCGACAGCGGGAAAACCCGGATGTGCTCGCCTTTGCGATGCCTGCCGTTGTACAGATTCCACAGTTCCGGACGCTGCCGCCGGGGATCCCATTGCCCGAACTCGTCGCGGAAGCTGAACACGCGTTCCTTGGCCCGGGCTTTCTCCTCGTCGCGGCGCGCACCGCCGAACACCGCGTCGAAGCCGTTCTCGCGGATGCCCCGCAGCAATGTGACTGTCTGGAGCCGATTCCGGCCCGCCTTCGGATCCTCGACGCTCCGGCCCGCGTCGATGTCGTCCTGGACGCTCGCGACCAGCAGCCGCAATCCGTAGCGCTCAACGGTTTCGTCGCGGAACCGGATGACCTCGGCGAAATTGTGCCCGGTGTCGACGTGCATGACCGGGAACGGCAACGGCGCGGGCCAGAACGCTTTCGCCGCGACGTGCAGCATCACCATCGAGTCTTTCCCGCCGGAGAACAGCAGCACCGGCCGTTCGAAGGTGGCCGCGACCTCGCGGAAGACGTGCACGGCTTCGGCTTCGAGCGCACCGAGGTGGCTCAGCTCGTAGGCCGGGGGTGCCTGGGTCGCCATCGGATCCGCCCTTCCGAGGTTCGAGGACAGAAAAGTAGAACAGGTTCTTGCGCTCGGTCAAGCGGCGGAGGACCCTGAGCGCATGGACCTGGCCGCGCTCGAAGACATCCGCCGCGTGAAATTCCGCTACCTCCGGTGCCTCGACCTGAAGCGCTGGGACGAGATGGCGGAGACGCTCACCGCCGACGCCCGCGTGCACTACGGCACGCCCTCCTACGGCGAACCGCTGAAGTTCGACAGCCGCGACGCGCTGATGGAGTTCCTGCGCACCACCGTCGGCCCCGGCATCACGACGATGCATTTCGCCGGCCACCCGGAAATCGAGATCGACGGCGACACCGCGACCGGGCGGTGGCTGTTCCAGGACAAGGTGATCGTCTCCGAGCACCGGGTGGTGATCGAGGGCGCCGCGTACTACGAGGACACCTACCGGCGCGAGGACGGCGTCTGGCGGATCAGCAGCACCGGATACGAGCGGCTGTACGAAACGCTGGTCTCGATGAAGGACCAGCCGGGCTGGAAGCTGACGGCGAACATGTGGGGTCAGCCCGCCTGAGCGGCCGCCGCTGGTGGTGCGTGAGGGCCACCCTGAGGGAATCAGGTTCCCTCAGGGTGGCCCTCACGGACGGTTCGATCGAGCCGCGTCGGGGCGGACCCCGCCCGCCTCGGCGGTCACCGCGTCCGCGACCGCGGCCAGCGCCGCGCCCCGCCGCGCGATTTCCGCGCCGGTGATCGGTTCCCCGACCGACAACGTCAGCACCAGCTCCTGCCGCCCCGACGCGTCGAAAGTCGGGGCGGCGAGCAGGCTCACCGCGTGCTTCTTCCGCGGTTCCAGGTCCGCGCCGAGGTACACCCGCTCCCCCAGGCTCGACACCAGCTCGCCGACCAGTCCGCGCACCTCGGGCGGCAGATCCCCGGCCGCCACCCCGGCCATCAGCGTGTAGAGCCGGCGGCCCGCCGACGTCAGGCTTTCCACCAGATACCCGTGTTCCCGGCACTCCGCGACCACGCGCCGCAGGTACGCCTCGTCCAGCCGGACCGGCACCGCGGGCGGCGTCGCGAGCCACGCGTCGAAGGCGGAGTCGGCGTCCCACAGCACGTACATCAGCCCGACCGGCGGCGCGAACGGATACGTCTCGCCGAGCCGCACTTTGCCCGGCCCGGCGCTCTGCAGCATCAGGATGCGCCCGTCGACCACCGCCGACGCGGTGCAGGTCGCCTCGTACCGGGCGCTGAGTTCTTCCAGATGCGTGCGGGCGATTTCGCTGGCGCCGAAACCCTCGGAGGCCGCCCGTCCGGCCGCGATCATCGCCGACCCCAGGCGGTAGGTCGTCGACCGAGGGTCGCGGACCACGTAACCGCTCGCGGTCAGCTCGGTCAGGATGCCGAGGCAGGTCGGCTTGCTCAGGTCCAGTTCGCGGGCCAGCGCGGACAGCCCGAAGCGCTGGCCCGGCCGGGCCGCGAAATAGTCCAGCAGCCGCACGACCCGCTGCGTCGGCGGCGAGCGCCGGGTAACCGCCATTGACCCGTCCTTAGAACGCGTTCTAGTCTCAACCGACCTTGAACGTACCACTCCGGTACAGATCTGGACCAGTGAGGAGTCTCCGGTGCTGACCGAACCGCTCGCCGGCGCGATCGCCGAAGCCGAAAAGATCATCGCCGAGGCGCCGCACGTCCGGACCGAACAGGACCTGGTCGAGGGGTACGACTACCTCGCGGGCAGCATCCGGGCCTCGGTGCAGACCGCGTGGGCCTACGACCGGGACTTCCCGTACTTCACGCTCTCCACCGGCCCGTACACGAAAATGGGCCTGGACAACCCGGACACCCTGTACTTCAACGCGAACATCCGCGAGGACCGCGAGTACGTCGTCACCGGCACCCGGGGCACCACCGCCGATCTCAGCTTCCAGGTCCTCAACGGGGACTACACGCCGGTCGAAGTGCCCGACAGCATGACCGCCTTCGACGACCGCGAGATCCCCATCGCCGCCGACGGTTCCTTCGAGATCCGCTTCGGCCCGGCAAAGCCCGACCCGGAACCCGGCTATTTCGTGCTCGGCCCCGGGTCGTCGATGCTCGTGGTCCGCGAGGTCTACAGCGACTGGGCGACCGAACGCCGCGGCACGATCCAGCTCCGCTGCGCTAATACCACCGGCCAGGCGCCGCCCGCGCTGACGCGTACCGCGATGGAGAAACGCTACGGCGTCACCGGAAAGATCCTGCTCAGCCGGATCAAGACGTTCCTCGCCTTCCCCAAGTGGTTCTACCTGAACCTGCCGGTGAACACGATGACCGAACCGCGCAGCACGCCCGGCGGCCTGCCCACGCAGTACTCCTCGGCCGGGCATTACGAACTCGCCGACGACGAGGTCATGATCGTCACCGTGCCCCGCTCGGACGCGCCGTACCAGGGCATCCAGCTCGGCAGCACCTGGTATGTCTCGCTGGACTACCTGAACCACCAGACCAGCCTCACCGCCGACCAGGCCCGCGTCGACCCGGACGGCAGGATGCGGTTCGTGATCAGCGAACGCGACCCCGGCGTCGCGAATTGGCTCGAACGCACCGGGCACGACCGCGGCTACGTCCAGATCCGCTGGCAGCGGCTTTCCCGGGAACTGACCGCAGAAGACGGTCCGGAGGTCGAGGTCGTGAAGTTCGGCGAACTCGCCGACCGCCTGCCGTACCACAAGGAGGCTCGCGTGACCCCCGAGGAATGGGCGGAGCGGATCGCCGCGCGACAGGCTGCCGTGGCCGCCAGGATGCTGGGCTGACCCATGGACCTTTTGACCGGCAAAGTCGTTCTCGTGTCCGGAATCGGCCCCGGGCTGGGCCGCTCCATCGCCCTGCGTTCCGCCGCCGCCGGGGCCGACGTCGTGCTCGCGGCCCGCACCGAATCCCGGCTCGCCGAGGTCGCCGCCGAAGTCGAAGCGCTCGGCCGCCGCGCCGTCCAGGTGCCGACCGACATCACCGACGACGCCTCGGCGACCAAGCTCGTCGAGACCGCGCTGAACGAGTTCGGGCGGCTGGACGCCTTGGTGAACAACGCTTTCGCGATCCCGCCGATCACCGACCTCGCCGAAGTCGACCTCGACGCGGTCCGCGCCGGATTCGAGACCAACGTGCTCGCCGCGCTTCGGCTGACCCGGCTCTGCACCGCCGCGCTCGCCGAAAGCACCGGTTCGGTCGTGATGATCAACTCGGCGGTGCTGCGGCATTCCCGCCGCACTTTCGGCGCGTACAAAATGGCCAAGGCGAGTTTGCTCGCGCTCGCGCAGAGCCTCGCGTCGGAACTCGGCCCGCAAGGAATTCGGGTCAATTCCGTCGCCCCGGGCTACATCTGGGCGGACTCGCTCAAGTGGTATTTCTCTTACCTGGCCAAGGAACGCGGCGTGCCCGCGGAGCAGGTGTACGCGGAGACGGCGGAGACGATCGATCTGCGCCGCCTCCCGGAACCGGACGAGATCGCCGACACCGTCGTGTTCCTCGCGTCCGCGCTCGCCCGCTGCGTCACCGGGCAATGCCTCGACGTCAACGCCGGCGAATACCATCACTGAGGGGAAGAGCATGCGTCCAGGACGAGACAGCGTCGGCACGGTCGAAGACCTCCACGCGTCCGCCACGAAACTCACCGGTCTCGACGATTTCGGCGGCGACGACCACCTCGAAGGCCTCCGCGTGCTGCTCGATTCCTATGCCACCGAAGCGGATCTGACCCCGTACGGCAACAAAGTCCACCGGGCTTTCCTGCGCGGCGCGCTGGTCGCGAGGCTGCTGAGCGAAGCCTCGTGGAAACAGCATCCGCAGTATGCCGACGTGCCCGTCGACCGGCCGATCTTCGTCACCGGGCTGCCGCGCACCGGGACCACCGCGTTGCACCGGCTGCTGACCGAAGACCCGGCGCACCAGGGACTCGAGGTGTGGCTCACCGAAATGCCGCAGCCGCGCCCGCCGCGCGAGACGTGGCCGGACAACCCGGTCTTCCAAGCGATCCAGGCCGGATACGAACAGCACCACGTCGAGCATCCCGAGTTCATGGGTCTGCATCACATGTCGGCCGACCAGGTCGAGGAATGCTGGCAGCTGCTGCGGCAGTCGCTGAAATCCGTCTCGTACGAATGCCTCGCGCACGTGCCAGGCTACTCGCGCTGGCTCGACGGACAGGACTGGACCGACGCCTACCGCAGGCACCGGCGCAACCTCCAGCTCATCGGCCTGCCCGACGCCGGCCGCCGCTGGGTGCTCAAGAACCCGAGCCACCTGTTCGCCCTCGACGCGCTGCTGGAGGTCTATCCGGACGCGCTGATCGTGCAGACCCACCGCGCGCCCAGCACCATCATCGCCTCGGTCTGCAGCCTCACCGAGCAGGCTTCGGAGGGCTGGTCGGACACGTTCCGCGGCGAGGTCGTCGGACGCAGCCAGCTCGACCTGTGGGCCCGGGGCGCGGAACAGTTCGCCGCCGCCCGCGCCCGGCACGACCCCGCGCAGTTCTGCGACGTCCGGTACGAGGACTTCGTCGCCGATCCGATCGGCACCGTCGAGGGCGTCTACCAGCACTTCGGCCTGAACCTCGCCCCGCGAGCGCGCGAAGCGATGACCGCGCTGCACGAGCGGAGCCGCACCGGGGACGCGAAACCCCGGCACCGCTACGACCTCGCCGACTTCGGCCTGACCGCCGAGGAGGTCGACGAGCGGTTCGCCGGATACCGTCCCGCGCACCGAAGTTGAAGCCGTTTCGAGACCGGGATGTTCGGCGAACCGGCCGCGCCGGACGGGGCCGCGCCCTAGGATCTGCCCGACGTTCCTCGAGCGGAGAGCAGGCATGACGACCTTCACCAACACTGTGCTCCAGATCCTCCCGCAGGCGTTGCTGCTGATCGTGGGGCTGTTCGGCCTGATCCTCTCGATCAACCGGCGCTCGCGCGGCGGGTCCGGGCTGATGGTGGCCGCGTTCGCGGTCATGCTCGTCACCACGGCGCTGGACATCGCCTGGCGGATCATGCTGGCGAACGTCGCGTCGTGGATGGCGTCGGACCACCTGAGCACCTCCGAGATGACGACGATCTTCACGATCGTGGGCCTCACGCTCAGCGTGCTCGAAGTGCTGTCGTGGCTGCTGGTCGTGCTCGGCATCGCGAAGGGCGGCCGCGCGCCGCAGCCCGGTTTCGCGCCGGGCGGGCATCCGACGGGCGGGCAGCCCGGGTATCCGCAGACCGGGTACGGGTATCCGCAGGCCGGATACGCGCAGCCGGGCTATCCCCAGCCTGGATATCCTCAGCAGGACCCCGGTCAGCAGTCCGGCTACTCCCAGCCGCTGCCGCCGCAGTCCAACCCGGGCGAGGGACCGCAGCAGCCGCCGAACTGACGCCGGTCAGACCGCCGCTTCGGCTTCGGCGCGGGCAAGAATCGCGTCCACGGTTTCCCCGACGGTCAGCTCCGACGTGTCCAGCCACAGCCCGAGGTGCGGGGTCTTCACCCGCAGATACGCGTCCAGCCCGGCGATCCCGGTGTCGTCCGGCTGGTACGCGACCTTCCCCCGCGCCGCCTCGCGCTGCGCTACCGCCTCGACGCTCGGCGCCAGAACGACGACGTAACACGGCCGCGTGCGCAGCGCGCCGACCATCTCGGTCAGGTGCTCGCCGAGCACGATGTCCTGCAGCACCACGGTGAATCCGGCGTCGGCGTACCCGTCCGCGACCCGCGCCGCGAGCGCGTGCCGGAGCCGCAGCTGGCGGACCGCCTCGACGGGCGGGTCGGCCGGACCCATCTCGACCCGGCCGTTGACCACCATCCGCCGGAACGCGTCGCCGCGTACGTGCACGGATTTCGGCAGCCGTTCGGCGAGCGCCTGCGCCACCGTCGACTTGCCCGCCGCTTGGATGCCGGTCACCAGGAAGATCGTCACACTGCGGACCCTGCCTTCTTCGCCGCCGGTCCGCCAACGATTTTCAGCTTCGCTTCCGGCGTCGTCGTGCGGCAACCAGCAGGACGAATCCGGTGCGCAGGCTGAAGAGCGACCCGGCCAGCAGATTCCAGAGCGGCGTGCCTGTCGAGGCCGTTTCTCTCCCCTGATCGTCGGTGCCCTGATGCTAGCTTTCCCTCGCGAAGACCTCTTCCGCCGCTTCCCGCTTGAGGACCCGATGCCCGCCTGGCCAGCCACCGAGGCCGACGCTCTCGCCGAACAACACCGCCTGCGCACGCTCGTAGACCCGACCGGCCCCGCCCTTTCCGACGGCGCCCTGGTAGCCGGAGTCGACGTCGCCTACGACGACGAACGGAACGTGGTCGTCGCAGCCGCCGTACTGGTCGACTTCGCCTCTCACGAAACGGTAGAAGAATCGACAGCGGCCGGAACGGTCAGCTTCCCGTACGTCCCCGGTTTGCTCGCCTTCCGCGAACTCCCGCCCGTCCTGGACGCCCTCGCCGCGCTCCGCCACCGCCCAGACCTGGTCCTCTGCGACGGCTACGGCTTAGCCCACCCGCGCCGGCTGGGTTTGGCCAGCCACCTCGGCGTCCTGACCGACCTGCCGACAGCCGGAGTCGCCAAAACGCCGTTCACCTTCTCCTACGCCCAACCCGGCCCCTTGCGCGGCGATTGGTCACCACTGCTGGAAGGCACGGAAGTGGTCGGCCGCGCCCTGCGCACGCGCCCGGACGTCAAGCCGGTCTTCGTGTCGGTCGGCCACCGGATCGGCCTGGCCGAGGCTTGCGACGCGACGCTGGCGCTGGCCCCGAAGTACCGCTTGCCGGAGACGACCCGCAAAGCGGATTCCTTGTGCCGACGCGCGCTGGCGGATGCATTGCGCTGAGTCTCACGGCCTCCGCATAGCCTGAGCACTGCTCCATCCGGGGGTATCACGCGGCCCACCGGGCCGTTTCTGTCGGTGCCACCTCTCACACTGGCCGTAATTCAGCACAGCCGTGAAACAGAAATCGCCAAGCGAGCGATCCAGTCCGCACCGCTGTGGTGGCGGTGGCAGTTTTCAGTTTCGAGGGGAGAATGATGGCGACTGACACGGGGTGGGTCACGTTGCCCGACGGCCGACGGGTCAAATTGGACGGCGGGGGCAAGAAGAAGGGCGGCGGCGTAGTGGTCGCGGCAGCGGCAGCCGTCGCGATCGCAGCTGGCGGTTCAGGAGCCGCAGTGGGCGGCCTCGCCGGTTCCAGCAGTGGCGCCGGCAGCGTGTTCGCCGACAACGCCGCTGCCGACGTCGTCGACGGACTGCCTGGGCGATCCCTCTCGCAACGCACGGCGAAAGCTCGGGAATCCGCGAAGAAGGGGAACCGGAAAGAGTCCTGGAGCCGGATGAAGATGAAGGAGCTCCGGCACAGATTCGAGCACGAAGCCGAGTGTCTTTCGGCAGCCACCGGCAAAGTGCGCGAGTTCCTAGCCCGAACCCCTTGCACGTCCCTGGACCGGATGCTGCTGGCCGTAGGCGACGGGCACGGCAACGCCGCGGTCGTATCCGTCGTGCGAGTCGGGTTCAAGTCGGCCAAGCAGCGCAACGGCTTCCAGGAAGTCGAGACCGTGCAGGGCAGCGGTGACGTGCGTCCGCTGGAGATCTCCCTCGCGCTCGGCATCGCCGGCGTCTCGTTCACCGGATTGAACTACAGTGACCGCCGGGACAAGAACGCCCTGGTCGTGGCCGAAGCCGATACCGCCGCCGGGCATCTCGACGGTGCGACGTTGAAAGCCCTGGCCGACGTCGCCCAGTTCCTGCCGGTAGCGTGATTTCCGCCGAGCCGCAAGAGGGAGCATCCCGGAAGGACACTCGTGACGGTCATCGACAAGATCGCCTGGATCCGGTTCGACGAGGGCCGGATCCTCAGCACCCGCTCCCGAGGCAAGGACGTCTACTACCTCCCCGGCGGCAAACGCGAACCCGGCGAGACCGATCTCCAGACTCTCGTCCGCGAAATCGACGAGGAGCTCGCCGTCGCCATCACGCCCGAAAGCGCGAAGCATTTCGGCACTTTCCAAGCTCAGGCGCACGGCCACGCAGCAGGCACGATTGTCCGGATGACCTGCTACACCGCCGACTACCGCGGCGCCTTGACCCCCAGCAGCGAGATCGAGGAAATCGTCTGGCTGACCTACGCCGACCGGAACCGGGTGTCCCCGGTCGACCAGGTCATCTTCGACCACCTGCGCGAGACCGGCCTGCTAGCCGACGCTCCACATTAGACACTCACCGCGCAAGGCAGCACTGCCTCAGGGCTCAGCGGCCATGTCCGGCACGACCTCGACCCCAAGCAAGCAGTCGAGGCCGTGCAAAACCACCTCTGGAGCGGAAAGCGCCCGTTAAACCTCCGGAACCCCGTACCCCCCTCCCCCGCCGGATTCGCACCGCAGCACATCCCCGCGCCGCACGCGAAGGCTGTTCACCTTCAACATCTCCCGCGCCTCCGGCGTCCCCGGATTCAGCACCACCCGCGGCGGAGCACCCGACGACCCGCCGAACAGGCCCCATGCGGGCGTCACCGAGCGCTCCCACCACAGCGACAAATCCTGATCCGCTTCCATCACGTACTCCCGGATCACCCCGTCCCCGCCGCGCCAGCGGCCCGCGCCGCCCGAGCCCGTGCGGATGCGGTATTCGTTCACCCGCACCGGATACAGCGTTTCGACCACCTCCACCGGCAGGTCGCGCAGCGAGCCGTTGACGTTGTTGATCAGCGCTGTCTCCCCGTCACCGCCTTCCCAGGCGCCCCAGCCGCCGACGGTCGCTTCCAGGGTCACGAACGGCTCGCCCGTCCGCGGGTGGTCGCCGGCGAACTGCACGATCATCGAATCGCCGTAGCTGGCCGCGGCGACGCGGTCCGGCATCGCGGGCGCGAGCGCGGCCACCACGAGATCGATCAGCATGCCGAGGCTCGAGTAGTAGTACTGGCACGCCGCCGGTTCCCGCGCGCCCAGCATCGACCCGTCGCGGACCTGGACGTCCAGCGGCGCGAACGAACCGCCGTTCAGGCTGACCTGCGGCGAGATCAGCAGCTTGTACCCGACCCGCGCGGCGGAAATCGCTTGGGAGCGGCCGCAGTTGACCGGGCCGGTGGCCTGGTCGGCGCAGTCGGTGAGGTCGATCGTCATCGATTCGCCCTCGACGACGACCCGGACGCGCACCTTCAGCGGCGTGTCCGGGTCGATCGCGTCGTTGTCCAGGTAGCCGGTCGCCTCGTACTCGCCGTCCGGGATCGCCGCGATCCGTTCGCGTTCCAGTCGTTCGGTCTGGGCGAAGATCTGCTCGCGCGCGGCGTCGACGGTTTCCGCGCCATAGCGGGCGAACAACTCGCCGAGGCGCCGCACGCCCATCCGGGCACAGGCGATCTGCGCGCGCATGTCCCCGAGGGTCACGTACGGAAACCGCACGTTCGTCTCGATCAATCGCAGGATGTCCATGCATTCGACGCCGCCCGCGACGATCCGCGTCGGGCCCATCCGGAGGCCCTCTTGGTAGATGTTCGTGGAATCCATCGAACCGCCGGGGTCTTTGGAACCCATGTCGATCCAGTGCGCCCGGGAAGCCGCGAAGCCGACCAGCTCGTCGCCGACGAAAATCGGCGCGTACACGGTGCAGTCGTTGAGGTGCGTGCCGCCGATGTAGGAGTCGTTGAGCACCCACACGTCGCCGGGCTGCCAGACGTCCGGGCCGAAGAGATCCTCGGTGTGGCTGGTGCAGATCTCCAGGTTTCCCAGGAAAATCGGCAGCCCCGAGGACTGGCCGAGGACGCGGTGATTCCGGTCCAGCAGCGCGACGGCGCAGTCTTTGCCCTCGTAGATCGTCGGCGTGTAGGACGACCGGATCAGGGTCATGTTCATGTCCTCGGCTGCCTGGATCAGCGCCGAGCGGATGATTTCGGTGGTGACGGGGCTGATGCTCACGCGTGTTCCTCCTGCAGGTGGCCGGCGGCCGCGAGGGTGACGACCAGGAAGCCGCGGTCGTCGACGGCGAGTTCGGCGTCCGGCGGGACGACCGTGGTGGCGGTTTCCTCGTGCACGATCGCGGGTCCGGCCAACCGGCTGCCGGGGGCGAGCGACGAGCGCGCCACGATCGTGGTGGGCACCGGCTGTCCGGCGAAGACGACGTCGCGGACCACCGGATCCGGCCGTTCTGCGCTCGCTTCGGCAGCCGCCGCAGAACGGTCGACGACGCCGTGTCCGGTGGTGCGGAGCGCGACGAACTGCACGGGCGCGCCGGGGGTCGCGTGGCCGTACCGCTGGTGGTGGATTTCGGCGAACCGCGCTTCGACGGCGGGCAGGAAATCGGGGCTGTCGACCGGATCGTCGTCCAGGATCGGGACGGTCAGGGTGTAGTCCTGGCTCTCGTACCGCATGTCGACGCCGTGCGTCACCGAACGACGATCCTCGGGGATTCCCTGCTCCTGCAATGCTTCCAGCGCCTGATCGCGCAGCGAATCGAGCGCCACCCGCAACGCGCGCGTGTCGAGTTCGGCCCCGTTGGCGAAGAACTGCATGGTGAAGTCCCGCCGGACGTCCGCCTCCAGCATGCCCCACGCCGAGAACGCGCCGGGGAACCGCGGCACGATCACCTCGGTGATGCCGATTTCCTGCGCGATGAACGCCGCGTGCATCGGTCCGGCCCCGCCGAACGCGAGCAGCGCGAACTGGCCCGGTTCGCGGCCGTGCTCGACGGTCAGGGTCCGGATCGCCTGTGCCATCTTGGCGTTGCCGACGTCGCAGATCCCGGACGCCAGCTCGACCGGGTCCATGCTCAGCTGCTGCGCCAGCGTCGAGACGGCGGTGCGCGCGGCGTCCAGGTCGAGCGGCATTCCGCCGCCGGCGAACGACTCAGGATCGACTCGGCCGAGCACGCAGTTCGCGTCGGTGACCGTCGCCTGCGTGCCGCCGCGGCCGTAGCACGCCGGACCGGGCACCGCGCCCGCCGACTCGGGCCCGACCCGCAGCGCGTCGCCTTCGGCGTAGGCGAGCGAACCGCCGCCCGCGCCGACGGTATGCAGGTTGACCAGCGGCATCAGCAGCGGGAAACCCTCCGCCTCGCCGTCCGGCGAAACGTCGGCGGCGTAGTCCATGACCAGGGAGACGTCGAACGAGGTCCCGCCCATGTCGACGCAGATCAGGTCCGGACGGCCGAGCAGCTTCGCCGCAGCGACGCCGCCCATCGTGCCGCCGACGGGACCGGACAGCAGGGTCTGCAAGGGATGCCGCCGCGCGAATCCCGCGTTGACCAGGCCGCCGGAGGACTGCATGACGTGCACCGGGACGTGCAGGCCCTTCTCGGTGAACCGCGCTTCGATGCGGTCGAGGTAGCGGTGCACCGACGGGCCGGTGTAGGCCTCGAGCACCGCCGTCGACGTCCGCTCGTACTCGCGCCATTCAGGCGCGACCTCGTGGGAGAGCACGACCAGCGCGTCGTCGCCGAGCTCGTCCCGCAGGATCTCCCCGGCGCGGCGCTCGTGCCCGGAATCCAGGTAGGAGAACAGGAAACACACGGCGACGGCCTCAAAACCCTCTTCGCGCACGCGTTTCGCGACCAGCCGCACGGCGTCCTCGTCGAGCGGTTCGAGCTCCGCGCCGGTGGCGTCGAGCCGTCCGGCGACCTCCGCGACCGCCTCCGGGCCGACGAGCGGCGCGGGCTTGCGGTAATGCAGGTCGAACAGCCGGTTCCGGTTGCCGCGCGCGATCCGGTAGACGTCGCCGATCCCCTTCGTGGTCAGGATCAGCACCTTCGCGCCGCGCCGTTCGAGCAGCGCGTTCAGGCCTTGCGTGGTGCCGTGCACGAAGAACTCGATCTCCGCGAACGGCAGGTCGAACCCTTCCAGCGCGCCGAAAACGCCGCGCGCGAGGTCGTCGGGGGTGGTGAGCACCTTGCCCGCGCGCAGCCGCTGCGTCGCGCCGTCGTGGACGACCACGTCGGTGAAGGTGCCGCCGATGTCCATGGCGACCCGGTAGGTCATGGGAACTCCTTGTCGGATAAGGGAAATCAGGTGAGCGCGCGACCCTCGGTCTCGGGCAGCGGAAGGACGGCGAGCAGCGCCACGACGAGGAAGGCGACGATCGACGCGACGGTCAGCGACGACGCCACCCCGTGGTCCATCATCGCGCCGATCACCGGCACCGAAACGGTGTTCGCCAGCAGGATCGCCGAGGTGGACCAGGAGTAGCCGACGCCGCGCAGCCCGGTCGGCAGCACCTCGGCCGACCAGGTGTTCCAGATGCCCCAGGCGCCGAGCGAGAAGAACGCGAGGATCAGGTTGCCCGCGTACAGCTGCGTGGAACCGGTGGCGAGGCCGAACAGCACCCCGCCGATCGCCGAGGCCAGCGCGAACAGCAGGAAGATCCGCTTGCGCCCGTGCCGTCGGGTCAGCCACGCGGCGAGCAGGTAGCCAGGCACGGACACCACCTGCGTCACCGCGACGAACCACAGCGCGCCGGACACGCTCAGC
The DNA here is from genome assembly GCF_004522315.1 of Amycolatopsis sp. CFH S0740. Lineage (NCBI taxonomy): Bacteria > Bacillati > Actinomycetota > Actinomycetes > Pseudonocardiales > Pseudonocardiaceae > Amycolatopsis > Amycolatopsis sp. CFH S0740. Next base: position 134,203 of record NZ_SDLS01000001.1, on the reverse strand, counting down.
CCGCGGTTCTGCAGCAGGACCGGCAGCCAAGTCTGCAAACCCCAATAACCCCAGCTGAACGTGAACGACGTGAGCAGCATCGGCAGGAACCGGCGGCGCACCGGCGAACGGAACAGGTTGCGCACCGCGCCCGCCTTGCGGTCGGCGTCCTCGACGGAAAACCTTGTGTCGGCGGGGATTTCCGCACCGAGACCACGCAAGACCGCGGCAGCCTCCGCGTGCCGCCCGCGCCGCGCGAGCCAGTACGGCGATTCGGGCACCCAGCGCAGCACGGCGAACGCCCACAGCCCGGCGAGCGCGGCGACAACGGCGACCGCACGCCAGCTGATCGTGCCCAGCGACTGGCTCACGCCGATGCACAGCAGCGTGCCGATCGGAAACCCGATGCTGAGCGCGACCGCGCCTTGGCCGCGGCGAGCGGTCGGCAGCAGTTCGAGGAAGTACGGGAACGTGACCGCGTAAACCCCGCCGAACGCGACGCCGGACAGGAACCGCAGCACGACGAACGGCCAGAACGCCGGCGAAAGTCCCGCCGCCAGCGCGAGGACCGCGTAGATCAGCAGGCTCGCGACCGTCACGCGGCGGCGGCCGAGCCGGTCGATCAGCCCGCCCCACAGCAGCGCGCCGGGCACCATGCCGAACGCGACCGCGGACAGGGCCCAGCCCAGTTTCGTGTTGTCCACGCCGAATTCGCCCGCGATCCCGTTCGAGACGTAGACCAGCCCGACCTGTTCCCAGGCCTCGACGACGAACGCGAAGAACAGCACCGATCCGGCGAGCCAATGCCGTCGGGTCAGCCCCATCCCGGTGCAGACGTCGCCGACGGTCGGCGCGGCGGTGGTGGGCGGGGCGGGCTCGTGCGGGGCGGCCATGGCGCCTCCTATCATCATCAAAACGTTTTGATGAGCTTTCGCGGCATCAAACCCGCGCGCCGGTGCGGTGTCAAGACCTCCTGGGCCGGCCGGTGGGCGATACTGGGCCGTCCGGAGGCAGCGCGAAGGGGAACGACGGTGGAGACCGAGGGCGGCAAACGGCCGGTGACGATCCGGGAGGTCGCCGAGCGCGCCGGGGTTTCGATCAGCACGGTTTCGCACGCGCTTTCCGGGCGCAGGCCCATTTCCGCGGCGACCAAGGCGCGGGTGCGCGAGGCCGCGGCGGAGCTGGGCTACGACCCGAACCCGAACGCGCGCTCGCTGCGCACCGGCCGGTCCGGGCTGGTCGGGCTCATCCTGCGGCCGCGCTACGCGGTGGCCGGCACGCCCGACCGCGCCGAGACGTTCAACCGGCTCGTCGGCTCGATCGCGACCGAGATGCTGCGGCACAAGACCGGCCTGATCCACGTCCCCGACCTGCACGACCCGGCGGTGGTGAGCGTGCCCATGGACGGCTGCATCGTGGCCCACCCCTACGGCGGCGACACTGCACTGGCCGAACTGCTCGGCCGCGGCCTGCCGGTGGTGACCGTCGAGGAGGACCCGGAACAGCCGGACCTGCCGTGGGCGGTGCGGCTGGACTACCCGCCGGTGGTCGAAGCGCTGCTGGACCACCTCTACGACCAGGGCGCACGCGACGTGCTGCTGCTGTCCGGCACCGAGGACAACGCCTGGAACCGGCGGCCGCGCGAAACCTACCTCGCGTGGTGCAAACGGCGCGCACTGCCGCCGCGGACGGCCTTGCTCAGCGAGGGTCTCACCCCCGGGGATGTGCCCGAACTGGTGCAGCCCTTGCTGTCCGGCCCGGACCGGCCGGACGCGATCGTGGTCGCGACCAGCGATTTCGCCCCGCTCATCGCCGACGCCGCGGTCGCACAGGGCCTGCGCATCCCGGACGATCTGCTGCTCGCCGCACTGACCGACAGCGAACACGCCCGCACGAGCACCCCGCCGATCACCGCGATGGACCTGACGCACGAAGCTTTGGCCGAACGCGCGGTCGACCTGATGCTGGCTCGGTTGTCGGGTGCCGAAACGCCTGCGGGGCCGGTGTTCCTGACTCCGGAACTGCGACTGCGGGGGTCGACTCGGCGCGGGGGCTGACTCCCGACGGGATGCGCCGCGCTTTTCGCAGCGCGTCCAGCCCTCGCGAGCCTGGCGGCCGCCCGTTCCCGCCGCCGAGATGAGCCGCGCTTCCGCCGCGCCTCCAACACCCGCGAACCCGGCGACCGCCCGTTCCCGCCGCCGTTTTCCGCAGCGCCTCCAGCACTCGCCAGGTCGAGCCCGGCGACCGCCTCCCCGTTGCCGGTCCGGGACCGCGCGCACCCCATCAGCCCCAGACGCCGCCACGGCGAACCGCGCCAGCCCAACCCTGTTCCCCGCCAAGCCAGTACTTGCCTAAGAGGAAAGTGACAGGTACTTTCTCCTCAGGCAAGTACTCTCGGGCAGACAAGGAGGCGGCCATGGCTGAGCAACCCTCCCCGGAAGAGGCAGCCCGCGCGTTGCGGGACGTCGACCACCGCAGGGACCAGGCACTGGACGAACTGCACGGCGCGAAGTGGGTGGACGTCGTGTTCGCGCTCGTCGTCTTCCTGTATCTCGCTTCGGCGGACTTCCTGCCGAGCGCCGCCGAGTGGAAGGGCCTGGTTCTCGCCGTGCTCGTCGTGGGCTACGTGCTGATGCTGCGCACCCGCCGAGGTGCGGCGGTGCTGGGTCACCGCGTGCGGGTGGACAAGTCCGCGATCCGGCCGAGGTTCGCCATCGCGCTCGTCTTCGTCGTGGCATGCGTGGCGGTGGCAGTCGCGTTGGCACTGCTGCACGTACAGATCCCTTACGGGAACACAATCCTGGGCGCAGTACTGGCGATCGTGCTGATCGGGTTCGGGCAGCACCTGCGGCGAGGGTTGGCCGCGCTGATCCGGCGCAGCCGTTCGGGAGGCGCGCCGCATGGCCATGCCTGATCTGGATCCGCTCCTGCTGGACCCCACCCGGCTGTCCATCGCGGCGTTGCTGTCCGGGACCGAGTGGGCGGAGTTCAGCTGGGTCCGCGACTCGGCCGGGCTGTCGGATTCCGCGCTGTCCAAGCAGATCGCGAACCTGGCCAACGCCGGATACGTCGAAGTCAAAAAGGGGTACGTGGGCAAACGGCCGCGAACTTGGCTCAACCTCAGCGGTTCCGGGCACCAGGCGCTGCGTGCGCATGTCGCGGCCCTGAATCAGATCGTCGAGCAGTCGCAGCGCGCGGAACGCCGCAGCTGAGTCTCCCTGAAGTGTCCACTGTGGAGTAAACGGCCGATCGCGGCGACCTGCTGGCCACCGCGATCGGCCGTCCGGCTAGTCCACCGGCGTGACCTCGGCCATTTCCGACCAGGCCGCACCGTCGAGGTTCTGGTAGTTGATCTCGGGCTTCTTCGCGACGACCGTCGACATGAACGGGAAGAACTCCTGCGCGTGCTTGGTCGCGACGTGCGCGTCCCCGGCGGCGCTGTCGGCGAAGACCTCGACCATGACGAACTCGTTCTCGTCGCCGCCGTTCTGGTAGTAGTCGAACGAGATGTTGCCCGGTTCGCTCCGCACGTTCGCGGTGTAGCGCTCGATGCCTTCCAGCCATTCGGCTCGCTTCTCGGGACGGATCTGTGCTTTGAGGACGATCAAGATCATGCCCCGAGTATCGCAAGCGACCGGCTACCCAGCGACCGCTGCGGCGCGAATCACCCGTGCCCCGGCCAAAGCCGTCACCAGCAGCACCACTCCTCCCCCGAACACCGCGCTCGCCAGGAACGGCCAGCCGCTGAACGCGGCCGCCGGGCTGCCCGTCTTGACGATCGAGAACGGCAGCACGCACAGCACCGAGCCCACGACCGCGACGACGATCGCCAGCACGGCCGCGGCGGCGGTTTCGCGCAGGAGCATGCCGCGGACCTGCCGGACGGTCGAGCCGATCAGCGACAGCGTCGCGAACTCCGTCCGCCGGTCGCCGATCGCGGCCACCAGGTTGTTGGTCAGCGCGATCGCCATGAAGAGCGAGATCAGGACGACCACCAGGTAGTTGATCGACGCCAGCACCTCGGCGGTGCTGCCCGGGACGCTGTGCTGGTTTTCGATGCCCTGCATAGCGAGCGTGCCCGCGGAAACGCCGACCAGCAGGGTCAGGAAAGTAACGATCGGACGGGCGCGTTCCGGAGCCGCGCGCAGGTTCACGCCCGCCAGGTGCGTCTCGGCGTTCTTCGCCCCGCGCGAGAGCCGGCCGACGATCCGGTTGGCCGCGGCGATCAGTTCCGGGGCAAGAATCGCGAACCCGATCGAGCACAGCACTACAGCTGGACCGGTCAGGCCGGTGGTCGCGATGCTGTCGGCAGGCAGCGCGAGCACCGCGCTTGCCGAGCCGAAACCCGCTGCCAGCAACGCCATCGCGGAGATCCGCCGCGGCCGAGCCGACCTGGCGCGGCGCGGGCCGGACGATGCCTCTTCCACCGGGCTCCGCCGAGCCGGGCCGCGGCTGCCGATCCACGCGGCGAGGACTCCGGCCAGCAGCACCACCGCGACGCCGAGCAGCGGCAGCCCGATGCCGGGTGCGTACGACGTACGCGGCGAAGTGAGCCCAGTCGACCGCACGCCGGTCAGCAGCAGGAGCCCGAGCAGGTAGCCGAGCCCCAGCCCGGGCAGCGCGGCCACGGCGGTGATCGCGAGGGTTTCCATCGAAACGAGCACGCGGATCTGCCGCGGCGCCGCACCGATCAGCCGCAATCCGCCGATCTCGCCGGACCGCCCGGCGAGCGTGACGCCGATCGTCGACACCATCGCGAACACGACGATCGCCACCACCCAGCCGCCCAGGATCAGCGGGAACTGGGTGAGGAAGCCCCGATCGGCAGCGGCGGTGCCGCCGGAAAGGCCGGTCCCGAGCAGGGCGGTCATCGCGACCACGAGCGCCATCCCGACGAGCGCGACCAGACTGGTGGCCACCGCGGCGGCCCGATGGTGGCCGAAGAGCCGTAGAGCCAGTCTCAGCATGTCAATCCCCCTTCGATCTTGCTGTGGTCACCGGACATTCGCGCCGGATCACCGAGCACCCACGGCATTCGCCGCCCGCTCCGCGGACTCGACCAGCACCGCCATCCGGTTCGCCACCGCCGCCGCGGTGGGCCGGGCCAACTGGTCGACCACCAGGCCGTCGGCCAGGAACAGGACCGCGTCGGCATAAGACGCGGCCACCGGGTCGTGCGTCACCATCACGATCGTCTGCCCCCGGTCCGCCAGATGCCGCAGCAGGCCCAGAACTTCCCGCGCGCTGCGGATGTCCAGCGCGCCGGTCGGTTCGTCGGCGAACACCACCTCCGGGTCCGTCACCAGCGCCCGGGCCACGGCCACCCGTTGCTGCTGACCGCCGGAAAGCTGTCCCGGCCGGTGTCCCCCGCGCTGCGCGAGGCCGACCTGTGCCAGCAACGCCGCAGTGCGCCGCGGGTCCGGAGCACGGCCGTCCAACCGCAGCGGCAGTTCGATGTTCTCCTCCGCGGTCAGTGCGGGCAGCAGGTTGAACTGCTGGAACACGAAACCGATCCGCTGGCGGCGCAGTTCCGCCAGCCGCGGTTCATCCAAAGTGGACAGATCCGTGCCGTCCAGTTCGACGGTCCCCTCGGTCGGGGTGCGCAGACCGGCCGCACAGTGCAGCAACGTGGTTTTCCCTGAGCCCGACGGGCCCATGATCGCGGCGAAAGCACCGCGCGGAACGTCCAGGTCCACGCCCCGCAGTGCGTCGACCGGACCGCCTTCGCCGTCGAAGCGGCAGCGCAGCCGCCGGGTGCGGATCGCGGGTGCGGTCATCTCGAGTCCTCCCAGAGTTATGAACGATCGTTTAAAACGAACGTTTACCTGATACGGTAGCACGCGTGGGACACCGCGAGAACCTGATCACCGCCGCCCGGGAATGCCTCCTCAAGGCCGGTTACGCGCGCACTACGGTGCGCGACCTCGTCGCCGCCTCCGGAGCGAACCAGGCGTCGATCAACTACCACTTCGGGTCGAAAGAACAGCTGCTCACGCAGGCGCTGCAGGACCTCAACGCGGAGTGGGGCGAGCTGCTGTTCGCCGTCCTCTCCGACCCGGACGACGAGAAAGCCGGTCCGGAGCGGCGCTGGGCGCGGATCATCGAGTCCATTCAGGAGCACCGCGAACTGTGGTTCGTGAACTTCGAGAGCGTCAGCTACTTACAGCACGACGAGACGATCCGGAAGATCAACGCGGAGGGCCAGCAACAGGCGCGCGTCTCGCTCGCGAAGGCCTTCGGCGACCTCGGACCGGACGCCGATCCGAAGGACGTCCACGCGATCGGCGCGCACTACTACTCGCTGCTCGTCGGGACCGCGCTGCAGTGGCTGACCGATCCGGAGAACGCTCCCTCGGCGGCGGACGTCGTCCGCGCCGACTGGCGATCGGTCTAAACCGGAGCAAGCGCGGATCTCGTCGGCGACCAGCAAGGCGAACAACCCGAACTGGCCGAGGAAATCCCGCCGTCCGCAGCCGAGTTCGTCCCGCGCGGAGCCGCGGCCGACCGTCGCGCCGCCACACCGGCACACATCACGCTGACGTCACGGATCCCCGGCCCCCGCGGCAGCTCCGTTGACACGTCAGCCATCCGGGTGACATGATTCCGCCACCGCTTGGAAACGTTTCCAAACTAACCAGAGCGTAGCTTGGAAACGTTTCCAACAGCGGTTTCCGCCGCTGTTGCTGTGTCCGACTGGGAGGGACGATGACGTCAACCCGAGCCACGCTGATCCAGGTGGCCGAGCGCGCCGGCGTGTCGCTGGCTTCGACCTCGCGCGCGCTGCACGGGTCCGGCGCGAGCAAGGCGATGGTCGAGCGCGTGCGGGCCGCCGCGGCGGAGCTCGGGTACAGCGCGGACGCGATCGGGCGGTCGTTGCGGCTGAAGAAGACGTCGCAGATCGCGTTCGCGGTGGCGGACATCGGCAACCCGGTCTACGTCGAGATCATGCGCGGCATCCACGAAGTCCTGGCGCCGCACGGGTACCGGGTCGTGGTGATGTCCACCGGGGACACCGCGGCGTCGACCGCCGAGCTCATGCACAGCCTGCACGGCGGGTTCGTCGACGGGATGATCGTGATCCCGCTGCGCACCGACGACGAGCTGATCGAGCAGATCGGCCGGGCCCCGGTGCCGGTCGTGGTGATCGGCCGGGCGATGAGCGACCGCGGGATCAGTTCGGTCTCCACCGATTCCGCGGCCGGGATCGGCGCGGCGGTGCAGCACGTGGTTTCGCTGGGCCGCCGCCGGATCGGGTTCCTCAACGGGCCGCTCGACACCACACCGGGCTCCTCGCGCCAGCGCGGGTTCGACGAGGCAGTGTCCGCAAAGGACTTCGCCGCGCAGACGGACGTCGAGGTCGCGGCCGATTTCACTGTCGCGGCGGGGATCGAGGCGGCGCGGAAGCTGCTCGACCGTCCACAACGGCCGGACGCCATCGTCGCCGCCAACGACCTGCTCGCCATCGGAGCCATCCGCGCCGCCCACGAACTCGGGCTCAGCATCCCGCGCGACGTCGCCGTCACCGGGATGGACGACACCGAGCTCGGGCAGGTTTTCCTGCCCCGGCTGACCAGCGTGTCCCTCGGCTCGGCCGAGCGAGGGCGCGCCGCCGCCCGGCTCATGCTCGGGCTCACCGACGACGCGGAGGCTCCGGCGCAGCAGATCTCGGTCGGGACCGAGCTGTTCGTCCGGGAGTCCACTCGGGAATCCACTCCGGACCAGACCGCGGAGGACGCAGAATGACCACCGCGACGCAGCCGCGGGTCGCCCCCGCTCCCCCGCCGCGCCCGAAGAAGACCACCCAGGCCCGCACCCGCCGGCGCGAGGCGATCGCGCTGGTGATGCCGTCGCTGATCCCGATCCTGGTGCTGTCGGTGGCCCCGCTGGTGATCGGCATCGTGCTTGCCTTCACCGACACCCGCCTGGTGCGGCATCCGGACTTCGGCTTCGCCGGGATCGACAACTTCGTCCGCCTCGGCGGGAACTCGCTGTTCTGGGACTCGCTGCGGATCGGTCTGATCTGGACGGTCGGGGTGACCGTCCTGCAGCTGGCCGCCGCGATGGGTCTCGCGCTGCTGCTCAATTCCGGCCTCAAACTCCAGGGCCTCACGCGGGTGCTCGCGCTCATTCCGTGGGCAATGCCGCCGGTGGTCGTCGCGATCATGTGGCAAATGATTTACTCGGCCAACGGCGGTCCGCTCAACGCGTTCCTCGGCAGCATCGGATTGCCGGACGGAATCAACTGGCTCGGCGATTTCAACACCGCCCTGCCCGCGGTGATCGTGGTCGGCGTCTGGGTCGGCATGCCGCAGACCACCGTGACGCTTCTCGCTGGCCTGCAACAGATCCCGGCCGAACTGCACGAGGCGGCAGCGGTGGACGGAGCCGGGGCGTGGCGGCGGTTCACCGCGGTGACCTGGCCGAGCATGCGCCCGATCGTCAGTTCGATCACTTCCCTCAATTTTATCTGGAACTTCAATTCCTTCTCGCTCGTTTACGTGCTCACCGCGGGCGGCCCGGGCGGCAAAACCATGGTCCCGGTGCTGTTCGTTTACCTCGAAGCGTTCAAGAACCGCGAAATCGGCTACGCCGCCGCGATGGGGCTGGTCCTCGTGATCGTGGTCGTCGCGCTGCTCGCGATCTACCTGCGGTCGCAGTTCCGCGGCGACCGCCCGGAAAGGGGGCGGTGATCCATGCGCTGGTCCGTGCGCCCCGCGCAGTACCTGGCTCTCGTGCTGTACCTGCTGTTCCTCGGTTTTCCGCTGCTGTGGCTGATTTCCGCGTCGGTGAAGTCGTCGGCGGAGCTGAACTCGCTGTCGGTCAACCTGATCCCGAGCGAATGGCATTGGGACAACTACGGCGAGGCGCTCTCCCGCCAGGGCCTGCTGCATTCGGCGTTCAACAGCCTGCTGGTCGCGCTGGCCAGCACCGTGCTCGCGATCCTGATCTCGGTGCCCGCGGCCTACGTGCTGGCGCGGCTCAAGGGCAAGCTGCGCGTCGCGGGCGTCACCTGGATCCTGGTCAGCCAGGTGTTCCCGGTGGTGCTGGTGATCCTGCCGCTGTTCCTCGTGCTGCGGACGCTCGGCCTCGCCGACAGCCTCGTCGGGCTGACGCTCGTGCACACCACCTACATCCTCCCGTTCGCGCTGTGGATGCTGCAGGGCTACGTCGCGGCGATCCCGGTGGAACTCGAGGAGGCCGGGGCGATGGACGGCGCGAACCGGTTCACCGTGCTGCGCACCATCGTGTTCCCGCTGCTGGCCCCCGGCGTGGTGGCGACCGCGATGTTCAGCTTCGTGTCGTCGTGGAACGAGTTCTTCTTCGCGCTCGTGCTGCTGCAGACGCCGGAGAACTACACGCTGCCGATCACGCTGACCATGTTCATCGGCGGCGAGGGCAAGGTCGCCCTCGGTCCGCTGGCCGCGGGCGCGGTGCTCGCGGCGATCCCGAGCATCGCCTTCTTCAGCCTCCTGCGGAAGCGGCTCACCGGCGGCCTCATGGCCGGGGCGGTGAAGGGATGAGCCCCAACCCCATCGGAAACAGTTCGAAAGGTCGGTCGATGAAGACACGACGCGCGGCAGTCGCCGCCAGCCTCGCCCTCACCAGCCTGCTCGCCGCCGCGTGCGGCGGCAGCGGCGGGGACAGCGGGGACGGCGGGCCGGTCACCCTCACGTTCCAGTCCCTGTCGGACCAGCCCGCCGCGATCGCCGCCACGAACAAGATCGTCGGGGCGTGGAACCAGGCGCATCCGGACACGCAGGTGAAGGTCGTCCAGGCCGGCTGGGACAGCGCCTACGACAAGCTGATCACCCAGTTCAACGCGGGCACCGCGCCGGACATCGTGCACTACGAGGCGGCCGGGATCGGCCCGTTCGCGACCGACGGCTACCTCGCCGACCTCTCCCCCTACCTGTCCGAGCAGAAGCGCGCGGACATCCCGAAGGGCGTGCTCGACTCGGTGACGGTCGACGGCAAGGTCGTCGCCTACCCGACCGAGCTGCAGTCCTATGTGGTCTTCGCGAACAAGAAGCTGCTGGAGCAGTCCGGCGCGCAGCTCCCGACCGGCGAGACGATGACCTGGGACCAGCTGCGCCAGATGGCCAAGACCGCCACGAAGGACGGCAAGTACGGCCTGGGCTGGGGCCTGTCGAGCCCGACCGCGACGTTCGTGGCGATGGCCCCGGCGTTCGGCGGCAAGTACTTCGAGGGCACCGGCGACCAGGCGCAGATCACCGTCGGCCAGGGCGAAATGGCGCTGCCGCAGCTGGTGCACGACATGAACGCGACGGACCACTCGATCCTGCCGGTGACGCTGACCCAGTCCGGCGGCAAGGCGCTGGCCCCGTTCTACGCGGGCCAGGTCGCGATGACCGTCCAGGGCTCCTACCAGGCGGCGAACATCGAGAAGGACGCGCCGAAGGACCTCGACTGGGTCGCGCTGCCGCCCATCGCGGGTCCGGCCGGACCGGCGCAGGCGGCGAACCCGCAGACGCTGTCGGTCAACAAGGACTCGAAGCACGTCGAGCAGGCCGCGAAGTTCCTGGACTTCTTCACCAGCACCGAGAACCTCGCCGCGCTCAACGAGGCTGACACGCTGATCCCGGCGAGCAACTCCGCTCGCGAAGCGCTGGACAAGAAGCTCGGCGCCAAGAAGGGCTGGAGCACCATCCTGGCCTCGGGCAAGTACCTGACCTCGGCGCCGTATCTGTTCGCCGGCAAGTACGCGCAGTGGAAGGACACCGTCGCGACGCCTGCCTACCAGCGCTTCCTGGCGAACCAGATCGACGCGAACACGCTGGCGCAGCAGCTGAAGGACGGCTGGAAGAGCGTCGGCAAGTGACCGCCGCGCCGGGGCCGGACTCTTGCTCCGGTCCCGGCGCGCACGACAGGCGCGGGCCGCATGCCCGTGCCGGGGAATGAAGGGACAAGCCGGTGACCTGGCTGGAGGACCGCGCGGTGGCAGTGATCACCGGCGCGGCAGTGGGGGACGCGCTCGGCGGCGCGACCGAAGGGTGGACGCCCGAGCAGATCGAGGAGCGCCACGGCGGCCGGGTGACCGGGATCGTCCCGCCGTGGTACCCGAACTGGCGGGACGCGCGCCCGATCGCGCCGTACCACAAGGGCGACGGGCACATCACCGACGACACCTTGATGACCCGCGCGATCGTGGAGGTGTACGCGAAACGTCGCGCGCACCTCGACGCGTACTCGATGGCCGAGGACCTAGTGCCGCTGATGATCGGCGAACCGCGATGGGTGCCGGAGCTGGAGTCGACGGCGCTGTTGCTGCAGCGGGTGTTCCTCGCCGAGAAGTGGATCGTCGCGAAGCTGCATTACGGGCATGTGGACCCGCGTGAGGCGGGCGTCGGCAACATCGTGAACTGCGGTGCGGCGATGTACATCGCACCGGTCGGGGTGGTGAACCCGGGTGATCCGCAGGCCGCGTACGCCGAGGCGATCGACCTGACCGCGCCGCACCAGTCGAGCTACGGGCGGGAGGCCGCCGGGGTGCTGGCCGCGATGGTCGCCGCCTCGGTCGCGCCGGGTGCCTCGATCGACGACGTCGTGCAGGCTGCGCTCGCGGTGTCGCACGACGGGACGTTGGCGGCGATGCGGGCGGTGGTCGATGCCTTCCAGGGGTGGAACGCCGCGCCCAAGACCGACGACGAGGAGCGTGCGCTCGCGCGGAAGATCCGCGAGGTGGTCGCGCCGTTCGATTCGGTCGGGCCGGAGTACCGGCAGATGTCCATGGACGCGCGACGGCCGTCGCGAACCAAGGCAATCGAGGAATTGCCCGCCGCGCTGGGATTTGTGCTGGGCCATCAGGGCGACTACCGCGGTGCGGTGCTGGCTTCGGTGAACTACGGCCGGGACGCCGATTCGATCGCGTCGATGGCGGGTGCGCTCTGCGCCGGTCTCGGCGGGGCGGCCTCGGTGCCGGACGAGTGGATCGACCCGATCGGCGAGGCCAGCAAGATGGACCTGCGCGAGACCGGGCAGCTGCTCGCCTCGGCCGCGACGGACATCGTCAAGGCCGACCGCGCGCGGGTCCAGGCGCGGCTCGCCGCTCTCGACGCGCTGGCCGCGGCATGAGGCTGACCTGGGCTCAGCCCGAAGACCTGCTCGCGCACGAGTTCGTCCAGTCCACTGTGGAGGGCAAGGACGTGACCTCGGTGCGGGAGCGCTGGATCGCCGCCGGCGGTGATCCGGTGCCCGCGGTGAGCGGGGCAGGACCGCGGCCGGCGCCCCCAGCGTTGCGGGCGCTGGCCCGGACGCTGCTGGACGAACTGGCCGCGCTCCCCTGCCCGCCCGCGCCGCACGAGCCGGACGGATGGGACGAGATCGTCGCGCTGCTCCCGCCCGCGCCGGTGCTCCCGGCCCCCGCCGCGGACCGCGCGCTCGGCGCGTGGACCGGCCGGGCGGCGGGTTGCCTGCTCGGCAAGCCGGTGGAGAAGATCCCGCGCGAGGGCATCGAGGAGATCCTGCGCGCGACCGGACGCTGGCCGCTGGACCGCTGGTTCACCGCGGTCGGCCTGCCGGACGACGTCGCGGCGCGGTGGCCGTGGAACCGCCGGTCCGCGCCGACTTCGCTGGAGGAGAACATCTCCGGGATGCCGGAGGACGACGACCTCAACTACCCGATCCTCGCGCTCACGCTGCTGGAACGGCACGGCCGCGAGTTCACCGCCGACGACGTCGCGCAGCTCTGGCTGGAGCAGCTTCCGGCCGGGCGGGTGTTCACCGCCGAGCGCGCCGCATACCGGAACCTGCTGGACGCGCGACCGGTGCCGGAGACCGCGACGCACCTCAACCCGTTCCGCGAGTGGATCGGCGCGTTGATCCGCACCGACGTCTTCGGCTGGGTCTCCCCCGGCGACGTCCGCGGTGCCGCGCGGCTCGCGTGGGCGGACGCGCGGCTCAGCCATACCCGGAACGGCATTTACGGCGCGCTTTGGGCGGCTGCGCTCGCGTCGGCGGCGATGGTGTGCGACTCCGTCCACAGTGTCCTCGATGCGGCGGAAACCGTTCTGCCGCCGGAAAGTCGGCTTGCCGAAGCCGTGCGGTTCGGGCGGGAGGCTGCTGCTTACGAAGACGGTCTGGACCGGTTGCATGCTCGCTACGGCGACCTGCATTGGGTGCACGTGCTGAACAACGCGGCGGTGATCGCGTACGCGCTGGCCCGCGGCGATGGCGACTTTGGGCAGAGCATCTCGCTCGCTGTCACGGCTGGCTGGGACACGGATTCCGCGGCCGCGACGGTCGGCGGAGTGGTCGGTGCGCTGGTGGGGCTCGACGGCATCGGCGAGCAGTGGACGAAGCCGCTCGACAACCGGATCGCGACCTCGTTGCCCGGCGGCGAGCAGCGGATCACCGACCTCGCGGCACGGACGGCCGGGGTGCCGCGATGACCGGGCGAGTTGTCGTGGTCGGGTCGGCGAATGTCGATCTGGTGGTCGACGTTCCGCGGCATCCGGGCGCGGGCGAGACCGTCCTCGGCGGGGATTTGCGGCGCAGTCCGGGTGGCAAGGGAGCCAATCAGGCAGTCGCCGCTGCGCTCGCCGGTGGCGCGGAGACGACGTTCCTCGGCGCGTTCGGGCCGGACGACGGCGCGGACTTTCTGCTGGCGTCGCTGACCAACACCGGGGTGCGGACGGACCTGGTGTCGCGAGTGGACAGTGCGACCGGGACCGCGTTCATCATGGTGTCGCCGGACGGCGAGAACTCCATTGTGGTCGCGCCCGGGGCCAACTCGCGGCTCTCGCTCGCCGGGCAGCAACTGGAGCGGATCGCCGCGGCGGACGTCGTGCTCGCGCAACTGGAGATTCCGCTCGAAGCCGTGACCGCTGCCGCCGCGGCCCGGCGGGCTGGCGCCCGGATGGTGCTCAACGCCGCGCCGTCCCGGCCGCTGCCGGATCTCGACCTCGACGTGCTGGTGGTCAACGAGCACGAGGCGGCCGACCTGGCGGGTGCGTCCGGTGCGCCGGAGGAATTGGCCCGGATTCTGCAGCAGCGCGCACCCGCCGTGGTAATCACGCTCGGCGCAGCCGGTTGTGTTGTCACTGAGCAGGAAATCGTGCACCTGCCCGGCTTCCGAGTGTCCCCGGTGGACACCACCGGTGCCGGGGACACGTTCTGCGGCGTGCTCGCGGCGGCGCTCGCCGAGGGGCGTCCGCTCCGCGAAGCCGCCGAACGCGCCGGGGCCGCCGCAGCGCTCGCCGTCACCCGGCCGGGGGCGCAATCCGCTGTCCCGACCGTCGCAGAGGTCGCCGAGTTCGCGGCCGGAGGAAACGCCCGATGACGTACGTGTTCGACCCGCTCGTCCCGCGCCCGATCGACCAGCCGACCGAGGTCCCGCTCGGCGCGCCGCTCTCACCCGAGCAGCTCGCGGCGCTGGACGAGGCCAAGATCTTCGTCGGCCCGGCGGATCCCGCCGACCGGCCGGAATGGCGGGCTCGGCTGCGGCAGTGGCGTGCCGACGCGCACGAGCGGCACAGCTACCACGGCCGCGCCTACGACCGGCCGGAAGCCGCGTGGGCCGCCGGATGCCACACGGTCGCGCAGGTATGGCTGTGGGACGAGTTGCTGTATTCGTTCGAGGAGCACCGGTTCACGCCGGAGCGGTTCCTCGCCGACGCGCACCAGCGGTTCGGCGGCCTTGACGCGGTCGTGCTGTGGCACGCGTACCCGGTGATCGGTCTCGACGACCGCAACCAGTGGGATTTCTACCGCGACGTGCCCGGGCTCCGCGAACTGGTCGAGACGTTCCACTCGGCAGGCATGCGGGTGTTCGTGGACTACAACCCGTGGGACGTCGGCACGCGCCGCGGCGAGGACGACGCCGTGGAACTGTCCGCGGTGCTGGCCGATTTCGGCGCGGACGGCGTCTTCCTGGACACCTTGAAGAAGGCTGACCCCGCGCTGGTCGAGCAGCTCGAACGCGCGCGGCCCGGGGTCGTGCTGGAGGGCGAATCGAAGCTGCCGGTCGAGCGGATCGAGGACCATTCGGCGTCGTGGGCGCAGTTCTTCTCCGATTCGCCGGTCCCCGGCGTGCTGCGTTCGCACTGGTACGAGCGGCGGCACATGCAGCACCACGTGCGGCGCTGGCACCGCGACCACACCGAGGAGCTGCAGTCGGCGTGGCTGAACGGCGTCGGCGTGATGGTGTGGGAAGTCGTGTTCGGCGTGTGGGTCGGATGGTCGCAGCGGGACGCGGCGACGGTGCGCCGGATGGTGTCTGTGCAGCGTGCGGCGGGTGAACTGCTGCGCGAAGGCGAGTGGACGCCGCTGGCTCCGCTGACGCCCGAGGCCGAAGCCGCCGGGGTTTACGCGTCGCGCTGGGAACTCGGCGACTGGACACTGTGGACGGTCGTGAACCGCTCGGACTCGGACTATCTCGGGTCTGTTGTGGACGGTCCGGTGATCGATCTGTTCGCCGACGGACGCGTGCCCGCGCGCGGGATTTCGGCGTTGCTGCGGGTCACCGATGGCGCGGCGGAGCCGTCGTGGCTGTCCCAGGTGGCGACCCTCCCCCACGATCCGGACGCGCGTTTCCCGCATCGGCTCGCAACGCGGGTCCAGCCGCAGCCGACGAACGGCACGCCCGACGACGACGCGGTCGTGGTGCCTGCCGGGCCCTACGCGCTGACGGTCCGGTACCGCGGCCGCGAGACCGGGATGTACCAGGGCGCGCCGTATGTGGACGAGTGGAAGCCGCTGCCGCCTCGGCTGCACGACGCCCGGACGCTGCAACGCGACGGTTCGCTGGCGTCGCCGGTCGCGGTCGCCGCTGCCGAGGTGACGAACGGCGATTTCGCGGAATTCCTTGCCGCTACCGGGTATCAGCCGGTCGAGCCGCATCGGTTCCTCGCGCACTGGGCCGACGGCCGTCCGCTCGCCCCGGACGAGCCGGTGACCTTTGTGGACCTCGACGACGCCCGGGCGTACTGCGCGTGGCGCGGCGGCCGATTGCCGACCGAGGACGAATGGCAGCTCGCCGGGGAGACCGGCGGGCTGCGGCGCGGCGCGCCCGCGGTGTGGAACTGGACCGAAAGCGAACACTCCGACGGGAGGACCAGGTTCGTGATGCTCAAGGGCGGCAGCGATTACCGCGCCGAGGGTTCCGAGTGGTACGTCAAGGGCGGACGGCACGCGCCGGACTACAGCGTGAAGCTGCTGCTGCCCGGGCTCGGGCTGGCGCGCGGCGCGACGGTCGGCTTCCGCTGTGCGTGGGACGTGACGCGATGACCGTGTCGAGGGAGGCGTCCGCCGGGGCGCTGGCCGGGCTGCGGGCGGTGGACGCGTCGACGTTGTTCGCCGGTCCGATGGCCGCGATGCACCTCGGCGACATGGGCGCCGAGGTGATCAAGGTCGAGCACCCGTCGCGACCGGACCCGTCGCGCACGCACGGGGTGGCCAAGGGCGACGTCAACCTGTGGTGGAAGACGTTGGGGCGCAACAAGCGCACCGTCACGGCGAACCTGAGCAGCGACGGCGGGCGCGAGGTGTTCCTGGCGCTCGCCGAGACCGCGGACGTGGTGATCGAGAACTTCCGGCCGGGCACGCTCGAACGCTGGGGGCTCGGCTACGAGGAGCTGTCCGCGCGCAACCCCGGGCTGGTTCTCGCGCGGGTGACCGGTTTCGGCCAGTTCGGGCCGTACTCGCCGCGTCCCGGTTTCGGCACGCTCGCCGAGGCAATGAGCGGATTCGCCGCGGCCACCGGCGAACCGGACGGGCCGCCGACGCTGCCGCCGTTCGGGCTCGCCGACGGGGTCGCGTCGCTGGCCACCGCGTACGCGATCATGGTCGCGCTCGCCGGGCGAACTGCCGGCGGTCGCGGCCAGGTCGTGGACGTCGCGATCATCGAGCCGATTCTCGCCATGCTCGGACCGCAGATCACGCGATGGGACCAGCTCGGCACGGTCCAGCCGCGCACCGGCAACCGCTCCACGAACAACGCGCCGCGCAACACCTACCGCACGAGCGACGGGCAATGGGTGGCGGTGTCGACGTCGGCGCAGTCGATCGCGGAACGCGTGATGCGGCTGGTCGGCCGTCCGGAACTCGCGGACGAGCCGTGGTTCGCGACCGGCGCGGACCGGGCGGCGCACGCGGATGTGCTGGACGAGGCTGTCGGCGGCTGGATCGCGCAGCACACGCGGGACGAGGTCGTGGCGGCCTTCGAGGAGGCGCAGGCGGCGGTCGCGCCGATCTACGACGCGGCCGACATCGTCGCGGATCCGCAGTTCCGCACGCTGGGCACGATCCACGAGATCGAGGACCCGGAACTGGGCACGACGTTGATGCAGGGGCCGCTGTTCCGGTTGTCGGACAACGACGGCGTCATCGGCTTCACCGGACGTCCGCACGGCGCGGACACCGACGAGGTGCTCGGTTCGCTGGGCTTCACGGCGTCGCGGATCGCCGAGCTTCGGGCGGAGGGAGCGGTATGACGCCCGCGCTGACCCTGCTCTACGTCCCCGCCGACCGACCCGACCGCGTCGCCAAAGCCCTCGCCTCGGACGCCGACGTCGTGCTGGTCGACCTCGAAGACGCCGTCGCTCCCGCGCAGAAGGACGCCGCACGGGACAACGCGATGCGGCTGTTGGCCGAGGTGCCCGCGTCGCGACCGGTGCAGGTGCGGATCAACCACCCGGACACGCCGTGGCACGCAGCGGACGTGACCGCGGTCGCCGCGCTGCCGACGTGGGTGGGCGCGCGGCTGCCGAAGGTCGAGAGTTCGCTCGACGTCCGTTCGCACGCCGATGCCTTGCCGGGGCGGGAATTGCACCCGCTGATCGAATCGGCGCTCGGGGTGGAGCGGGCGCTGGAGATCGCGGTCGCTTCCCCGCAGACGGCGTCGCTCGGCCTCGGCGAGGCGGATCTGCGGTCCGACCTGCGGCTCGCCGACGAAGCCGGGCTCACCTGGGCGCGCAGCCGGATCGTGAACGCCGCCCGCGCCGCGCGGCTGCCCCCGCCGGCGATGTCGGTGTACGCGAACGTCCGCGACCTCGACGGCCTGGCGGAGAGCTGCCGGGCCGGGCGCGCGCTCGGCTTCCGCGGCCGCACGGCGATCCACCCGATGCAGCTGCCGACGATCCGCGCGGCTTTCCTGCCGACGGCGGAGGAGGTCGCGCGGGCGCGGGAGGTGCTGTCCCGAATGGACGGTGCCACTCAGGCCGGGGTGGGTGCGATCGCGCTCGCCGACGGGACGTTCCTGGACGTCGCGATGCGGGACCAGGCCCTGGCGGTGCTGGCGCTCGTCTCCGACTAGGCCTTGTCCGCGGAAACCAAGCGCAGCAACGGGTCGAAGCGGGCCGGGCCCTCGGTCGTCAGCTGCACCGGTTCCGCGACCGGCTGATATCCGGTCACGACGACGGTGTACTCGCCGGGGAACAGGTCCTCGACGGTGTAGTGGCCCGCCTCGTCTGTCACCGTGACCCGCTGGACCTGGCCCTTCGCGTCCAGCACCGCGACCTGCGCACCCGGGAACGGACCACGGACCGCGTGCACGGTGCCGGTGAGCCGGACCGACCGCGCCAGTTCGACGTTCTCGCGCACCGGCTCGGCGCCCACCTGGACATGGCGGGCCACCGGCTCCCGGCCGCCCGCCTGGACCAGCAGCAGATACGAGCCCGCCGGAGCGTCCAAGGCGAACGTGTTGTCGCCGCCGGTGATGGTGCGGCGTACTTCGTGGGTCTCCAAGGACGTCAACGAAACAGAGGCGGTTTCCGCGGGCGCGAGGCCGCTCACCGCACCGGAAATCGCCGCGGGCGGCGCGCTTTGCGTTGTGCTGCGGCGTTTGCGCGTCCGCGACAGCAGGATGTCCACGACGCCGAACAGCAACGCGAGCCCGACCAGCGCGGTCGACCCGATCAGCCCGAGCGCGGTCGCGGAGTGGTAGTCCCCGTGCGAACGCCCGAGCTCGCCGAAGAACAGCGACCCGCCGAGCGCGGTGCCGACCGCGGAACCGATCCGCTGACCGGTCTGCAGGACGCCGGCCGCGGTGCCGCCTTCCGCGGGCGGGACTTCTTCCAGTGCGAGCGTCGAGTTCGGCGAAATCACCAGCCCGCTGCCGAACCCGCCGACGAACAACGGCCCGGCCAGCACGAACGCGGTGTTCGCGCCGGAGTAGTCGCGGACGAGCCACGCGGTCGCGGCGAGCCCGATCGCCACGAGCAGCGTCCCGAGCACGACCATCGGCCTGCCGAACCGGTGCACGAGCCGCCCGCCGATGGTCGGCGAGATCGCCGAACCGATCGCGAACGCGAGCATCGCCGAGCCGGCCTGCAGTGCCGTGTAGCCGAGGCCCTGCTGGAAGAAGAGCGTCAGGACCAGGAAAATCCCGGTGAATCCGGCGAAATAGACCATGCCGAGCGCGGAACCCATCGAGTAGCTGCGCACGGTCAGCAGCTTCAGGTTCACCAGCGGCTGCTTGCCGCGGTTGCCGAGCCAGCGCTCCCACAGCACGAACAGCACGAGCAGCCCGGCCGCGACGCCCATCAGCCACCAGCGCGGCGCGGCCGCCTGTTCCTCTTCCTCGATCAGCGGCAGCATCACCAGCACGACCGCCACGCCGAGCAGCACGCTGCCGACCAGGTCCGGCGTCCGTTTCCGGCCGCTGCGCGCGTCCTTGGGCAGCAAGCGGAGCCCGAACAGGATCGCGAGAATCCCGATCGGCAGGTTGACGTAGAAGACCCAGCGCCACCCCTGGTCGACGCCGATGCCCTGGATCAGCAACCCGCCGAGCACCGGCCCGATCGCGGTGGAAAGCCCGACCGTCGCCCCGAACGCGCCGAACGCCTTGCCCCGCTCGCGCCCGGAGAACAGCTGCTGCATCAGTCCGATGATCTGCGGATTCAGCAACCCGCCCGCGACGCCCTGGCCCAGCCGCGCGACGACGAGCCAGGTCGCGTTCGGGGCCGCCCCGCAGAGCACGCTGGTCGCCACGAACAACGCCAGCCCGAGCAGGAACATCCGGCGGCGCCCGTAGTCGTCGCCGAGCCGTCCCGACGGCACCAGCGCGAGCCCGAACGTGAGCGCGTAGCCGGACACGACCCACGAGACGTCCGCGGGCGTCGCGCCGATCCCGTGCTCCATCGAGGGCAGGGCGACGTTGACGATGCTGACGTCGAGCAGCGTCATGAACCCCGCGATGAGGCACACCCACAAGGCGCGCCAGCGCTGCGGATCGGGCTCGGATGAAGGCGAAGCGTGCACGGACCGTCCTGATTCGAGACCGGTAAGATAATTACTGGTGTTAGAATACTCGCCCATGCCAGCGGAGCGGGACCACGTCGACGGAGTCATGGCGCAGATCACCGGCGTGCGCGAGGAAGACCGGGTGAGCAAGGCGCTGAGCTTCCGCTTGTTGCGCGCCGCCCGGCTGCTGGAAACGGAACTGCGCCGCGAATTCGACGCCTTCGGGGTCGGCCTGTGGGAAGTGGAACTGCTGGGCGCCCTCAAACGAGCCGGTCCCCCGTACCGGCTTTCGGCCGGGCAGCTGCTGGACAGCATGCGCCTGACGTCCGGCGGGGTCACCAAACGCGTCGCCGGACTCGAACGCAAAGGCTGGGTCCGCCGCGACATCGACCCCGCCGACCGGCGGCAGATCCTGGTGAGCCTCACCGACGAGGGGCTGGCGCGGGCGCAGGAGGTGTTCGGGATGAAGACGCAGACGGAGGCACGGCTGCTGGGGGTTTTGCCGCGCGCGGAGCAGGAGCGGATGAATGCCGGGCTGCGGGAGTTGCTGCTGGATTGGGAAGGGCCGGACGAGCGGGGGTGATCGGTCGGGGGCCGCAGCCATCGTCGCAACTACGGATGCGCTGTCTCGCGCGCTCACCCGCACCCCGCACCGCGAAGCTCCCGGCCCGGCGCTTCCGCACACCGTGACAGCCATCGCCGCCACGCGCACTCCCCTGCACACGATGGCAGCGCACCCGCTAGCGCGAAGCCCCTCACCCGGCAGGCTTCCGCACGCGGTGGCAGCCATCGCCGCGACGGCAGACTCGCCGCCACCCGCACGCGACGGCAACTCACCCCGCCATGGCCAACGTCCCGGCCAGGCAGACTTCCGCACACGGCAACAGCCATCACCGTCACGACAGACTCATCGTCACGCGCACGCGACGGCAGCTCACCCCGCCATGGCCAACCTCCCGGCCCGGCGGACTCCGCACGCGGCAGCTGTCATCGGCGCCACGGCAGACTCGCCGCCACCCGCACGCGACGGCAGCCCGCCCCGCCACGGCCACTTCGCAGGCGGCAGCCGCCATCACCGTCGCGACAGACTCATCGTCACGCGCACGCGGCCACAGCCCGCCTGCCGCGGCGCGCCTCCGTGTCCCGCAGACTCCCCGCACGCGGCTCTCGGCACCCGGCAGACTCGCCGCGCACGGGACCGGCCAACACCGCCCCGGTCTCGCGCGCACTGTGTCAACCTCGCCGTCAGACAGGTCCCCGCACACGGCAGCAACCGAGTCGGCGACGGCTCGTTGTCCGGCAGACGCGCGTCGGCGCTCGCGAACTCCCGATAGCCAGCTCCGCCGCGACGCCCGCGGCGAGACCGCGCCGCGGGCTCAAGCTCCGGCGAACTCCCAGCACGTCGCCCCGTGTGGTTCCTCCGAAGCGACTCCCACCGCGCGGCGAAGGGTCAGCCGGTACAGGTGCCACGGCGGCGGGCCTGCGCTCGGAGCGCTGAAGGGCGCCGTCAGAGCGTCCCCGGACGCCGTCGCTGGCCAGCCGCCGGAGCGGTAGACCTCGGCTAGGTGCGCCACGGTGTCGGTGTCCACCACGCGGTGGGCGTCGCCCTCGAGGACCAGGTCCAGGCCGCGCAGGCGTACCGAGATGCTGCACGCCGGGTTGGCCGCGAGGTTCCGCGAGCGGCGCGTGCCCGGGCCGCCGACGAAGTACAGGGCGTCGTACACCCAGACCGCGCCTACGCCCGCCGAGTGGGGGCGGCCGTCTGGGCGGACGGTCGCGACGAAGAACGTCAGGTCGGCGGTCGGGGTGTCGGTGGCCAGGACATCGCGGGCGCGGCTCCACGGCAGCGAGGCGTTCCCGTAGCGGTCGAGGTTGCGGGTCGAGGTCGGTTCGTAGTCAGTCATGCCTATGCGTCGAACGGGGCGGCATCGAATCGACACGGCCCCGCGAGCAAAAGGTCAGGCGGCTCCTAACGGGGCAGGGTGGTAGCGGAAACCGTCGTCGGCGCGGTCGATTCGTCCGGGCCCGAAGTGAGCGGGCAGGAGAAGGGCATCCCGTTCGACGGCCAGTTCGCACAGCGTCCGTCGGGACTCCGCGGCAGCGACTGGGTCTACGTCGCCGCCCTGGGCCAGTGTCAGGTCCGAGAACTGGAACGGGTGGTGCAGCACATCTCCGCTCACCAGCGCGTGCTGACCGCCGCCGCTGAGCTCGGCGATCAGGTGGGCGGTGGTGTGCCCGGGCAGGGAACGCAGGGTGATGCCGTCCGTTACCTCGTACGGGAGGTCGATCAGTTCGACCAGGCCTGCCTCCACTACCGGGAGGACACTGTCTTCGAATGTCCTCGCCAGGTCGGCTGCCACCCCGCCTTCGGGGGCCGCGGCGTGCACCTCTTGCAGCCAGCCGTATTCGTCGGCTGCGATCAGGTACCGGGCGCGTGGGAAGGTCGGGTCCCACGAACCGTCGACCAGCTGGGTGAAGCCGCCGCAGTGGTCTGGGTGCAGGTGGGTCGCGATGACGACGTCGACGTCCTCCGGCATGACGCCCGTCGCGGCCAGGCGGTCCAGGTACGGCGTGTCGAACTGGTGGTGTGCCAGCAGGACTGGGCGTTCCTTCGCATTGCCGTTCCCGGCGTCGAAAAGCACCGTCTGGTCCGGCGTGCGCACCAGGTACGTGGTGATCGACAGGTCGAGGTCGCCGCGGTGGTCCCCCAGTTGTTCGGGCGTGACAGCCGGGAACAGCTCGGCGGGGGCAAACGGCCAGTGGTCCAGTTCGGTGACCGCATCGATTCGCAGCGGCCCGAGCGTGACGGTCATCGGGGCACCGCGGCCATCGCCTCGATTTCCACGGCCAGCTCTGGTTTCGCGAGCGCGGACACCACGATCAGCGACTGCGTCGGCCAGTCGCTCTCCGGGAACCAGCGGCTGAACACGTCCCCCGTCGCGGCGCGGAAACCGGGCAGGTGCTCGGTGCCGGCGACCATGCTGAAAATCTTCACCAGATGCTCCGGCCCGGCGCCTGCCGCGGCGAGCACGCGTTCGATGTTCGCCAGCGCCTCGCGCGTCTGTGCTTCCGCCTCCGGCCCGGCGAGCGTGCCGTCCGGTCGCGCGCCGATCTGCCCGGCCACCACGACCAGCTCGTGATCAGCAGGAATCTGCGCGAGGTGGCTGTAGCGGCCGACCGGGCCCGCGACCGTCTCGGGATTCCAGCGCTTGCTCATCAGGGTTCCCCTCCCTTGGTTCGTGCCCACAGTTCACCACGAGGCACCGACAAAAACGGCCGAGGTCAGCCGATCGCGACCACCAGCTTGCCGAACTGGTCCCCCGCCGCCAGATCGGCCAGCGCACGCGGCCCGTCCGCCAGGTCGTAGACGTGGTGCACCACCGGACGTACGCGGTGTTCCGCGACCAGCACGACCATCTGCGCGAACTCCCGCGCGCTGCCCATCGACGTGCCCAGCAGGCTGATCTGCCGGAAGAAAAGATTGCGCAGCGACAGCTCGACGTCCGGGCCGGTGGTCGCGCCGAGCGTCACCATCCGGCCGCCGGAGCGGAGTACGGAGAGGCAGGCGTCGAAGGTCGCCGAACCGATGCTGTCCACGACCAGGTCCACCGGTGCGCCGAGTTCGGCGGCCCAGTCGCTCCCGCTGCCGACCGCGCGGTCAGCGCCCAGTTCCGTTGCCCTGGCGAGCTTTTCCAGGCTACGGGAGGTGACGCTGACCGTCGCGCCCACGGCTTTCGCCATGGCGAGGGCGACCGTCGCGACTCCGCTGCCGATGCCCGGCAGCAGCACGTGTTCCCCTGCGGTCAGCCCGCCGCGAGTGAACAGCGCCCGGTACGCGGTGAGCGCGGCCAACGGGAGTGCGGCGGCTTCGGTCCAGCTCAGATGTTCGGGTTTCGGCACGACGTTGCCCGCCGGGACGACGACGTATTCGGCCAGCGTGCCGTTCGTCGGCACTCCGAGAATGGCGGGGATTTCCGGGACCACGTCCGGCTCTGCCCAGTCGAGAGACGGGTTGATGACGACCTCGGCGCCGACCTCGACGGCGGCGTCCGCGCCCGCGGCGGCGACCACTCCGGCACCGTCCGAGCCCAGCACGGTCCAGGGGTCAGCCGGGCCGCGACTGTCCACGATGAACAGATCCCGGTGGTTCAGCCCGGCCGCCTTCAGCCGGACCAGCACTTCACCCGGACCGGGTGCCGGTGCCGGAACCTCCGCGACCCGCACCCCGCCGACTCCCGCCGCGCCCTCGTGGACGACTGCCCGCATCGCGTTTGTTGTCACGTCCGCGAACCTAACAGCCGTCCGCGCCCGCTGCCGACCTGGCGCGAATCCCGTCACAGCAGGGAATTTTCCGGTCCAGCCCGCAGTATGCCGACCGGTTCGAGCCGTTCTTTTTTCACTAGGCTAACTTGGATATATGACTCCTCGCACCGCCGCCGCGGCGCCGTTCGCCGTGCTCGGCCTCGGGTGCGCGATCGCTGGCGGGCTGGCGTCCGCGGTCATCGCCCCGCAGCCGACCCCGCATGGCGCGTGGGCGGTCGCGTACTTGGTCCTCGTCGGCGAGATCGCCCAGCTCGGCCTCGGAATCGGGCAGGCATTGCTCGCCCCGGCGCTGCCGTCCCGTCGGCTAGTCGTCGCTCAGGTCGCGGCTTGGAATCTCGGAAATGCCGCCGTACTATGCGGAACGCTCTCCGGGGTGACGCCCGTGGTGGACGTCGGCGGCGCGGTTCTGGTCGTCGGCTTGGCACTGTTGGTTCTCGGCGTACGCGGCAGTTCGCCGGACGGTCGCGCCCGGTGGGTCCGGCACGGTTTCCGGGCGCTCGTCGTGCTGCTGCTCATCAGCATCCCGGTCGGGCTCGTCCTCGCGCGGATCGGCCCGACCTGAGTCCCAGGTCACGCCCGCAAACCCGTTCTTTTGCACTAGTATTCTCGTAAATACTCTTTCCGGGAGGTTCCCGTGACCGGCTCGTCCGAGGTGTACATCAGCGGCACCAGCACCGACCCCGCGTTCCGCGCCAGCGAAGCCCTCCGCGCCGAATCCG
This sequence comes from Amycolatopsis sp. CFH S0740, assembly GCF_004522315.1. NCBI lineage: Bacteria > Bacillati > Actinomycetota > Actinomycetes > Pseudonocardiales > Pseudonocardiaceae > Amycolatopsis > Amycolatopsis sp. CFH S0740. Next base: position 108,983 of record NZ_SDLS01000001.1, on the reverse strand, counting down.
GACGCGTGCTGGCTCAATACCGGGAAAAAGCCGCCGTGGTCACGGAACTTCAGCTCGACGGCAGCGCCCGCGAGGAGGCCAACGCGCGGCTGATCGAGTTCGCGACGGGCCGGTTGACCGAGTACCTGTCCGCCGCGGACCGCGTCCTCAACGCGACCGCCGCCGGCGCCCCCGCGACGCGCCTGCTGGTCCGCGCCTTGCGACGGATTCAGGACGCCGTGCTCCGCACCGTCGAGGAACTGCGGGTATCCGACACCTCGGCCCAGGTCAGCCATGCCGCGCAGGCATTGGACGCGCTTCTCGGCGCTTATCTCGACGCCGAAACCAGCGTCCTGCTGCCCGCGCTGGCCGACCTCCCCGGCGCGGACGTCCCCATCCTGGTCAACGACCTCCGCACGCTCCTCGACGGCGGCGAACTGGACCGCGCGGAAGTCCTCGACGTCCGCGAAATCCCGCACGGCACCCGGCATCCGCGCATCTTCGGCCGCTACGCGCGGCTCGCGCCCGGGGAATCGTTCGTGCTCGTCAACAACCACGACCCGAAGCCACTGCACCGCGAGTTCACCGCCACGCACGGCGAGGATTTCACGTGGGAGTACGTGGAATCCGGGCCGGAGAAGTGGCAGGTCCGGATCGGCCGCGCCGCGGTCCCGGCCTGACCCCCGATACCCGCGCCGACCCCCCTTCGGCGCGCCTCCCCGCGGCGGCCGGTCTCCCCCGCCCCGGCCGCCGCGGACCGGCTTGCTGTGCAACGGGAAACACGCACCCGGCTGCTGCGCTTTGCGGGCGGAATTGCGTTGGTCACCGCGAATCCGCGTCTCGCGCCTGACTGGCCGTTGCAGACGGGCTTACCCGTGCATCAGAGAGTCCGCGCAGCCACGCGCTTCGCAGACGGAACTTCGTTAGTCGCCCGCGAATCCGCGCATCACCGGCCGCCGCAGACCTGCCTGCTGCGCGTCACCGCACTTCCCGGACGAAAATCCATTGACCACCGCAAATCCACGCCCGCATCTAACCGGCAATCGCGAACTGCTTGCTGTGCAAGAGAAGACAGTCACCGCACTTCGCAGGCGGGGTTTCGTCGGCCCCCTCGAATCCGCTCCCTAAGCGTAGCCGCTGCATCTCGCTGACGGAGTCTCACTTGGTCACCGCGAATCTGCGACCCGCCACGGAATATCAAGCGATGCGCATGGTCAGCGACGACGCTTACCAACAGGCTTCAAATGCGCCAAACACAACGACGGCTCGACAAACGCCTCCAACCGCTCCGCCGTCAGTGGCGCTCGTACCTCCTCCAGCACCCCGCGCATCAGCCCGAGATGCAGGCCGCACACCACGTCCCGGTGTTCTTCCGCGATCTCGCGGAACGGGCAGTGCCGCAACCGGATCACCGGCTGCTCCGGAGAACCCGACGGGTCCGGAGCGAAACCGGCGTCGCTCAGCACGGTGGACAGTCGGCGGATCCCCTCGGCCTCGTCGACGCGGCGGGTCGGGGGCGGGCGGTCGGCCAGGTAGCGGCCCCACGCTTCGCCTGCGGATTCCGCGGCTTTCCCGGGGTCGGCGACGTTTTCCGCGATCAGGCCGGTCAGCATTTCGGCGAGCAGGCGGTAGCTGCGGCGGCCCTCGGCTGCTTCCTCGGCGATCGCGGCGTAGACCGTCCGCGGGCGTCCGGGGCGGGTGCGGTCTTCCGTTCGGCGTTCGGCGAGGCCGGATTCGACGAGGCCGTCCAGGTGGAACCGCGCGGTGTTGGCGTGCAGGCCGACCTGCTCGGCGACGTCCTGCACCGCTGCCGGAGCGTCCGCCGACCGCAGTGCGGCCAACACTCGGGCCCGGCTCTCGCCCAGTGCGCGGGAGGCGGGCGGATCGGTCAGCGTCTGCTCGCTCATGCGGACCAGTTTAACCGAGTTGAATGAGGTTTTCTCCGCCCGAAGCGGGGTACGGCGGGTTCGCTCCCGCAGAAGCGCGCGGGGCGGACTACTGCTGCGCGGAAACGTCCGGTCGTGGCTGCCCGGCGACCAAGGGCGTGTCCACCCCGAGGTCACCGAGTTTCACCGCGCCGCCGGGGCTGTCGAGGGGCGCGTCGCGGCCGGGCAGGGTTTCGCTGAAGAACCGCGCGTTGTCCTCGGCGTAGATGCGCCAGCGGTCCGGAAGGTCGTCCTCGTAATAGATCGCCTCGACCGGGCACACCGGTTCGCACGCGCCGCAGTCGACGCACTCGTCCGGATGGATGTAGAGCGAGCGTTCGCCGACGTAGATGCAGTCCACCGGGCACTCGTCCACGCACGCCCGGTCCATCACGTCCACACACGGCTCCGCGATCACATACGCCACGGCCCGCCTCCTTCCGCCGTCTTTTTCACCAATGTACTCGGCAAAAAGGTCAGCCCAGCGGAATGGCGCGGAAAACCCCGTCCGGGTCGTAGCGGTGTTTGACGTCCCGCAGCCGGGCCGAGTTGGGGCCGAAGACGTTCGCCGAAGGGACGTCCGGGCCCAGCAGGTTCGCGTACGCGGCAGGCAAGGCATAGGGGGCCAACGCCGTCGACGTGGCATCCGCCCAGGCTCGGTCGTCGTTGCCCTCCCCCAGCCCGAGGATCTCGACCATGAGGTGGTCCTCCCGCACGGGGAACGCCGTGTCCGCGGCCGGAATCCGGGCGGCCAGGCCGTGGAAGTGGTGGATCGACAGTCCGGACATCGGCGAGGTCCGGCCTTCCGCGGCCGAGGCGAGCACTGACGCGGCCTCTGGAGTGAACGCCGGAAGCGACCGCGTGCGGATGGTGACTGAACGGCCGTTGGGGAACATCGCATCCCGCCGGGCGATCTCTGCCGCGTAGGACGACACCGGCTCGATTTGCGAGGCGAGCGGGGGTCCGAGGCGGGCGAGGAAGCCGTCGGGATCCGCGGCCCCGCACCAGGTGGGCCAGACCAGCACGCACAGTGAGCCGTCGGCACCGGCGAGGACGCCAGTCTGCACGGTGAGTTCGTCCGGCGCGTCGGCCTGGAGTTCGGCTACCGCAGCGAAAACCCGCGCCGCGTCCGACGCCGGGTACCAGACCGGGCCGGTCGTGATCGGCGGTGTCTCGTGCAAGCGCACGCCGAGGGCGGTCACCACGCCGAAATTCCCGCCGCCGCCCCGCAGCGCCCACCACAGGTCTGGCAACCGCGAAGCGTTGGCGATCACAACCTCGCCGTCCGCGAGCACGACCTCGGCACCGAGCAGATTGTCCGAGGCGAGCCCGTACTTGCCCAGAAAAGGACCGTATCCGCCGCCGAGCGCGAGCCCGGCGAACCCGACCGTGCCGATCGTGCCCACGACGGCGGTCAGGCCGTGCGCCTCCGCTCCCGCCAGCACATCGTTCGCCCGGGCGCCGCCGCCGACCACCGCGGCGCGCCGTCCTGGATCGACCGAGACCCGGTTCAGCGGACGCAGATCGAGCGTGATCCCGCCGTCCGCGATCGCGCGTCCGGCCCAGTCGTGCCCGCCGCTGCGCACCGACAGCGGCAGACCCAGTTCGCGCGCGGCACGCACCGAAGCCTGGACATCCGCCGTGCGCCGGCATTCAACCACCACGGCCGGACGCGCGACGACGGCGGCGTTCCAGACCGCCGCCGCCGATTCGTACTGAGGGCCGGACGTGTGCACCTGCCCGGCGGGCAGTCGGGCCCGCAAGGCACGGGCGGCATCCTCGGCAGTCATGGGCGGCTCCCCTGCTCGTCGATTCCGACTCTAGGGCCGAACCGGCCGGAAAAGGCAGCCGCGCACCGAGATTCAGCGGTTCACATAAGCCGCCGACGCCTCGCCGAGCGCCTCCAGCGCCGCCCGGACCCCGCCGTGCGCCTCCTCGCCGGACCGGCACGCGGCGATGATCGTGCGGTTCAGCACCGGCCGCGTCGCGAGCATCCGGACGCCGTCCGGCACCGGTCCGCGGGCGAGCCGCGGGACGAGCGCGGCGCCGACGTTGCCCGCGACGAGCGCCAGCTGCGTCACGTAACTCCCGATGGTGCAACTGATCCGCGGCTCCAGGTCCTGCGAACGGAGCACGTGCACGAGCCATTCGTAGCAGCCGGAACGGCCGGTCCAGCTGATCCACGACACGTCGTCCACCTCGGAGAGATCGACCGTGCGACGGTGCGCGAGCCGGTGCCCGGCGGGCAGCGCGAGATCGGCGACGTCGGAGAACAGCGTGACCTGCGTGATCCCCGCCGGCACCACGGTCGGCCGGTCCGCCCAGCTTTCGAACACCGCCACGTCGAGGTCCCCGGCGAGCACCTTCGGCAGCGTCTGTTCGGCTTCGCCCTCGCCCAGCGTCACGTTCAGCCGCGGGTGCTGTTCGGTGAGCATGGCGAGCGCGGGCGGTAGCAGCGCGTGCACGCACGTCGCGATCGACCCGATCCGCAACGGCCCGAAGACGTCCTCGCGCAGCCGCTCGAGATCCGTGCGCGCTTCGGCCAGCTGAGCCAGCACGCGTTCGGCATGCCCGACCAGCACCTGCCCGGCGCGCGTGAGCCGCACGGTCCGGCCGCGCGGCTCCAAAAGCGCCAGCCCCGCTTCCCGTTCGAGTTTCGCCAGTTGCTGCGACACCCCGGATGGCGTGACGTGCAGCGCGGCCGCCGCGCGGGCGACCGAGCCGTGCTGCGCGACCGCGTGCAGGGCGCGCATCCGATCCACACTGAACACGGTAGCGATGCTACCGGATTTTCCGCAGGAACATTCACTTGTCCTTGATAGTTAGCGCCCCCACCATAGAAGGCATGACCACCGAATCCGCCTCGTTGCCTGCCGCCGGCCCGATCGCCGCGCTCACCGGCCGCGCCGACCCCCGGCTGCTGGCCGCGGCGGGCTGCCTCTGCATCGCGCTGACCTCGGTGCTCATCAAGGTTTCCGGGGCCAGCGGCGCGACCAGCGCGTTCTGGCGCTGCGCCCTCGCGCTGCCGCTGCTCGCGATCCTCGCGTTCAGCGAGGCGCGGCGGACCCGCAAGCGCGCGAAGATCCTGCTGCCGCTGCTGGCCGGGCTCGGCCTCGGGCTCGACTTCGTCCTGTGGGGCGAGGCGATCCCGCGCGTCGGCGCGGGCGTCGCGACCATGCTGCTTTCGGTGCAGGTGGTGATCGTGCCGCTGCTGGCGTTCGTGTTCCTCAAGGAGCGGCCGGACCCGCGGTTCAAGTTCGTCGCGCCGACGCTCATCGGCGGGATCGTGCTCGCCGGCGGCGTGTTCGGCTCGTCGATGACCGGCTCGAACCCGGTGCTGGGCATGGTTTTCGCGCTCGCCGCGGGAGCGGGCTACTCGGCGTACCTGCTGTTGCTCCGGCTCAGCAGCACCCCCGCGACGCAGGTCCGCTCGCTGTCGCTGGCCACCGTGTCGGCGGGCTTCGTCTCCGTCGTTCTCGGGCTGCCGTTCGGCCGCCTCGACCTGGCGCCGAGCCTGCCCTCGCTCGGCTGGTTCGCCGCGCTCGCCCTGGTCGGCCAGGTCGTCGGGTGGCTGCTGATCGCCGGGGCGCTGCCGCGGCTGGCGGCCTCGACCGGCGCGACGATGATGCTGCTGCAGCCGGTCGGCGCGGTCGCGTTCGGCTTCCTGCTGCTGAGCGAACGGCCGGGCCCGCTGCAGCTCGTCGGCTGCGTGATCGTGCTCGGCGCGGTGTGCTTCGCCGGCCGCGGCGCGGGGAAGAAGCCCGCGGTTCAGCCGTCGGCCAAGCTCAGCCCGGCCGAGTCGAGCAGCCCGCGCGCCATGTCCCTGAACTCGTCGCGGCGGTGATCGACCAGGCCGTCGCCGCCGAGCAGGTCCGCCGCCAGCTCGTCGACCGGCCAGCAGACCAGCTTGCCGTGCCGCCCGAGCAGCAGCCCGACCTCGCGGATCCGGTACAGGTCGGCGACGTCGAGCCAGGCATACAGCAGGATCTGCCACAGCCAGCGCCCGGCGCGGTCCGGATCGCCGACGGTCAGCACGGTCTTCACGTCCAGCAGCGTGCCGTCGGCGATCCCCGCTTCGGGGTCGAGCTTCCCGAGCAAGAGGTCGCCGTCGGCCCAGCCGGGCACGATGGTCGGCCCGGCGATCCCGAGCGGATAGCCCTCCGGCGGGGCGCCACCGAGCCGCCGCAGTTCCCACAGCGCACCGTTGTCGTGTAAGCGTTTCGCGAGTTCCGCCAGCTCGGTCACCTGTGCGTCGGCGGGCAGGGCGCGCAGGTCCGCGATCGTGCCGCCGCCGTCGACGACCCGGGCGAGCCGAGGGTCGATGCGGCCCGAACGGTAGATGTCCTCGCACGCCGACAGCACCCAGTTCGTCCGCGCCAGCCCGGCTTCCGCGCCCGGTCCGCCGAGCATGCCGGGCGGGGCGTGCTGCGCCTGGTAGCGGCGCGCGCGTCCCAGCAGTTCGCCCCACAGCTCCTCGGCGCCCGGCAGCGCCCCGCCGTCCGGCAGCCCGTCGCCGAGGTCGAGCCAGGTCGCCGCCGCCGGACGGATGCCGAGCGCCCGCGCCTGGTACTCCGGCGGCAGCTCGTCGTGCGTCGGGTACTGCGCGGCTTGCGCGTGCGCCCACGGGCCGCTGCCCCACTGCGCCCGCACCATGCCGAGCAGCGCGTAATACGGCGGCGCGGGCTGCACGAGATCCGCGATCCGCTGGCCGAACGCGCCGCCGATCTCGGCCCAGTGCTGCCGCGGCGGCCGCGCGAGCGCCGGACGGACCGGGCGGACGCCGTTCGTCGCCTCCTCGACCCGGCGCGCGGCCGCTGCGGTGCCGGTGAAGACGCGGGCGCACCAGCGCGCGAGTTTCCCGCGCGGGTCGGCCAGTTCGGACGTCAACGACACCCGGCCAGTATCTCCCGGGACAGGAACGGCAGCAGGAGATCGAGGAACTCGCGCGGACGGTCCAGCGGGATCAGGTGCCCGCAGTCCGCCAGCACGTGGCCGGTGAGGTCGTCGGCGATCGGGCGCAACTGCTGCTCCAGCGCGTCGCCCACGGGGTTCGCGCCGATCGCCATCGTCGGAACAGTCAGCCGCTTCGCCGCCGCTTCGGTCAGCTGCCGGGCGCTTTCCGGCATCGCGCGGTAGTACTCGAAAGCGCAACGGAGCGCGTCGGTGCCGGTGTACGCCTCAGCGAAGGCCGCTTGGACCTCCGCCGCAACACCGCGGCCGAGCGTGCCCTGTTCGAGAAACCAGCCGACGTACTCCGCCTCGTGTCCATTAAGGACAGTCTCGGCCAGTCCCGGCACCGCGTGGAAACCGAACCACCACGGCGGGCTCGCCGGGAAACCCCAGGGCAGCGACTCCATCAGCACCAGGCGGCGCACTCGCTCCGGCTGCCGCAACGCCAGCAGCAACGCGCTCGAAACCGCCAGATCGATGGCCACCACCTCGGCATCCGGCTCCCCCAGCGCGTCGAGCAGGCCCGCGACGTCAGCCGCGACCGTCCCAGCGTCGAAGCCGCTCTCCGGACGGCTGCTCGCGCCCAGCCCGCGCAGGTCCGGCGCGAGCACCCGGTACCGCTCGGCGAGGACTGGGATGACCTTGCTCCAGAGCTGCCAGGTGTGCGGGAATCCGTGCAGCAGCACCAGCGCGGGACCGTTCCCGGCGACGGCGACGTTCAGCCGGACCCCGTTCGCTTCGACCTGCCGCACCGCGTTCATCGTGCCTCCTGTGGTTACCATTGGTTACCAGCACACGGTAGGTAACTCCAAGGATGCCGCCAAGACGGCACTTTCCCGACAGGTGGTGAGCCCGAGGTGACCCCCTCCGCCCGCGGCGATCTGTTCGACCCGGCCTGCCCGACGCGGCGGTTGCTCGACCGGATCGGGACGAAGTGGACGTCGATGACGGTCAAGATCCTCGCCGAGGCCGCGCCGGACGAGGTGCGCTTCGCGGATCTTCGCCGCCGCATCCCCGGGGTGTCGCAGAAAATGCTCTCGGTGACGCTGCAAAGCCTCGTCCGCGACGGCCTCGTCACGCGGCGGGTCGAGGACACGGTGCCGCCGCGGGTGCATTACCGGCTTACCGCGCTGGGCACGTCGCTGGAATCCGCGCTCGCGGCGCTGCGCACGTGGGCGGAAGAACACATGGCCGAGGTCGACGAGGCCAATCGGAAATCAGAGCGGTAATTTTCCGCACACCGGCGAGTCGGTCGGCCACCGCGAAGCAGATACGGCACACACTCGCGCAAGTGGAATCGCCAACCGAACGGGACCGCAAACCGGCACGGCACGCAATCGGGCAGTTTTTCGCGCATCCGCTCGCGTCGTTCCGCATCATCGTCGGAATCTGGGCGCTGCTGACCCTGCTCGGCGCGGTGATGGCGCTGTCGTCCTCCCCTGCCCCCGGAACCGGGGTGTACCAAGCCTTCTTCCGGCATTTGACGTTCGTCGCGTTCGGCGTCGTCGCCTTCGTGCTCGGTCTGCGCGTCCCGTTTTCCCGGCTGCGCAAGGCCGCCACCCCGGCGCTCGCCGCCGCGGTGGTGCTGCTGCTTCTGGTGCTGACCCCGCTGGGTTCCGATCACGGCGGCGCGCAACGCTGGCTTTCCGCCGGGCCGTTCACCCTGCAGCCGGTGGAAATCGCGAAGGTCGCGCTGGTGTTCTGGGGCGCGCATTTGCTCGTGTCAAAAGAGAAGGTGCTGCACCATTGGCGGCATCTGCTGGTGCCGCTGATCCCGGTGACGCTCGCGTTGTGCGCGCTGCTGCTGGCCCAGCCGAATCTCAGCGGCACGGTCACGCTCGCGCTGATCACCTTGGGCTTGCTGTGGTTCGCCGACGCGCCGAAGCGGTTGTTCGCCGCCATTCTCGCCGGCGGGGTCGCCGGAATCGTCGCACTCGCCCTTTTCGCCAGTTATCGTCTCGCGCGCATCCTTTCTTTTCTTTCGCCGAATCCCGACGCGAGTGGCAGCGGCTACCAGGCGCAGCAGGCGCAATACGCCCTGGCCGACGGCGGCTGGTTCGGCGTCGGCCTCGGCCGCGGTGCGGCGAAGTGGAGCTATCTGCCGGACGTCCAGAACGACTTCGTCTTCGCGCTCGTCGGCGAGGAACTAGGGTTCGCCGGTTGTCTCGTGGTGCTGGGCCTGTTCGGCTACCTGGCGGTGATCGGCCTGCGCACCGCGGCGCGGGTCGCCGATCCGTGGGTGCGGCTCGTCGCCGGGACCACCACCCTGCTGCTGGTGGCGCAGGCGCTGATCAACATCGGCTACGTCGCGGGCGCGCTGCCGGTGACCGGCGTGACGCTGCCGCTCGTGTCCGCGGGCGGCACGTCGCTCGTGGTCACCATGCTGCAGTTCGGCATCCTCGCCCAGGCCGCGCGGGAGGAACCGGCCGCGCGGGCGTTCCTCGCCGGGCTGCGGAAGAAGGGCTCCGGTACAGTCCCAGCGTGATCACCAAGGCACTCTCCGCCACCTGCGCGGCCGTCGCGCTCGCCGGGCTGGCCGCGTGCTCCAACCCGACCGGCAAGTCGTGGGCGATCACCTACGAGATCACCTCCGACCAGCAGACCACGGCCACCGGCGTCACCTACGGCGAATCCGGCAACCGCTACGAGGACAAGGTCGCGCCGCACCAGCTCACCGGTCCGCTCGGGCTGCCGTGGAAACAGGACGTCGTGGTCAGCGCCGGACAGAAAGCCTCGGTCACCGCCACGCCGTCGACCGCCGCGACGCTGCGCTGCCGGATCCTGCTGGACAAGACGAAGGAACTCGCCAAGGCGAGCGCTCCCGGTCCCGGCAAGCCGGTGACCTGCGAGCACACCACCGACTCCTGACCCGTCCCGGAGCGTCCCCGCGGACTCGCGGGGCGTCGCCGGCTCCCCTCCGCCGCTCGGTACGCTCGTGACCTTCGGGTGAACGCGAGATGGCCGCCAGGCGAACCGGCGGACCGGAGAGGGGTTGTATGGCGACCACGGCCGGAGCTTCCAGCAGCGAGACGTACGACGCGATCACCCATTTCGCCCACGCCATGCCGGGCTGGGTGCAGTCTCTCGTGCTGGCGTACACGCACTACGGCCTGGTCCTCGTGGCCCCGTTCTTCGCGTGGCTCTGGTGGCGGGCGCGCGGGACCGGCTCGCCTGAGCGGATGGCCGCGGCGCTGCTCGTTCCGGCGGCCACCGTGGTCGCCTACGTGCTCAGCGAGATCATCAAGGCCTTCGTCCACGAGCAGCGGCCCTGCCGGGGACTTCCGCCGGACGCGATCGTCGGCGCCTGCCCGCCGCCGGGCGACTGGTCTTTCCCGAGCAACCACTCCACCATCGCGGCCGCGGTCGCGCTCGGCGGGGCTTTCGCGTGGCACAAGGGTGCGCCGTGGCTCGCGGCCTTCGCGGCGACGATGGGCTTCTCGCGGGTGTTCGTGGGGGCGCATTACCCGCACGATGTCCTGATCGGGCTCGCGCTCGGAGCCGGGATGGCCTTGCTGCTGCAGCGATACGCGCTGGGCCCGGCCGCCGGACTCGTGCGGCGGTTCGCGGGCAAAGTGCCGTTCGGGTTGCTGGGCGTGGCACCGGAAGGCGCGGAGGCTGCGACGGCCCGGCCCGATCCGGACGGCGACGCTTCGCCAGGCCAGGCCGCAGGTGCTCGGCCGGGTGCTCGCGACGCGGGTGCGCCTCCCACTCGCCGCGTCGGCCCGCCCGAAGCCCGCGACGCCAGCGGTCGCCCCGTCCGTCCGCCCCGGCGGCAGAATTCGCAGCCCCTCCGCACCGCCGCGCCACAACCGGGTGCGGCGGACGCACCGGCGCCGCGACGGCAGAACTCCCAGCCGATCCGCACGGCCGCGCCCCAGCCCCGCGCGGCGGACGCCCCGGCTCCCGGACGGCAAATCCCCCAGCCGCCCCGCATGACTCCGCCGCCTCGTGGAACGGACGCACCCGCTCCGGGACGGCAGAACTCGCAGCCGATGCCCCAAGCCCGGCCCGTCGACGGCCCGCCGCAGAACCGTCCGCCCGCGCAGCCGCCGGTCCGTCCGGCTCGGCAGCAGCCGCGTCCGGCCGGTCCGCCGCAGGGCCGCGCCGCGGGTTCGCCGCCGCCGCGTCCGTCGAACCAGGCCCAGGCCGGTCCGCCGCCGGAGGTCAGCCCGGGAGATCGCCCGTCGCGGCGAACTCCAGGCGCTTCGCGACCGACACCGCCTGGTCGGCGAAACGCTCGTAGAAACGGGTGAGCAGGCTCAGCGCGACCGCGATCCGCTGGTCCTGCGTCCAGTCCGGGGCGGTGACCGTCGCCATCACGCGGGCGTGCAGTTCGTCCACGCGCTCGTCGGCGCGGCTCAGTTCGGCGTAGCCGCCGCGGGCCTCGCCGTGCACGAGGTCGGCGAGCCGTTCGGCCATCGCCGAGGTGACCTCGCCCAGTTCCGCGAACACCGCCTCCAGATCGGCGGGAACGGTCGGCTCCGGGTGGCCGCGGCGCGCGGTGCCCGCGATGTGCGCGGCGAGATCGCCCATCCGCTCGAGCTTCTCCGCGCAGTACACCGCGGCCAGCACGGCGCGCAGGTCGCCGGCCACCGGGGCTTGCAGGGCGAGCAGCGAATACGCCTCGTCCTCGCAGGTGGCGCGCTGGTCGTCGAGGTCGGCATCGCCGCTGAGCACCTGCTCGGCCAGCGGCAGGTCCATGGTCAGCAGCGCCCGGGTGGCCCGGCGCATCGCCTCCGCCGCCGCCTCGGCCATCGCCGCCAGACGCCCGTCGAGCTGTTTCAGGTCGTCCTGGAAGCCTTCGCGCATGTCGAGCGACTTTACCGGCGGCCGGCGAACAGGCCCGCGTCGGCCAGCGGCCAGGCCTCCTCGGGCTCGGCCAGCTCGTAGCTGTGGCTGCCCTCGTGCCCGCCGGGAACCCGGCAGAAAACGCCCTCGTCGGACTCCGCGCCGCATCGCGCGCGGGTCTCCAGCACGCGGCGGCCGGGCCACCAGCGCAGCCACATCAGCGGCTCCTCGCCGCGTCCGCCGACGGGCGTCGCGTGCTCGTGGCCGTGCCCGGCCTCCAGCTCGCAGAACAGCTCGGGCTCCGTCCCGCGGACCGCGACGCTCCGCAGGACCGAGCGCTCGCGCCCGGTCAGCTCCACCGGTTCGCGGCACAGCGCACCTTCGGCCATGCGGCCAGCGTAAACGGCCGCCGCCGATTCCGCGCGCAGGGCCCGGCCGCGCGCGCGTGCCGCGTGCCGGGCCCTGCTCTTCCGCAGGTCAGCGCACCCGCTCCAGGAGCGCGAACAGGTTCTCCCAGTGCCGCTTCTCGCCCTCGGCGTGGTACGCGGCCGTGTCCGACATCGTGAACCCGTGCGACGCGCCCTCGTACACCTCCGACCGGTAGGTCACCCCGGCCTCGTCGAGCGCGTGCTCGAGCGTCTTGATCTGCTCGGCGGTGGCCGACGGGTCCTGGTCGGCGTGCCCGAAGTACACCTCGCCGGTGATCGAGCCGACCCGCAGGTGCGGGCTGTCCGGCTGGTCGGTGGCGAGGCGTCCGCCGTGGAACGACGCGATCGCCTTGACCCGGTCCGGGAACGCCTCGATCACGCGCAGCGCGTTCGTGCCGCCCATGCAGTACCCGGTGATCACGACCGGCCCCGGCGCGACGCCGTCCTGCGCGGCGAACCAGTCCAGGTACTTCTCCGCGTCGCGAGTGATCGCCTCGGTGTCCAAGGCCTCGATCATGGGCATCAGCTTGCCGAAGACCTCGCCCCGCCGCTCCGGGTCTTCCAGAGCGGCGAAGTCCACCAGCGGCGTCCGGCCGCCGCGGTAGAGCAGGTTCGGCGCGAGCACGGCATAGCCCTTCTCGGCGATGCGGTCGGCCATCTCCTCGATCCGCGGCCGCAGCCCGAACGCGTCCGGGAAGAGCAGCACCCCGGGATGCGGCCCGCCGTCCGGCACGGCCAAGTACGCGTCCGCGGTCCCGTCAGCGGCCGGAACGTCTGGCTTTTCCTTGCGCATCCGCTTTGTCCTCCATTGATTGCAGTGCGTACGAGATCAATCTATCCCTGCGCCCGCGCCGCGCGAATGTCCCGTTTCCTGTCCGGTTATTGGACTGAACCACTGCGGTCGGCGGATTGACGGAGTCCGGTTTGCCCGGTCAGGATCACCGGGCCCGCTCCGGGCCGCCCTCCGCAGAACGGACTGTCGATGGCCAGACCTCCACGTTCCCCGCGCGCCCGGAACCGGGTCGCGCTCGCCGCGCTCGTCCTCCTGGGCGGGCTCGTCCCCGCCCAGGCCGCCCAGGCCGCCCCTCCCCCGCGCCAGCCGGAGATCGGCCGTCCCGCGCTCGACCGCAACGGGTGCGCCCGCATCGAAGACTCGCTGCCCCAGCTGGCCGACTGGCCCAAGGTGCGCAGCGCGATGCCGAAGAACCCGGTCGACGAATGGCGGATCAGGCAGATCGTCTCCGGCATGTCGCTTGAAGAAAAAGTCGGGCAGATGACCCAGCCCGAGATCGCCGCGATCACGCCGGCCGAGGTGACCCAGTACTCGATCGGGTCGGTGCTCAACGGCGGCGGCTCGTGGCCGGGCGGGAACAAGCACGCCGGCCAGCAGGACTGGCTGAAGCTCGCGGATTCCTATTGGGACGCGGCCAAGGCCACGAGGACAAAGATCCCGGTAATTTGGGGCATAGATGCCGTGCACGGGAATAACAATGTGTACGGCTCCACTGTTTTCCCGCAGAACATCGCGCTCGGCGCGGCGCACGACCCGTGCCTGGTGCGCGATGTCGAGAACTCGACCGCGCGGCAGATCCGCGCGACGGGCCAGGACTGGGCGTTCGCGCCGACTCTCGCCGTCGTGCAGGACGACCGCTGGGGCCGCACTTACGAAGGCTTTTCCGAGGACCCGCGCATCACCCGCGCCTACGGGTACGAGGCCATGAACGGTCTGCAAGCCGGGGCCCGCCTGCGCATCGGCGCGAACGGCGTGATCGGCACCGCCAAGCACTTCATCGGCGACGGCGGCACGACCAACGGCCAGGACCAGGGCGTGAACGCTTCGTCGGAAGCGGACATGATCAACCTGCACGGCCAGGGCTACTACGGCGCGCTCGCCGCGGGCGCGCAGACGGTCATGGCGTCGTTCAACAGCTGGACCAACCCCGACCTCGGCATCAACGAGGGCAAGATCCACGGCAGCGACAAGGTCCTCAACCAGATCCTCAAGGGCAAGATGGGCTTCGACGGCCTCGTCGTGTCGGACTGGAACGGCATCGGCCAGGTGACCGGCTGCACCAACTCCAGCTGCCCGCGCGCGATCAACGCGGGCATCGACGTCGTGATGGTCCCGAACGACTGGAAAGACTTCATCGCCAACACGGTCGCGCAGGTGCGCGGGGGCGAGATCCCGATGTCCCGCATCGACGACGCGGTCACCCGGATCCTGCGGGTCAAAATGCGCGCCGGGCTGTTCGAGGAGCGCAAGCCTTCGCAGCGCTGGTACGCCGGTTCGCCGGACGCGTTGACGGACAAGGCACTCGCGCGCGACGCGGTGCGGAAGTCGCAGACGCTGCTGAAGAACAACGGCAACGTGCTTCCCTTGGCGCGCAACGCGAAGGTGCTCGTGGTCGGCAAGAGCGCGGACAGCATCTCGAACCAGACCGGCGGCTGGACGCTGACCTGGCAGGGCACCGGGAACACCAACGCGGACTTCCCCGGCGCGACCTCGATCCTCGCCGGGCTCAAGGAGGATCTCGCCAACGTCACCTTCGACCCCACAGGCACCGTCGATCCCAAGGGTTATGACGCGGTCATCGCTGTTGTCGGCGAGACTCCGTACGCGGAAGGCGTCGGCGATCTGCAGCGGAAGAGCCTTGAAGCGGCGAAGCTGTATCCGGAAGACCTTGCGGTGCTGGACAAAGTCAGCGGCAAGGGCACTCCGGTGGTGACGGTGTACGTCAGCGGCCGTCCGCTGTACGTCAACAAGGAGCTCAACCGTTCCGACGCGTTCGTCGCCGCTTGGCTGCCCGGCACCGAAGGCGGGGGCGTCGCGGACATGCTGGTGCGCGGCAAGGACCACGGCGGATACCGCGGCAAGCTTTCCTACTCGTGGCCGAAGAGTGCCTGCCAGACGCCGCTCAACCCGTGGAGTCCCGGCTACGACCCGCTGTTCAAGCTCGGCTACGGCCTCACCTCGAACCAGCGGACCACCGTCGGCAAACTCGACGAGACCGAGGGCCCGGCCCGCTGCGGTGCGACCGACGGCGGCGGCACCGCGACCGAGGACCTGCCGATCTACGACCGCACGGATGTCGCGCCGTACAAGAGCTTCATCGGCTCGGCGTCGAATTGGGGCGGCACCGAGATCGGCGCGGACGGCACTGCTTCGCATCCGGAGATCACCGTGGTCCCGGCCGACGTCAACGTCCAGGGCGACGGCCTGAAGGCGACGTGGACCGGCACCGGCGCGGCACAGCTGTATTCGCAGCATCCCGGCGGCACTGACGACCTGCGCGGATATCCCAACGCCGACGGCGCGCTCGAGTTCGACGTGATCGTGCATTCGCCGCCGGTGAACCGGACCGTCGTCAGCCTGCACTGCGTCTATCCGTGCTCGTCGGAGGTCAACGCGACGAAGCTGTTCGGCGATCTGCCCGCCGGGCAGAAGTCGACGGTGAAGATCCCGTTGTCCTGCTTCGCGAGCGGGCTGGACTTCGAGAGCATCGACACGCCGTTCCTCGTCTACACCGACGGCCCGTTCTCCGCGTCGTTCGCGAACGTGCGGTGGTCGCCCGGCGGGGCGAAGGATCCGGACGCGCGGAAGTGCTCCGACCTCACCGGATAGCGCGCGCCAGCTCGACGACCCGGGACCTGGCCGCCTCGCGCGACGCGGCGGCCAAGTCCTCGAGCCCGTCCAGCGCGGGGACGTCGCCGACCCTCGTGAACTCCTGGGACACGAACGCCAGCCGCCTCACGCCCTTGTCGGCGAGATAGGCGCGCAGATACGACTCCTGGAACTCGAACGCCTCGCGCGGCGTGCCGGGACCGTATCCGCCGCCGCGGGCGTTGACGATCACGAAATCCTTGTCCGCCAGCAGTTTCCGGCCGGTTTCCGGATCGGCGAACACGCCGGGGAAGCTGATCCGGTCGATCCACGCCTTGAGCGTCGCGGGCACGCCGAAGTTGTACATCGGCACCCCGATCAGCACGGCGCGGGCTTCGCGCACCTCGTTCACCAGCGGCAGCGTCAGGTCCCATTCGCGCTGTTCGTCGTCGTCCGCGATCAGCGTCGCGATGTCTTCCAGCGACAGCACTCCCTTGCGCTCCACCCGGCGGCCGAGCCGCGCGTACGCCTCGCGCAGCGGCGGCACCGGTTCGGCGGACACGTCGCGGTGCCGCACGGTCCCGCCGCCGCTCCGCCACTCGTCGGCGAACAACGCGCCCAGCTGCCTGCTCACCGACGCCTCGCGGTCGGCGCTCGAATCGACGTGCAGCAAGGGCGCTAGCATGACGGTCATCCGGTTCCTCTCCTCGTCCTTGGTCCTCGGGCCGGCACTCCCATGACGGATCGAGACGGGAAAAGGTGACCGATGGACGACGCACTGGCGCGGCGCTTCGAGGACGAGCGCCCGCGGCTGCACGCGCTGGCCTACCGCATGCTGGGTTCCGCGGCCGAGGCCGAGGACGTCGTGCAGGAGTCGTGGCTGCGGCTGAATCGCACGTCCGGCGTCGACAACCTCGGCGGCTGGCTCACCACGGCGGTGTCCCGGCTGTGCCTGGACGCCCTGCGCGCCCGCCGCGAAACGCCCGTCTCCGCGATGCCTGACGCCGCCGGCGGCGCTGTGCCCGAGGACGAGATCCTGCTGGCCGGCGAGGTCGGGCGGGCGCTGCTGGTGGTCCTGGACCGGCTCGCCCCGCCCGAACGGGTGGCGTTCGTGCTGCACGACCTGTTCGCGGTGCCGTTCGACGCGGTCGGCCCGATCCTCGACCGGACGCCCGCGACCGCCAAGAAACTCGCCAGCCGCGCGCGATTGCGGGTGCGCGGCGAACCGGTCGTGCCGGTGGCGGAGCTGGCTGAGCACCGGGAAGTGGTGACGGCGTTCCTGGCAGCGGCCCGGGGCGGGGACATGGCGACATTGCTGACCGTGCTCGCCCCGGATGTCGTCCGGCGCACCGATCCGGCGATGCTGCCGCCGGGGGCGGCTGCGGTGTTGCGCGGGGCGGACGAGGTCGCGCAGGGGACGAAGCTGTTCGCCGGGACTGCGCGGTTGGCTGAACTCGCACTGATCGACGGGGATGTCGGGCTGGTGCTCGCTCCCGCCGGACGGTTGGTGGGGGTGCTCAGGATCGAGGTCCGCGGGGGTCTCCTCCAGGCGTATGAGGTAGTGGTGAGCGCCGAGCGGTTGGCGGGCATGGAGATTGCCACGCTCTCCTGCGATGGCGTATAGGGCGTTATACGACTTGGGTGTCGAACGGTTCGTAGCAGTCGAAGGTCTCGATCGAGGTGATCAGGCCGTCGGCGGTCTCGACGAACTGGGCGATGTGCGCGACGAGTTCGTCGCCGCGGCGGAACGGGCCCGCGTCACGCGCGATCACCCCGCTCCAGGTGAGGCGAAGGATCGCGGTGTCCCCCACCGCCGCGGCCGAGCGCACGTCGTACCGCTGGCTCGACATCAATCCGGCACCGAGCTCCGACGCCGCGAGCATCTGATCCAGGGTGGCGCGAGCGCCCGCGGGCCTGAGCAGGTTCGGATGCTCGACGGTCGACGCCGTCGGGGCGAAGTACTTCCGGAGATTCTCGCCGCACTGCCCGGCCTCGAGCGCCCGCAGCAGGGACGTCGCCAGGGCAACCGGGTCGCGGTCCATAAGAACAACTATAGTTGTACAACCTTGGTTGTCAATTGCATGGTAGGCACCGTGACTCCCCTGGACCCGGCCGATCTCGACCTCGCCACCCTCGCCTGGCTGGCGGGCAGTTCCGCGAACCGGGCGATCCTGACGGAGCTGCACGAGGCGGGCCACGTCGGCGTGCGCAACTCCCACGGGTACGTGATCCAGCACCTGATCGACCGGTCGCCCACCGTTTCCGAACTCGCCGGTCTTCTCGGCGTCACCCAGCAGGCGGCCTCGAAGCACCTTCTCGAACTGGAGCGGCTCGGCTATGTCGCGAGGGTGCCGGATCGTACGGACAGCCGGGTGCGACGGGCCCAGCTCACCGACCGCGGTTGGCAGCTCGTCGACGACAGCCGCCGGATACGGCAGCAACTCGATGCGCGGCTGACGAAATCGGCGGGCAAGGACGCTGCCGAAGCGGCCCGGCTAGTCCTGGCTCGCGTGCTCGAAGCGACAGGCGGAACCGCGGACGTCATCGCGCGTCGCGCCGCCCTGCCCAGCGAATAAACCTGCCGCCATCACCGCGTATCAGCGGCATCCTCATAGCGACGGTGCATCGCGCGATAACGACCGGGAGCCTGACCGACGACCCGTTTGAAAGCACGCGCGAACGCGAATTCCGAGTCGTAGCCCACCTTCCGGGCGATCTGGCGCAGCGGGGCTTGGCCCTCGCGCAGCAGGCGGGCGGCGACGGTCATCCGCCAGATGCCGAGGTACTCCATCGGGGTGTGCCCGGTAGTCGACGTGAACCGGCGGCTGAACCGGGCCCGCGGGACGCCGACGGAGTGCGCGAGTGCCTCCACGGTCCAGGGTTTGCCGGGATCGTCGTGCAAGAGCGCGAGCGCGGGGCCGACCGCCGGGTCGTGGAGCGCGCGGGCCCACCCGGCCAGCTGGTCGGGCTGGCCGAGGAACCAGGACCTCAGGGTGTAGGTGAACAGGAGGTCGAGCAACGAGGCCACCACGGCGGGCGTGCCGCGGCCGGCGTGGTCGACCTCGGTAGTGAGCAGGTGGACGGCGGCGGCGAGCGAGGTGCCGCGCATCTGGCTCGCCGTGACGCGCACGACGTCGGGCAAAGATGCCAGGAACGGGTGCTGCGGCGAAGGTTCGAGCAGGTACGCGCCGCAGACCAGAACGGTCTCGGGACCGTCGCCCTCGATGACGAGGTCGGTGGCCGACAGCTCCTCCAGGTCGGCGCCGAACAGTTCGCGCACGGTGCGCGCTGACCGGCCTGGAGTGTCGGCCGCGACGTGTCCAGCGCCGGACGGCAGCAACGCGACATCCCCTTGGGCGAGATGCAGCGCCTCTCCGCCGTCGGGGACGAGCACGCAGGAGCCGGCGATCACGACGTAGATCGTGGCTATCGAACGCGACTCGAACGCGAGGCCCCAAGGCGCCCGCAGCAACGCCCGGCCGTAGACGACGCCGCCGCGCCGGAGGGCTGCGACGATGTCGCCCACGACGTCCGCCACATGGTCACGGCCGACCGCTTTCACCGGCATCGCCATACCCGATTCGCTCCGCCGTCGCACCGAACGGATATGAATCTGTCGAGAGCTGTCATGGCGCGCGTCGATGACCCGTTCATACGGTGAAGTGGTTGCCGATTCGACCCTACCTTGCGAGGAACGCGTGCCTACCACAGTTCTTGTCCTCGGTGCGGCCGGCCGCACCGGACGCCGGGTGGTGTCGTTGCTGGCCGAGCAGGGGCACACGGTCCGGGTCCCGGGGAGACCGGAGGGTTCGGCGACGCCGGTCCGCTTCGACTGGAGCGACCCGGCGACCTACCCGCCCTCGCTGGACGGCGTGGACGCGATCTACCAGTGGCTTCCGATCAGCCCCGACCCCACGACCGAGGTCGCGGCGCTGCTGGACGACGCCAAGAGCGCCGGGGTTCGCCGGGTGGTCCACCTGTCCACCTGTCCACCACGACAGCGCGGCTGGCCGGCGAGGGCTTCCCGCTGGACGAGGCCGAGCGGCTCCTCGAAACGGGACCGGTGCCCGCGACCATTCTGCGCCCCAACGTCTTCGCCGAGAACTTCTCCGAACACCCCGCGATCCTGCACGGCATCCGCACCGGGGTCGTCGCGGTTCCCGCGGGCGACGGCCGGGTCGCGCCGATCTCCGTCGAGGACATCGCCGCCGCCGCCGCGGCCGCTCTGACCGAGGACGGACATCAGCACAAGACCTACTCGCTGACCGGACCCGATTCACTGTCCTTTTCGGACATGACCGCGATCGTGGGCGAGGCCGCGGGAAAACCGGTGCGGTACCAGGCGATGGACCCGGCCGAGTTCCGCGACGCCTTGCTCCGCGGGGGCACGCCCGGTCCGGTCGCCGACTTCTACGCCGCCATGTACGAAGGCATCCGCAACGACTGGGCCGCCGACGTGACCGACGACGTCCAGCGGATCACCGGCCGGCCGCCGGTCTCCTTCGCCGACTACGCCCGCGCCGCGGCGGCCCTGTGGCGTTGATTCGGCGAGTCCGGCCCGCGTCGATGAGGCCTGCCCCAGCCCAGGGGAGGTGGCGTGCCGCGCCAGGCTGGGGCAGGCATAACGGTGCGGTGAGCGATGGGCGGGACGCTCCTAACCGCACCGAGCTCTATCGGGTTTCTCCCCTTTTCGCGGGTTGTCGGCCTCCCGCGAAACGGTGTCGTCGACTTTCGGGATGACGTCGGTGTCCTCGCCGGCGCGTTCGACGGCGGCCTCCTCGGCCGTCCGGCGGAATTCGGCCAACCGGGCTTGTTCGATCTCGGCCTGGACCTCGTAGTCGAGCCGGGCCTGGAGGTCGCGGACGGTCAGCTTCCCGCGCGGGGGCCGCACCGGCCGGCGTGCGTGCCAGAGCCACATCGAGAGCAGTACCAGCAGCAAGAGCACGCAACACCCGATGACCACCGCCGGATGGCCGGTGCGGGCCGCCTCGCCGAGCGTCGCTGCCGCCTTCATGCGATCCACCTCTCAGCTGCGGAAGTGTCTTCGCGGTGCCTCCCCACCATGGGGCCGGCCAGTGGCCTGGACCAGCCAGCAAACCGGGCGAAAAGCGGGCGGCAACCGAGCGAATCGTCTTGCCCCGCACACGGTGACCTGCGGTAACCTAGCGACCCCGCGTTGTTGCGAAGGGGTGTCGCCCATGGGCGAACGGCGAGAAGGACTTGTCCGGGCACGCAAAGCGGCGAACCTGACGCAAGAAAAGCTCGCCGCGCTGCTGCCCGCCGACGAAAAAAGCATCCGCGCCTGGGAATCCGGCCGGTCCGAGCCGCGTCCGCACCGCCGCGACCGGCTCGCCCGGCTGCTGCGCATCAGCCCCGCCCGGCTGGAGGAACTGCTCCGGGAAGGCACCCCGGCGGACCTCCGCAGGCCGCCGGGAGCGCCGAGCGTCCTGCTGCCCGTCGTCGTGGACGGGCGTCCGGTCGCGCTGCCGCTGGACCGGGCGACCGTCGCGGCCAGCGTCCTCGCCCGGCTCGTGCCCGCACCCGGCGACGCGGCCCCGCCAGCGGTTCCGACCACAGAATGGGACGCCATGAGCCCGCTCAGTCGCCGCTCACTGCTCAAGAACGGCCTGCCGGTCGCGGCTTTGCCCGCGCTGGGAATAGGCAGCGCCGAGCACGTCGCGCGAGCGCTGGAGAATCCCCGGCGGTACATGGACAAAACCGTCACGCACTATTTCCGGCGGCAACTCGACCAGTACAAATACGAGGACGGCGAACGCGGTCCGGCCAAAACGCTCCCGATGACGCTGGGCGTGCTGGACATCATCGACCGCATCGCCCGCGACGCGGCGCCCGAGGACCAGCGGGACCTGCTGCGAATCGGTTCGGAGGGCGCGGAGTTCGCCGGCTGGCTCTACCGCGACCGCAGGCAGATGGAAGATTCGCTGTACTGGCACGACCGCGCGATGGAATGGGCGCAGGCGGCGGGCGACGGCACGATGCAGGGCTACATTCTGCTCAAAAAAGCCCAGGTCGCCTACGACGAACGCGATCCGCGGCGGATGCTCATCCTCACCAGGGCGGTGCGCAACGGCCCCTGGTCGCTCCCCCGGCGCCTGCAGGCTGAAGCCGCCCAGCAGGAAGCCCGCGCGGAGGCGATGCTCGGCGCGTCGGCCGATCAGGTCAACCGCACCCTCGACGTCGCGTGGAAACTGCTGGACGACGCCGGACCGGCCGAATCGCCGCTGGGCGCGCACTTCAACGCGACTCTCCTGAATATGCAGACCGCGATCTGCTACACCGAAGCGGGCGAACCGCGCCGGTCGGTGGAGCTGTACGAAAAAACGTTGAAGGAAACCCAATTCTCCCGGCGGGACTACGGTTTCTTCCTGTCCCTCATGGCAAACTCGCTGGCCCTTTCCGGCGAACCGGACCAAGCAGCCAAAACCGGCCTCATCTCCGCTCAGCGAGCCGCGGAAACGAACTCCCGCCGCACCAAAGAAGAACTCCGCCGGGTCGTGGAAGTGCTGAAGCCGTGGCACAACCGCCCGGACGTCCGGGAATTGCGCGAGGCGCTCAACGGCTGACCCGTCAGCGAAGCCATTCCCGGACTTTGCCGATCACCTGCCGTTGCCAGGCTTGGGTCTGCGGATCGGCGTACCCGGGATCGTCGTGGACCGCGAAGCCGTGCTGTGCGCCGTCGAGCTGGAGCAGCCGGTGTTCGCAGGTCAGCTCGCGATCCGCGGCCCGCGACGACTCGACCGGGACGAAGGTGTCCTCGGTGCCGTGCACAATCAGCGTCGGCGCGGTGATGCGCGGCAGGTTTTCGCGGGCCTCGAACCAAAACGCTTCGTTGAGCAGCGCGCGGCCGAGCCGGAAGCCAGGCCCGTGACCGAGATAGCCCTGCTGCTTGAGATCGGCGGCGCCGTTGTCGTCGAGGTAGCCGTCCGCCGACCACGCGGACTTCTCCTCGATGAACCGCGCGCGGTAGTCGATGAGAGGGTTGAACAGGATGAGCCGCTCGACGTCGTCCGGTCGCTTGGCCGCGTAGTACGCCGCGACGCCGCCGGAGAAACTGGCCGCTGCGAGCGAGGTCCGCACGCCCGGGACGGCGGTGGAAAGGTGCTCAATGCTGGCCCGGATCACGTTGAGCAGCGCGAAAAGCGTCAGATCTTCCTGGCGGCCTTCGCTTTCGCCATGCCCGGGAAGGTCGATTCTCAGCGACGCTATGCCGGCCTCGGCCAGGTGGTCGGCGAGGCGAGTGAAGAAGCCGCCTTCCTCGCGGGTGACGCTCGCCCCTTGCACGAGCAGCACCGCCCGGCGAACTCTGCCGTCCGGCTCGGTGAGGGTGCTGGCCAGGGTGAGGCCGTCCGGTGTACGAACTGTCCGATAGCTGTCGCGCGACATGGACACTCCCGGAGTTGTCGTCACCTCCCAGTGTGTCAGGTTCGCGCGTTCGGGGGATGAAATTGTCCGACGGTGTAACGAAGTCGACAGTCTCCGCAACCGGGCCGGGCAACGCAAACGTACGTGAGGGGAACCCTGAGGGAATGTGATTCCCTCAGGGTTCCCCTCACGTACTTCGCCGGGGTCACGCCGCTTAGCTGGTGCTGCGAAGCCGCCTACTTCTTCAGCCTCCGGCTCCCGCCATGCCAATCCTGTTCCCGCCCGGTCTCCCCCGCCCCCACCCCGAACGACGGCAGCTGCGGCATCTCCCGCAAACTCCGCTTCAGCTCGGCGAACCCCGGGAACGCCGCCAGCCCCACCACGTGGTCCCACAGCTCCACCGCCTCCTCGTCCGACGGCAAGCGGCTGATCACCGGCCCGAAGAACGCGACTCCCGCCGGTGGCTGGAAGTGCAGGATCGGCGTCCCGACATCCTTCCCGGTCAGCGAAAGGGCTTCGTCCGTCTCCCGCTGGATCTCCGCGTCCCACTGCGCATCGTCGACCGCGTCCGCGAGGTCCGTCGGAAGGCCAGCGCGCGTAAGGGCCGTCGCGGCCGCCGAGCGGGTGCTGTGCGCGGCCCGGGCCTCGGCGGTGTCCTCGACCAGACCGCTTTCGAAGTTCTGCTCCCCCAGCGCCTCGTACAGCGGACCGACCGCCTCGCGGCCTTGCGAGGCGCGCACCGCGGCTGCCAGGCGGAGCAAGCGCAGGCCCGACGTGTGCGAAGCGTCGTACTCCGGCGGGAAGTGCGTCGAGTAGTCCAGATGGGCGTTCAGCAACCGCAGGGAAATGAACCGCCAGTCCACCGAGTACGAGCGCTGGCGGGCGACTTGGCGGACCCACTTGCTGGTCATCCACGCGAACGGGCACACCGGATCGAAGTAGAAGTTCAGCTCGGCCATGGCCCGACTCTACGTCCCGGAAAGCTCAAGCGCCCTTGCTGCGCCGCCCGGCCTCGCCGGACAGTTCCTGGTGATGCTGCACCGCCAGCTGGACGATGTGCCGCACGTGCGGGTCATCGAGCACATAGACCTGCCGCTTCCCCTCGCGACGGGCGCGGACGAGACCGGCGAGTTTGAGTTTGCCCAGGTGGTGGCTGGCGGTCGGCACGGTCTGGCCGGTCTCCTCGGCGAGCGTGCCGACATCGCGCTCCCCGTGCGACAGCAGCCACAGCAGGTGCAGCCGCACGGTCGCGGAGAGCAGGCCGAACGTCGCGGCGGCGTCTTGCAGCAGGTCGGCGGGGAGCGGTTCCAGCGGGGGCTGGGATGGGGTGGACACGACGGACATCCTCTCGGGTGGGCTCTCAGCGTGACTTAGCCCCCATCACTTGCACAAGTGTTTGACTGTTTTCGTGATCTGCGCTCTACTGGTCCCCGGCCGGCGCGCTGACGCCGGCCGATGAGTCTTGCGGAGGAGGTGAGCCGGGTGACCGGCGAAGGAAGTAGTCGGCACGACCGTGCGGGAATCCCGGCAGCCATCTAGGTCCGGACGCACCCCGCGCGGTCCGCTGCCGCCCAGCAGACCTCGAGGGGACGACCGATGACCCGCTTTCCCGCCCTGCGCGCCCACGGCGACGCGCCGGTGCTCACTCTTTTCCGGAATCTCGACAGCTCGCCCAAAGGCCTCACCGAAAACGAGGCGGCCGAACGGTTGCGCCGCTTCGGCGAGAACCGCATCAACGGCACAGACCGCGCGCCCGTCCGAATCTGGGCCGCCGCGCGGAGCCCGTTCGTCGCGTTGCTGACCGCGCTCGGCGTGGTTTTCGCTGGCGTCGGCGACATTCGCGGCGCGGTGACCGTCGGCGTGATGGTCGTGCTCAGCGTCGGCCTCCGCTTCTGGCAGCAGTCCCGGTCCGAGCGCGCGATCAGCGCGGTTCGCGATCAGATCACCACCACTGTCACTGTGCGTCGGCGCGCGGCGGCGGAGTTTCCCGGCAGCGAACGCGAGGTGCCCACGGGAGACCTCGTCCCGGGAGACGTCGTGCTGCTCGGGCCCGGCGACGTGATCCCGGCTGACGTGCGCATTGTCGCTGCCAAAGACTTCGTGGTCGACCAGTCCGCGCTGTCCGGCGAGGCGCTGCCGGTCGCGAAGCGGGCACCCCAGCCCGGCAGGCACGAGGAGCACGAACTCGTCGAGACGCCCGCGCTCGGCTTCGCGGGCACGTCGGTGGTCGGCGGAACCGCGACCGCAGTGGTCGCCGCAACGGGCAGCGAAACCTACTTCGGCGCGCTCGCCAAGCAATCCGCCGAGCCGCGCGCGGAATCCAGCTTCGACGCCGGCGTGCGCCGCGTCGGATGGACGCTCGTGCGGTTCATGCTGGTGATGGTGCCGATCGTGCTCGTCGTCAACGGCACGGTCACCGGGGACTGGGCGCAGGCCGGGATGTTCGCGGTCGCCGTCGCGGTCGGTCTCACGCCGGAGATGCTGCCCGTCATCGTCACCACGAACCTCGCGCGAGGCGCGGCCGCGCTGTCCCGGCGGCAGGTGATTGTCAAGCGGCTCAACGCCATTCAGGATCTCGCCGCGATGGACGTGCTGTGCGTAGACAAGACCGGCACCCTCACCGAGGACCGGATCGCCTACGCGCACAGCGTCGACTACTCCGGCAGCCCGGACGGCGAAGCAGCCGAGTACGCGGGCCTCGCGGTGCGCTTCCAGACCGACCGGCACGACCGGCTGGACGAGGCGATCGAGACGCTGTTCGACGGCGAAGCCGACCTGGTCGCCGACGCGCTCTTCACCGGCGTCGCCGAGATCGGCTTCGACCACGCGCGCCGCCGGGCCAGCGTCGTGGTCCGGCGCGGCAGCGAGCACCTGCTGATCAGCAAGGGCGACCCGGACGAGATCCTGCCGCGCTGCAGCCACGCGCGCCGCGACGGTGTCGTCGCCGAATTCGACGACGCCGCCCGCATCGGCGCGGAAGAACTGGTGCGCGCGTACGCCGAACACGGCATGCGGGTGCTCGCGGTGGCCGCGCGGGAAGTCGAACCCAGGCTCGGCGGATTTGACGAAACTGACGAGAACGAGATGATCCTCGTCGGTTTCGTGGGATTCGTCGACCCGGTCCGCGACGGCGTCGTCAACGCGGTGAAAACCCTTGGCGAGCAGGGGGTCGCGCTGAAAGTGCTGACCGGCGACAACCGGCACGTGGCCGCGCGCGTCGCGGATTCGGCGGGCATCCCGGTCGGCGAGGTCGTGCTCGGCCACCAGGTCGAAGCGGCGGACGACGCCGAACTGCGCGAGATCGTCAAGGACACCACCGTCTTCGCGAAGCTCACGCCAGCGCACAAAGCCCGCGTGGTCACCGCGTTGCGCGAGAACGGCCGTGCGGTCGGCTTTGTCGGCGACGGCGTCAACGACGTCACCGCACTGCGCACCGCCGACGTCGGGATCGCTCCGGACACCGCCACCGACGCGGCGAAGGACGCGGCGGACCTGGTGCTGCTGGAACGCGACCTCGGCGTGCTCGCCCGCGGCGTGGCCGAAGGACGGCGGACGCTCGGCAACACGCTGAAGTACGTCAACATCACCGCCGCGTCGAACTTCGGCAACGTGCTGTCGGTGCTCGCCGCGAGCGCGTTCCTGCCGTTCCTGCCCATCCTGCCGATCCAGCTCGTGGTGTCGAACCTGCTCTACGACCTGGCTCAGCTCGCGCTCGCGTGGGACCGGGTGGACGAGGATTACCTCAGCAAACCGCGCCGCTGGGACGCCCGCGGGCTGACCGGCTTCATGCTCGTGTTCGGCCCGCTGTCGTCGCTGTTCGACCTCGCGACGTTCGCCGTGCTGTGGCACGTCTTCGGCGCGGGCGCGGACCCGTTGCTGTTCCAGACCGGCTGGTTCGTCGAGGGGCTGCTCTCGCAGCTGCTGGTCGTGCTCGTCCTGCGCGGACGCGGCACTCCCCTGCGCGCCAGCCGCCCGGTCGTGCTGGCGACGGCAGCCGCCGCGCTCGCCGGTTTGCTGGTGCCGCTGTCGCCGCTCGCCGGACCGTTGCGCATGCAGGCGCTGCCCGCCAGCTACCTGCTGTGGCTGGTGCTCGTGCTGGCCGGGTACGCGCTGGCCGCCCAAGCAGCGAAACGCGGTTACGCACGCCAGCGTGCGTGGTGGTAACCGTCCTTTTTCCGGTTTTTCCCGACTATTTCTGAACTTTTCGCACCAACCAGTGGGAGCGCAGATGACGACTGCGGAGATGTTGCTGCGCCTTGGCGCCGGAGTGGGCCTCGGCACAGTGATCGGATTTGAACGCCAATACCGTGCCCGGATGGCCGGCTTGCGGACGAACGCGCTGGTCGCGGCCGGTGCGACGCTGTTCGTGCTGCTGTCCGCGCACGGTTTCAGCGGAGCGAGCGCCGACCCCACCCGGGTTGCCGCGCAAATTGTTTCCGGAATCGGTTTTCTCGGCGCGGGCGTGATTCTACGCGAAGGATTGACCGTGCGCGGGCTCAACACAGCGGCGACATTGTGGTGCTCCGCCGCGGTGGGCGCGCTCGCCGGAGCCGGGCTGTACACAGCCGCTGGCGCGGGCACCGCCGTGGTGATGGCGGTGAACATCGCGCTGCGCCCGCTCGGCCGCGTGGTCGACCGTCGTCCGGCGACCGGCCGCGAAACCCCGACGTCGTACACCTTCCTGGCGGTGACCAAGGACGATTCCGAAGCGCACGTGCGCGCGTTGCTCGTGCAGGCGTTGGCACGCACTGATTTCGCGCTGCAATCGGTCACCAGCACCAATACCGACACCGCCGGGCAGGTGCAGGTGCGCGCCGAACTGTCCGCCGATCAGCGCGACGACAAGCAAATGGAGTCGGCGGTGAGCCGGCTGTCCATGGAGCCGTCGGTGACCAGCGTGCGCTGGCAAGCCGAACTCTCCTACACCGACCAGGACAGCGAGAACTAGACCAATGCTGCGTACCTTCCCCACCCGCGGCGCGCTCGTCCGGCCGCGCCGCACGGTCGCCGACGTGGCGGTGTTCCTCGGCGCCGCCGCGGCGTTGTGGCTGATCGTGCGGCTCGCGCACGGTGCCGCCACGGCGTGGACTCCGGCGACCGCACCGTCCACAGTGTCCACTGATCCGGCCGAACTCCCTTACTACGCCGGACGTTCGCTGCTGCGGATGTTCGTCGCGCTCGTGCTGTCGGTCGGATTCACCTTCGTCTACGCGACCGCGGCGGCCCGGCTGCGGCGCACGGAAAAGATCCTGCTTCCCGCACTCGACATCCTGCAGTCGGTGCCGGTGCTCGGGTTCCTGTCGGTGACGATCACCGGGTTCATCGCGCTGTTCCCCGGCTCGCAACTGGGCCTGGAATGCGCGTCGATCTTCGCGATCTTCACCTCGCAGGCGTGGAACATGACCTTCGCGTTCCACCATTCGCTGGTCTCGCAGCCGCGCGACCTCGACGAGGCGTCCCGGCTGCTGCGGCTGTCCCGCTGGCAGCG
Organism: Amycolatopsis sp. CFH S0740; assembly: GCF_004522315.1. Lineage (NCBI taxonomy): Bacteria > Bacillati > Actinomycetota > Actinomycetes > Pseudonocardiales > Pseudonocardiaceae > Amycolatopsis > Amycolatopsis sp. CFH S0740. The sequence goes on along the minus strand of NZ_SDLS01000001.1, from coordinate 80,441 downwards.
GTTCTGGCGCGTCGACGTGCCGAGCGGCCTGATCCCGCTGGTCTGGAACGGCATGATGAGCTTCGGCGGCGGCTGGTTCTTCCTCACCGCCTCCGAAGCGCTCAGCGTCAACAACCAGAAGTTCGCGCTGCCCGGAATCGGCGCGTACGTCGCGACCGCTTCCGAAGAGGGCGATCTCGGCAAGGTGCTGCTGGCCGTCGGTGCGATGGTGGTCCTGGTCGTCGGTGTGAACGTGCTGTTCTGGCGACCGCTCACCGCGTGGTCGGAGCGGTTCCGCATCGAAAACTCCGAAGCCGCCGAGGCACCTCGCAGCCTGGTACTCGACCTGCTGCGCCGCTCGCGGATCCCGGCACTGCTCGGCCGGGTGCTCGGCAAACTGGTGTTCCCGCTCGACCGCGCGCTGGCGGTTTTCGGGCTCGCCGAGTACCCGCTGCGGTTCTCCCCCGCCCGCCGGCGCGCCGCGGACATCGTGTTCAGCGTCGTGGTTTTCGGGCTGATCCTCTACGGCGCGGTGCGCATGGTGCTGTTCATCGGCGAGACCACCGGATACGGCGAGATCGGGCACGTGCTGCTGCTCGGCCTGATCACGTTCGCACGGGTGGTGACGCTGGTGGTCGTCGGCACGCTCGTGTGGGTGCCGATCGGCGTGTGGATCGGGATGAACCCGCGGGTGTCGCGGCTCGCCCAGCCGGTCGTGCAGGTGCTCGCGTCGTTCCCGGCGAACTTCCTGTTCCCGCTGATCACCGCCGTGCTCGTGGCGACCGGGATTTCCCTGGACTGGGGCGGCATCCTGCTGATGAGCCTCGGCGCCCAGTGGTACATCCTGTTCAACGTCATCGCGGGCGCTTCGGCCATTCCGCACGACCTGCGCGAGGCGTCGGCGAACCTGCGGCTGCCGCGAGCGCTGTGGTGGCGTCGGCTCGTGCTGCCCGCGATCTTCCCGAGCTACGTCACCGGTGGGATCACCGCGGCGGGCGGCGCGTGGAACGCCTCCATCGTCGCGGAAATCGTGTCCTACAACGGGGTCACGCTCACCGCGACCGGCCTCGGCGCGTACATCGCCGACGCGACCGGCTCCGGCGATTCCGGGCGGATCCTGCTCGGCGTCGCGGTGATGAGCCTGTACGTCGTCGGCCTCAACCGGCTCTTCTGGCGGCGGCTGTACCGCCTCGCCGAACGCCGGTTCTCCCTGTCCTGAAAGGTATCCTCATGTCCGAAGTCCTCGTGTCCGTCGAGCACGTCAGCAAAAGCTTCCCCGGTTCGGCGGGTGACGAACTGCGCGTCCTCGACGACATCACGCTCGACCTGCGCGCGGGCGAGATCGTCGCGCTGCTCGGCCGGTCCGGCAGCGGGAAATCGACGCTGCTGCGCACGATCGCCGGGCTGATCGGCCCGACCCGCGGCACCGTGCGTTATCGCGGCGAAGAACTCGACGGCGCCAATCCGGGTACCGCGATGGTGTTCCAGACGTTCGCGCTGATGCCGTGGCTGACCGTGCAGGACAACGTCGAACTCGGCCTCGCCGCGCGCGGCATCCCGCCGAAATCGCGCCGCGACCGTGCGTTGCAGGCGATCGACCTGATCGGCCTCGACGGTTTCGAATCCGCATACCCCAAGGAACTTTCCGGCGGGATGCGGCAGCGCGTCGGCTTCGCCCGTGCGCTTGTGCTCGAACCGGACGTCCTGCTGATGGACGAACCGTTCTCCGCGCTCGACGTGCTGACCGCGGAAAACCTGCGCACCGAACTGATGAGCCTGTGGCAGCGCGACGATTTCCCGACGAAAGCCGTCTGCATCGTCACGCATAACATCGAGGAGGCAGTACTGCTCGCCGACCGGGTGCTGGTCCTCGGTGCCAACCCCGGGAAGCTGCGTGCGGAGGTGGAGATCGACCTCGCCCGGCCGCGCGACCGCAAATCCCCCGCGTTCGCCGCGCTGGTCGAACGGCTCTACGACCTGCTGACCGGACGCGATCCGGCGGCCGTCGAACCCGCGCAGGCCACGCCCACCGCACGGCCGCTGCCGCCCGCGTCGGTCGGCGGCCTCGCCGGGCTCGTGGAACTGGTGCACGCCCGCGGCGGACACGCCGACCTGCCGGATCTCGCCGCCGAACTGAGCTTCGAGGTCGACGACCTGCTGCCGCTCGTCGATGCCGCCGCCCTGCTCGACCTCCTCTTCGTGGCGGGCGGGGACCTGCACCTGACCCCGGTCGGCACCGCCTTCACCACCGCGGACATCCAGACCAGCAAGAAGATCTTCGCCGGTCAGGTCCGCGACCGGGCGCCGCTGGTCCGCACGATCGTCAACGCGCTCACCGCCAGTTCGGACGGCACGCTGCGCGCGGAGTTCTTCCTCGACCTGCTCCGCCGCGGTTTCTCCGCCGCCGACGCCCGGCAGCAACTGGACACGGCGATCGACTGGGGCCGGTACGCCGAGCTCTTCGACTACGACACCGACAGCGACCGGATCGCCCAGACGACCGCCGAATAGCTCAGCTCTCCGGAGCAGTCTCCACGCGCGGCGCCGGACTGTCCGCCGGGGCGTCCGGAGCCGGGTCCCGGTTCACCGCCGCGATCGCGAGCGCCCCGATCACCGCCACCGCCGCGAACAGGTAGAAGCCCCACGGATACGCCAGCCCCGCCGACAGCAGCAGCCCGGTCACCAGCGGCCCGGACATCGCGCCGAACCGGCCGATCCCGCTCGCCGCGCCGAGCCCGGTGCCGCGTGCTTCGGCGGGGTACACGCGGGCGATGTACACGTAGACCAGCACCTGCGAGCTGAAGGTGAAGATCCCCGCCAGCAGCACGCCGGCGTACACGCTCGCCCCGGGCAGCTTGATGCTCAGCAGCGCCAGGAAGACCGCCGCCGCGGCGAACCACAGGATGGTCGAACGGCGGTAGCCGATCTTGTCCGCGACCCGGCCGCCGACCAGCAGGCCGATCACCGCGCCGACGTTCAGCACCAGCAGCAGCGCCAGCGCCGCGCCGAGTTCGTAGCCCGCCGCGCGCATGATCTGCGGCAGCCAGGTGTTCAGGCCGTAGACCAGCAGCAGCCCCATGAACGACGTCACCCAGAACGCGATGGTCGCGCGGCCGTAGCCGTGCCGGAACAGGACGCCGAGCGGATTGCGGTTGCGCCGGGCTTCCTTCGCCCGTTCCAGCGCCTTCGATTCGGGCAGGAACTTCATCATCAGCGGCACGAGGATCAGTGCGGGCGCGGCCCCGATGACGAACATCCACTGCCAGCCGAGCCGTTGCAGCACCAGGATTCCGAGCAGCGCGGTGAGCACGGCGCCGACGTGGTAGCCGGTCATCAGCACGGTGGTCGCGCTGCCGCCGCGGCCGATCCTCGCGTACTCGGTGATCAGCGCCAGCGCGGTCGGCAGCACGCCGCCGAGCCCGAGCCCGGCCAGGAACCGCAGCACGCCGAACAGCCACGGCCCGTTCGCGAACGCGCAGAGCAGCGTGCAGACCGAGAAGCTGGTCACGGTCAGCAGCATCATTCCCCGGCGGCCGAACAGGTCGCTGAGCGGGCCGATCGAGAACGCGCCGACCGCCACGCCGAGCAGCCCGACCGCGGAGATCAGCGACGCCGTGTTGGGGTCGAGCCCCCACGCTTTGTCCTTGAGCAGCGCGGGCAGCACGACGCCCAGCACCACCAGGTCGAACCCTTCGAGCGCCACCGCCGTCCAGCACAGCGGGGCCACCCAGCGGGCGTGGCGCGCCCGGGGATCAGTCGAGACCGTCATGTCATCACCTGCGTCGTCGGAGGGGACCTGGGCCGGATTGCTTCTAGAACGGATACTGCGGAAGGTCGCCGCGCACGGTGACCCACTGGGTTTCGGTGAACGCCTCCAGGTTGGCCTGCGCGCCGCCGTGCCGGGAGCCGGTTCCCGAATCCCCCACCCCGCCGAACGGGGCGAGAGCTTCGTCGTTGACTGTCTGGTCGTTGATGTGCACCAGACCGGACGGGATCCGCTCGGCCAGCGCCAGCCCCCGCGCGGCGTCCCGGGTCAGGATGCCCAGCGACAGCCCGTACTCGGTACCGCCGGCCAGGCGCACTGCTTCGTCCACTGTGGAGAACGGCACGACCGGCGCGACCGGGCCGAACACCTCCTGGGCGTAGGCGGGCGCGGTGAGCGGGACGTCGGTGAGGACGGTCGGGCGGTAGAACAGGTCCTCGTAGGTGCCGCCGGTCGCGATCTTCGCACCGGCCTCGGCGCTGCCGGTGACCACCGAGTGCACGCGGTCGCGTTGTCCCGCGTCGATCAGCGGGCCGAGCGCGACGTCGCCGGTCGCCGGGTTGCCGACGGTCAGCTTGGCCGCGTGCTCGGCGAGCGCGGCCGCGTAGTCGTCGGCGATTTCGGCGGCGACGAGGTGGCGTCCGGTCGCCATGCAGATCTGCCCGGAGTGGTTGAACGAACCGAACGCGCCGACCGACGCGGCCTGTTCGACGTCCGCGTCCGCGAGCACGACCAGCGCCGAGTTGCCGCCGAGTTCGAGGTGCACGCGCTTGAGCCGCTCCCCCGCCGCCGCGGCGATCTTGCGGCCCGCGTTCGTCGAACCGGTGAACGCGATGACGCGCACCAGCGGGTCCTCGACCAGCGCCGCGCCGACGTCCGCGCCGCCGGGCAGCAGGTGGAACAGGCCTTCGGGCAGACCGGCTTCCTCGAAGATCCGGGCCAGCACGACACCGCCGCACACGGCCGTGCGCGGGTCGGGCTTCGCCAGCACCGCGTTGCCGAGCGCCAAGGCGGGCGCGATCGCGCGGATGGAGAGGATCACCGGCGCGTTGAACGGCGAGATCACGCCGACCACCCCGGCCGGAACCCGGCGCGCCATCGACAGCCGAGGCTGGCTGGAACGCAACAGTTCCCCGTACGGATGCGCGGCGAGCGCCGCCGCTTCGTGGCATTCCTCGGCCGCGACCGCGCGGGTCTGGAACTGCGCGAACGCCCGTGTGGCACCGGATTCGCGGACGAGCCAGTCGTCGATCTCGTCGCCGTGGTCCTCGAAAAGCCGCGCAGCCCGGCGCAGCACTCGGGCCCGTTGGTCGTACGGCTTCGCAGCCCACTCCCGCTGTGCTTCCTGCGCCGCCGCGGCAGCCTTGGCGACGTCCTCCGGAGCCGCCGCGCCCACACGGGCCAGGGTGTTCCCGGTAGCGGGCTCGACCGCGTCGTATTCCCCGCCCGCGCCGGGGATCCAGCCACCGGAGAAGATCCGGCCCTGCCATCCGGTTCCGAGCAATGTCATGCCGTCACCGCCACTTCCAGCACCAGCGGCTCCGTGCGCTCGGCCAGCGTCGGCAGCACCTCGTTCAACACCGACTCCAGTTCCTCGTAGGTTTCCGCGCGCCGCGCCGGGCAGCCGAGCGATTTCGCGAGCCCGCTCACGCTCACCTCGTCGAACCCGGGCCACGGCGCTTTCCCGCCCCCGGCCGTGCGTTCGCCGTACCGCACGGCGAGTTTGTCCATGATCGCGTAGCCGCCGTTGGAGAGCACGATCACGAGAACGCCGACGCCGTAGTGCGCGGCGCTCCACATCGACTGGATCGAGTACAGCGACGAGCCGTCCCCGATCACCGCCACCACCGGACGCTTCAGCCCGCCCATCCGCAGCCCGATCGCCGCCGGAATGCCGAAGCCCAGCCCGCCCATGGCCGCGCTGAGGAACCCGAGCGGTTCGCGCGCCGGGACGTACGCGTGCAGCAGCGGACGGCTCGACGGCGATTCCTCGACCAGCACCGTGTCCTGGGGCAATCGGCGCGCGAGCAGGCCGAACACGTGGTCCGGTCCCAGCGGCGCACCCGCCTCCGGCGCCCCGGGCAACTCGACCGTCCGGCCGATCTTTTCGGTGCCCGCTTCCCGTGCCGGAATCAGCTCCGCCAACGGCCCGCATACCGCCGACGGCCGCGCCAGCACGGCGAGGTCGACCGGGCTGCGGTGCGCTTCGTTCGGATCGTCCGTAACCACCGCGATGCGCGTGCCGGCCTCGGTCAGCTGTCCCGGTTCGCGCGGGTACTGACGGAAAACCGGTGCGCCGACCGACAGCACCGCGTCGTGTCCGGACAACGCTTTCCGCAGTTCTTCGCGGCCCGGCGGCAGATGCCCGGCGAACTGCGGGTGGTCCTGCGGGAATCCGGCGCGGGCCCCGAACGCCTCCTGCCAGACCGGGCACGCGAGCTTCTCCGCCAGCGCAGTCAGGCCGCGCCACGATTCGGCGTCGTCGGCCCCGGCACCCGCCACGAGCACCGGATTGCTTGCGGTACCGAGGAATTCCGCCAGCTCGGCCAGCACCGCGGGCTCGGCGGCGTTCGCGCGGACCAGCTTCGCCGGGGCGGGCAGCGGCTCGTCCACGCCCGCCGGCTCCGACCAGTCGTCCATCGGCACGATCACCAGCGCCGGGCCGCGGTGCTCGCGCGCCTCGTGCCAGGCGCGGGCGAGCGCACCCGGAACGTCCTGCGCCCGTGGCGGTTCCGCGATCCACACCGGCGTGGGCCGGGCAAGATCGTCGAGCCGATGCCCGGTGAGGAACGGCTCCAGCGCGAGATGGCGGCGGTCCTGCTGCCCGACGAGCACCACGAGCGGCGCACGGTTGACCCGCGCGGTCGCGAGCGCGCCGACCGCGTTCCCGAGCCCCGCGGTGGTGTGCAGGATCGCGACCGCGGGCCGGTCGTTCGCGAGCGCCCAGCCGGTCGCCATGCCGACCACCGAACCCTCGTGCAGCGCCAGCACGAACTCGAGGTCGTCGGGCAGGTCGGTGAGCAGCGCGATCTCGGTCGACCCGGGATTGGCGAACACCGTCGTGGCGCCGAACCGGCGCAGCACGTCGAACGCGGCGTCGCGAACGGTCGGGGCAGGGCTCACGGACTTCTCCTCGGCAGTGACGGCAACGAGCGGTCCGGAGTCTCCCGGCTCGATCTTCCGCCGCCCAGCCCCTCTTCCACTCAGCGGAAAAGTTCCTCAGCCTTGCAACGCCCGCGTGACCCCCAGCGCGGCCATCCGGACCACCGGCACGAGCGGCGACAGATTCGGCGTGCAACTGGGCACCACCACGGAAATCGCCGCGACGACCTGATCGCCGGGCCCGCGCACCGGAGCCGCGACCGACGACGCGCCCTCGGTCATCTCGTTGCGGGAGATGCAGAACCCCTGCAGCCGGACCTCCGCCAGCACCTGCCGCAGCCGCGCCGGGTCCGTGATCGTCCCGCTGGCCCTGCGCTCCAGCCCGCCGGCGAGAATGCTCTCGAGACATTCCGGCGGCGCGTGCGCGAGCAGCACCTTGCCCGGCCCCGCCGCGTGCAACGGAAGCCGCAGCCCGACCCGCGAGGTCACCACGACATCCGGATGCGCCTCGAGCTTTTCCAGATACAGCGCCCGGTCCCCGTCCAGCACGACCAGATGGACGACCTCGTGCGTCACCTGCAGCAGATCCTGCAGAAACGGCAGCGCGACGTCCCGCAACTCCCGCCCGCCCGGCGCCTGCGCCCCGAGCTGCCACAACCGAAGCCCGATCCGGTACCGCCCTCGGCCGGTGCGCTCCAACGCACCCCACCCGGTCAACTCGGCCAGCAGCCGATGCACCGTGGCAGGCGCGAGCCCGGTCGCCCGGGTGATCTCGCCGTGAGTCTGCTCGGGTCGGCCGGAAAGAAAGGAATCCAGCACCGCGAACGCGCGGCTCAAGACCGTGCGCCCGGGTTCGGCGGCGTTGCCGGCGATCGCGTGCCTCCGGGGCTGCGGTGGAACAGGACGGGGACTGGCCGCCCATCATCCGCCAGTCCCGCGAACACGGCAACCCGCGTTCCCCCTGACCGTCCACACTGGACGCTACCGCGCGGCCACGAGGTTCGTGAGGGCCACCCTGCGGAACTCTGATTCCCCCAGGGTTCCCCTCACGACCCCGCCGCCGGTTTCGCGAGGGGCCCCTTCACGGACCTGGATTCCCTCAAGGAGCCCTTCACGGCCCGCCCCCGCCAGCCTCGCGCCCGTTCGAGATGCCGCCCCAACGCCACATTGGGTGCGTCCCACGCACCGAACGCCACATTGGGTGCGTCCCACGCACCGAACGCCACATTGGGTGCGTCCCACGCACCGAACGCCACATTGGGTGCGTCCCACGCACCGAACGCCGCATTGGGTGCGTCAGATGCACCCAATGTGGCATTGGGGCGCTAGCGGCCACCCCGCCCCGCCACCCGCACATCCGTCGCGACCACGCACCCAACCCGCGCGCCCTCAACCGCAGCCGATGCACCCACCCGCCGAGGCACCCACACCGCCCCCAACCCCGATCCGAAGCCCATCTGCGGTTCGGGGGTGCTTGTCAAGGCATCTTTCCCGCCTTGACAAGCACCCCCGAACCGTCAGCACACTAAAACTTCGGGGTGGCGGGCCCCCATAGCGAGCGCAATGTCGCCGCCAGGCGACGAGCCGAGCCTCACCCCCGAAACGTCCGAACCTCCGGACTCACCTCCAAAGCATCCCGATTGAACGTCACCTCCACCCCTCGCCCCCGCAACCGAGACGCCCCCTGATCAAGCTTCCACCCATCCACCCGAACCCCAACCCGCGGATGCCGCCGAACCTGCCCCTCATCCAACCGAACCCGAACACTCGCCGCGTCCCCGCCGACCAAATTCAAATAATTGTCACTGAACGTCGCAGGAAGAACCCGCTCCCCAGTCCGCACGTCATAAACCTGCAAATGCACCATCAACGCCACCGACTCGCCGACATTCCGCACATCCACCGCCACCTCAGCCCCGTCGCCCCCGCGCGAAACCCCGGCGATCACCGAAACAGCCGCCCCAGGCATCCCCTCCAACCCGGCAAACCCAGCCTCCCGCCCAGGCTTCTCCACCCAATAGAAACTCCGAACCACCTCCGATCCACGCGAATCCCGAAGCACCAACCGAACAAAAGCAACCTCAGACGGCGCAGCACCAACCTCCGAAGCCGCCCGCCCAACCACAGCACGGTCAGACCCAGCCACCCCGCCCACCGGCATCGAGGCACGAGCGAACTCCACCCCGTCGACCCCGTAAAACGAGGCTTCAACACTCCCCCGAACCACAGCCCGGGAATGATTAGCCACAATCACATCGAAGTTCCGCGCATCCAGCACCACGTTAACCCGCCGACAAGCATGCTGAACCGCATAGAACGACGAATGCGCCTCCAAATCATGACTGTACATCTGCCAGACAAAACTAGGCTGCGCAGGATTAGTCATCCACATGATGACCCCAGTACGCGGATAAGGCCCAACACTCCGCATATAAGCAACCGGAGCCTCGTAAATAGCCCGAATACACTCGTAATTCATCAACTGCGACTTACGCGCGAAATCCGCAAGATTCCGGACCTCCCCATACCGCTCGCCAGTCAGCCGAAGATACCCCGCACCACCCCCATTCCCGCCGTTCCCGTTGACATCCCGATCAGCCCAGAAATCATCCGGATGCTCCCACGAAGCCTCCGGAAGCATCTTCCGCATGAACTCCAACGTAGGAATAGAATAAGACCCGACCTCATTATGAAACGGCGGCCACTGCGTACCGTCATTCAACGCGAAATGCTTGGCAGGCGGCACCCAGTGGTACGGCCCGCCAGACCGGTACCCGTCAACCGGATTCGCCCCGGTATCCCCCGCAGAACTAGTCAACACCACCCGCTGCGGATCCAGCTCGGCAACCAACGCGTCCAACCCGTCGATCAACGGCTGCGGCGGCGGCCCCTCGTTGCCACCACACCACAACAGGATCGACGGATGATTGCGAAACCGCACAATGCAATCCCGGATATTGGCAAGATCCCGCGCAATATTCTCCGCGGGCGGCCCTTCAGTGGAACAGAAGAAGTCCTGCCATACCAGGATGCCGTACTCGTCGCAGGCAGCAAAGAAGTCTTCAGTACTGCTCTGCCCGTTCCAGTTCCGGACCAAGTTGAGATTAGCGTCCCGATGCAACCGGACCTGCGCCCGCAACCGCTCCCGAGGGATCCGCTTGAGCGCCTCGTCCAGCCCCCAGTTCCCGCCCATCACCAGAATCGGCTGATTGTTGACCGTGATCGCCAAACACTGCGTCACCGCCCCGGAGGGCGACCGCATCGGCGTCGTGTACTCGATCCGCCGGATCCCGAAGTCCACCGTCCGTTCGTCGTGCACCTGACCGCCGGACTCGACCCCGACCGTCAGCCGGTACCGATACGGCTCCCCATACCCGTTGGGCCACCACAGCTTCGGCCGATCCACCCGCAGACAGGCGATCTCCTTCGACGTCAACTTCACCGACGACGCCCCCGCCGGAACACTGATCGTCCGCCGGAACCCCCGCCCGTCAAGGGACCCCGTCACCACCACAGATTTCCCAGCAGAACTGTCCAGCGCGAGCGAGACCGAGACCTCCGCCGTCCGCAGATCCTGCGACAGCGTCGAGGTGACCTGCACGTCAGCCACCCGCACCGGCCCCGTGGTACGCCAGGTGACGGGCTGCCAGATCCCCAGATCCCGGTCCGGAATGGTGGGCAGCCAGTCCCACCCGGCGGTGCAGAAGAACGTCGGCCCGTTCTTCAGCGTGATCCCGGTCGGACCGCCGTTGCGCCCGCCGCGTGTCACCCCGCTGGCGTAACTCGGCAACGCGGGCGGATCGGCGTAGTCGAGCTTCCCGACCAGCACCGCCAGCCAAGCGACCCCGTCCGCCTCGGCCACGATGTCCGTGACCTCGAAGACCGCGCGCTTGAACGCGCCCTCGACCGTGCCGACCCTGGTCCCGTTGAGCCACACAGTGCCGAGGTAGTTGATCCCGTCGAACTGCAGCCAGAACCGCTGCCCCGGCACCAGCCGCGGCACCCGGAACGCGACCCGGTACCAGTAGCCGGTGTCCTTGAGGGTGTCCGGGACGGTGTCGGTCACGATGTGGCCGTACAACGGATCGGGATACTCGCCGTTGGCGATCATGCTCGTCAGCGGAGTCCCCGGGACCACCGCGGGCTTCAGCCCAGCGACGTCCTTCGCGCTGGCGAGCACACTCCCGTCCGCAGCCGTGCCGTCGGCCGCGACCAACGTCCAGCCGCTGCCGATCTCGCCGCCGCCGGCCTGAGGCGGACGCGCGTCCGGAGCTGCCGCGGCGGTGCCGGACACCCCGAACGCGCCGAGCACACCGCCGCCCGCGACAGCAATCCCGCCGGACAGAAACCGCCTGCGATTCACCTGGGTCACGTCGCTCCCATAGCCTCTGACATCGTTGTCACCCGCACTTGAACCCTATTATTCGGCCGCTCGCGGTCCCGATGTCAAGCGGCGTAAGGAGGTTTCCGCGCCGCCGCAAGGTTTCTGTCGGGCGGACAACCGGCGGCGGCGCCCCAGCGTGACCGTCGCTGCGCCATAGGAAGGAACCTTTATAAAGTCGGCGGGAAAATCGCCCCGCACCCCTGGCGACCGGCCGCCGTGCGCTTTTAGGGTGACGGCGTTCGGGGCGGGGACCACTGCCCCGCTCACCGGTGCACCACCGAAGGAAAGCGAGTTTCCCATGCCCGAACCCGTCGAGATGTGGACCGCGCCCGACTTCGTCGAGTACGAAACCCCGATGGAGGTCACCGCCTACGCGGCCCGCCGGGAGGAGTGACCCGCCGGACGGGGCCGGTCCGCCGCGGTCCCGTCCGTCCCGGAAAACCTTACCGCTGAGCGAGAATCCCGGAGGACGCGAATGTCCACTGTGCACCCGATGAGTCCGGCGGAGTTCACCGGAGCCCTGCGCGGCCTCGCCGACCGGTATTGGGGCAGCCATCCGTTCCACCGGCGGATGCACGCCGGCGAACTGACCGAGCGCGAATTGCGGCTCTGGGCCGCGAACCGCTGGTACTACCAATGCGTCCTGCCGCAGAAAGACGCGGCCATCATCAGCAATTGCCCGATCCCGGAAATCCGCCGGATTTGGCTCGACCGGATCGTCTACCACGACGGTGCCGTCGAGGGCGAAGGCGGAGCCGAACGCTGGCTGCGACTGTGCGCCGCGGTCGGCCTGGACCGCGCCGAAGTCCTCGACGAGCGACACGTCGCCCCCGGTGTCCGGTTCGCCGTCGACGCCTACGTCACCTTCGCACGCACCAAACCCTGGGTGGAAGCCGTCGCCTCCGGCTTGACCGAGATGTTCGCCGGACACCTGATGCAGCAGCGGGTGGTCGACGTCCTGGCGAACTATTCGTGGATTTCCCGGGCCGACCTGGCGTACTTCACCAACCGGATCGACAAGGTTTCCGGTGAGGGCAAGGACACTTTGGACATTGTCGTGCAGCACTGCGTCACGCGCGAACAGCAGGAGAAAGCGGTGGCCGCGCTGTCGTTCAAGTGCGATGTCCTGTGGTCGATGCTCGACGCCATCGAACGCGCCGCGGCCGAGGAGTGAGCCGATGGACACCATCACGACCGAATCGGTGCCGAAACTGCGCGTCGGCGTCCGCCTGACGTTCGATCACGTGCGCGGGACGCATGTGCTGCTGTTCCCGGAAGGCGTGCTGGTACCGAATTCCACCGCCACCGCGGTCCTCGAACTTTGCGACGGCGCGACCCCGGTGTCCGGCATCGTCACCACCTTGCGCAGCCGCTACCAAGGCGTCCAGGAGAGTGACGTCCTCACCGTATTGGCGCGGTTCGGGCAACGGCGGGTGATCGAATGGACGTGACCGCACCGCTCGGGCTGCTCGCCGAACTGACGCACCGCTGCCCCCTGCACTGCTCGTACTGCTCGAATCCGGTGGAACTCGTCAGCCGGTCCGCGGAAATGTCCACCGCTGAATGGACCGGCGCGCTATCCCAGGCCCGAGAACTGGGCGTGCTCCAGGTCCACCTCTCCGGCGGAGAACCGTTGGCGCGCCCCGACCTTCCGCATCTCGTCACGCACGCGAGCGACCTCGGCTGCTACGTCAACCTCGTCACCTCCGGCCTGGGCCTGACCGAGTCCCGGCTGACCGATCTCGTCGACCGAGGTCTCGCGCACGTCCAGCTCTCGGCCCAAGCCGCGACCCCAGACCGGGCGAACCTGCTCGCCGGCGCGAAAGCCTTCGACCGGAAACTGTCCGCCGCCGAGCTCGTGAAAGCCTCGGGCCTGCCGCTGACCGTCAACGTGGTGCTGCACCGGCACAATCACGACCAGCTGCCCGACATCATCGCGCTCGCCGAGTCGATGGGCGCGGACCGGCTCGAACTGGCCAACACCCAGTACTACGGCTGGGCCCTGCGCAACCGCGACGCGCTGATGCCCACCCGCGCGCAACTCGCCGCCGCGGAACCCATCGTCCGCGCAGCCGTCGAACGCCTCCGCGGCACGATGGAGATCATCTACGTCGTCGCCGACTACTACGAGCCGTTCCCCAAACCGTGCATGCACGGCTGGGGCGCACGGCAACTCACCATCGCGCCCGACGGCACCGTCCTGCCCTGCCCCGCCGCCAGCGCGATCACCACGCTCGCGCTCGACAACGTCCGCGACACCGCCTTGGCCGACATCTGGTACCGCTCGGAGTCCTTCAACGCCTACCGCGGCGAGGACTGGATGCGCGACCCGTGCCGCACCTGCGACCGCCGCACCACCGACTTCGGCGGCTGCCGCTGCCAGGCATTCCAGCTCACCGGCGACGCGGCGAACGCCGACCCCGTGTGCTCCCGCTCCCCACACCGCGGCACGGTCGACCTCATCCTCGCCGCACCGTCCACTCCGGACCTGATTATGCGTGGCCCAGCCCGATGAAAGTCATCCTCCTGGGCACCGCGGCCGGCGGCGGCTTTCCCCAGTGGAATTGCAGCTGCTCGCAATGCACCTCCGGCTCGCCTTCGCGTACGCAGGACAGCGTCGCCTTCAGCGCAGACGGCCGTACCTGGCACCTCCTCAACGCCTCACCGGACATCCGCACGCAAATCCTGGCCACACCAGCGTTGCGCGCCGGACCGGGCCCGCGCGAGACGCCCCTGCGCACAGTCCTGCTCACCGACGCCGAACTGGACCACGCCCTCGGCCTGCTCATGCTCCGCGAGGCGACGGCGCTGACCGTCCATGCCCCCGCCGCCGCCCTGCACGCACTGACCGACCACTTCCCGGCCCGCCCCATCATCGGCGAATACCACGACTGGACCTGGCACGCCTCCACCGAAACGACCCTCGACGGCCTCGTGATCACTTCCTTCCCGATCAGCGACAAACAACCGAAATACGCCCGCTCTTCCGCCCGTCCCGGCCCGTGGGTCGTCGCCTACCGCATCCACGACCCGGCAACCGGCGGCACGCTCGTCTACGCGCCCTGCCTGCGCACCTGGCCACCCGGCTTCGACGAGTTCACCGACGGCGCGAGCCTCGTCCTCCTGGACGGCACCTTCTACAGCGGCAGCGAATTCACGACGGCCACCGACAGCGCCAACCCAGCCGCCCAGCAGGCGATGGGCCACGTGCCGATCACCACGACGCTGCCGATGCTCGCGAACCGCCCGGGGGTCGGCCGGTGGGCTTACACGCATCTGAACAACACGAACCCCGTCGTGGACCCGCAGGGCGCGGAGCATGCTGCGGTGGTGGGTGCTGGTGCGGAAGTGCCGCCGGATGGAGTGGAGTTCACGCTCTGAACCGGGCGCACGCCTCACGTCGGTTAGCTGGGCACGGCAGACGACGCGGCGTGGATACCGGAGCCGAACTGCTCCCGGACAGAACCGAACTCGCTCGCAGAGTCCCGCACGAACCTCGCGTCTGAACCGCGCGCGAACCTCACGACGGTTAACCGGACAGCAGAACCACCCCGCTCAGCCCAGCAGACGCCGCAGCGTGGATACCGGAGCCGAACTGCTCCCGGACAGAACCGAACTCGCTCGCAGAGTCGCACACGAACCTCGCGTCTGAACCGCGCGCAAGCCTCACGACGGTTAACCGGACAGCAGAACCGCCCCGCTCGACCCGGCAGAGGCCGCGACGTGGATACCGGAGCCGAATTGCAGCTGGACAGAACCGAACTCGCAGAGTCGCGCACGAACCTCGCGGAGGTTGCTCCACCAGGAAGGGCAGAACCACGCCGCTCACCGACCTAACGGACCGGACGCACCGCCGTTCACCCCACGGGAAGCCGAATCAATGCCGGACGTAACGCCCCACCTCCCTACTCAAGCACGCAAACACACCGGAGAACCGCACCGCCCACCCGCCCGGAACCCGCCTCAGGTCGCGGAGCAACGGCGCGATCAGCACCGGGCAGAGCCGATTCATGCGGTAACCAGGCGCCACTAACCGGCCCTCCGCCGAGCCTCGACAAGCGCGCCAGAAGCAGTCCACCAGCTGCCGCACACTCAACCGCCAGGTGCTCGTCTCCTGACCACGACATCGCGGCCAGCGAACACGTTGACAACCGCAGGTCGCCGGTCACCAAATGCCCCACCGCGGCAAGCAGATGCAACACACCTAGGTCCGGATATCCCCCACCAGCAACAACCGCTCCAACATCTCCGGCGTAAAGACCACCCCGGTCACCCCCGCCGCCACCGCGAAAGCCGCAGCTATCGGGTTCGACGGCCGTTCATCCCCGCCAGGATCCAACCCAGCCTCGCGCATCACCTGGATCAACCGCTCCGATTCGCTGCCGTACGTCCGGCTCGGCAGGCACGGAGTGAAACCAGCGACAACCGTGCCGTCCACCGCGTGCACGAAGTGCGCCTCCGCGTAGTCGTGCCGGTTCACAGCCACGACCTCGCTCTCTTTCGACAGCCGCGCAACGACTTCCGACAAATTCCCCTGCCACCCCCACGGTTCGACGGCGACACTCCATTCGCCGGACGACACCACACCGACGTACCCCCCGCCGTTCCCGCCTTGGGTCTGCGCGACGTACTCAGCGACCAGATTGTTCAACTCCCCGAACGTCATCTGCTCGCCGCCGACGCCACCGAACCGCCGCACCACCTCGGGCGGATCGAGCCCGCGCACGAACGAAACACAGAAGATGTCCTGCAGCGGTCCGTAATCATCCAGCCATGCCAACTCGGTCAGTAAGTCCGTCATCACGCCTCCAAGATCGACTGCGGCCATGATGACAGGCACCACCGACAAAAATCGGATCCGCGACCAAAGCAGTCCATTGTGGACAGCAGAGGGTCAATGATGCGGCGGCTCCGCCTGCAAACTCCCAGCAGGCAGCCGATCCGCACCCCAGCTGCGCTCGAGATACCCGATGATCCGCGCGACATCCTCGGCGGGCACCTTCTCCGGCTCGCCGTGTTCCCGAGGGTCGACGTGGAAGATGTAGAGCCGGGACGCGAACTGGTCGAACGGCAGCGAGGCCTCGCCGAACCGCTCGCCGTTGCCCGCGGTCGAAACCACCACGCCGTCGCCCCAGTCCTGGCCGCTGTCGTTGTTCGGGTTGTAGAAGTACACCCGCATGACGTCGTCGGGATCGGGAGCGGTGCGCAGGATCGTGATCGCGTGCCAGCCGACGTAGCGGGCGGCGCTGTCGGTGACCGCGACCCCGGCCGGCTGCGGGTGGATCAGCGGCTGCTCGCCGTTGTAGGACGGGTGGTAGCTCGCGTGGAACTGCCGCAGGAAGTCGTCGAGGTCGATCAGTTTTCCGGTGGCGACGTCGACGTTGATCCGGAAGCCCCGCGAGGCCCACCAGCCGTGGAATTCGGGGTTGACCCAGCGGTGCGGATCGCCCGGCCGGTCGGCGCAGCGGCGGCCCATCTCGGCGTAGATCCGGTCGAGATGGGGCACCACGAGCGACGACACCGGGTCCAGGTCGGCGGGCAGCGACTCGGACAGCCCGGCCCCGCTTTCCTTCGACGACACCGGCTGTCCTTCGAAGTGCATGACGACCTCGTCGTCGCGCGCCGCCCACACCACGACCTGCAGCAGGTAGTCCGGGTCGTTGTAGGCCCACATCGACAGCGCCCGCGCCGACTGGCAGGTCGGGTTGTCGCCCTGTCCGACGCCGAGCGGCTGGCCCAGCATCGACAGCACGCCCGCGAGCAGCCGCGCCTCGGGCCTCGGCTGGTCGCCGAACACGAGCGCGAGCCGTTCCCGGGCGGCGGTCGACAGCTCCAGCGCCAGCTGCCGCCACAGCGCGGGCACGACCGGCGGTTCGTAGAGGATGCCGCGGTCGAGCAGCAGCGCCAGCCCGTAGACGCACTGCGCGGTCTGCGGGTGCACGGCTTCCTCGATCAGCCGGTGGACCAGGTCGTGGTAGCGCATGAGGCAGTTCCGGCCCACGTCGGACAGGCCGAGCGCCTCGCCGAGGAGGTAGTCGCTCTCGTGCGCCAGGTACCGCAGCAGTTCGGCGTGGTACGGCGACACCAGGCCGGTGTCGTGCATGGCCCGGGCGAACCCGGTCGCCTCGTACTGCAGGCTCGCCGCGTCCATCGCCTCGAGCCGCGCCCGGAAGACGTCGACGCCCGGGTCCTCCCGGCACGCCTCGGTGGTCCCGAACAGGCTGGTGATGAGCCGGTCGAGGCCCTGCACCGACGAACCGCCCAGGTCGACGTCCGGGTCGCCGCGGTAGATCGAGATCCGCGTGATCAGCGATTTGACCTGGTCGACCTGGATCGGGCGCTGGCGCAGGATCCGCCAGATCTCCTCGACGACCTTGTCCAGGATGCTGTCGTAGCCGATCTGGTCGGCGAGGTACCGCAGCAGGTCGCGGATCAGCTGCGCGGTCCGGCCCTGCCGGGTCCGCTCCGCCTCGCTGGGCGGCGTGAACAGCAGCTCCAGGTTCGCCCCGAGCACCTGCGACAGGAACACGCGGGCGTCCTCGGCCGGCAGCGTCGGATGCTCGTAGTCGCCGCACGCGACCGCGAGCATCCGCAGTTCGCTGGTCGCCTCGATCACCACGGTGTCGGAGTTCCCGCTGTGCAGCCCGGGGCCGACCAGCGCGGGGATCAGGATCTCCGGGGTGTCCCAGTCGGTGCCCTGGAAAACCCCGGCCTCCTCCAGCGCCCGCGCCCTCGCCCGGACCGCGGCCGCGCCGTCCGGCTGGAGCAGCACCCGCCGCAGCGCCTCCAGCACCCGGCGCAGCTTCGTGTGCTTGCCGAAGTCGCGGGTCGCGGCCATGGCCGCGACCGCGTCGTCGAGCGACGCCACGCGTTTGGCCAGCGTCGCAGTCGTGCCGGTGACGTCGGCGTTCGGCTCCAAGTGCGTCCTTCGGTCGGGGTGGCGGACTCGTCCGTGCTCAGACGTAGAAGTCCAGTTCTTCCTGTTCCTTCAGCAGGTCGCGCATCCGGTAGGCGTCGTCCCCGAAGAAGTACAGCAGACCCCAGTGCGTGCCGAACGCGGTCCTCTTCGTGACCGTCTCCTCCAGCGGCGCGGTCAGGTCGTGCGACTCGTAGTAGTCGTCGTCCTCGGTCTGCTGGGGGATCCGCAGCTCGCTGACCACCCGACGGCGAGGGTACACACCGAAACAGCCCGCGACGCCGGTCGCGTCGACGACCTCCCGCGGGAAGAAGGCGTCGATCTCCTCCTCCGTCGTTTTCGGGTCGAAGGACAGGACGAGCGCCTGGTAGGCGTTGAAGCCGTAGGCCCGTTCGAGCAGCTCGAAGACCTTGAACCCGGGCGGCCGGTAGGCGACCTCGCCGAAGTACATCTCGCCGTCGCTGGTGACGAAGTACTCCGGGTGCACGAAGCCGAACTCGATGTCGAAGGTCTTGACGAGCTTCTCGATCTGGGCGGTGATCTGCGGCCGGTACCGCTCCAGCTCAGGGGTCGCCGGCACGAACACCGAGTAGCCGAGCGTGACGTACTCCGAGATGTTCAGGAACTTGACCTTGCCGTTGTGGATCCACGCCTCGACCGCGAACTCCCAGCCGTCGAGGTGCGATTCCATCAGGACCGGGAACTCCTCGTCCGGGATCGAGTCGATCTCGTCCGGGGTCCGGATGACGCGGTGGCCGAGGCAGCCCGCCTTGTCGAACGCCTTCAGGTGGATGGGGTCGTTCGGGTCGCCGTCGAGCTTGAGCAGCGTCTGGTTGACCCGCTTGAGGAACCGGACGACGTCTTCGCGGTCGTGCGCCTCCTCGAAGATCCCCACCCGGATGCCGCCGAGCTGCGCGCGCCGCTTCATCAGCGCCTTGTCCCGCAGCAGCATCGCCTGGCCGAACAGGCGCGGGTTGTCCATCAGCACCGAGTTGATCGCGCCCGCCCACTCGACGGTCTCCTCGAACAGCGGGATGGCGACGTCGACGCCTTCCTCGTGCAGGATCTCGGCGATCTCCATCGACCGGTCGTTGAGCCGCTCGAAATTCCACGACACGTACGGGATGTCGTGTTCCACGCAGTATTTCTCCGCCCAGTCCGGGGCGACCACGACGTAGCGGCGGTCGAACCGGTCGAGCGCCTCGACCGCGTTGAGCGACCAGCCGAGCAGCGCTACGTATCCCTTGTCCGGGTCCTTCGCGACCGGCTCGGACTCTGGCATAGGGCGTTCCTCCGTTCAGCACGTGCGGCTCGCCACGGCGTGGCGGCCACGGCCGTGCTGCGGTCATATACCCGAAACCGGCGAAATGAAACGGATCCGTGCCGTACGGCGAGGTTTGGCGAGCGGAAACCGTTGCGCCATCAGGGTTTTCCGGGTTACGCGGCTCCGCCCGCCTGACCGAGCAACGCGCACGCGGTCGCGAACGCCCCCGGCAGGTCGTGCCCCATCCCCGCCACCACGTCGTCCAGTGCGCGCAAACCCGCCCGTTCCAGCAAGGTTTTCTCGTTCGTCACCCACTCTCCCTTCGCGGCCAGCACCGCGTGCCCGGTCTGCATCGCCGCCACGCCGACCGACGCCGCGGCCTCCGCGACCCGGCCGTGCCGCACGTACGCGGCCTTCGCGTACTCCAACGTCCGCGCCGCCGAAGCGCGCCAGAACTTGGGGGCGTTTTCCCGCAACAGCTCCGGATACTCTGGCCTCGGCAGTTCCCCGCGCACGACCCGGTTCAGCGCCAGCTCCGCCACCACCAGGTAACTCGGGATCCCGGCCAGGTGGAACGCCAGCGGCTCCCAATGGAACCGGCCCTTCTCCGCCTCGGCCAGCTCGTGCTCGACCACGTCCAGGTCGCGGTAGTGCACGTCCACCGGCCGTCCCTGCACGGTCAGCCACGCGCCGCCGTTGAAGACCCCGCCGCCCCATTCGCCCAGGCCGGACACCTCGCCCGGCAGGCCGAGCGCGCGCAGGTCGTCCGGGTCGAACGCGCCGCGGTAGTACACCGCGTAGTCCCAGTCGCTGTCCGGCCGATGGGTGCCGCGCGCCCGCGAACCGCCCAGCGCCACCGCTTCGACTCCGGGCAAATCGGACAACAGCTCGGCGACGTGCCCGGCGAAGGTTTCCTCGTCGTTTTCCTGCATCCCCAGAACATGCCATGAATCTCTGCCAAGATCGCCAGTATTTCGCCGGTTGTCCAGCCGACCTGGGGGTTTGAATGCACCGATTACGCACCATCGCGCTCACCACTGCCGCCGTCACCGCACTCGGCGCCGCGCCCGCGAACGCCGCGCAGCCCTTCTCCGACACCGTCTTCGCCGCGACGCACAACAGCTACTCCGGCAACGTCGATGGAGCGAAGGGATCCATCTCCTACCAGCTCGACCACGGTATCCGGTTCATCGAATTCGACATTCACGACAACGGTTACGCCACCCGGCACGACTACGGGATCGGCCACAGCTCGCCCGGCGACCTGGTCGACCACGCGGGCAACCCCGCGTCCGACAGCCTCCGCGACTGGCTCGGCGTGGTGAACAGCTGGTCGGCCGCGCACCCGGACGCGGCGCCGATCGTCGTCATGCTGGACCTGAAGGACGACCTCACCGACAACGACTCGTTCGCCGCCGGAAACCTGGCCGCGGTCAACGCCGAACTGAGTGCCGCGTTCGGTCCGCGGCTGCTCTCCCCCGCCGCCTACCGCACCGGAGCGACCACGGATTCCTTGCGCGGCAGGGTCCTTCCGCTGCTGTCGGGCGACGGCGGCACGCGCGCCGCGTACCGCCGGGACGTCGGGTACCACCCCGCGGTCGCGATCAACAGCCGCGGCCAGGTCGTCGAGGTGCACGATTCCGGCGGCGGCGCGCTCTGGTACTGGACCGGACAGCTCGGCGCCGACGGACGCGTCGCCTGGCAGCGCCACGGCCGTTACGACAGCGGCCAGACCCCGGCGGTCGCGCTGGACGGCTCCGGCCGGATCGTCGAGGTGCACCAGTCGCCGAGCGCCACCACCCTCTGGTACCACACCGGCCAGCTGGGCGCGGACGGTGAAATCCGCTGGTCGGCAAGCCATCAGTACGACAACGGCGTGCTGCCGACCGTCGCGTTCACCAGCTCCGGGCTCCGCGAAATCCACCGCAGCCAGTCGAGCGACCAGAACTGGCAGTGGCGCGGCACCCTCTCCGGCGAGACCGTGACCTGGACCGGCAACGCGAAAACGTCCGATCCGCGTTACGACAAGGCGAACGCTGGGCGAATCTCTGTCGCCACCGGCGCCGACGGTTCCACCCCGGCGCAAACCCTGCGGTACTCCACGGATCTCGTCACCGGCGGCCGCGTGCAGTACCAGCAGGTGGCGTTCGACGAATACCAGCAGGGCGACCCGGCCGAACTCCAGGACGGGCTGTTCTACGGGGCTCCGGCGAAGGATTCAGCGTTTTTGGTCGCTGCGCGCAAGAGCGGGCACGTCGTCCGCGGCTGGGACTTCGACAACGCGGGCCTGGCCACCGATCCGCTGGTCAACTACCCGGCGACCAACCACCCGTACGACGACTGGTACCGGCAGCTCACCCAGGACGCCGCGCGCTAGGTTTTCGCCGGAACCGGTTCCGGGCCTGAAGAAAAAGGGGCCCGCGCTCTCCCACCCCGACGGGGAGAGCGCGGGCCTCGCCCGCAGGCTGGAGGGTCGGTGTTCCTCCCAAGAACACCGGCCCCTCCGGCCCGTGGGCGGTCAGGCGGTCCGCTGCCTGAGCCGAGCCGCCCCGACGGCTACGACCGGCATCGACGCTTCCCGAAGCGCCGCCCGTTCGACCGGCCGGCGGACCGCCCCGCCCGGAGTCCGCAGGCAATGTCGCTCCACGGATTCCATGAGCACGGCGGCGACCATCACGACCACGGGGGTAGCCAGCGCGAACCACATGTGGCCTTTGGTACCCAGCCGCGCGGAAAACCAATCGCCCGGTTTCCGGGAGGGCGGTCGCTAGACTGGCGGCGTGCGCACGCGACCGACGCTGACCTGGGCCGGACCTGGCGAACCGCTGCCGCGCACGGGCACGGTCGCGGACGTGGCCGAGATCGTCGCCGGGCGGCGGGTGCTCGTGCTCAGCGGCGCGGGCCTCTCCACCGAATCCGGCATACCTGACTACCGCGGCGAAACCGGCAGTCTCCGCAACCACACGCCCATGACGTACGGCGAATTCGTCGCCAGCGAGGCGGGCCGCCAGCGTTACTGGGCGCGCAGCCACCTCGGCTGGCGCACCATCGCACGGGCCGCGCCGAACGACGGGCACCGAGCCGTTTCCGCACTGCGCGCGGGCGGCTGGGTCTCCGGCGTCATCACCCAGAACGTCGACGGCCTGCACCGCGCGGCCGGCACTCCCGGCGTAGTCGAACTGCACGGCAACCTCGACCGCGTCGTCTGCCTCGACTGCCGCCGCACCACCGCGCGCGAAGACCTCGACGCCCGGCTGCGCGCGGCGAATCCGGATTTCGGCGCCGTGGCAACGCGGATCAATCCGGACGGCGACGTCGAACTGGCCCAGGAGGTCGTCCGCACCTTTCGCACCGTGCCCTGCACCAGTTGCTCCGGCGTGCTGAAACCGGACGTGGTGTTCTTCGGCGAGAACGTGCCGCGCGCCCGCGTGGAGCGGTGCTACCGGATGGTCGACGAGGCATCCGCGGTGCTGGTGCTCGGATCTTCGCTCACGGTCATGTCCGGCCTGCGATTTGTCCGGCGGGCCGCGAAAGCCGGCAAACCCGTGGTGATCGTCAACCGCGGCCAGACCCGAGGCGACGAGCACGCGACCGTCCGCGCGGACCTGCCGCTCGGCCCCGCGCTCACCGAGCTGCTTGCCGTGCTGGAAACCGCGTTGCCCAGCCCGAGCGCCGCCGGATAAGCTGCGGGCACTCCGATGGAACGGTCCCCGGAAGTACGCCGCAGAGCGGACCGGCCAGCCTGAAGACATCCAGGTCCAGGAGCGGGCGGCAACCCTGTAGTTGTCGACCCGTTTTACCGGAGGTTCTCCGATGTCTCTCGGCATTGGCCTGCCCGTCAGCGACCCCGCCGTCCTGCTCGACTGGGCGCGCCGCGCGGACGCCGGCCCGTTCAGCACGCTCGGGCTGCTCGACCGCCTCGTCTACGACAATCCCGAGCCGCTCACCGCGCTCGCCGTGCTGGCCGGCGCGACTACCCGTATCCGGCTGCAGACCGAGGTCCTGCTCGCCCCGCTGCGCGAGACCGCGCTGCTCGCCAAGCAGACCGCCACGCTCGACCGGATGAGCGGCGGCCGGTTCGTGCTCGGCGTCGGCGTCGGCGGCCGCGAGGACGACCACCACGCCGCCGGCACCCCGCTGCGCGAACGCGGCCGCCGTCTCGACCGGCAGCTCGCCGACCTGTACCGGCTGTGGTCCGGCGCGCCGTACAGCGCCGAAGCCGGTCCGATCGGCCCGGCACCGGCCCGCGAAGGCGGCCCGGAGCTGCTGATCGGCGCGTTCAAACCCCAGGCGCTGGCCCGCGTCGCCCGCTGGGGCGACGGGCTGCTCGCCGCCGCTCCCCCGTCGTGGGTCGGCGGGCTGTTCGACGCCGTGCGCCGCGACTGGCGGGACCACGGCCGCAAGGGCGAACCGCGGCTCGTCGCGCAGGTGAACGTCGCGGTCGGCCCGGATTCCGTCGCGGACGAAGCGAAAACGGCAATGCACGCGTACTACGCGTTCACCGAAATGGCGGAGCACATGGTGAGCGGAATGCTCACCACGCCCGGCGACATCCGCGCCGCGATCCGCGCGTACCGCGATCTCGGCGCGGACGAGGTGATGCTCTACTGCTGGGGCAGCGATCCCGGCCAGGTCGACCGGCTCGCCGACCTCTGCTGAACAGCTGACCTTTTCTGAACAGCACGGGAAGTAAGCTCGCGCCCATGCACGCGTCGACGCTTTCCGGCGGATCTTCCGCGCCCCGTCCCGGAATCGCCCGTCGGCGGGGATGACGGACGAACCTTCCGGGCGGGCCCCCTGGCTCGCCGCGCACCCCCGGCGAGGTTTCCTGCTCGGGGCCGGCGCGGTGCTCGCCGGATCGGGCGCGCTCGCGGCCGCGCTTTCCCGTCCCGCGCCCCCGGTGGCGCGGGACGGGTTCGGCGCGGACTGGCTTTTCGGGCCGTACACCGCGGGCAGCACCGATCCGGACTTCGACGACAGCGCGATGGCGCTGGTTTCGGTGCCGCACTGCGTGGTTCCGCTGTCCTGGCAGGACTGGGACCCGTCGGACTGGCAGCACGTCTGGGTGTACCGGCAACATTTCCTCGCGCCCGCGCAGCTGCGCCGGAACCGGGCGTTCCTCCAGTTCGACGGGGTGCTCAGCGCGGCGATCGTGTACCTCAACGGCCGCCGCGTCGCGATGCGCAGCGGCGGTTACCTGCCGCTGCGCTGCGAGGTCACCGGCCTGCTGACCGACAAGGACAACGTGCTCGCGGTGGTCGTCGACGGCCGCTGGCAGCAGAACACGCCGCCGGATCTGCCGGAATTCCCGCACCCGACGGCCATCGATTTCTATCAGCCGGCCGGGCTGTACCGCGAAGTCCGGCTGACCGGCGTGCCGCAGACGTATCTGTCCGATGTGTACGCGCAGCAGATCGCCGTGCTGACGCCGAACCGCGAGGTGCTGCTGCACTGCACGGTGGATTCGGCCAAGGCGGTCAAAGGCCCCGTTCGGCTTACCGCCACGCTCAGCCAGCACGGTGCGGAAGTCGCGTCCTCCTACACCGATCTCACCGGCCTGCCGAAGGGCGACACCCAGGTCACGGTGTCGTTGCAGGGCCTCGACGCGGTGCAGCTGTGGGACCTGGACGATCCGGCGTTGTGCGACATTCTCGTCACGCTCGCGGTCGACGGCCGGAAAGTGCACACCTACCCCGTGCGCACCGGATTGCGCGACGCTCAGTTCACTGTGGACGGTTTCCGGCTGAACGGGCGGCCGCTCAAGCTGTTCGGGCTCAACCGGCACCAGTGGTACCCGTTCGTCGGCGGCGCGATGCCGGACCGGGTGCAGCGCCGGGACGCTCAGCTGCTGAAAGAAGAGCTGAACTGCACGATGGTGCGCTGCTCGCACTATCCGCAGGCGACCGCGTTCCTCGACGCCTGCGACGAACTCGGCGTCCTGGTGTGGGAGGAACTGCCGGGCTGGGACCACGTCGGCGACACCGCGTGGCAGGAGCTGGCGGTGCGCGACGTGCACGACATGATCGTGCGCGACCGCAACCATCCGTCGATCATCGTGTGGGGCACCCGGGTGAACGAGACGCTCGGCCAATACGCGCTGTACGGGAGAACCGACCAGCTCGCCGCGGAACTCGACCCGATGCGGCCGTGCACCGGCGCGGTCGCGGGCGAGCGCGGTTACGTTTCGCCGCTGTACCCGGTGAAAGCGGCCGGCGGGGTGTTCTCGTTCAACGACTACAGCCGCCCGCGTCCGCCGGGTTCGCCGCCTCCGCTGCGCCCGCCGCGGCGAGGGGTTCCGTACCTGGTCAGCGAAGCGATCGGCACGCTCGTCGGCTCCGCGTACTTCCGGCGGACGGATCCCCCGGCGGTGCAACGGGAACAGAGCATGCTGCACGCCTGGGTGCACGACCACGCCGCGTCCGATCCGCACTACAGCGGCCTGCTGGGCTGGTGCGGTTTCGACTATCCCTCCGGCTGGTACCACCACTATCGCGGCGTGAAATACCCCGGCGTGATGGACTTCTTCCGGATCCCCAAACTGGGCGCGGCGTTCTACCGGGCGCAACGCGATCCGTCCCGCGGCGCGGTGATCGAACCGGCCTTCTACTGGGATTTCGGCCCGGGCTCCCCGCCGGGCGGGCCGGGTCGCGACGCGATCATCTGGTCGAACTGCGAGGTGCTGGTGGTGACTGTCGCGGGCAAGCGTCCGGTCACCGTGCACCCTGATCGCGCCCGGTTTCCGCACCTGGCGTATCCGCCGTTCTCCGTGGATCTGCGGGTGAACGGCCGAACGCGCCCGGAGCTGACCGTCGAAGGCCGGATCGGCGGGCAAACCGTGCTGCGCAGGCGATTCAGCGCGGATCCGGCGTACGACACGATCGCGGTGACCGCCGACGACGACCAGCTCGTCGCCGACGGCGCGGACACCACCCGGGTCGCGTTGCGCTTGCTCGATCGCTACGGCGCTCCGCGGCCGCATGCGCGCGGAGTGCTGGCGGTCTCGGCGACGGGGCCCGGCGTGCTGATCGGTGACCCCTACCTGGACTTCGGCGCGCTCGGCGGTGCGGCCGCGGTGTGGGTCCGCTCGATGCGCGGCACCCCCGGCACGATCACCGTGAGTGCCACGCATCCGTTCGTCAACACCGGAAGCGCCACGATCGAGTTAGTCTGAGGTCACCACACGACCGGGACCTGCGAAACCCCGCCGGTGAGCCGGTTGGAGCGCACTTCCAGCTCGTCCGCGGGCACGGCGAGGCGGAGGTTCGGGAAGCGGCGGAACAACGTCGTGAACACCACGCGCAGCTCCGTGCGGGCGAGGCTGGCTCCGATGCAGAAGTAGCCGCCGTAGCCGAAAGCGATGTGGGAGTTGGGTTTGCGGTCCGCGTCGAACTCGTGCGCGTCGGCGAACACCGCCGGGTCGCGGTTGGCCGACGCGGTCGAGATCATCACCGCGTCGCCGCGCGGGATCCGGACGCCGCCGATCTCCACGTCCTCGTGCGCGTACCGGAGCAGCCCGAGCCCGCCAGGCGCGGACATCCGCAGGATCTCCTCGACGGTGGCGTGCACGCGCGCATCGGGGTCGGCGGCCAGCGCGTCGCGGCGGGCGAGGTCGGTGAGCAGGAACAACACGCCGAGGTCGATCCGGTTCGACGTGGTCTCGTGGCCGGCGAACAGCAATCCGGCGGCGAGCCTGCCGAGGTCGTCGTCGGTGAACGTCGGGTCGTCGGCCTGCGCGGCGACCAGGTCCGAGACGACGTCCTGGCCCGGGTCGGCGCGTTTCGCGTCGGCGAGGCCGGACATGTAGGCGGTGAACTCGGTCATCGCCACCTCGGCGTCGCCGCCGCTGTCGAGCACGCCGATGCGGTCGGAGAGGTCGCGGAACTTCTCGCGGTCTTCGTACGGGACGCCGAGGAGTTCGCAGATCACCAGCACCGGCAAGGGGAACGACAGGTGCTCGTGCAGATTCGCCGGCGAGCCCGCGGCTTCCATCCCGTCGAGGCAGCGATCGGTCAGTTCCTGGATCCGGCTGCCGAGGCGGCGCATCCGGTTCGCCGAGAACGCCGGGACGAGCAGGCGGCGCAGCCGGGCGTGCTCCCGCTCCTCGGTCTCGAAATCGCCCTGCGGCCCGTTGAGCACCGCGGCGTCGGAGACCGTCGAGGCGTCCTCGGGATGCGGGTGGGAACGGCCGAAGCGGTTGTCCGCGAACACTTCCCGGGCCTGCTCGTACGCGGTGACGAGCCAGGCCGGGTCGCCCGCCGGGGTCGTCACCGGGACGATCGGGCCTTCGCGGCGCAGGACTTCGTACAGCGGCGCGATGTCCAGGACGTTCGGCCTCGCGAACGGCAGCTGGGTGGGGGTAGACATGCGGGGTCCTCCTCGGGTCAGCCCGCCCGCGTGCGCAACGACGCGAGCCAGTCCTGTTCGTTCTCGGCGCGACGCTGCACCTCGGCCAGCACGAGCCGGCTCCACGGATCGGCCTGCCCCGCGCCGAGCTTGGCGAGCCGGTCCCGCTGCGCCGCGACGGCGGCCTGGCGGGCGTCCAGCACGCGCAGCCGTTCCTCCGGGGTGAGCCTGCCGAATCCCGCCAGCCGCGCCAGGAACTCGGCCGGATCGCCCGCCAGCTCCGGCGGCAGGTCGGCGAGCAGATCGTGCAGCAGCTCCCGCCCGACGTCGGTGATCGTGTACACGTGCCGCGGCGGACGGCCCTCCTGCGGCTCGGCGGTCCGGGTCACCGCGCCTGCCTCGGCGAAGCGCCGCAGCGCTGGGTAAAGCGAGTTGTTCGACAGCGTGCGGCCGCTGGATTCCTCGATCTGCTTGCGCAGTTCGTAGCCGTGCCACGGCCGCTCGGCGAGCTTCGCGAGCAGGAGCACGTCGGTCCACACATAGGTCACCGTAACCTAGGGTCCGGTGAGCGGGCAACGTCCGAACGGCGGATGCCGGAAGAAGATCTCCGGCCCGTTTTTTGTCGGTGTCTCCCGATACGGTGCTGTTCGACCGATCCGGAGGGGGATCTCCTGTGACCGACCACGTCCGCTACGGCCTCTACTTGCCGCCTTTCGGCCCGTTCGGCGATCCGGCCGCCTTGGTCGACCTGGCCGTCCGAGCCGAAGCCGCCGGCTGGGACGGAGTGTTCCTGTGGGACCACGTGGTGCCCGCGATGCCACCGATCGCCGACACGTGGACCACCCTCGCCGCCATCGCCCAGGCGACCAGCACGGTCCTGCTGGGCCCGATGGTCACGCCGCCGAGCCGCCGCCGCCCGTGGCTCCTGGCCCGGCAAGCCGCGACGCTCGCCCGCCTGTCCCGCGGCCGGTTGATCCTGGGAACCGGCATCGGCTCCGACGAAACCGGCGACTTCAGCCGCTTCGGCGATCCGTCCTCGCCCGCCGAACTGTCGTCGCGGACGGACGAGGCGATGGAGATCATCCGCGCGATGTGGGCCGGGGAGGCTTTGCGGCACGAGGGCTCGCATTACCGGGTGTCCCTCGATGCCGCTGACCCGGAGCCGTACCCCATTCCGGTGTGGACTGCCAGCACGACCCAGCATGAGCGCGTTCTCCGGCGTGCCGCGGGGAGCGACGGGATTTTCCCGCTTCCTGGGCCTCAGCCGTTGCCTCCTGTGGAGCTGGCCAGCCTGGTTGCTCGAGTACAGCCGTCGGACCGTCCCTACGAGGTTGCGGTGTCCGGCAACGCGAGCCCGGCGTGGGAGGAACCGGCCACGGTGGATCTCGCGGCGCTCGCGGAGGCGGGGATGACGTGGTGGATGGAATCGCTGATCCACTTCGATCCGCTGGACCTTTCGCTGAAGATCGTGGACGCCGGACCGCCTCGGATCGGGGGTTGACCGGGCAGAGCTTTGCTTGCGGCGGCGGGGTTCGCGCTGTGCGGGTGCCTGTCGGATCGAGGTGTGGCCGAGCCAGTTGAGCTCTCCCGCAACGGCCGCCCGACCACACCCACGGGAGCGCAGCAACCGCCTCGAGGCGCGGCCGAGCCAGGTGGGCTCGCCCGCAGCAACCAAGCCCGCCCCGCCTGACCACACCCACCGACCGCAGCAGCCGCATCGAGGCGTGGCCGAGCCAGCCGGGCTCGCGCGCAAGCAGTCGAACCGGCGCCGCCGGACCGGGCGCGAGTAACCGGGCCGGAACAGAGGTGTTGCGGTAGAGCCGAGCCGGTTGAGCTTGCGCGCGGTCGCCGAATCCCGCGCCACGACAGCCGGACCGAGGCGCAGCCGAGCCAGTTGGGCTGCGCACGGTAACCGGATCCGTGCCGTCGGGGAATGCCCGCGCGGGCAGCGACAGATCGGGGC
Organism: Amycolatopsis sp. CFH S0740; assembly: GCF_004522315.1. Lineage (NCBI taxonomy): Bacteria > Bacillati > Actinomycetota > Actinomycetes > Pseudonocardiales > Pseudonocardiaceae > Amycolatopsis > Amycolatopsis sp. CFH S0740. Next base: position 50,727 of record NZ_SDLS01000001.1, on the reverse strand, counting down.
CATCCGAGCCAGCCGGGCGCGGAAGCGCTTTCCACCGCGCCGAGGGACAACCGCGCCCCTCGGTTGAGGCACAGCCGAACTCGGCAGCGAGTGTCCTCGTGCGCGGCAACGAAATCCGCTCAGCACCTCTCCCACCCGACCCCCGCCACTGCCGCTGCCAGCGAGAAACTCCCCCGCCGCCGCCGAATTATCTTTCCCGCCACCGTTCCCGGCCCGCACACCAGCGATCCCCCGCAGTTGCCTGATCGTTCAACCACCGCCCGCCCGCCGGTCGTCCCCCTTCGGCGGCTTCCCTCGGCCGCTCGGGAGAGCTACGGTGGAGGGTGGTTGAGCCTCCAGCCACCGTGTGATTCGTCCCGCGCGCCGGGATGCCCGGTGCCGGCCGGTCCGGCATTCCGCCGCAGCCCTGTGCGCGGCTCAGAGAGAGTGCCGTGATGACCGCCGCGCACATTGCCCGACTGCCCGCGCTTCCCTCGGACCCGACGGGGATGCTTCGGCTGCGCGTGGGCCACCCCGCTCCGGGGACCGCCGTCGTCGAGGTTTCCGGGGAGGTCGACCTGGCCACCGCGCCCCGGCTGGCCGAGGTCGTCGAGGCGCGGCTGCGGAGCACCGTCAGCCTGGTGATCGTCGACCTGCGCCGGACGACCTTCCTCGGCGTCGCGGGGCTGCGCGTCCTGATCCGGTTGAAGCTGCTGGCCGCGGGAGCGGACAAGGACTTCTACGTCGACCCGGGCACCGCCCCCACGGTCCGGCGGCTGTTCTCACTCTTCCCCCTGGACTGCGTGCGGTCCGGCGCCGCCGAGGGGCTCACCGAGATCCCGCTGCCCCGGCCCGCCGGGACGGCTTGACCGTCCACTGAGGACACAGTGAGCCACGGGCCGAGGCACACGCGCCCGGACCGCACAAAAACTCCGGGCTCACGTCGCCCAGCAGATCCCGGAATCGGCGGACAACGAACCACGGACGTCCGCGGAAAGACTCCGCGCTCACGTCATCCAGCAGGTCCCGCAAGCGGCGGACAGCGGACCGAAGCTCACGCGTCCGCGTCGCGGCGAACCACAGGCCGAGACTCACGCGTCCGGGTCGCGGAAGTCCTCCGGGCTCACGTCGTCCAGCAAGTCCCGGAAGCGGCGGATCTCGTCCTCGGTCGCCTCGGCCGGTTCCTCCAGGTCGGCAGCCGCGTCGAGAGCGGTTTCGTCGCCCGCCGCCACCGTCACGTCGACCGCTGCCTCGTCGAGCACCGCTTCCGCGACTTCCAGCGGGGCATGCGTGCGCAGGCCGATCGCGATCGCGTCGCTCGGGCGGGCCGAGACGCGCGCGCCGCCGGACAGGACGAGGTCCGCGTGGAAGATGCTGTCCAGCAGCTGGGTGATCTCGACCCGTTCCACGCTCTGGCCCAGCGCCGCCAGCACCTCGATGATCAGCTCGACCGTCCCCGGCCGCGCGGACACGACGTGCTCCTGCGCGGCGGCCAGTTCCTGCGCTTCCGGCGCGCCGATGGTGATGGCGAGCCAGCGGCGCGAGCCGGATTCCTCGCGCAGCAGCACGACCGGCGCCGACTCCTGCGCCACCACGGCCAGTCCCTGCACGCGCACCTGCACCATGGGGGTCACCCCGCTTCCGAAAAGGTCCTCCCTGCTGACTACCCAACGTCCGGCGTTTTGTCACGCGAAATCGCCGCGCGCATCACGCCGGATTCACCCGGGCAGCCGGCGCGGACCGGCACGAGCCCGCCGTAAACGTGCCGCGGCGCACAAACCGGAATCCCTGGCGCACGTGTCGATCGGGCCTCGTCTGGGTATGCGGGAGCCATGAACGACGAGGGACCCGGCAGCCGCGCCAGCGGCGGCATGCCAGCCGTGGACCGTTTGCTCGACGAGGTGATCGAGCTGCGGCTTCCGGCGGAGACTTACCAGATCCCGCTTGTCCGCATGCTCGCGCAGGCGGTCGCCGCGCGGGCCGATTACGGGCTCGACGCCATCGCCGACGCCAAGATGGCGGTCGACGAGGCGTGCGCCCAGGTTGTTTCGACGGCCGCCCCCGGGGCGGCGATGACCTGCCAGTTCACTGTCTCGCCCGAAGGGATCCGGTTCACCGTCAAGACGCGCACCCAGCAGCCGGAGCCGCCGAGCGAGCGAAGTTTCGGCTGGCACGTGCTGACCACGCTGGCCGCGAACGTGTCCGCGCGCTGCGTGCCGGACGCCGCCGACGACGGGTACGCGCTGACCCTCGACCTCGACCTGCACCGGGAGGCGAGCGGGTGAACCAGCAGCCCGTCACCCGCCACCGTGACGAATACGCGCACACCGCGCCGCTGTTCGAGGAGCTCGCCGCTCTGCCCGCCGACGACGGGCAGCGGCCGCGGCTGCGCGAACAGCTCGTCACCGAATTCCTGCCGGTCGCCGAGCACATCGCGACCCGGTTCACCGGACGCGGCGAACCCCGCGAGGACCTCGTCCAGGTCGCCCGGATCGGCCTGATCAACGCGATCGACCGGTTCACCCCGGACCGCGGCCCGGACTTCCTGTCCTTCGCCGTGCCCACGATCATGGGCGAGATCCGCCGGTACTTCCGCGACACCGGCTGGTCGGTCCGCGTGCCGCGGCGGCTCAAGGAACTGCACCTCGCGCTCAGCCGGGGTTCGGCGACCCTGTCGCAGACGCTCGGCCGCGCGCCGACGCCCACCGAACTGGCCGAGCACCTCGGCCTCGAGCTCTCCGAGGTCCACGAAGGGCTGGTCGCGGGCCACGCGTACCAGACCTTGTCGGTGGACAAGCCGGTGCACGACGACGCCGAACCGCTGCTGCTCGCCGACACGCTCGGCAGCGACGACCCGGAGATCGAGCACATCGAGAACCACGAGGCCCTCCAGCCGCTGCTGCGCGAACTGCCGAAGCGGGAGCGCGCGATCCTGGTGATGCGGTTCTTCGGCGGTCTCACCCAGACCCAGATCGCCGAGCAGGTCGGCATCTCCCAGATGCACGTGTCCCGGCTGCTGTCGCAGACTCTCGAACAACTGCGCGACAAGCTCACCGGCGACCCCTGAGCACGCCCGCGACGGGGGTCGCCCGACCGGGCTGGATCCCGTTGTCGCGCCCCTTCGGAGCTGCGACGATACGAGTCCGTCCAGCACTGAGGAGGGCCCGATGGCCTCGAGACTCAACCCGTACATCAGCTTCGCGGGCAACGCACGGGAGGCGATGGAGTACTACCACGACCTGTTCGGCGGCGACCTGGCGCTGAACACCTTCGGAGAGTCCGGCGCACCCGCGGACTCCGGCTACGCGAACAACATCATGCACGCGATGCTGGAGGGCGAGAACGGCTTCACGCTCATGGGCTCCGACGTGCCGCCCGGCATGGAGCACAACCCGGGCACGAACATCTCGATCAGCCTCAGCGGCGACGACGGCGACCTGCTGCGCCGCTGCTGGGAAAAGCTGTCCGACGGCGGAACGGTGGCGGTTCCGCTCGAAAAGCAGATGTGGGGCGACGAATTCGGCGCCTGCACCGACCGGTTCGGCATCTCCTGGATGGTCAACATCGGCCAGGCGGGCTGAGCCGGCCGGTCAGCTGTCCACCTCGACCTCGGCCCCCACCGGCAGCCGGTCGAAGAACAGCGCCGCGTCCTCGTCGGCGAGGTGGATGCAGCCGTGCGAGGGACGGTCGAGCGGCCCGGCGTGGAACGCGATGCCGCCCGGGGCGAAGAACACCGAGTTCGGCATCTCGTCGCCGTACTCGTCGCTGCGGTGGACGCGGTCCTTCCACGCCACCCGGAACGTCCCGACCGGAGTCGGCTGGCCAGGCCCGCCCGGCTCCATCGGGACCGACCGCACCGCCCTGCCGTTCTCCATCAGCCACGCGCGCCGCAGCGAGAGGCTCGCGCACGCACCGGTGACCACTGAGCACGAGGGGCTCGGCGGGGTGTGCCGCACCGGCGGCGTCGGCAGCTCCGGCGACGGCGCCAGCGGCAGCCCGGCAGCCTGGGCCTCCGGTTCCGCCGGCGCTCCGCACCCGGCCGCGACCACAGCCGCCCCGGCCAGCACGATCGCGACGATCTTCCCGCGCATCCGTCCGCTCCCGCCTTTCGCTCCCCTCTCCTCTACGGGCGAGCGGAGCGAAAGGTTGCGAACGACGACGAACTCGCGGTGGACGGATTTCGCGTCCGTCGCCACAGGCTGCCGGGGCCAGTGCGGATCGGCCTGCCCGGTCCGCGGTGAGCAGCCACGGGCTTCGTAGTATCGACGGCATGGCTGACGATGATGCGAGCGATCCCGCCGCTCGTCGCGGATGCGCTCACACAGGCACGCTCAACGCGCTTCGCGAAGACCAGGTCGACCTCCGAGAAGAGATGCGACAGGGCTTCGCCTCGGTGAACGCCTCGCTCGGCCGGATCATCGAACTCCTCGACCGCGACAGCCAGTAGCCGCCGACCGGTCCCCACTGTCCATTCAGGACGCTTTACCTCCCAGAACCTTCTGCAGCGCCGCCCCGTCCGGCACCCCGAGCCCGGTGCACGCGTCCCAGCCGGCGGCGGCCGAGTACGCGCCGTTGCTGCCCTCGGTGATGTCGCGGAATCCCGGCTGCACCTTGCCCGCGCCGACTCCGGCGTACAGCTTGCTGTGCACCAGTCCGAAGCCGCTCCCGGCCGACTGCGCCAGCCTCGCCAGCAGCGCTGACCACAGCGGCGAAACCGCGCTCGTGCCGCCGACGACGATCTGCTGTCCGTCGACCAGGACCTGGTACCCCGTCGCCGGATCCGCGTTGCCCGCCACGTCCGGGACGCCGCGACCCGGTTTTCCGTCGCCTGCCCGAGCGGGCACGCCCGCGGCTTGCTGGTAGTCCGGCACCGGGAACGCGTCGCTCACGCCGCCGCCGGTCGACCCGCCGCCGGAGGTGTTCCAGACCGTCTCCGAGTTCACTGTGGACGGTGGGGTCCCGTCGAGTTTGGTGCCGCCGCAGGCGAGCGCGTGCGGGCTCGACGCGGGGAAATCGACGTGCTGTGCCCCGTCGGTCTGCCCGTCGGCGCTGCCGTTGTCGCCGGACGCGCAGCACACCGTCACGCCGAGCGCCGCGGCGTCGGCGAACGCCTGGTCCATCGCGGTGCGGGCCTGCGGTGTCCACTGGTCCTCGGACTGTCCCCAGCTGATGCTGACCGCGACCGGCGTCGGCGTCGCGTGCACCGCGGTGCTCACCGCGTCCAGGAAGCCCTGGTCGGTGTTCGGCGCGAAGTACACGACCTGCGCGGCTCCCGGGGCGAGCGCGCCGATCACCTCGATGTCGAGCAGCACTTCCCCGTCGGCCGAATTCGGGTCGCCGGTCGGCGCGTTCTTGCCGCCGTCGACCCCGGCCGCGGTCACCTTCGGTTCGGTGATCTTCAAGCCGGCGAAGTACTTCTGGAGATCCTCCGGCTTGTAGCCCCCGCCAAGTTCGATCACCGCGACGGTCTGCCCGGTGCCGTCGGCGTCGGCCGGGAACCCGTACAGCTGGCCGACTTGGTCCGGGGTGTAGCCCTGTCCGGCGGCTTCCTTGTGCAGCCGGAACATCGCGCGCGCCTGCGGCCGTTCGTCGAGGCCGAGCACGGCGACGACGACGTCCCCGAGCGAGGCGGGCACTTCCAGTTCCCCGGTGCGCGCGGCGAATTCGCCGGCCTCGCCGTGGCGGACCCGGTTCAGCTCGGTCTTGAACGCGGCCGTCATCGCCCGCGCCGGCCCCCGGACCGAGACGCGGCGCGATCCGGCGTGCGTGTCGGTGACGGTGAGCCCGGCATCGGTGAGGACAGTGCGCACCAGATCGAGATCATCGGCGCTGGCTCCGTAGCGGTCGGCGAAGTCCTCCGGGGCGAGCGGCTCGCTCAGCGCGGCCACCTCCAGTTCGGCGCGGCGCCGCAGGACGACGGTCGCGGTGACGGTGGCGTCCGCGTCGAGCGGGCCGAGCACCTCGGCCTCGGCCAGTGCGGGACGCAGACTTCCGGACAACGATACCCATTGTGATTCTGTCATCACTCTATGGTGAACCCCTTTCGGCTGGTCCACCACCGTCGTATCCCCCGTCCGGAGGCAAAACCTGTCCGGTTTTCTGTCGACCCGATGACCGGGACCGCGGATGCCGCGGCGCGCGGGCGCGCGCACAGTGTCTCCATGAAACGGATCCTGACTCATGCCGCGGCCGCCGTGCTCACGCTGGGCGCGGTCACCGCGTCGAGCAGCGCCGAGGGCGACCTGGCCGCGCACGGCTGGGTCGGCACGTGGGCGGCGTCGCCCGCGGCCGCGGTGGCGAACACGCCGCAGGGGTATCCGAACTACTCGATCCGCAACGTCGTGCACACCAGCGCCGGCGGGAATCAGGCCAGGGTAAGGCTTTCCAACGCCTTCGGCACCGCACCGCTCACCTTCGGCCACGCCACGCTCGCCGTCGCCGCCGACGGTCCGCGCGCGGCCGGCGGCACGATGCGCACGCTGACGTTCGGCGGACAGTCCACTGTGGTCGTTCCGCCCGGGGCCGAGGTGCTGAGCGACCCGGCGTGGCTGCGCGTTCCGGCCGACGCCGACCTCCTCGTGACCACGTACGTGCCGACGCCGTCCGGTCCGGTCACCTACCATCCGCTCGCCCAGCAGACGTCGTTCTTCACCCGCGCCGGCGATTTCGCGGCCGAGGAATCCGGCGCGTCCTTCACCGAGCAAACCGCGGTGTGGCACTACGTCAGCGAGGTCGACGTCCGCGGGCCCGCGCGCGGCACCGTCGTGACGCTCGGCGATTCGATCACCGACGGCGCGCACTCCACGCCCGGCGCGAACCGCCGCTGGCCGGACCTGCTGAGCGACCGGCTGCACGGGCGGCTCGGCGTCCTCAACGCCGGGATCAGCGGCAACCGGCTGCTCCTCGACGGCGGCACCTCCGGGCGCAACGCCCTCTCCCGGCTCGCCGGCGACGTGCTGACCAGCGGCGACGTCCGCACGCTGATCGTGCTCGAAGGCATCAACGACATCCAGCAGAACCCGCACCAGACCGACCCGGCGATGATCGTCTCCGCGCTGCGGCAGGTCGTCGCGCAGGCCAAGGCGCAGGGCATCCGGGTCATCGGCGGCACGCTGACGCCGTTCAAGGGCTGGAAGATCTACGACCCGACGCTGGAGAAGACCCGGCAGGCGGTGAACGCGTTCATCCGGACCAGCGGGATCTACGACGGCGTCGTCGACTTCGACGCTGCCGTGCGCGATCCCGCCGATCCGCTCGCGATGCTTCCCGCCTACGACTCCGGCGACCACCTGCACCCGAACGACGCCGGGTACCAGCGGATGGCCGACGCGGTGCCGCTCACTCTGCTGTGACCGGCACCAGCGGTTTGCGCGGGAACGCCAGCACGGCAAGGAGACTGAGCACGCCGACGCCCACCATGTAGAGCGACACGGACAACGACGTCCCGGTCGAACTCTGCAGCGCGGCCGCGATCAGCGGGGCGAACCCGCCGCCCAGCACCGCGCCCACGGCGTACGCGAACGACGATCCGCTGTAGCGGAACCGCGATTCGAACAGCTCAGAGAACAGCGCCGACTGCGGTCCGTAGGTCGCGCCGAGGCCGACGTTCAGCACCACCACCGCGACGATCAGCAGCCACGGCTGCGCGGTGTCCACGAGCAGGAAGAACGGGATCGACCACACGACCAGCAGCACGGAACCGGCGAGATAGACGGGTTTCCGCCCGACCGAATCCGACCAGATCGCCGCCGCGACGATGCTCACCAGCCACACGACGCTGCCGACGATCACCACGACCAGCATCGTCGTACTGGACAGCTTCAGCACCGAAGTGCCGTACGACAGCAGGTAAGCGAAGAAGATGTAACCAAGCGCGGTGTTCGCGATGAAGCTGACCGCCGCCGCGAGCACCTGCTTCGGCCGCGCGCGCAGCACCTCCACGATCGGCAGCCGGCTGCGCTCGCCGCTGCTGCGCAGCTTCGCGAACACCGGGCTTTCCTCCACACGCAGCCGGATCACCAGCCCGACCGCCACCAGCACGAGGCTGACCAGGAACGGGATCCGCCAGCCCCACGACCGGAAGTCGTCCGGGGACAGCGAATTGTTCACCGCGAAGAACACCAGCTGCGCCAGGATCAGCCCGGCCGGGACGCCGATCTGCGAGAAGGACCCGTACCGGCCGCGTTTGCCCTCCGGCGCGTGTTCGACCGCCATGAGCGCCGCGCCGCCCCATTCGCCGCCCGCCGAAACCCCTTGCAGCACCCGGAGAACCACGAGCAGCACCGGCGCGATGACGCCGGCCTGGTGGTAGGTCGGCAACACGCCGACGCCCGCGGTCGCGAGCCCCATCAGCACCAGCGAGGCGACCAGCATCGCCTTGCGCCCCACGCGATCGCCGAAGTGGCCCCAGACGATCCCGCCCAGCGGCCGCGCGACGAACCCGACCCCGAGCGTCGCGAACGCGGCGAGCGTGCCGGACGCCGGGGAAAGCGACGGGAAGAACAGCTTGTTGAAGACCAGGGCGGTCGCCGTGCTGTAGGCGAAATAGTCGTACCACTCGATGGTCGTCCCGATCGCGCTGGCGAGCGCCACCCGCCGGATCCGCCCCGCCGTGTTCACTTCCTGCTCAAGCACCACTGCCGAGCCCCCTTCTCGTTCAGGCGCGTCATCTTGGCACGGCGGATCCCCTCCGGTCGACCACCGGAAGGCGGGCGCTTCAGCCGCCCAGCAGGGTCAACGACAACCGCGAGTCCGCGACCGCTTCCACCGCGTGCGGCATCGACGGCGGAAGGTGCACCAGCCCGCCCGGCCGCAGGTCGACGGTCTGTCCGGCGGCGGTGAGCCGGAGATGCCCGTCGAGGGCCTGCAGCAGGAGCGCGCGGGGTGCGCGGTGTTCTTTGAGGACGTGCCCCTGCTCGAACGCGAGCACGATGACCCGGACGCCGTCGGCGTCGAGCACCGTGTGGTGGCCGAGCTTTCCCTCCTCGACCGGGGCGAGGGCCAGCAGATCGTCGATCACCTTCGGTGCGGGTTCGCTCATGGGCCCATTCTCGCCGAAACTCGGTTCCTCCCGTGGACGGAACGTGGACGCCGGACTGGGCCGGCAGCAAACCCGATCCCGTTCCGGCGCCCACGGCCGCCGGGCTGAGCTGGCAGCTTCGGCTCCAGCGAGCCGCCCGCTGAGAAACCGCCTAACCCGCCTTCACGATCAACTCGTCCGCCACCCACTGCGCGACCCCGGCCGGGTACGGCGTGGACAGCCCCAGCACCACATGGCTGAACCCGGCCTCCAGCGCCTCCCCGATCGCCGCGCGGGTGAGAGCGGGGTCGTCGTAGGACACCGGCAGGTGGATCGAGCGCGTGATCTCCGCCGGGTCGCGGCCGATTTCCGCGCAGCACTCGTTCAGCATCGCGTTGCGTTCGACGGCGTCCGCGATGTCCCCGCCGGGGATGTTCCAGACGTCGGCGTGCTCGGCGACCACCCGCAGCGTCGCGCGGGCCCGGCCACCGATGACGAACGGCGGATGCGGGTGCTGCACCGGCTTCGGGTTGCCGAACGCACCGGTCAATTGGACGTGCTCGCCCGCGAAATCGAACGGCTTGTCCTCGGTCCACAGCTTCCGGATCACGGTGCACGCTTCGGCGAACCGGCCCACCGCGTCGCCGGTTTCCAGGTACGGCAGGCCGTGTGCTTCGTACTCCCGGCGAGCCAGCGGATGGCTCGGCCGGGAGCCGACGCCGATGCCGAAGTCGAGCCGTCCGCCGGACACGACGTCGACGGTCGCGGCGATCTTCGCCAGCATCGCCGGCGGGCGGAATCGGTTGCTGGTCACCAAAAGCCCGAGCCTGAGCCGTTCGGTCTGCGCGGCCAGGGCGGAAAGCAGCGTCCAGCCTTCGAAAATCGGGCCGTCCAGTTCTCCGGCGATCGGGAGGAGATGGTCGAACAGCCAGGCGTGCTCGATAGCCGGGATCGCGTCCGCCTCACGCCAGACCTGCTGGAGCGCGGCGTAGCTGGTCTGCATCGGCGCGGTCATGATGCCGAACTGCGGCTTCGTGGTCATCGCGGGAAGTCCTTTCACTCGTGTGATTCGACGCGGCCGAGCGGGCTGGCTTCGACGCCGGTCCAGCTGTCGTCGCCGGGAATGAGCGCGCTGCGGAGATACGCCGTGGTCAGCCGCTGTTGCAGTGCGACGCGTTCGGGGTTTTCGTCGGTGGTTTCCTTGGCCTCGTAGCCGGAGATGCCGCCGAGCGAGTGCTCCGCGCCGAAGAGCGTCAGCAGGCTCTTCTCCCCCGGGCTGAGCCGGTACGCGTCGGTGAACCAGTCCGGGCCGCGCACGGACAGCATCGAGTCGTCCTGGTCGCCCGCGACGATCAGCGTGGGCGCTTTCAAGCCGGTGAAATCCGGGCTCATGAACGGGAAATGCTCGGCAGCGAACGGCGACAGGTCCGCGCCGCCGACGCCGGTGACGGCGAACAGCACCCCGGCGGACACCCGCGAATCGGACAGATCCTCGCCGACGCTGCCGTCCGACTCGACGATGCGCGCGCCCAGCAGCATGCTCGCCGACTGTGCGCCCCAGGAGTGCCCGGCGACGGCGATCCGGCTGTGGTCGACCCGCCCCGCCAGTCCGGGCAGTGCCGCTTCGACGGTGTCGAGCTGGTCGATGACGTGCCGCAGGTCCTCGACCCGCAACCGCCAGATGTCCGGCGTGCGCGGGTCTTCCGCGGGCAGCGCGCGGGTCCGCGAATCGAGGTGAGTCGGTTGCACGACAACGAATCCGTGCGCGGCCCAGTAGTCGGCGAGCGGGCCGTAACCGTCCAGGGACGAGCCGAAACCGTGCGAGAACACGATCACCGGCAGGTCCAGCCCGGCGGCCGGGGCGGACACGCGCACCAGCAGGTCCTCGCCGCGGCCCGGCGCGTCGAGCCGCACCGGCTTCACCGAGACGGCCGGAGCGGGGAGCTGTACTGCGGACATGGGAATACCTTCTTTCGCCATCCGGGCACGAAAGGGTGTGGTGGCCGAGGGCCCGGTCTGGCATCATGAGCAAACGGAACGTTGCTCCGGTAACTATACGGAACACTGTTCCGCTTGTCTACCGGCGGCATGCGGAGGGAGCGGCACGTGGGCGAGAACGCGGGGGCCCGGGCGAAACGGGCGGACGCCCGGCGCAACGAGAAAACCCTGCTCGACGCGGCGGCGGCGGTGTTCGTCGAGTCCGGAGTGGACGCGCCGGTGCGCGACGTCGCGACCAGGGCGGGCGTCGGCGTGGGCACGATCTACCGGCACTTCCCCACCCGCGCGGACCTGATCATCGCGGTCTACCGGCACCAGGTCGAGGCGTGCGCCGACGCGGGCCCGAAACTGCTGGCGGACAACGCGTCCCCGCACGCCGCGCTCGCCCAGTGGATCGACTTGTTCGTCGACTTCCTCGTCACGAAGCACGGGCTGGCCGGGATCATGCAGTCCGACCACAGCGGCTTCGAGGCACTGCACGCGTACTTCCTCGAGCGGCTGGTCCCGGTGTGCACCGAACTGCTCGACGCGGCCACGAAGGCCGGGGAAATCCAGACCGACCTGGAGGCAGTGCACCTGATGCGCGGCGTCGGGAACCTGTGCATCGGCGCGGAAGCCGACGACAGCTACGACGCGCGCCGGCTGGCCGGGCTGTTGATCACCGGCCTGCGCAACGCCGGGTGACCGCTACCGTGCCGGAACCTCGACCTCGTCCGGACGCCGTTCCGGCCGCAACCCCCGCCACGCCGTGTGCCGCAACCGCCCGTCCCCCGGGGTGAGACGGCGGTACACCACCTCGCCGACGACCTCCGGGTTCAGCCAGTGCGCACCGCGCGCCCGGTCCCGCGGCACCTGGTCGGCGAACGGGCTTGTCTTGCGCTCCAGGGGAACCAGCTGCGCCTGAAGGTCTTTGAGCATCGCGTCGGTGAAGCCGGTGCCGACGTCGCCGAGGTACCGCAGCTCCCCCGACTCCGGGTCGTGCGCGCCCAGCAGCAGCGCGCCGATCGTGCCCTCGCGCCTGCCCTGGCCCGCGCGCCAGCCGCCGACGATCACCTCGGTCGTCTGCACCAGCGGATGCTTGAGCCAGTCCGGACTGCGCCGCCCCGGGTGGTACCGCGACGTGCGAGCCTTCACCATCAAGCCTTCGAGCATCATTTTCCGCGCGACGTCCAGCAGACCGGCCGGGGTCATGCCGTCGGCAGCGAGATCGCAGTGCCGGTACCAGGGCGTGATCGCGACCAGCTGCCGGTCCGGCGGTTCGATCTCGGCGAGCCGCTCGCGGCGTTCCTCGTACGGCGCGTCGAGCAGGCTTTCGCCGCCGAAGCTCAGGAGATCGAAGGCGAAGTACGCGACCGCCTGCCAGGTGCGGTTCTGCAGGAGCCCGAAGTCGGGGCGGCCGTGCTCGTCGAGGGCGACGATCTCGCCGTCCAGCACCGCGGGCCGTCCCCCGAGCGCGTCGCCGAGCGCGCCGGCCAGCTGCGGGAACCTGGTGGTGAAGTCGTTGTCGTTGCGGCTGGTCAGCAGGGTGCTTCCGTCCGGGGCGACGCGCATGGTCGCCCGGTAACCGTCCCATTTGAACTCGTACGCGTACGCCGGGCCGTCGCGCAGCGTGCCGCCGTCGGGCGACGCCAGCATCGGCTCGATCGCGGGCGGCATGCCGCCGGCCACTTCGGACATTCGGGCACCTCCGCGCACCACCGTAAGCCGAACCGCGCGGATCCGCCGCCGTAAGATAGCCGGGTCCACGACGGAGGGGGCCGGGACCGGTGCCGAGCAAGGATTTCGAACGGATCATCCGCAAGCTGCGCGAGGTCGAACGCGGCAGCGGCCGCGACTACACGTCGTTCAGCGTGCGCGGAAAGCGCTTCGGCTACCACTGGCCGCGCACGGACACGGTCGGGCTCAAGCAGACCATCGCGGAACAGCAGGCGCTCGTCGCCGAACGGCCGGACGTGTTCGAGGAACAGTTCACATCCGGCGGATTCGGCTGGGTGGTGGTGCAGCTGAGCGGCATCGAGGCCGACGAACTGGCCGAACTCGTGTACGAGGCGTGGCGGCTGTCGGCACCCGAGGACCTGGCGGCCGAGGTTCCGCTGCCGCAGCTCTGACTATCCGGCATGCCCGGTAACACGGTGCCGGGGCACGGCGATCTTCTTCGTGTTCAGGCGGAGGGGGTCTGCGGTGTCGCGGCGGTCAGTGCAGGTGCTGGTGGCGTTCGGCGTGCTGGCCGTGGGGGTGTTCCTGGTGTGGCAGCCGCTTTTCGCCGCCGGACCGGGTCGCGAGTGCGTCCCGGGCCAGGACTCGCCCCCTTCGTGCGGCCCGGCCTACGCCGACCCGGCGGAGTGGGGCAAGGTGCTGGTCGGCGGCGCGGTGCTGGCGCTGCTGTACCTGCGCTATCTGGCCGACCGCAAACAGGTTCTCTGACCTCGCGTCCACATCGGACAGTCCACACAGGACAGTGCGCGGGTCTTGACGTGCGTGAGGGGAACCCTGAAGGAATCTGATTCCCTGAGGGTTCCCCTCACGAACTTCTGCGCAAGTGAGCGCCAGGACTCACCAGGGGTTGTTGTCCTGCTCGTCCGGGTCGATGCCGCCCGGACGACGGCCCGGCGGCGGCGCAGCGGGCCCGCCCGGTGCGGGCGGCGACGCGGGCGGACGGGCCGCACCGCCTGCCGGGGGCGGCGAAGCGGGCGGCTCCGGCTGCTCGTCCGGGGCGTCGGCCTGGTCGGCCGGGTCCGGGTCGGGGTCCGGGAAGCGGTTGCGGAGCGAATCGAGCATGACGGCGCGCGTGTCCGGGTCCTCGTCGCCGAGGCTGCGGCCCATGACCTCGGCCACCCGGTCGGTGATGCCCGACTGCGCCTTGCGCATCGTCTCGAGCACCATCCTGGAGAGCTCCTCCGGCGGGATGGTGCGCGTGCGGGAACTGAACACCAGGTCCGACACGACCCCGTCGGCCCCGACGGTGACCTTGACGGTCCCGTCCGGGCTCGTCGCGGTCAGCCGCAGCTGCTCGGTTTCCTGCTGGGCCGCCGCGTAGCGCTCCGCCTTGCGGGCGAACCCGGCCGCCCATTCGTCCATTCGCCGGATTGCGTCGTCGGGGTCCCTGATCAGGTCGCCCAGCCCACCCGCGCTGGTCATGCTTTTCGTTCTCCTCGAATCCCGTCACCCGCGCCGCTGCGGGCGGGTCTAGTCCTCGCCGCGACGGGCGGGGCCGTCCGTTGACGGTACCCGCCCGCCGCCGCGCCGCGAGAGCGCCACCGCCTTGTTACGTCTCGTCCGGCGCGACGTCGACCCGTTCCTTCGGCTGCAACGGTTCCGCGCTCTCGTACCGCGCCTCCGCGGGCATGGCGTCCCGGGTGAACGGCACGTTCTGCCCGGTGGGTGCCTGCACTCCGCCGACCCGGAAGCGCTCCTTGAGCTCCCCGCTGTCGGTCTTGCTGAGCATCCCCTCGGTCGCCACCTTCTTGAAGGGCTTCGACTGGCCTTCGTCGCCCTCCTGGTAGGACTTCGCGGCCGTCCGCACGTTGTCCGCGGTCGCCTGGACGCCCTCGATCGCCCCGCTGATCGCTTCCTTCGCCTTCTCCCCGGTCGGGTTGATGATCGGCGGGAGGAACGCGCACAGCAGCCCGTACGCGTCGTCGGACATCGCGTAGTCGGCCGCCTGCGCCGCGGTGTTCAGCCGGTCCACCAGGCCGTCCAGGTGGCTCGCGTGCGCCACGAGGTCGTCGGGTTCTACGCGGAACCCCTGTGCGCCTCCGCTCATCGCCGCCTCACTTCCAGTCCTTGTTCTTCCAGTCGCCGATCACCGGCGGGGCGACGACCTCGTCCGGTGCGAAGAACGACGGGTCGTCCGCCTCGACGAAGCTCGCGACCTTGTGTTCCTTGTCCTCCGGGCCCTTGCCGCCCTTGCCGCCGCCCATGGCTCCCATGCCGGGAGCGCCGGCCGCGCCCTTGCCGCCCGCGGCGCCCGAACCGGAACCGCCGCGCCCGGCGACGCCCTCCTCGGCCGGGCCGGAACCGCCCGCGCCGCTGAACGCGCCTCCGGAGCCCGGGCCGCCCTTGGCGCCGCCGAGTCCGCCCGCGCCGCCGCCGAGCCTGCTGCTGATGCTCTCGCCGTTGACGCCGCCGACCTTGCCGATGCCGCCGAGCTTCTCCCCGCTCGGACCGGTGCCGCCGCCCGGGAACAGCGGTTTGCCGTCCGGGCCGATCTTGCCGGGGTTGAACGGCTTGATCCCGCCGGGGCCCTCGGGGATCGAGGGCTTGAACGGCTGCGGCTTGTACGGGTTCGATTTGTACGGGTCGCCGTCCTTGCCGGTCGGCACGGTCGGAATCGTCGGGATGGGCGGCTGGGTGAAGGTCGGGCCGCCGCCCGGGTTGCCGCCGCCGGGGATCGGCGGGATGTTCGGCGGAGTGAAGTTCGAGCCGCCGGGCCCGCCGCCGCCCGGGATGGGCGGGATGTTCGGCGGAGTGAAGCCCTGCGCCTTCGTGGAACCGGGGTCGCCCGAACCCGGGATCGGCGGGAACGACCCGCCGGGGCCGCCGCCGCCCGGGCTTCCGCCGCCGGGGCCGCCCTCCGGGATCTTCAGCGACGCCGGGTCGAACCTGTGCTCGGGCTGCTGCCCGCCGGGTCCGCCGGTGACGCTGCCCGGGCCGCCGCTTCCGCCGCCGTACGGCTTGCCGTCCGGTCCGATCGGCCGTCCGTCGGGCCCGATCGGCTGCCCGTTCGGGCCCACCGTGGTCCCCGCCGGGCCGATCGGCTTGCCGTCGGGGCCCAGCGGGCGCCCGTCCGGACCGATGAGCTGCCCGTTCGGGCCGACCGTGGTCCCGGGCGGGCCGATCGGGTTGCCGTCGGGGCCGATCGGGCGGCCGTCCGGGCCGACCCGCATCCCGCCCGGAGCGCCCGCGCCGCCGCCGGGCTTCATCGGGGTGCCCTGGATCGTGGGCCGGAACCGCTCCGTCTCGGCGGGCAGCTTCGGCGGCTCGGCGAACCGCGGCGTCGCCACCGCGCCGCCGATGGTCTGGTCGTACCGCGTCATGATCTGCGCGGCCTGCTCGCGGGCGGCCTGCTGGTCGGTGAAGGTCTTCATCGCCGAGGAGTAGGCCAGGACGTACGCGGTCGGGTCCTTGATCGTCATCAGGACCTTGTTCGCGTCCTGCGCCGAGAACTGCACCGGCGGGTTGGCGTTCATCGCCTTCTGCGTCTCGTTGAGCGCCTGCGAGTGCACCTCCTGCTGGCGCCCGGTGAGCGTCGCGCCCTGCGCGGTGGTGCCGAGCCACTTGCCCACGTTCGCGAGGTGCACGCGCGCCGCGTCGCCCGCGTCGCCCTTCCAGTTCGAGGTGCTCGCGTTGATCGCGTCGCCGAGGTTCTTCTGGTGCGTCGCCAGTTCGTTGCCGAGGCTCACCCACGCCTCCGACGACTCGGCCACCGCGGCCGGGTCCGCGTCCGTGGTGATGGCCTGGATCATCTGCTCGTGCGTCGCGTTCTTCCAGTCGGTGCTCGGCGCGGCGCCCGGATCGCGCATCTCGAGGTCTTTGCCGAGATGTTTCTTCGATTCTTCCAGGTTCCGCTGGTACATCGCCTGGATCAGCTGGTCGCGCGCCTTGCCCTGGACGTTCGGCAGCAGCCAGCCGTTGAAAATGGCGTCGATCTTGGTCGTCGCGTCCTCGCGCAGCTGGTCGCCCGAGGCCACGTCGTCCGGGCGGACCGGGCCGATGTAGTACTTCGACGACGGGTCCAGCGTCGGGTTGTAGAGCGCGGTGTTGCCCGGGTCGTAGTCCGTCGAGGACGGATCGGAGACCGACTCGGCGGTCGGTGCTTTCTTGTCGGCCACTGGTCTCCCCTTCAGCCCTGTTCCTCGGCGGTGCGGTGGATGCGCTCGAAGGCCTCCCGCGAGCTGTGCTCCCGCTCCTTGTAGTTCTTCTTCGCGAGCTTGATCGCCTCGACGTAGGTCGGGAACTCCCGGTGCGCCGCCTGCAGCTGGGTGACCAGGCCCTGCTGGTCGCGCGCGGTCTCGGCCATGTGCTTGCTGACGAACATCCCGGCCGGGCTCTTCGACATCGCCGGGACCCCGGCGATCTTCTCGATCAGGTGCACGTGCGCCTCGAGCGCGTCGAGCACGCCCTGGAGCGCGGCGATCATCTTGTCGCCGGTGCTGTCGTCCACCGCGAACGATCCGCGCTCGGCCAGCGTCTTCAGCTGGCGCGCGGGCAGCGAGAAGCCCACCGGGGCCACGGGGGCCGTCCTCGCTTCCATCGCCATCGGTGCCTCGTCGGTCATCGGGACCTCGTTCTCCTCGTGAACTGTCGCCGCTTGCAAGGGGGGAATGATCAGTAAACCTCGGAAACCGCCTGCTGCACGGCGCGCTTGAGCTCGCGGCTCCCGGCGGGCACGTACTCCGCGGTCAGGTCGCCCGCCTCGCTGACGGCCGACTTGATCAGGTAGCGGCCGTCGGCGGTGTCGAGCCACCCGATCGGGGCGCCGCCGCGCCGCTCGCCGTGCCGGCCCCAGCCGCTCACCGCGATGTGCCCGCCGCCGAGCCGCGGCTGCGCCAGCACGCGTTCGAGCACCTCGACCCCGCCGGGGGCGGCGCGGGAGACCCGCGGGTCCGGGCGGCGCGGCTGCACGCGCCCGCTGACCTCGATCATCCCGAACGCGTCGGTCTCTTCCTCGTCCTCGGCCGCCTCGGCCCGCCGGCGCGCGGTCATCGCGGAGACCTCCTGCGAGGCCGCCTGGCGGATCGTGTGCGCGCCGGTGCTCGCCGGGCGCGCCTGGGGCAGCACGCCGGCGACCACCTCGACGAGCTCCTCGTCGTCGAAGAGGGAGAACAGCAGCTCGTCGGTCTTCGGGTCCTGGGTGATCCCGAGCGCCTGCCTGCCGTCGGTGAGCGCGACCACCGCGATGTCCGCGCCGAGCCCGTCGATCCCGCTGACCGCGACCGACACCCGCGGCTTCGCGAGCAGGTCGAAGGCGGTGCGCACGTAGGGGCTCAGCTCGTCTCCGCTGGAGAGCCTGCGCGCCTCGATCGCGTCGTTGACCACCTTCGCGACCTGGACGTACCGGTCCGGTTCCGCGGGCACGGTACCGATCCGCAGCGGGAACTGGCGGATGTTCCCGCCGGTCGCCTCCCCGATCACCAAAGCTTCGACGACGTCGAGAACGAACTCGAACCTGTCCGCCATCCCGAGGGCATCCTTCCCACAGCCGGGTCGGGCACGGCCGCTCCGGCACTCTTGCGAGTGACGCCGAATTGCGTTGCCGTGCCTGGGATTCGCAATGGGGAAAGACTATCAGTCCGGCAGGGGGCGGTGATCACCACGGGGACGGCTGCCCCAATGTACCGAGGGCCGTGTCCGAAGAGACACGACCTGCGGTTTCGCCGCGCGCGCCGCTTGACGCGCGACCCGGAAGCGGCGGAAATTCCTTGATGCGAGAAAGCTGACAAAAGGCCGCCGCGGATCGCGGCGGCCCCTTGCGGTGCCCGGTTTTACCGAGTTGTTCGCCTGTTCTTCGCCCTCGTTTCGCCGGGTCGTCGCTCCACAGTGGACACGGGCTCAGGAGACGCCGCGCGCCCGTTCGATGTCCGGCGAGCGGTACATCCGCTCCGGGATCCGCGCGAGCGTCGATTCGTGCACCTGCGGCCCCAGCCCGTACAGCTTCTGGAAGCTCATGATCAGCGGCCGCCACGCGTCCGGGTCGACGTGGTCGTCCGTGCCCGGCGTCCGGATGTCGTCGTGCACGAACACCCGCTGCACGCGCACTTCCAGCCCGACGATGCCGCCGCGCTGCGCCTCGTCGTCCTCCGCGAACGGGTGCACGGATTCCAGCACCGCTTCCATCGCGACCGGGCACTCGGCGACCCGCGGCGGCGCGACCGTCTCGGACGGCACCGGCGTGAGCCCGGCGCGGCCGAACTTGTCCGCGACGTGGAAGTAGCCGCGCTCTTCCTTGCGCGGCGGCACCGGATCGGACCCGGTGGTCAGCGCCAGCCGGTCCACCGCGGCGGCCATCGCCGAGGACGGCAGGTTCAGCACGCATTCGCGCGTGCGCAGGAGGTTGAGCGTGGTCTTCGAGCGGGCGCCGAGGCCGAGCATCGCGCGCCAGCCGAGCCAGAACGCCGACGACATCGGGGCCAGGTTGGCCGAACCGTCCTCATTGGACGTCGAGAGCAGCACCACCGGGGTGCCGAAGTAGAGGATGCCGGGCTCGATCGCTGTGTGCGCGGGAAAAGTCGTGTTCACAGCGCCCAGTCTGGCCACCGCCGCCGGTGCGTCGCTGGCGGAAATCAGCCGTCGCTTTCCCGGCCCGGAAAGCCGTGAAGGACTCCTTGGGGGAATCAGATTCCCGCAAGGAGTCCTTCACGGACGGTCAGGCGATTCCGGCGGCAGCGAGAGCGCGGCCGGTGAGGACACGCGCGAGGTGCTGGCGGTACTCGGCCGTGGCGTGCGGTTCGTCCGGCGGCGAGGTGTCCTCCGCGGCCAGTTTCGCCGCCTCCGCCGCGGTCGCCCCGGCGGCCAGCGCGCGTTCGGTCGCCGACGCCCGCAGCGGCGTGCCGCCCATGTTGATCAGGCCGACCGAACGCCCGGCGACCGCGACGCCGACGATCGCCCAGTCGATGGCCCGGCGGGTGAACTTCTCGAAGCCCCAGCCGAGTCCGGCCTGGCTCGGCAGCCGGATCTCGGTGAGCAGTTCGTCCGGCTCCAGCGGCGTGGTGAACGGCCCGAGGAAGAACTCCGCGGCCGGGATCCGCCGCTCCCCCCGCGGTCCGCGCGCGACGAGCGTGCCGTCCGCCGCGAGCACCGCCGCGGGAAGGTCGGCCGCCGAGTCGGCGTGCACCAGCGACCCACCGATCGTCCCGCGATGGCGCACCTGCGGGTCGCCGACCGAACCGGACACGTGCGCGATCAGCGGCGCGTGCTCGGCGAGCACCGGGTCGTGCTCGAGATCGTGGTACCGGGACAGCGCCCCGATCACCACCTCGTCGCCGTCGGTCCGGACGAACTTCAGCTCCCGCAGCGGCGCGATGTCCACCACGACCTCCGGCGCGGCGAACCGGAGTTTCATCAGCGGCAGCAGCGAATGCCCGCCCGCGAGCAGTTTCGCGTCCTCGCCGTGCTCGGCGAGCAGTGCGAGCGCCTCGTCCACAGTGGACGCGCGCCGGTAGGCGAACCCGGCCGGGATCACTGCGCCACCTCCTGTCCGGACGCGTCGATCACGGCGCTCACGATGTTGTGGTAGCCGGTGCAGCGGCAAAGGTTGCCCTCCAGCGCCGCGCGGGCCTCGTCGCGCGTCGGCTTCGGGTTTTCCTTCAGCAGCGACACCGTCGCCATCATCATGCCGGGCGTGCAGAACCCGCACTGCAGGCCGTGCTGCTCGCGGAACGCGCGCTGCACCGGGTGCAGCCCCTCGTCCCCGGCGAGACCCTCCACAGTGGTCACTTCGTGCCCGTCCGCCTGCGCGGCCAGCACCGTGCAGGACTTCACCGATTCGCCGTCGAGCAGCACCGTGCACGCCCCGCAGGACGTGGTGTCGCAGCCGATGTTCGTGCCGGTGAGCCCCGCGGTGTCCCGCAGGTAGTGCACGAGCAGGGTGCGGTCCGGCACCTCCTGCTCGACCGTCTTCCCGTTCACCTCGATCGAGACCCGCACGTCAGTTCGCCTTCCTAGCGTCGTTCAGGGCCGTCCACACCCGCAGCGGGGTGGTCGGCATGTCCAGGTGCGCCACGCCGAGGTGGGCGAGCGCGTCCACCACGGCGTTGTGCACCGCGGGCGTCGACCCGATGGTCGCCGCCTCGCCGATCCCCTTGACCCCCAGCAGGTTCCGGGTCGTCGGCGTCTCCATGTCCACCAGTTCGAAATCGGGCAGCTCGGGCGCGGTGACGAACGAGTAGTCGGCCAGCGTCGCCGTCGTCGGGTTGCCGTCCGCGTCGTAGCTCATCACCTCGAGCAGCGCCTGCGCGATGCCCTGGCCGAGCCCGCCGTGCCGCTGGCCGCGGAAGGTCAGCGGGTTCACGATCGGGCCCGCGTCGTCGAGCGCGACCAGCCGGCGGACCTCGACCTTGCCGGTCTCGGTGTCGACCTCGACGACCGCGAGGTGCGCGCCGAACGGGAACGTCGGCGCACCGTCGCCGAACCAGACGTCCGCGGTGAACCCGTCGGCCTCGGCGGCGACGCGGGCCCAGTCGAGCGTGGTGCTGGACGGCGCGCCGCGGACCTGCCAGACGCCGCGTTCGGCGTCCAGCTCCAGGTCGTCCGGCGCGGCTTCGAGGAGTTCGGCCGCGACCTGGCGGGCCTGCGCCACGACCTCCTCGGCCGCCTGCCGGATCGCCGAACCGCCGAGCTGCAGCGACCGCGAACCGAACGTGCCGATCGCGCGCGGGACCTCGTCGGTGTCGCCGTGCCGGACGGTGATCTTGTCCAGCGGCACGCCCAGCTGGTCCGACAGCAGCATCCCCAGCGACGTCCCGAGCCCCTGCCCGTGCGGGGAACTGCCGGTCCACGCGGTGACCGAACCGTCCGGGTGCACGTCGACCCGGCCGCTCTCGCCCGACGCGTCGCCGCCGGTGATCTCCACGTACGCGGCGATGCCGAGCCCCAGCGCCACCGGATCCCCGGCGGCCCGGCGCTTCTGCTGTTCCTCCCGCAGCTGCGCGTATCCCGCCGCGTCGAGCACCTTGTCGAGCGCCGCGGCGTACTCGCCGGTGTCGTAGGAGCCGCCAGTCGGTGTCTGGTAAGGGAATTCCTCGGGACGGATGAAGTTGACCCGCCGCACGTCGGCCGGGTCCATGCCGATTTCCGCGGCGAACAGGTCGATCGCGCGCTCGACCGCCGCCGTCGCTTCCGGACGGCCCGCGCCGCGGTAGGCCGCGATCGGCGTGGTCGTGGTGACCACGCCGCGGCTGCGCGTCTGCACGACCGGGAACCGGTAGACGCCCGGGGCCATCATCTCGGTGAGCGCCGGCAGGAACAGCGCCCGCGGGTACGCACCGGTGTCCTGGAGGACGTCGAGCCGGTACGCCAGCACGGTTCCGTCGCGTTTGCCGCCGATGGTGACGGTGTTGCGCTGCGCGCGGCCGTGCGTCATCGAGGTGAGGTTCTCGCTGCGCGATTCGGCCCACCGCACCGCGCGTCCGGCCTGCTTGGCCGCCCAGGCGAGCAGCACCGCTTCCGGATCCGCGCCGATCTTCGCGCCGAACCCGCCGCCGACGTCCGGCGTGATCACGCGCACCAGGTCCTCGCCGACGCCGAGCCCGCCGGCCACCATGCTCCGGCCGATCTGCGCGTTCTGCGTGGACAGCCACAGCGTGACCCGCCCGTCCTCGCCCCACGCGACCGCCGCCCCGCGCGGCTCGACCGGGGCCGGGGCCACGCGCTGGTTGAGGATTTCCTCGGTGACGACGACTTCGCAGCCCTCGAACGCCGAATCGTCGAACTCCTCCGGGCCGTTCGTGTGGACCACGTTGGTGCCGTGGTCCGGGAACACCAGCGTCTCGTCGGCGAGCGCGGTGTCGAAGTCCGCGACCGCGTCCAGCGGGTCGTAGTCCACATCGACCAGTTCGGCGGCGTCGGCGAGCTGGTACCGCTCCTCGGTGAGCACCAGCGCGACCGCCTCGCCGACGTACCGCACGACGTCCTTCGCCAGGTACGGCTCGGCGACGGGCCCGGCCTTGCCCGGTCCGAGATCGAGATCGGCCGCGGTGTAGACCCCGACCACGCCCGGTGCGGTGCGTGCTTCCTCGACGTCGATGCCGACGATCCGCGCGTGCGCGATCGGGCTGCGCACGAAGACCGCGTGCACGGCGCCGTCCAGCGCTTCTTCCTTGAGGTCGTCGACGTACGTTCCGCCCGCGGTGATCAGCTTCTCGTCTTCGACGCGCACCACCCGGGTGCCGACAATGCTCATCTGTCCTCCTGCTCGGGTACCCCGCCGACTATGCCCGCATGTGCCGCCCCGCGTCAGCCCGAACGGGTCTGCCACGCCGAAACCGCGGTGCGGGAGAGTCTGCGGCGGCGTGGCGGAAGATAGCGCACGGGCCGGACCGGGTCGGCGGCTGAGGCAGTTCGGTGATCACCGGGGCGCGGCAAGCGACTTCCGCGTCACCGCGGGTCCGCCGCTGGGAGTCGCTCCTCGAACCAGGTCCGGAGCGACTTCAGCGTGCCCGCGATGTTCTGACCGGCGAGGTGCTCCAAATAGGCTCTGCGCAGCGGGAGCTGGCCGCGCAGTTCACTGTCCTCAGGAGGCAGGAACTGCTCCCCTGCCCAACGGACCTCTGCGAACGTGGTGAAGATGCCGCTCTTGCCAGGCCGCAACGGGAAGCGCATCGCACCAGCCACCTCCGTGAAATCGACCAGCTGGTGGATCGACCGGTTCACCGCATAGCGGGCCCCGGCCATATGCCCAGCGCTGTAGCCCGGCATGGTGTCGCGCCAATCGGACAGGCCCCGCACCCAAAACGAGCGCCTCCACGGCTCCGCCGTGAAGGAGGAGTCCCGCCTCCTCGCGGGTCAGCCCGTCCTCGAAACGTTTGCCGTCGAACGCAGCGAGATCTTCCCGCCACCGATCGTGTGCGCGCTGGAGCAGCCGGAGTGCTCTGGCGGCGGGGACGTAGTCAAACTCGATTGGCTGAGTCATTTCGGCACCCCTCCGTCTTGTCCCCGCAGTCGCGGCCGGACATCCGCCTGTTGCTCAGCCCGAGTAAGCCTGCCAACCCAGCACCACCGCCAAAGTAAGCCCGCCCAGTCCGATCGCGATGCGCAGCGGCGTCGCGGGCAGGTAGCGCACCAGGATCGAGCCCAGCCACGAGCCCGCGACCGAGCCGAGGCACACCGCGATCGCCGCGGGCCAGAAGACCTTTCCGGTGAAGGCGAACACCAGCGCGGCGATCAGGTTCGCGGTGCCGGTCGCGATGTTCTTCGCCGCGTTCGTGCGGGCCAGCGACTGGCTCCACACCGTCGTCAGCAGCGCGAGCATCAGCACCCCGGCCGCGGCCCCGAAATACCCGCCGTACACCCCGACCAGGAACGCGGCGATCCCGGTGAGCGGGCCGATTCCCCGGTGCTCGCTGTGCTCGGCCATGCGTCGCAGCCGCGGACCGGCCATCAGCATGACCGACGCGCCGCCGATCAGCCACGGCACGACGACGGTGAACGCGTCCGGCGAGCTGACCAGCAGCACCAGCCCGCCGCACGCCCCGCCTGCCGTGGTGATCAGGCACAACGGCAGCAACCGTCGGCCTTGCCCCTTCAGCTCCGGGCGCGCACCGACCGCCGCACCGGCAGTCGTGCCCAGCATCGCGACGGTGTTGGTCATGTTGGCGACGACCGGCGGCAGTCCGGCGGCGAGCAGCGCCGGATACGACACCAGCGACGCCAGGCCCGCGGTCGCGCCGGTCAGCCCGGCCCCGAGCCCGGCCAGCACGAGGAGCAGGAATCCGCCGGGGCCAGTGATCACGTTGTCATCTCAACATGCCGTCCCCAGGCACCCGCCAGCCGGGCCGAAGCGCATCGGCGCAACGTATAGGGCGTTATACGACATTGTCCGAAACCGGACGGGATCGGCCGGGAGGGTTGCCCGGTCGCCCGGCCGCCGCAGAGAATCCGCGCTGACAAGGTTGTCAACGGTTCGGGAGGACGCGGGATGGACGGGTTCACCCGGCGGCAGGCGCTCGGTTTCGCGGGCGCCGGAGCCGTGGTCCTCCTGGCCTCGGGAACAGCGCGAGCGGCGTCCCGGCCCGCTCCGGATCCCGTCGCCGCGACCTACCTGCGGGTCCTGCTCCGGCACACCCGCTGGGCCGAGCAGCAGTTCGACCGCGCCGCCGGGATCTACCCGGCTCGCGACTTCACCTTCGCGGTCGTCCTCGGCAACGCGCTCCTGCTGACCCGCGACGGCTACGACCCGGCCGTCGCCGGAGTCGACCGCGAAACTCTCCGCGCGCACACCCTCGCCACCATCAAGCACTTCGCCGCGTCGAACCGGCTCACCGGCGGCACCGAGTGGGGCCGGAAACTGTTCTTCGACACCACCTTCCAGTCCTACTTCCAGCTCGCCGCGCGTCTCTTGTGGACAGAGCTCGACGCGGCGACGCAACGGAACGTCGAGCGCATCGCCACCGAACAGGCCGCCTACACGGCCGGCCTCGGCACCGGCAACGACCCCGCCTCCGGCGACTGGACGCCCAACGGCCTGCGCGGCGGCTACGTCGGCGACACCAAGCTGGAAGAGATGGGCGTCTACGCGCAGTCGCTCGCCCCCGCGCTCGCCTGGGCGCCGGACGATCCGCGCGCCCCCGAATGGCGCGCGGCTTTCGGTTCTTGGAGCCGCAACGAAGGCGGCCTGCCCGCGGCGGATCTGGCGAACCCCCGGCTCGTCGACGGAAAGCCGGTCAGCGCCAACACCGCGACCAACCTGTACGACACGTTCCTCGTCGAGAACCACGGCTCGTTCGGCCCGCACTACCAGGAAGAACTCTGGCGCACGTCCGGCCGCAACGCGATGCACTTCCTCACTGCCGGAGTCCCGCTGCCCGAGGTGCTCACCGCGCAGCCGAACGGCGAACTGCTGTGGCGCACCATGCTCCTGATGACCAGCGACGCGGGCGAACCGCTGATGCCGATGGTCGCCGACCGCGAACACCTCTACGGCCGGGACGTCATCCCGCTGGCTTTCCGCGCGCAGGTCCTCGGCGACCGGCACGCCGCCTACGCCGAGGCCCAGCTGGCCGCGCGGCTGGAGCCGTACCAGGCGTACCCGCCGGTCGACCGGATCACGAAGTTCTCCGGCGAACCCAAGTACGAACCGGAGGCCCGCGCCGAACTCGCCATCAGCTACCTGCTGCACGAATGGCGCGCCGGGCACGGCGGCCCGGTCAACGCGGTACGCAAGGACGAATTCGACGCCCACGCCGCTCGCGCCGCCGATTTCGGGACCGGGCCGGGTCTCCTGGCGCAGCGCTCCCCCGCCGCATGGGCCGCGACCGTCACCAAACCCGGCTTCGTGAAATTCGCCTGGCAGCCGAACCACGACGACTGGCTGTTCGTTCTCGGCGGCGCCAACCCGATGCTGCTGCCCGCCACGAACATCGCTGTGCGCGAACGCCACGCCACGACATACCGCAAGGTCCGCGACGGATTCGACGGCACTCTCGGCGTGCTGCGGTTCGACACCGGGTACGCCGCACTCGCCACCCTCCCCACCGGCGCCGCGGTCTACGCCAGCACCGGCGTCGTGTCGGACGAAGGCGTGCTCAACGTCTACAACCTAGCCATGCCAGGCGTTCCCGGCCTCGACGGCGACCGCACCTACACCGCCGCCGAGGGCTCGGTGACGCTCCCCGCACAGTCCGGGCCGACCGGCGCGCGCGCCGACGACCTGACCTTCCCGCCAGTGACGGCGCGGCATGTGCGGATGCTCGGCGTGCAGCCGGATCCGCAGTACGGCTATTCGCTTTGGTCATTCGAAGTCCACGACGGCGACGGCCCTGATCTCGCCCTGGCCGGAACCCCGTCCGCGTCGTCGGCCGCGCCCGGCAAGGAGGCCAAGTACGCCACCGACGGCAATTCGGCTACGCGATGGGCAGTGTCTACATCGGACCGTCCACGCGCGGACAGCTGGCTTGCCGTCGATCTCGGTGCGGCACAACGGGTTGACCGGGTCCGGCTGAGCTGGGAGGCCGCAGCCGGGCGGAAGTACCGGATCGAAACATCGCCCGACGGCGTCGCCTGGACGCCTGTCGCGACCTATCCGAAGCCCGCACTGCACAGCACCGGCGGCTGGCTCGACATCGACGGCCGGGCCGGAATCGTCGTCACCAGCCCGAATCCGCTCACTGTCACAAACGACCACGTCACGCTGTCCGCCGGTGCGCCCGCGCCGCTGCTGGCCGAGCTGTACCCCGGCCGCGCGGACCTGCCGAAGCTCGCCCGCCGCGCTCGCGCCACCGCCTCCGGAGTCCACGCGAGCGTCACGGACGATTTCCTGGTGCTGGCCAACCTTTCCGCCCGCGCCGCGACCGGAACCGCTTCCCTGCCCCAGGATCGCACCGCCCTGCTCCTCTACCGCGGCACGCAAAAGGTCACCGCGTCCGGCAGTTCGTTCAGCTACGAACTGGCTCCCGCCGAAGGCCGGATCGAACCGCCCCGATTCACCGTGCGCGGCAGGTCCGGCAGCGCCGTCCCGCCCGGCCTGACCGCGGTAGTGCACGACGCCAGCCGAGTCGACCTGACCGCGCCGCCCGGGCTGCTCCCGGCGGTGATGACCGTGACCCCGACCGGCGGCCGTCCGCGCACCGTCACGCTGCCGCCGCGCCGCACCGTGCCGGTCGTCTTCGCCGAGATCCGGCCGTACCCGCTGAACGACCGCGCGCTCGGGGCCGTGACCTTCCCCGCCGAACCGCTGCCGCCCGGGATGACCAGCCCAGACGCCGCTGTCGACGACAACCCGGCGACAGCCTGGCAACCCGGCTCTGGCGGCCGGATGGTGGTGGACCTAGCCGCACCGCTGCAGATCGCGACCGTCGAACTCGCCTGGACCGCGGGACGGGTGCCTGCCACCGTGGTCGAGACCAGCACCGACGGCCTCGCCTACGCCGAAGCTGCCCGCCCGGACCGAAAACGCACCGCCTCCGTCGCGCTCGCCCAGCCAGTGCGCTACCTGGCCCTCCGCACCCTCGACTGGCGACGCGGCGACGCCGGCCTCACCCGGATCTCCGCCCTCACACCGCCGAACTAGCCGGCCAGTCCTCGAACGGCAACGCGAGCGTGTGCCCGGTCTGCTCGGCTTTCGCGCGCAGGTACCGGACGTTGTTCTCGTTCGCGAAAACCCCGGTGCGGACCCGTTCTCGCACGTCGATGCCGTGGCGCGCCAGCTGAGCCGCCTTGTCCGGGTTGTTCGACAGCAGATCGAGCTGCTGAACGCCGAACAGGCTGAGCATTTGCGCGGCCGCGGTGTAGTCGCGGGCGTCTTCCGGCAGGCCGAGCGCGGAATTCGCCGCGTAGGTGTCCAGTCCCGAATCCTGCAGCGCGTACGCGTCGAGCTTGTTGTACAGCCCGATCCCGCGACCCTCCTGGCGCAAGTAGAGCAGGTACCCGCCCGCCTCGGAAATCCGCGCGACCGACTCCGCCAGCTGCGGGCCGCAATCGCAGCGCGCGGATCCGAAGACGTCGCCGGTGAGGCATTCCGAATGCAGCCGCACCAACGGCACCGGACCGGGTTTCCCCAGCACGAAGGCAAGATGCTCGAGCCCGTCGGACAGCCCGGTGAACGTGACCGCCTCGGACTCGACCGCGGGCCCTTCGCCGAACCGCAACGGGATCCGTACTCGCGTGCGCACCTGCGGGACTGTCGTCATCGGGCAACTCCTCTCCCCTCGGTGACTCCGACCCTACTCAGAACCACCGACAGAAACGCGGTCCCGGACTGCGGCCAAGGTCACGTCGGCTCGCGGGCATGGCCGGACGCCGGGAATTGTTCGCCGCCGATCCCGCACGGCTCGTTCCCCGGATGGCTGGCTTCCGCCCGATGAGGTTTCTCAGCGGCGAGGGCAGCGCCGACGGCCGATGATCCGCATCGCTTCGCAGGCATCGCCCCCGCGAACCTGCCCCGCCCGCACCCCGACCGAGCTGTCCGTGAGGGGAACCCTCACGGAATCTGATTCCGTGAGGGTTCCCCTCACGGACCTCTGCGGCTCCCCCGCCCATCCGGGAGCGACATCGCCTGGTACGGGCGCGGGCGGCGGAAACTCCCGGTGTCCGGCGCCCGATCGCCCATCTGGGCCGCACCGGGATCGCGGCCGCGGCAAGCGTACTCCGCTCCGCCGGGCCGGACGACCGGCTAACTCCCCCACGTGGACGGCATCCACCCTTCCTCCCCCACCGGCGGCAGCTCGGGCGACAGCAACGCCAGGTCCGGCGGCACCAGCACCGCGGCCGAAACGAGCGCCGCCACCAGATCCTCGTCCGGCGAGCCCGGCCGGAACCGGAACCGCACCGAATCCAGCACCCCCGCCACTGTTTCCGAGGTCCATCCGCCGTCCGGATCCAGCGCGGACAACCGGCTCGCGGCCAGCGGGACCGGCACCGGGCGCGGCCGTTCCTCCCGCCGCAGGAACCCGCGCGCCACCATCGCGAGCACGAGCCGTTCGTCCGGCCGCAGCCGCCCGGCCGGGACCGGCGACGGCGTCCCGTCGGCGATCCGGATCTCCAGCACGTGCTCGCGGTCCCCCGAACCGCGCGCGTACACCGGGAGATAGCCGGGCGGCAGCGGAACCGGCGCGGCCCCGGCGAACACCAGCCGCGACCGCGGCAGCCGCAGCGGCACCTTGCCGGTCGCCCGCACCCACCACCGGCCCGCGTGCCGCTCCAGCACGCCGTGGCGGCGGCTGACCCGGCGGTCGTCCTCGCCGAGCGGCACCGTCACCTCGGCGGTGTTCCGCCCGAACGTGACCGGCCCCCGCGCCGCCGGCGGCACCAGGACTCCCCCCGCGCGTCCCAGCACCACCAGCGTGCCCGGCGGCGACGCGAACCCGAGCGCGAGGCTCGGGTGTCCCGCGGGCAGCGTCCGCATCGCCTCCCCTGCCACGGACACCCCCTGCGGAGCCGCTGCCGGACCCCGGTCGGCCGCGACGGCCCGCCGGGGGCGCGGGGCCGGATCCGCCGCGCACCGCGAGTCAAGCAGGCGGGGCCGGGACCCCTCCCGGATCATCGCCGGGTTCGAGCAAAGCCAGGTCCGGCGGGACCAGCGAGGTCGACAGCAGGAGTTCCTTGATGAGGTTGTCGTTGAGCGCGTTCCCGACCGGTTCGCCGACCTCTTCCCTGGTCAGCCCGGCCACCCCGGCGCGGGCCAGCCGGGCGCGCACGGCGCCGACGAGATGCTCGACGCGCTTGCCGCTCCAGCGCCCCTCCGGTTTCAGCTCGGACAGCTGCGCCGCGACCTGCCGCCACGCGAGCGGCTGCGGGTACTGGTCCTGCAGCAGATACCGCTGCGCGAGCGAGACGAGAACGAGCCGTTCGTCCGGCGTCAGCCGCCACATCCGCGGCGGTTCGGTGACGTCCTGCGGCCGCGAATCCGGACGGCGGCCGTCCGCGCCCGCGACGTACACCTCCAGCAGGTGCTCGCGCCCGGCCGAACCGCGCACGAACGCCGCGGTGTAGCCCTCGGCCAGCGGCACCGGTTCCTCCTCGGGGAACAGCAGCCGCGAACCGGGCAGCCGGATCGGCAGCTTCCCGGTGTTGTGGATCCACCAGGAATCCCGGCGGCGCACCAGGAAGCCCTGCTGCCGGCTGACCTTCCGGTCGTCCTCGCCGACGCACACGTGCACGTCGTCGCGGTTGCGCCCGAACAGGACCTGCCTGCCGTCGCGCGGCGGCATCCGCACGCCGCCGGTCACCGCGAGCGCGAAGATCGTGCCCGGCGGCGAGGGCGGGACGCCGTGCGCGAGGCTGCCGTGGTCCGGGCCCAGCTCTTCCGGCGGGCCGCCGGGAAACGCGGTCATGTCTTCGGCAGCTTTCCGGCCAGCGAACCGGCCAATGTGGACACTGGCGCGCACAGCCGCTCCGAGGGCGGTTTTCCGTGCACCACGACCCGAAGGCGTTCCACCCTCTGGTCCCCGTGCGCGTCGGTGTAGGAACGGTAGACGAGGACCGCCTGGCAGGTGTTCTCGGCGAACTCGTCGGTCTTGAGATACGCGTCGTGCCCGCCGACCTGCACGAGCTGGCCGGTCGTGCTGTCCGGCGGCTGGTCCCGGTCGAACATGACGGTGACCGAACGGTCGCTCGCCGGGCTCTTCCAGTCGCACCACCAGCCGCCGAAGCCGCGCTCGATCCGGACCGGGGCGGCGACCCCGGCCGTGGCGGAGATCCCGATCGAGTCCAGCAGCGAGCACGCGTCCACGTACGCCAGCGAACCCGCCGGGAACGCCGTCGCGCGCGCCGGAACCCCAGCCGCGGCCATGGCTTTCGTCGCCGAAGCGACCGCGGTGTCGGCGGCCCGGCAGAGGTCGAGGTTGTACCCGTCGTTCTGCTTGGCTGTCACCTTCACCGCGAACCGGTCCTGCAGCTGGATCGTCCGCTCGCATTGGTCCGGCGACGACGCGGCGAAAACCGCGAACGGACCGGACTTCGACTGCGCGCCCTCGATCGCGGAACCGGGCGGGTCCTCCAGCTCCACCAGGACGTCCGCTTCGCGGTCGCCGTGATGCAGGAGCACGTCGCAGCGGTTGAAGTTCCCGTAGTCGGGAACCACTTCCGGATCGCCGAACGGCTTGAGCGGGGCGGGATCGACCAGCCGGCACGGGTCGGCGGCCCGCGGGTCGGGACCGATTCCGAGCTTCGGCTGCGCCGCCGGCGGAGTCGCCTCGGTCTTGGCCGGGCGCGTCACGAAATACGTGGCGACCACGACCGCGACCGCCGCGGCCGCCACTCCGGCGAGCAGCAGCCCGCGCCGGGTGCGCCGCCGTTTCGGCACGTCGACCGGCAGCGCGTCGATTCCTTCCGCGAGCAGTTCCCCCGCCGACACCGCGGTCGGGCGTTCGGCAGGGTCGCGTCGCATCAGCAGTTCCAGCGCCGGCGCTAGACCGTCCGCGTGCCGCGCCCGCGGGACCGCGCCCTCGGCGACCCGGCGGATGGTGGCGTACTCGTTGCCGCCGGAGAACGGCGGCGCGCCCTCGACGGCGGCGAAAAGCGTTGCCCCCAAGGAAAAAATGTCCGAGGCCGCGGTGGGCGGATGCCCTTGCGCAACCTCCGGGGCGAGGTAGTCCGGCGTGCCGCCGATGAGCGGCGAATCGGTGACCGTCTCGTCCGTGCGGACCGAACGGGAGATGCCGAAATCGGTGAGCTTCGCGCGGCCGTCGGCGGCGATCAGGACGTTGCCCGGCTTGACGTCGCGGTGCACGATGCCGTGCGCGTGCACCGCGCCGAGCGCCGCCGCGATCTGCACGCCGATCTCGGCGACCGTGCGCGCGGGCAGTCTTCCTTCCGCGGCGAGGATTTCCGCGAGGCTGCGCGCCGGGACGTACTCCATCACCAGCCACAGCTCGTCCCCGTCGGCGGCGACGTCGAAGAAGGTGACCACGTTCGGGTGCAGCACCCCGGCCGCCAGCCGGGCCTCGCGGCGCAGCGTCCGCCCGCTCACCACGTCGGACAGCCGCGCCTGCTTGAGCGCCACCTCCCGGCCGAGCCGGTCGTCGCGCGCCCGCCAGACGACGCCCATGCCGCCGCTGCCGACGCGCTCCAGCAGCCGGTACCGGTCCGCGATGAGCTGGTCCCCGTGCACCGACGCTCCCCTCGGCGTGGTCCGACCCCTGTGAGGTAACTCGCAGTAACGATACTGCATCACGCGCGTTCGCCGGAAGCGGCCCGGGGACCCCTCCCGCCGCCCGGCCCTATCTTCGCCGCGTCCCCCGTCCGAGCGAAGAAGAGGAGACCCATGCGCACCCTCGTCCTGGCCGTCACCGCGGTGCTGGCCGCGGCTTTCGCCCCGTCCGCGCACGCCGGTTCCCGGCTGCACATCACCGCGGGCGGCACACCGGACCACCCGCGCGTCTATTCCGGCGGCGGAAGGTCCGTCCCCGGCATCGACGTCGACGCCGACTGGGTCGTCGTCGACGGATTCACCCTCGAAAGACCGTCCGCGCCCGGCGTCGAAATCCGCGGCAATCACGTGACGCTGAAGAACACCAGAATCACCGCCCCGCAAGGCGGAGACGGCGACGGCATCCGGTTCTTCGGCGACTACATCGCCATCGAGCACAACACGATCAGCCAGACCTCGAACCGCGACGGCGCGCACGCCGACTGCATGCAGACCTTCTCCAGCGACAGCCCGCCGAGCAATCACGTCCAGATCGAAGGAAACCGCTGCGAGAAAATCGACAACATGTGCCTGATGGCGGAAGGCCCGAACGACGGCGAAGGCGACGGAAAAGGCCACACCACGGATTTCCTGATCAAGGACAATTTCTGCGAAACGCTCGTGGCGTCGCAGACGCTGATGTTCGAGGACGTCCAGCAGGCCACCATCACCGGCAACACCTTCGCGGCGGGCCCGGACCACGCGATCGGCTTGGCCATCCACTCCACCGGAGCCCACGTCGAAGGCAACCGCGTGGACCCGTCGATCCCGTGCGAGGTCGGCATCGACGATTCGTCACGGGAGGGCTACACCGGACCGGAGCCCGCTTGCGCTCCGTGACCTTTGTGGACGGTCCGGCCGACCGCGCACCGTGACCGGAACCGCCGGATTCCGCGCGGAGTTCGGGCAGTCGGGTGAATCGAGGGTGACGCGGTTCACCAGGGCACGGGGCGGGTACTTCCTCCGGGACGGCACGCGGGCCGCCGAAGGAGACTCCATGCTCAGTCACCACGAACGCGTCGAGCTGGACAAGATCGAGCGCTGGTTCGAAACCAGCGACCCGGAGCTGGCCGCCGCCCTGCGCCGCGGCAAACCGGCCCGCTCAGCCGCGCTGCTGACCGCGTTCGCGATCCTGCTGGACGTCGCCGCGTGCGGTCTCCTGGTCGCCGGGATCGCCGCGTCGAGCCCGGCGCTGACCGTCTGTGCCCTCTTCGCCGCGGCGGGCGGGGTCGCGGCGCACGTCGCGCGCTGCCGCGGGTAAGCGCGCAACCCTGCCCCATCGCCCTGGTGCGCGACGCCAGAAGTCCGTGAGGGGAACCCTCAGGAAATCTGATTCCCCATGCCAGGAGCTTAAGGCGGCGCTGTAGGTGCGTTCGAGCCGTGTCCGCCCAGGTCGAAGGTCTCGCCTGGCCTGAGACGCGGGACGTGCGGGCCGTCGTGAGGGCCACCCTGAGGGAATCAGATTCCCTCAGGGTGGCCCTCACGGCCCGCAAGACACGGGCAGATGAGGGTAAATCGGACATTTCGGCGGCGGTGGCGTCTCTTGTGGACGGCGAGCGGGACTGAGGCCACGCCGCTTACTGTAAGTTCCTGGCATGGGCAATCAGAGTCAATGAGGGTGGCGCTCACGCACTTTTCCGGATGCGCCGCCGGGCCCGCGCACCGCACACTGGTCCAGTGTCCGATTGGGTGCTGCACGTCGACCTCGACCAGTTCATCGCCGCCGTCGAGGTCGCGCGGCGGCCGGAGCTGCGCGGGCGGCCGGTGATCGTCGGCGGGAACGGCGATCCGGCCGAGCGCGCCGTCGTGGCGACCGCGTCGTACGAGGCGCGCGAGTTCGGCGTCGATTCCGGCATGCCGCTGCGGCTGGCCGTCAAACGCTGCCCGGACGCCGTCCTGCTCCCCGTCGACGCCCCGGCGTACCAGGAGGTCTCCGACCGCGTCATGGCCCGGCTGCGGGAGTTCCCGGTGGTCGTCGAGGTGCTCGGCTGGGACGAGGCCTTCCTCGGCGCGACCGCCGACGATCCCGAAGCGCTCGCCGCCGAAATCCGGCGCGGCATAGAGGAGGAAACCGGGCTTTCGTCGTCGGTCGGAATCGGCGACAACAAACTCCGCGCCAAACTCGCAACCGGGTTCGCGAAACCGGCCGGAATTTACCGGCTCACCCAGGAAAACTGGTGGGACGTCATGGCGGAACGGCCCACCGACGCGTTATGGGGAATCGGCCGGAAAACCGCGAAGAAACTCGCCGAAGCCGGGTATTCCACCGTGCTCGCCCTCGCCGCCGCCGACCCGGACGCGCTCGCCGCGCGGTTCGGTCCGAAGCTGGGTCCGTGGTACCGGCTGCTGGCCGGCGGCATCGGCGACGCCGAGGTGAGCGCGACCCCGTACGTCGCGCGTTCCCGAAGCAGGGAAACGACATTCCAGCAAGACCTCACCGACCCGGACGCCATCGCCAGGGAGACCGCGACCCTGGCCGGACGCGTCGCACAGGACGTCGCCAACGAGGGACGTCCGGCGGCGCGCGTCGCGGTCAAGGTGCGGTTCGCGCCGTTCCTCACCCACACCCACAGCGTGACGCTGCCCGCACCGTCGTCGGATCCGGCGGTGCTCGCCGCGGCGGCGCAAGACCTGTTGGGCCGCTTCGCTTTCGGCAAACCGGTGCGGCTGCTCGGCGTCCGCGCCGAATTCCCGCGCGCTTGACAGGTCCCGACCGGGCTTGCCAAGGTGGAACCGACGCGCCCGCCGGGGCGCGGCTCCGGGCCGAGAGGCGCTGCGACGGGGTTTCCCCCGCCACGCTCGGCCCGCGGGACTTCGAGAGAAGGGCGCCTCCTGGTTCAGGAGGTGTCGCGTGCCACTGGGTGTCCCGGCCGCCTCAGCGCCGTCGCGCGAGGTGGGCCGTGTGGTCGGCGACCAGGTCGACCGTCTCCGGCAAGACCTGCCGGATCCGCGAGAAAACCTGCTCCCGCACCGAAATCGGCAGCACCAGGTACGCCGAAACCGTGGAGAACAGACCGATCAGCTCGTCCGCGCTCACCGTCATCCGTTCCTGGACGACGACCTGCCGGACGTCGGCGAACAACTCGGACTGCTCGAGTTCCGTGCCCGGCCACTGCAGTGCGTTCTCCGGCGGCGTGCCGTCCGGCGACCGGACCTCAGCGCTCTCCAGGAACGGGGCCTGAGCGTCGTCGACCGCTTTCCGCACAACGGGATCCGCCGGCCCGATCGGCCCGCCGATCGACGCGAACACCCCGCCCGGCGCGAGCAGGGCGGCGATGCGCGGCCACCGCCCGGCCGGGTCCGTCCAGTGCAGCGCCGCGGCCGAGTACACCAGCCCGTACTGCCGATCCGGCCGCAAGTCCTCCAGCGCGCCGCGGCGGGTCTCGACGTCGGCGGGCAGGTGCTTGCGCAGTTCGGCGAGCATCGCCGGATCCGGATCGGTCGCGGTGACCGCGATCCCCCGTCCCGCGAACAACCGGGTCGCTTTCCCTGTGCCCGCCCCGATTTCGAGGGCGTCGGAGACCGGCGCACCCGCGTAGTCCAGCACCTTTTCGGCTAACTCGGCGGGATATCCCGGGCGGTACCGCTCGTACGCCTCCGCCACTGCCCCAAAACTCAACGCGCGCTCTGCCATGCCCGCCATTCTGGCCTGATCCGCACCGCGCGCGCCTCCGTTTTCCGAGCACCGGCACGGTGCCCGTGCTCCGTCATGCCCGAAAACCCCTGAAAGGAACGGAAAAATGTCGCCCACCCTGCGTACCGTCGACGCCTTGGAGTTCGCGGTCGCCGACCTGTCGCTCGCCGCGGCCGGACGCATCCAGCTCGACCTCGCCGAGCACGAAATGCCCGGCCTGATGGCGCTGCGCCGCGAGTTCGCGGACTCCCAGCCGCTCAAGGGCGCGCGCATCGCGGGCTCGCTGCACATGACCGTGCAGACCGCGGTGCTGATCGAAACGCTCGTCGCGCTCGGCGCCGAGGTGCGCTGGGTGTCCTGCAACATCTTCTCCACCCAGGACGAGGCGGCCGCGGCGGTCGTCGTCGGGCCGAACGGCACGCCGGAGCGTCCCGAGGGCACCGCGGTATTCGCGTGGAAGGGCGAGACCCTCGACGAATACTGGTGGTGCACCGATCAGCTTTTCCGTTTTCCCGGCGGCGAACTGCCGAACATGATCCTGGACGACGGCGGCGACGCGACCCTGCTCGTCCACAAGGGAGCCGAGTTCGAGAAGGCCGGCGCGGTGCCCGCCGCGCACGAGGACGACCCAGAGGACTACCGGATCCTGCTGCGCACCCTCGCGGCCAGCCTCGCCGAGGACCCGCAGCGGTTCACCCGGATCGCCGGCGCGATGCGCGGGGTCACCGAGGAGACCACGGCGGGCGTGAACCGGCTGTACCAGCTCGCGGCTACCGGCGAACTGCTGTTCCCGGCGATGAACGTCAACGACTCGGTCACGAAGTCGAAGTTCGACAACAGGTACGGAATCCGCCATTCGCTCCCGGACGGCCTCAACCGCGGCACGGACGTGATGATCGGCGGGAAGTACGCCGTCGTGTGCGGGTACGGCGACGTCGGCAAGGGCGCGGCGGAGGCGCTGCGCGGACAGGGCGCGCGCGTCGTGGTGACCGAGATCGACCCGATCTGCGCGCTGCAGGCCGCGATGGACGGGCTCGACGTGGTCGAACTCGACGACGTCGTGGAGCGCGCCGACATTTTCCTCACCACCACCGGCAACTTCGGGATCATCTCCGCCGCGCAGATGGGGCGGATGAAGCACCAGGCGATCGTGGCGAACGTCGGCCACTTCGACAACGAGATCGACATGGCCGGGCTGGCGAAGGTCCCGGGCATCGTCAAGACCGAGGTCAAACCGCAGGTGCACACGTGGCGGTTCCCGGACGGGCACGCGATCATCGTGCTGTCCGAGGGCAGGCTGATGAACCTCGGCAACGCGACCGGGCACCCGTCGTTCGTGATGTCCGCGTCGTTCGCGAACCAGGTGCTCGCGCAGATCGAACTGTTCGCCAAGCCCGGCGAGTACGCGAACGACGTGTACCGGCTGCCGAAGCACCTGGACGAGAAGGTCGCGCGGCTGCACCTGGACGCGCTCGGCGTCCGGCTGACCAAGCTGAGCAAGGAACAGGCGGAGTACATCGGCGTCGACGTGGACGGACCGTACAAACTGGACCATTACCGCTACTGACCGCGCCGCCGGCCTCGCCGGGGAAAAAGGGGTCCTCCGGCTCCGAGGGGGAGGGAGAGCCGAAGGACCCCCGGTAGTGTTAGCACATCGCCAAGCAGCTTGTACACGGCAAGCTACCCGATCGGGTAAAGCCGCCCCGGCCGCGCAGCGTGGCGGCCGGGGCCCCGGCGACGGTCAGGAAGCCTGCCGCAGCAGGGATTTCTCCGCTCCGGTGCAGGCGCACCCCGCGTCGAGGGTGTGACAGTCGATGATCAGGCCGTGCCGGACCCGGTCCAGGTCGAGGCAGGACGGATCGGTGCACTCGCTGAACCCGCGGTCCGGGTGGACCACCAGGGTGCCGTGACAGTGGTCGATGCCGCTCGTGCAGAACGCGCACTCCATGCTCAGCCGCCTTCCGCTCAGGTATTCGGGTCCCCGGCCCCGTTGCTCCGGGGCCGGACTCCTCCTTGGTACCACTGGAAATCTCGCCGTCGCAGGATACCCGGCGGCGTGTCGGCGCCCCGGTCCGGTGAAGTCCGCCGCAGTCGCTCACCCGGCGTGACGATCGGCATTTTCCGGACGGCAGCAGTGAAATTTCACTGTTCCGCGGCACGGAACATCCGGCGGCGGACTCAGGCGCTCTTCGGCCGCCGGGCCCGCGACGCCGGTTTCTTCGCCGCCGCCTTGCCGTCGCCGGCCGCCTTCTTCGTCTCCTTGGCGGGCCCGCGGGTCTTCTTCGCCGCCGACACGCTCGCCTCCAGCGCCGCCATCAGGTCGACGACCTCGGCCTTCTCCCCCTGCTTCGGCGCGCCGACCGTCTCGCCGCCGCCCGCCTTCGCCTCGATCATCGCCTCGAGCGCTTCGCGGTAGGAGTCCGAGTACTTCTCCGGTTCGAACACCGGCTCCGACAGCGAGTCGATCAGCGACCCCGCCATCGTCACCTCCTGCGGGCGGACCTGCGGCGGATCCTCGTGCAGGAACGGGAAATCCGGAACCCGGACCTCGTCGGCCCACAGCATCGTGGTCATCACGAGCACGTCGTCCACGACGCGCAGCAGCGCCAGGCTCTCCCGCTGGCGCACGGCGACCTTCGCGATCGCCACGTGGCTCGCCTTCTGCAGCGCGTCGCGCAGCACGACGTACGGCTTCACCGCGTTCTTCTGCGGCTCCAGATAGTAGGTGCGGTCGAACCGGATCGGGTCGATCGACTCCAGCGGCACGAACTCGAGCACGTCGATCGAACGCTGGGTGGGCAGCGGCAGCTCGGCGAGGTCGGCGTCGGTGATCACGACCATCTCGCCGTCGGGCAGCTCGTAGCCCTTGGCGATGTCGGAGTAGGGCACCTCCTCGCCGTCGATCGAGCAGAACCGCTTGTACTGGATCCGCCCGCCGTCGGCGACGTGCACCTGGCGCAGCGACACGTTCTTGTTCTCGGTCGCCGCGTACAGCTGGATCGGGATGCTGACCAGCCCGAAGGACACCGAGCCCTTCCACATCGACCGCATGCCGCGCACCTCCGCCGTCCGCCGGTACGTATTCACGCTCGGTGACCACCGTAGCCGCGATCGTCCGAATCCGACAGTCCGCGCAGGTCCGGGCCCCTACGCACAGGCGCCACGCGTGCGCAGCCACTCACCGGCGGCGGTCTCCGGGTCCTGCGTCGGGAAGTCGGGCGCGATCGGGACCGGCCCGTATACCCGCCCGGTCCGGTCTACGTCGGTCACGCTCGTGACGAGCAGTTTCGCCCCGTCTGCCAGGTCGAAGACGTCGTTGCCGGTGGCGTATCCCGCGGTGGGGCCGCCGAACGTCGCGGCCCGGGCGAGCCCGCGGAAGGCGATCAGCGTCGCTTCGCCCGAACTCGCGGTGACACGCGACGTCAGCACCGCGACCGACGGTGCCGAGCGGCTCAGCCGGACCGGATTGACCTCTTCCGTGCCCGGGTGCTCGCCCGACCAGGACCGCCCGTCGCGGACGGACCAGAACTGCGGAGCCAACCCCGGCCCGGCGAACGAGCCCGCGACGCCGTCCCCCAGCAACGGGGCCAGCACGGTCAGCATCGGCCACATGCTGCCGCCGGTGTCGTCGCGGAGATCGACGATCCACCCGCACGAGGCCTGCGCTTCAACCGCCCGCAGCGCCGCCGCCCCGGCCTGGATGTACCGGCGCTCCCCCGCCGGGTCGGCGATGAGGCCGGGAATCGTCAGCATCGCGACGCCGTTCTCCACCCGGCTCGACGGCACCGCGATCGTCGTCGCGAGCGGTGCCCTCGCTTGCGCGGGGCTGAGCAGTTTCGTGTGCTGATTGCCCAGTTCGGAGATCACCGTCTGAATCGCCGGATAGGTCTCGGAGAAGGTCGAAGCCCCTTCCGCGGCACGCAACGCCTCGGCCTCCGCACGCGGCCAGTCCACCCGGTCCCGGTCCATCGCATGCGTCCGCAGCAGGTTCAGCGCGCCGAGAAGATACGTCCGCGGCGTCGGCGCCGACGACTGAGCCGCGACCAGTCCCGAGCCGAGCAGCACCAGCACGACGGCCGCGGCCAGCGCTCTTCTCAAGCCGGAGTGCCCGGGAAATGCGGGTTTTCGATCACCCCGACCAGGTTCCCGTCCGGCGCGCGCACCAGCGCGGTGCGGATCCCGCCGCCGAAATCAGTCACCGCCGAGTGTTCTGCCGCGCCCTCCCCGATCAGCTTCGCCACGGCGGCTTCCACGTCCGGCACTCCCCAGTACGTCACCGGCCCGTCGCCGTTTTCCGCGCAGCCGTTCGGATCGAGGGCCAGCTCGTAGCCGTGGACGCTGTACCCGACGTAGAACGGCTCGTCGAAGTACGGCGGCACCCCGAGCACCCGCGTCCACCACTCCTTGGCCGCGGCCAGATCGGCGGCGGGATACACGACCGTGCGCAGTCCCTCGAACATGTGTTCATCCTGGCACAGCGAGAACGCCGTCCCCGCACCTCGACCCACCCCCTGCGAGAACGCAACTTTTCGCGGTCCGCATAATTTTTCGCATCGCGCAACTTTCGCTGCTACTCTCGACCCGGTGACCACCACCGCACCCCTGGGCCTGCGCGAGCGCAAGAAACGAGCCGCGCGGAGGGCGCTTGCCGAAGCCGCGCTCCGGATCGCGCTCGAGCGGGGCGTCGACCAGTTGCGGGTGGAGGACATCGCGAACGAGGTGGGCGTGTCCCCGCGCACCTTCAACAACTACTTTTCCAGCAAGGAGGAAGCTGTCTGCGCGTTCATCGTCGAACGGCAGGAGAACGTGCGCGAAGCGCTCCTGGCGAGGCCCGCTGACGAGCCGCTGTGGGACGCGGTCGTCAACGCCTCGATCACCCGGTTCAACGAGGACGACCGCCCGAAACGCGAGCAAGTGCGGCGGGTCCGCGCGCTGATGGAGAACGGCGCGCTGTTCGCCGAGATGCTGCGCGCGTTCGCCACCGTCGAGCGGGTGCTGGCCGACGCCATCGCCGAGCGGGCGGGCGAGCACGCAAATCCGTTGCACGCCCGGCTGATGGCGAGCATTGTGCAGAACGCTTCGCGCATCGCCTTCGAAACCTGGCTCAATTCGGACTACTCCGACGAAGAGTTCGTATCGGCCTTCACCGGCCTCCTGCGGGAGGCAGCCGCCGGGATGCCGGCACTCGCCGCGCCCGCCGCGGCCCGCTAGACCCGAACCGACGCCATTCACTTTTTTTGGGGGAGTACCCGACCGTGCTGGTCAAACTGTTGCGCAGCTACCTGCGCCCTTACCGGGCGGCGCTGTGGGTCGTCGTCGCGCTGCAACTGGTGCAGACGATCGCCGCGCTGTACCTGCCCACGCTCAACGCCGACATCATCGACGGCGGCCTCGTCAAAGGCGACACCGGCTACATCGTGAAGATCGGCGGCGTGATGCTGCTGATCACGCTGGTGCAGATCGCCGGGTCGATCGGGGCCGTCTACTACGGATCCCGCACCGCCTCGGCCGTCGGCCGCGACATCCGCGCCGGAG
This sequence comes from Amycolatopsis sp. CFH S0740, assembly GCF_004522315.1. Taxonomy (NCBI): domain Bacteria; kingdom Bacillati; phylum Actinomycetota; class Actinomycetes; order Pseudonocardiales; family Pseudonocardiaceae; genus Amycolatopsis; species Amycolatopsis sp. CFH S0740. The sequence continues at coordinate 9,222 of NZ_SDLS01000001.1, read as the reverse complement.
TCTTCCACCGGGTGCAGGCGTTCTCCGCCCGCGAGATCGGGAAATTCGGCACGCCGTCGCTGATCACCCGCACCACCAACGACGTCCAGCAGATCCAGCTGCTCGCCGCGCTCACCTTCACGCTGATGGTGTCCGCGCCGATCATGTGCGTCGGCGGCATCCTGCTCGCGCTGCAGCAGGACGTCCCGCTGTCGTCGCTGCTCGTCGTCATCGTGCCGGTGCTGGGCGTCGCGATCGGGCTCATCGTCATGCGGATGCGCTCGGCGTTCCGGCTCATGCAGGTGCGCCTCGACCGGATCAACCAGGTCATGCGCGAGCAGATCATGGGCATCCGGGTGATCCGCGCGTTCGTGCGGGACAAGCACGAGCGCGAGCGTTTCGGCCGCGCCAACGACGAGCTGTTCACCGTGTCGCTGCGGGTCGGCAGGCTGATCGCGCTGATGTTCCCCACCGTGATGCTGGTGGTGAACGTGTCGAGCGTCGCCGTGCTGTGGTTCGGCGGGCAGCGGGTCGACAGCGGGGCGATGCAGATCGGCGCGCTCACCGCGTTCCTGGCCTATCTGCTGCAGATCCTGATGGCGGTCATGATGGCCACCTTCATGTTCATGATGGTGCCGCGCGCGGAGGTCAGCGCCGAGCGGATCACCGAGGTGCTGGACACCGAGTCGAGCGTGCGCCCGCCGGACGAGCCGGTCGCGGCCGCGGCCGAGCGCGGTCACCTCGACCTGACCGGCGTCGGATTCCGGTACCCCGGCGCGGAAAAGCCGGTGCTGCACGACGTTTCCCTGTTCGCCCGGCCGGGCGAGACCACCGCGATCATCGGCAGCACGGGCAGCGGCAAGACGACGCTGCTCAACCTCATCCCGCGGCTGATGGACGCCACCGAGGGCTCGGTCCGGGTGGACGGCGTCGACGTGCGCCGGCTCGACCCGACAGTGCTGTCGTCGGTGGTCAGCATGGTGCCGCAGAAGCCGTACCTGTTCGCCGGGACGGTCGCCAGCAACCTCCGCTACGGCAATCCGGACGCGACGGACGAGGAGCTCTGGCACGCGCTGGAAGTCGCGCAGGGCAAGGACTTCGTCGAACGGATGGAACAGGGTCTCGACTCCCCCATCGCCCAGGGCGGCACCAACGTCTCGGGCGGGCAGCGGCAGCGGCTCGCGATCGCGCGGATGCTGGTGCACCGGCCGGAGATCTACCTGTTCGACGATTCGTTCAGCGCGCTCGACTACGCCACCGACGCCGCGCTGCGCCGTGCGCTCACCGAAGAAACCCAGGACGCGACGGTCGTCATCGTCGCGCAGCGGGTCAGCACGATCCGCGGCGCGGACCGGATCATCGTGCTCGACGACGGCCGCGTCGTCGGCACCGGAACCCACCACGAGCTGATGGACACCAACGAAACCTATCGGGAAATCGTGCTTTCGCAGCTGACCGAGCAGGAGGCGGCGTGAGCGAGGAAACGAAAACCGCGACCGCGCACGACGACGACGAACCAGCCGCCGTCGCGCGCGACAAGACCCGGCCGCAACCCACAGCGGGACCCGGCCGGATGATGTCCGCGGGCATGCCCGCGGAGAAAGCCCTCGACTTCAAAGGCTCGCTAGCGCGATTGCTGCGGCTGCTTCGCCCGCAACGGGCGGCTCTGACCGGAGTGCTGGTGCTCGGCGCGATCGGCGTCGCGCTGACCGTGCTCGGCCCGAAGGTGCTGGCCCGGGCGACGGACCTGATCTTCGCCGGCGTGACCAGCAGGCATCTGCCCGCGGGCGCGACCAAGGAACAGGTGATCGAGGGCCTGCGGGCGCGCGGGGAGAACACCCTGGCCGACATGTTCACCAGCGTCGACCTGATGCCCGGCCACGGCGTCGACTTCACCGCGGTCGGCCAGGTGCTGATGATCGTACTGGCGCTGTACGTCTTCGCGTCGTTCCTGGGCGTCATCCAGGCGCGGCTCACGACGAACCTGGTGCAGGGCGCGGTGTTCCGGCTGCGCCAGGACATCGAGGAGAAGTTCGCGCGGCTGCCGCTGCGCTACTTCGACCGCCAGCCGCGCGGCGAGGTGCTGAGCCGGGTCACCAACGACATCGACAACCTGGCGCAGTCGCTGCAGCAGACGCTGTCGCAGATCGTCACGTCGCTGTTCACTGTGCTGGGCGTGCTGGTGATGATGTTCGTCATCTCGCCGCTGCTGGGCGCGATCGTGCTGCTGACGGTGCCGGTGTCGGTGTTCGTCGCGGCCAAGATCGGCAAACGCGCGCAGCCGCAGTTCATCCGGCAGTGGTCGACGACCGGGAAGCTCAACGCGCACATCGAGGAGATGTACTCGGGCCACTCGCTGGTGCACGTCTTCGGCCGGGGCAAGGAGGCCGAGGAGGTCTTCCGGCAGCAGAACGAGGCGCTGTACGAGGCGAGCTTCAAGGCGTCGTTCATCTCCGGCACGATCCAGCCGGGCATGATGTTCATCGGCAACCTGAGCTACGTGCTGGTCGCCGTCGTCGGCGCCCTGCGGGTCGCTTCGGGCACGCTGACGCTGGGCGACGTGCAGGCGTTCATCCAGTACTCGCGCCAGTTCAGCCAGCCGGTCACGCAGATCGCGAGCATGGCGAACCTGCTGCAGTCCGGCGTCGCCTCGGCCGAGCGGGTGTTCGCGCTGCTGGACGCCAAGGAGCAGGAACCGGAGCCGGAGCACCCGCAGCGCCCGGAGGTCGTGCGCGGGCAGGTCGAATTCGAGCACGTGTCGTTCCGCTACCTGAAGGACACGCCGCTGATCGAAGACCTGTCGCTGTCGGTCGACCCCGGCCACACGGTCGCGATCGTCGGCCCGACCGGCGCGGGCAAGACCACGCTGGTCAACCTCCTGATGCGCTTCTACGAAATCGACGGCGGCCGGATCACTCTGGACGGCGTCGACATCAAGGCGATGGACCGCGAGGAACTGCGCTCGAAGACGGGCATGGTCCTGCAAGACGCCTGGCTGTTCGGCGGCACGATCGCGGAAAACATCGCGTACGGCGCGGACAACGTGACCCGCGAAGAGGTCATCGAAGCCGCGAAGGCAACCTACGTGGACCGCTTCGTCCGCACCCTCCCCGACGGCTACGACACCGTCCTGGACGACGAGGGCGGCACCGTCAGCGCAGGCGAAAAGCAGCTGATCACCGTCGCCCGAGCCTTCCTGGCAAAGCCGGCGATCCTCATCCTGGACGAGGCGACCAGCTCGGTGGACACCCGCACCGAGGTCCTGATCCAGCACGCGATGAACTCCCTGCGCACCGGCCGCACGAGCTTCGTGATCGCCCACCGCCTCTCCACCATCAGGGACGCAGACGTAATCCTGGTAATGGAAAACGGCAACATCGTAGAACAAGGCAACCACGAAACCCTCATCAACGCAGGCGGCGCCTACTCCCGCCTGTACGCAGCCCAATTCGCAGAAGCCATGGCAGAAACCGAATAAAAAAAGCAAACCCACGTACGTGAGGGGAACCCTGAGGGAATCCAATTCCCTCAGGGTTCCCCTCACGGCCCTAAACCGCAGCCGATGCACCCAACGAGCGAGGCACCCAGCCCTCCCCCGCACCCCGATACGAAGCTCCCCTGCGGTCGGTGGGTGCTTGTCAAGGCATCTTTCCCGCCTTGACAAGCACCCACCGACCGTCAGCACAATCAAACTTCGGGGTGCCCCACGCAACCACCGCGCGCAATGTCGCCGCCAGGCGACGAGCCGCCCAGCACCAACCCCTCAAATCCGAGGAATATTCCGCAAATTAGACTTAGCCAACTCCAGCATCTTCCCCACTCCCCCACTCAACACAGTCTTACTAGCCGCCAACGCAAACCCCTTAACCTGCGCAGCAGTAATATTAGGCGGAATAGACAACGCATTAGGATCCGTAACCACATCCAGCACCGCAGGCCCGTCATGCGCCAGAATGTCCCGGATCCCGTCCCGAACCTCGCCAGGCTTCTCCACCCGCCGCGCATACAACCCAGCCGCCCGGGCAATCCCCGCGAAATCCACCTGATCATGGTCGGTGCCGAACTCCGGCAACCCGTCCACGAGCATCTCCAGCTTCACCATCCCGAGCGAAGAGTTGTTGAACACCACAGCCTTAACGGGCAAGGCATGCGTCTTGAGCGTCAACAACTCCCCCATCAACATCGCCAGCCCACCATCCCCGCACATAGCGACAACCTGCCGCCCAGGATCAGCAGCCTGCGCCCCAATGGCATGCGGCAACGCATTAGCCATGCTCCCGTGCACAAACGACCCAAGAATCCGCCGCCGCCCATTAGGCGTGATGTACCGAGCCGCCCACACATTGCACATCCCAGTGTCCACAGTGAACACCGCATCCTCAGCAGCTTCCTCGTCCAGCACGTCGGCGACATACTCCGGATGCAACGGAATGTGCTTCGACACCTCATTGGTGTAGGCATCGACCACCCGCTGCAGCCCCCGCTCGTGCTTGCGCAGCATGGCATGCAGGAACGACCGGTCACTGCGCTCGCGCAACCGAGGCAGCACCGCCCGGATCGTCGCCCCGACGTCCCCCTGCACCCCGAACTCCAACACCGACCGACGCCCCATCCGCGCCGGATCGATATCCACCTGCACGGTATTCCGCTGCGGCAGGAAGTTGTCGTACGGGAAGTCCGTGCCCAGCAGCAACACGAGATCAGCCTCGTGCATCGCCTCGTAACAGGCCCCGTACCCGAGCAACCCGCTCATCCCCACGTCGAACGGATTCGAGTACTGCACGAACTCCTTGCCCCGCAACGAATGCCCCACAGGAGCCCCGACCGCCTCCGCGAGCGCGAGCACCTCGTCGTGCGCATTGCGACAACCAGCACCCGCCATGATCATCACCTTCTCGGCCCGATCGATCCGATCGGCGAGCCGAGCGATGTCAGCCTCGGCAGGCACCACAGCAGGCGGGCTCCCCAGCGAAGCCGACTCCCCGGTGGCGTGCGCGGCGGGCTCGTGCGACACGTCCCCAGGCAGCACCAGCACCGCGGCACCGCGACGTCCGACCGCGTTCTGCACCGCGATCCGCGCAAGCCGCGGCATCTGCTCCGGCGAGCTCACCATCTCGCAGTAGTGCGAGCACTCCGCGAACAGCTGCTGCGGGTGGGTCTCCTGGAAGAACCCGGTCCCGATCTGCGTGGAGGGAATGTGCGACGCGAGCGCGAGCACCGGCGCGCCCGAGCGGTGCGCGTCGTAAACCCCTTGCAGCAGATGCAGGTTGCCCGGCCCGCAGCTGCCCGCGCACACCGCGAGCCGCCCGGTGAGCTGCGCCTCGGCCGCGGCGGCGAACGCGCCGGCCTCCTCGTTGCGCACGTGCACCCAGTCGATCCCGCCGCGCGCCGAGCCCCCGGTGCGGCGCACCGCGTCCACCACCGGGTTGAGGCTGTCGCCCACCACCCCGTAGATCCGGCGCACCCCGGATTGCACCAGAACGTCGATCAACTGGTCGGCCACCGTCGCCATGCTTCTGCGTCCCTTCATGAGAGTCCCTTCGCAGTCTGGCACCGATCAGGGGAACCGCCACCGCATTGACAGGTATTGTTGTCAATGGCACGGTGATCAGGACGACCACGAGGAGGGACGCCGCAGATGCCACGCGAGTTCGAGGTGCGCAAAGAGGTTCAGCTGCCCGCGGAGCCCGAGGCCGTGTGGGAGGCCGTCGCGACCGGGCCGGGCATCGACTCGTGGTTCATGGGCCGCCACGAGGTCGACGCCGCGGCGAAGCGGATCCGGTTCAGCCTCGGCGAAATGCGCACCGAGGCGGAGATCACCGCCTGGGATCCCCCGCGCAGGTTCGCCTACCGGGGCGAAGCCGCCGAGGACGGCACGTTCGACGCGATGGAGTTCCTCGTGGAAGCGGCCGAAGGCGGCACTTCCGTACTCCGGTTCGTGCACCGCGGGTTCGTCCAGGACGGCTGGGACGACGAATACCACGAGTCCTTCGCCGTCGGCTGGGAGATGTACCTGCACACGCTCGCCGAACTGCTGGCGCACTTCCCCGGCCGCTTCGCGACGTACGTGACCGCGGACGGCCCGGCCTCGTCGGCGAGCCGCGACGCCTGGCCGAAGCTGCTGGCGGCGCTCGGTTTGCCCGCCGAACCCTCAGCGGGGCAACCGGTCCAGTTCAGCGTCGGCGACGAGGTGGTCGAGGGCGTCCTCGACTACTCGACCCCGAACTACGCCGGAGTCCGCACCGAGGACGCCCTCTACCGGTTCCACGAACGGTCGCTGCTCGGCATGCCGGTCGCGGTCGGACATCACCTGTTCCGCCCGGACGTCGACGAGACCGCCGAAACCGCGGTCTGGAGCCGCTGGCTCGCCGACGCGCTCAGCTGACGTCAGCGGCGGCGCAGCAGCAACGCCGCGCCGCCGGCTGCCACGAGGACCCCGGCGATCACGTTGCCGATCACCGCTCCGGTCGACGGCAGCGTCTCGTCGCCGTAGCGAAGCAGAAACGGAGACACCGCGGCCCACGCCCCGAGCACCGGCAGCACCCAGGTCAGCGCCTGCCCGCCGGAATCCCGCGCCCGCATGGCTGCGAAAACGACGATCGCCAGCCCGGCGACCGTGTTGCTCACCGCGAGTTCGGCCGCCCCGCCGAAGCGCAGCAGCCACGGCGCGGCGATCAGGTACAGCCCGGCCAGCACAGCGAGGCCCGCTGCGCCCCCGGAGACCGCGGTCTTGCCGGACATCGTGCTGGTGGACATCTGGGATCACCTCAGCAGATCTCGGTTCCACCCCACGGGTACCCAGATTCCGGCCGGGGATTCACGCCCCCGCCGCGGCGCACGCCTCGCGCAGGCCGCTGCGCACCGGGGCCTCGATCCCGGAGACGGCGAAAGCACGCAGCACGAGCGGTCCGGTCGCCACGATCGAAAGCGCGGGCCGGGCGCGGCTCGTCTCTTCGAGCGCGCGCAGCCCGGCACAGCTGAGATAGCCGACCCGCGACAGGTCCACCACCAGTTTGCCGCCTGCCCCGGAGGCGGCCGAGAGCGCGGAGCGAAACTGCCCCACCGACGCGATGTCGATCTCCCCCGCCGCCGTGACCAGCACGATGTCGCCGTCCCTCCGGCTGGTGAAGACGGTCAGACCGGCAGCCCCGCGAGCACCCATTGGCGGAACGGTACGCGTTCGCGGGGCCCGGGCAAACCGTGCTGCCCCAGGTGGGTGGGGCAATTCACCGGAACGTCACTGCTGCGCCAGCAGCTTGTCCCGCAGCTCCGGCTGACCGGCCAGACCCTCCCGGACCGAGTGGTCGACGAACGGCCGCATCTGCTCGCGCGGCGCGAGCGACCAGTCGAGCGGGCCGAGCGGCGGCTGCGGGTCGTATTCGATGCCGAACTGGACGAGCCGCGCGGTGTCCGCTCCGCGCATCCGCTCCACCAGGTGCAACGCCAGGTCGATGCCCGCCGACACGCCGGCGGCGGTGATCACCGAACCGGTGTCCGCCCAGCGCTGCCGGACCGGCGTGGCGCCGAACGCGCGCAGGGTCTCCAGGAACGTCCAGTGCGTGGTCGCCTCGCGGCCTTCGAGCAGGCCAGCTTGGCCCAGCAGCAGCGAACCGGTGCACACGGAGGTCATCAGCTCAGCGGAGGCCGCGGCGCGGCGGAGATAACCGATGAGCTTCTCGTCGCCGAGCGCGCGCAGCGTCGGCGCACCGCCGCCGGGGACCAGCACCCACGACGGGTCCGGAACCTGGCCGAAGGTGTGGCTCGGCGCGATCCGCAACGGCGTGTCGGTGGCGGTGGGTTCCAGCGTTTCGCCCACGACCGCCACGCGGACCGACGGGTCGGCGGCCGCGTAGCCGGCGATCACCTGCAGCGGTCCCACCAGGTCGAGCGGCGTCAGGCCGGGGTAGACGACGAACGCGAAGGTTTTCTGGCTCATGCCGCCACCCTCCCGAGCCCGCGGACCTCGCGGGACACGCGTGTCCGGAATCCTGCGAACCTGGTTGATCCGGCCGGGCGAGCTGCTACGGTGCGGCCATGCCGAGTACCGCCCGGCAGGTCGTGATCCTCGGGTACCCCGACGCCGAACTGCTCGACATCGCCTGCGTGTCCGACGTTTTCGACGCCGCCACCCGGCTCGGCGCGGCCCGGCCCTACGAGGTCCGGCTCGCCACCGTCGACGGGCTCCCCTTCGCCTGCCAGTCCGGGCTCACACTCGCCCCGCACGTCCGGATCGACCAGGTCCGCGGCCCGCTCGACACGTTCGTCGTCGCGGGCGGGCTGGGCCATCTCGCCGCCGCCAAGGACGAGCGGCTGCTCGCCCACGTGCGACGGCTTTCGCAGCAGAGCAAGCGCACGGCGTCGGTCTGCACCGGGGCGACTGTGCTCGCCGCCGCCGGGCTGCTGAGCGGCCGGCGCGCCACCACGCACTGGTCGCACGCGTCGCGGCTCGCCGAGCAGTATCCGTCGGTGACCGTGGACCCGGTGCCGCTTTTCGTGCGGCACGGCGACGTCTACACCTCCGCGGGCGTCACCAGCGGGCTCGACCTCACCCTCGCGTTCGTCGAGGAGGACCACGGCCCGACGCTCGCCCGCGAGACCGCCCGATCGCTGGTCACGTACCTGCAGCGGCCCGGAAACCAGGCGCAGGTGAGCATGTTCCTCGCCGGTCCGCCGCCCGAGCACCGGCAGGTCCGCGACCTCACCGCGTACGTCGCCGAACACCTCGCCGACGACCTTGGCGCCCACGCGCTCGCGAACCAGGCCGGCATCAGCACCCGCCAGCTGACCCGGCTGTTCGACGCCCATCTCGGCACCACGCCGGGGAAATACGTGCGAACCGTGCGCGCGGAACACGCCGCCCGCCTGTTGTCCGGCACCGACCTCCCGCTCGCCGCGATCGCGCGTCGCTGCGGTTTCGGTTCCACGGAGACGCTCCGGCAAGCGTTCCTGGACCATTTCGACACCCCGCCCTCGGCCTACCGGCGAGTGCACCTGCGTTCTGCGCACGCCTGAACGAAACGCCCGCTTCCTCCCCCACCCGGTACGGGTGAACCGCGAGCCGGGAGGGCAGGATGTCCGCCGTGGCACCGCACGACTACCCCGACCAGGACCCCGACGACACCGGCCCGCTGCCGCGAGTGCCGGGCGAACCCGCGTCCCCGTCCTCCGCCGTGCCACCCGCCGCTCCGCCGCGCGCCCGGCCGGAGGGGCCGCGCCGGGTGCGCCGCGCCGACCCCGGGCGAC